>NZ_JBVGQI010000001.1:0-741277 GCF_058189395.1 Psychrobacter sp. CoH-33_TS_01
TGCCCGGTAGCTACGTTCGGATGGGATAACCGCTGAAAGCATCTAAGCGGGAAGCCTACCTCAAGATAAGATTTCCCCTAAGAGCCGTTCAAGACTAGGACGTTGATAGGCAGGGTGTGGAAGCGCAGCGATGCGTGTAGCTAACCTGTACTAATTGCTCGATCGGCTTGACCATACAACACCCAAGTGGTTTGTATTGTCTAGTTATAACGATTTTATATCATACTTGCTAATGCAAGCTTGATTCAGTCATACCGCTTAATATAAGCAAAGCTCAACCCAAATACTTTTAGACTCATATCTATACCCCCTTTGCTGACGACAATAGCAAGACGGAACCACCTGATCCCTTCTCGAACTCAGAAGTGAAACGTCTTAGCGCCAATGGTAGTGTGGTTCGCCCATGTGAGAGTAGGTCATCGTCAGCTCCCTATACCCTGATTAGCCCCAACTAACTATGTTAGTTGGGGCTTTTCTTTGCCTATAGTTTCGTATTCCTAGCTCCAAATAAAAAAGCCCCCAGTGCTGACGCACCGGGGGCTTTGTCGTATATTTAATTGCTTAAACGCAATCCATCCCAACCTTCCTTTAAAAAAGGAAGGAGCAATCTTAATAGGGTTTCATGCAGTAGTTTAATTGCTTAATGGGCGTAGTCAGGCTAAGGTAAGGAGTGAGGTGGTCTTCTTTAACGATGCACTGCTGATAAAGGGGGAATGACAATGTTCTCTAAACGATATTCACTGTTACGCGTTAGCCTGTATGGTTTTATACTGACGCTACTGCTCAATTTAATGATATATGGATTTACTGACACACCTTCTGCTGTCTTCTTTTCTATTAAATGGCGCTACTTATGGCTACCTATTTATCTCGCTTGGCTGGTTTTTGCGGCTATAGGGCTGGTTAAAGTGTTTAAAAAACAGCTGGCTGAGTTAATCGATGAATTATATGGGCGCTAGCCGTTGTCTAGCTCAAAGCTATTCGTGCTTTTCGCATGACAATAATGTGTGCGATTAGCAATAGCATCCTGTTTCAAATCAACTTCTTGATTAAATTAAGCGATAAAAAAACTTTCTTTTCGATGGTTCGTAGTGCTTGAATATTTTTTCTCATATGCATGGGCCAAGCTCCTAATTGTATAAAAATATAGTTGCTGTAAACGCTTAGTTATAGTCGGTAGCGCTATTATTTGCCTGTACAATATAGAGCTCCACTATTTCCTATTAATCGATATTAATTATCTAACAAATTATTTATAGTTGTAGAATAGTCAATGAAGTGTTTTTATTGATGCATCTATAGTCAATCCTTTTTAAAACTGGTGCTTTGCGAGTCACTGATATAAATTTTCTGGCTAGAAGTCATTATATGACTGAGGCAGACGCAAACTTATATCAGTGACTCTGTGTCAAATCTTGAGTAGACTGACTATATATTGTTGATTAGTGATATTAGTGCTAAATTCGAATCATTAAAATTTTATATGTCAGTTAGATATTATAAAGTATTCTAAAGAAAGGAAGTTGTATGGCTAATTTATTAGATTGGAACACTTTAGGTCATAAGGTTAAGTCATATCTAGACCCTGAGAATGGTATTGATACTGAACAAAAAGCCTTCCCAATTTTAATGGTATCCTCATTATTAGGAGTTTCAGATGAAGAAGCTGAAGACTCTATAACTGATGGTTCTAAAGATCGCGGAGTTGATGCTGTTTTTATTGATGATAGAGATGGTCGTAATGCATTACATGTATTTCAATTTAAATATGTGAATACGTTTGAAAATACTAAAAAGAACTTTCCAAGTGGTGAAATTGACAAGTTAGTATCATTCTTTGATGACCTCCTAGATCTCAATAAGTCGCTAGAAAATACTTGCAACCCTATATTGTGGAATAAAGTGAAGGAAATGTGGGTTGCGTTAGATAAGCCAAAACCTTCAATTGAAGTTCATTTTTGCGGTAATACCTTGCCAATGCAAGCTGGGGAAAGAGACCGAGCTAATGCGGCCTTAGGTAAATTTAAGTACTTTAACGTTCATCATCATAGTCTTGACTCTATTGTCGAGATGTTTGTTGATAAAAAAACTGCGACGATTAACAACCAGATTCAAGTGGTGGATAAAGATTATTTCGACCGAACAGATGGTAGTATCAGGGGGTTGATATGTACTGTAGAAGCAGCCGAATTAGTGAGAATTATCACGGATCCTGAAGATCCTTCAATAGTACAAAAAGAAATATTTAATGATAATGTACGCGTTTATTTAAGTCGTACGAATAAGATTAATAGGAAAATTATTGAGACTGCCCTTTCTGAAGACAATCCACTATTTTGGTATTTGAATAATGGTATTACTATAACCTGTGATTCTTTCTCATACCCTAAAGGAAAACGTGCGCCAATTGTAGAACTTAAAAACATTCAAATTGTAAATGGTGGTCAGACATCAAATGCTCTATTTGAAGCAAGTCAAATTGCACCAGAAAAGCTAGACGATGTTTTAATACTAATTAGAATAATCGAGACGAAATCTCAACCCGTGAGCTTAGCCATAGCTGAATCTACAAATAGCCAAACTCCTATTAAGAGTCGTGATTTACGCTCAAATGATTATATTCAGAAAAAGCTAGAAGAAGCTTTTGAAAGTATGGGCTTGTTTTATGAAAGAAAGTTGAGCCAACATTCGGATAAGCCCAAATCTATCCGTATTGATGCTTTAACAGCAGGACAAGCACATTTAGCATATGGTCTTGAGTTGCCAGAAGTAGCAAAAAAGGATAGAGGTAGAATATTCTCAGATCTTTACGATCAAGTTTTTACTGACGAGTTAATTGTAGATGAATTGTTATGTTCATTGAAAATATTAAATTCAATTGAATCTATTAAGAAAAGTTTACAATCGGCTATTAGGAAACAAGAAGAGTTCGATACTGAACTGTTGTTTCTAATTGATGGAGCGTATCATGTTTTATTTGCTGTAGCTCAAATATGTGATGAAAGAGGTATAGATAGGCTTAATTATGAAGAAGCTATTAAGCTAGTTCCTGTAGCTTTAAAGTATGTTTCAGAGTTAGTGAAATATACTCAAGGAAAAGATGAATCATTTTCATTTAATAGATATTTCAAAGATGCAAAAACGAAAACAAAAATTGCTTCTTATATTCAAAACAAGGAAGGAAAAAATGTGTAATAAGATTAAGCATAAATTCTCAAAACACAATAGCTGACACTTATTTTGTCAAAAAATGATAAAAAAATGGTTTTTTATTTATAATTACAGTAGTGGTCATAAATAGCTCCTTTTCTAAAAGAATCTAAGCCTTAAATCCTAATGAATAACTAATTAACTGACTAATCCAACAATATTTAGTATCTAGCAGTACAGAATAAAAAAACCCAAGCTATCTATTTTGAGATAACTTGGGCGTTGAGAAAATGCTGAGTCGCTAGTATAGGCTAAGCAATATCCTGTAAATGCTGCACAACATCCAACCCATCTCTAATCTGCGCCCTAGTCGGTGAATGCCCCAAGCGGATTAGCTCACCAATCGCTATGATATCTTTATCATGCGCTAAACCACTAGCAGCAACGACCTTAGCATCATCACTATCATCGTTAAAGTAAAACTCTACGTAGTTAAGCTCATTGGGATTGCCGCGAAGTATGGCATGTGCTGTGGTCTCAGCATGACCAATATAGCGAAGGCTCTTACCAAACTGCTGGGTCCAAAAGAACGGCACCCGCTCATCAAAAGCTCTGACTTCGATAGCATCATTGCCTTGATTCAAGATGTTTTCGGCAGCGATCATGCCGTGCTGTAAGGCTACACGCCAATGTTCGATACGCAGTTTACCCAAGACGCTATTGGTATTAGCAATATCCCCTAGGGCGTAAGCACCTTGCTCAAGCATAAGGTTGGCTGAGACATTCACCCCCGCTCTCGGGTCTTTCTTAGTCGTCTGAATCACTTCTACTCTAGGTTTTACGCCTGTACCCATTATTACGACATCAGCGTCAATGGTCTTACCGGACTTTAAGGTGACGCCTGCTACTTTACCTGCCGAACCGGTAATCTCATTGACCGCGGCGCCCATCTGAAAAACTACTCCATGAGACTCATGCAACTGTTGTAAGCCAGCACCAACTTGCGGTGAAATGATATTGTTCATGACACTATCACTCATGCCTATGACTGTAATAGAAGCCGTGGTGCCGCGCTGCGACAGACTGGCTGCCGCTTCCATACCGATAAATCCGGTACCTATAATGACCACCTTCTTATTATCAACCGCTTCGGCAATGGTTTTAGCATCACTAAAAGAGTGCATCACATAGACGCCATCCAGCTCGACACCTGCGATAGGTGGTCGCTGCGCAGCGGCACCGGTAGCGATAATTAAATAGTCTGCACTGAGTTGCTCACCATTATCCAAAGTCACTTGTTTGGTTTCAGGATTAATCTCGTTAGCTTTAGTATTTATCCGTAGCGCTACTGAGTTTTTTTCTGCCCATGAGCCACCACCGAGGAGCAGTTTATCTTCGTCAATATTGCCAGCCAGATACATTTTTGAGAGTAGGGGACGGTTATAAGGCGCATGGTCATCCGCGCTAATCATGGTAATGTTACCGGCATAGCCTTGGGCGCGTAAATGGGTAGCCGCCATAAAGCCTGCGCCACCACCGCCAATGATTAGGGTATGAGTATCTTGTTGCTGCGAGTCAGGAGTTTTGAATTTAATGGGTTTATCAAAGTGGACGATTTTATTATCAGGATTAGCCGCGTCATCTTCAACTTCATAACGCTCTAGCCCATTGATGGCTAAAGGCTCGAGCAACTCCCCAGTTTGTGCATCAAAAGTGGCGTGATGCCACGGGCAAATAATACGCTTGTCACAGCGCAGCCCATTGCCTAAATCTGCCCCTGCATGAGGGCATTTGCCTTGCATAGCAGTGACTTGATTACCATCACGAGTAACGAGAATAATCTGCTCATCTTGATGAAAAGAGGTCATCCCACCATCGGGGATATCTTGTAGTTGAAAGCGAATTGTTGACATATACCATCCTTTGGCTAGTGGCTTATTCGAGTGATTGGCTAAGAATTTAGAGCGTTACAGTTAGCGGGAAGTCTGTGCATTTAACATAAAAAATTTTTAAGTATCAATTATTTGTATTGATTGAACTTTATGCTTAGAGCTGAGATATTGATTAAATTATCTTCCATTTCATCATAGCAGTTGCGACAGGTGTTGCAAATCATAAAACACATCTCTACCACGGTTAGACGGCAAACGGTTTACTTAACAAGCTGGTCAATGACACTAGCTAAAACGCTACCAAAGCCTCTATAAATAAAAGGGCGATTTTGCTATGGTAACTGTAGGGGTATTGAAGCCGCCCCAAAACCAAATTTATAAACTATAAAGGAAAAAATAATGACCACAGCTACAGTTACTTATCAGGGCGATCTGCGCACGCAATCCATCCATCTACAGTCTAACAATCAGATTATTACTGATGCCCCGACCGATAATCATGGCAAAGGGCAAGCCTTTTCACCGACGGATTTACTCGCCAGTAGTTTGGGCAGTTGTATGTTGACGATTATGGGGATTAAAGCCGACAGCATGGATTTGGATATTAGTGGCACTACCGCTGAGGTGACCAAGGTTATGACCGCTGAGCCGCGCCGAGTCAGTGAAGTTCATATAGATATTCAATTTCAGCAATCCTTTGATGAGCGCACACAAAAGGTACTGGAGCAAGCCGCGCTAAATTGTCCGGTTGCCAAAAGTGTCCATCCTGATATTCAGCAAGTGGTGAGCTTTCATTACGCTGAGCAGTAATCATGAAAACGCTACTCATAATCACCCATGCTCCCTCAGAGAATACAGAAAAGTTAGCCAATGCCGCTAGCAAGGGGGCTGGGCATCCAGATATTGACGTCAAGGTAATTTGTAAGCGGCCACAAGATACTGAGCCTGAAGATGTGCTGCAAGCCGATGGCATACTATTAGGCACCACTGAAAACCTTAGCTATATGGCGGGGCTGACCAAGGATTTTTTTGATCGATGTTACTATCCGGTTTTAGAAGAGAAGCGAGGCCTGCCTATAGCCGTCTATATCCGTGCAGGTTTTGATGGTACTGGCACTAGGCGAGCGCTTGAAACTATTTTTACCGGGTTACGGTGGCAATTGGTCCAACCTATCATGGTACTCAAAGGCAGTTGGCAAGACGACTTTATTGACGAGGTAGAAACGCTAGCGATGACCTTGGCGGCCGGGGTAGAAGCGGGGATGTATTAAAGTAAGGTTGGAGCAGTGCTTGTAGAGGCGGGGGATAACGCTATTTTTATAGCCAAACTGTAATTAAATCATAGGCGAGAATCAGATCATAGGCGAGGCATGAGTCATTATGAGCAATTTAAGCAATAACGGTATTCACGCACAGCCGGCACTGCCTTATTCACAGGCTTGTGAAAATAATAAATTTCCTATTTTAGAAAAATTGCGCTTCCATTTTGCTGATGCGACGCGGGTATTAGAGATAGGCTCAGGGACGGGTCAGCATGCCGTTTATTTCGCAGAGCACCTGCCGCATTTGCAATGGCAGACCAGTGATGTGCTGGCCAATCATGATTGTATTAATGCTTGGGTTAGTGCTTATCCCTCAGCGAATTTGCAGCGTCCTATTCTCCTAGATTTGCAGCAACCTATTGAGCTAACCCAGCAGTATGATGGCGTATTTACGGCCAACACTTTACATATTATCGCTTGGGAGCTGGTCGAAGCTATGTTTGCCTTAGTCGCTAATACACTGCCTAAAAACGGTAAATTTGCTGTCTACGGGCCCTTTAAATATGAGGGAAAATTTACTAGTGCTAGTAATGAGCAGTTTGATAACAGCTTACGTCAGCGTGATAATCATAGTGGCATTCGTGATATAGAAGCCATCATCTGTCTGGCGAAATCCAAGCAATTACAGTTGCTAACCGATGAAGCTATGCCGGCTAAAAACCGTTTTCTAGTGTTTATTAAAAGGTAAGATAAGAATATAGTTTATAGGATGTTGATTTTGCTGCCTTCTTTAATCCACCATATATCCTAACCTAAAAGGCTTTCTAACTGTATTTCCTGCAAACTAGCAATAAAAAACCTGAAATTTTTCAGTAAATCCTCATAAAAACTTAACCAAATATACACATCTTCTCAGCCAACTTAGATTATGATAATTAAAGAGACAATAGCGGCTTAGGTCAACTATTGTTTTAAGTATGCCTGAATTAAGACTTTCCCTGAAGTTAAAGTAATTTTAGAAAAATAAAACTAATAAATTGATTTATCTTAATAGATTTTATTAGGGGCATTTTATTATTATCAGCATAAGCTGTACCTACATTAACTTTAACCCCTCCCAATAATTAACCAGCTAGGATGACATGATGAAAACAGATATTGATCATAATGACCCAGCCAAAAACATGAACATGACTGCCGGTAACGGCGGTGAAACCCATCAACGTGCCGATGATGATGCGCCTGTATTAACCACTCAGCAAGGCGTGGCTATCTCGGATAATCAAAACTCTTTAAAAGCAGGTCCACGTGGTCCGTCACTATTAGAGGACTTTGTACTGCGTGAAAAAATCACCCATTTTGACCATGAGCGTATTCCAGAGCGTATTGTCCATGCGCGTGGCTCTGCCGCACACGGTTATTTTGAACTGACTGAATCACTAGCAGAATATACTACAGCGAAAATTCTGACTGAGACTGGCAAGCAAACGCCACTGTTTACACGCTTCTCAACTGTAGCCGGTAACAAAGGCTCAAAAGATACCCCACGTGATGTGCGCGGCTTTGCCGTAAAAATCTATACGGATGAGGGCAACTGGGATATCGTCGGTAACAACATGCCGATTTTCTTTATCCAAGATGCCATGAAGTTCCCAGATTTGGTACATGCAGTTAAGCCTGAGCCAGATCGCGGCTTCCCGCAAGCGGCTTCAGCACATGATACCTTTTGGGATTTTGTGTCATTAAGCCCAGAAACTATGCACAACGTCATCTGGTTGATGAGTGACCGTGCCTTGCCACGTAGCTTACGCATGATGGAAGGGTTTGGTATCCACTCGTATCGCCTAATTAATAAAGACGGTAAGAGCACCTTTGTACGTTTCCATTGGAAGCCAGTACTGGGTGTGCAATCAACGACTTGGGATGAGGCAGTTAAAATCTCTGGCGCCGATCCTGATTACCATCGCCGTGACCTTTTTGAATCAATCAATGCCGGTGATTTCCCAGAGTGGGAATTTGGTGTGCAGTTATTTACAGAAGAAGAAGCAGATAAGTTCCCGTTTGATCACTTAGATGCGACCAAACTGATTCCAGAAGAATTAGTCCCAGTGAAAATTATTGGTAAAATGGTATTGAACCGCTATCCCGATAATTTCTTTGCGGAAACTGAGCAAGTTGCTTTTTGCCCATCGCATCTGCCACCAGGTATCGACTTCAGTAATGACCCGCTACTCCAAGGGCGTCTGTTCAGCTATCTAGATACGCAGCTGTCACGTTTAGGCTCACCAAACTTTGCGCAGATTCCAATTAACGCACCAAAATGTCCGTTTGCAAACAATCAGCAAGATGGTCATATGCAAATGCAAGTACCAAAGACTCGCGTACTTTATGAGCCACAAAGCTTGGAGCCTACCCGTCCTCGTGAGAGTGCTAAGCGTGGTTTTGCGTCGTTCCATGAGCAGTTGGATGATGGTGTCAAAGGCCGCGTACGTGCTGAGAGCTTTGCCGATCATTATAGCCAACCACGCATGTTCTATCTCAGCCAAACGCCAGAAGAGCAAGCGCATATTGCTTCTGCCTATGCTTTTGAGCTGGGTAAAGTAGATACCGCTCATGTGCGTATGCGTATGTTAGGTCATCTGGTGAATATCGATAAAGACTTGGCCAATAGAGTAGCGAACGCGTTAGGTATGGATCTGCCAGCAGCTATCGAGCCTCGTGCGCCGATACAAGACTTACCAGAGTCACCTGCCGTGCAGACTATCGGTCTGAGCCCAGAGACGCTAAAAGGTCGTATGATTGGTATCTTAGTGGCTAAAGGCTCTAGTCGTAGTGAGATAGAGAAGTTTGAAAAGGCGGCAAAAGATGCTGGTGCTAGCGTGAAAATCGTTGCGCCGGGCAGAGAAGTCATCTTGGATGACGATACTCGTATCGAAAGTGCTGAGCGCATCGCAGGAGCCCCGTCAGTGTTCTTTGATGGCGTCGTTAGTATCATCATGCCTGACCAAGCGAAAAAGCTCGCTAATGACAGCTCAACGCTAGATTGGTTCAATGATGCCTTTAATCATTGTAAAGCCATTGCTTATTGCCCAGCTACCGAAGAGCATATCTTAAGCAAACTACCGATTGAGAAAGATGAGTTTGTTACACCACTAAGCGAAGTGGACACGTTTATCGATAATGCGAAGACTCGTTTATGGTCACGTGAGCCTAAAGTCCGTGATTTAGCGTAAGCTTTATCCTAGCAGTCAGTCTATTGTAATTAGCGATTGCTATTAATTTTATATAAAGAGAACCCAGCCTAAGCGCTGGGTTTTTTTATGGACGATAGAAAAGCTTCGCTATCAAACCAAGACGAAGGGTATCACTATATTAGCGTCAGTAAACTTACGGGTCAGTAAGAGTGCTTAGCTTTAGCCCGTAACTCCCTTACCATGATGAGTATAAGTTTAAGTTTACAAATGTATTTTTAATAAAAGCAGCCAAAGCTATAGCTATATCAAGGAAGATTATGGACTTAATAGAGATCGTGGGTATAGAGGGCTATATTCAAACGATATATATGGCGGTATATCCTGACAAGCTATTATTGCTAGACGGAGGGTGCCGTACGGATGTGGCTAAAGTACTGGACTACATCAAGGATACTCTAGGGCGCCCAGTCACGGATTTGAAAGTCGTAGTGGTCACTCATATGCATCCGGATCATGCGGGCGGGGCAGTGCTATTACAGCAAGCAACAGGCTGTCTCATTGTCTCAGCCGACAAGGAAAAACCTTGGTACTTTGGTCAGGCCGGCCGCGATTTACAAATGATCGATATCGGGTTGTCACATTTCGTAGCCAGTCGCCAAGGTAAAGGGTTTGAGCCGCTTTGGTACGATCCTGTGTTAGTGCCCGATGTTGGGGTCAAAGAAGGGGATAAAGTACCGGAGTTTGCGGACTGGGAAATTTTGGAGACTCCCGGGCATACCGACCGTGATTTAACCTTATGGCATCGACCCAGCCATGTTATGTATACCGCTGATTTAATTTTACGGATTAAACAAGGCTATATCGCACCTTATCTCATTACTTTGCCTGACGCCTATAGACGCTCTGTAGAAAAAGTAAGAGCTTTAGCCCCTAAGGAAGTATTATTTGCGCATGGAGGGAGAGGGGCACTAAAAGATAAAGTGTATTTGGATTTGATAAGAAGGACGCCTAAGGAGCCGCGTACGGTCTACCACACCCTGCAACATACCTTTATGCGCTAGTAGCAACCATGATTAGTTTGATAGGTGTGAGAGCGATGCTAGGGATTTCAGGTGGGTTATTAGTAGCTTAGCTACATCACCTCACGCTAAACCAGTAGGATAAATACTTTACCCATAAAAAAACCCGCTACATCATTTGATATAGCGGGTTTCGAATTTGGTGGACCGACCGCGACTCGAACGCGGGACCAATTGATTAAAAGTCAACTGCTCTACCAACTGAGCTATCGGTCCTGAGAAGCGTGTAAAAAAAGCACTGCTTTTTTAGCTTCGCAAGTAATATTTCCTTAAAGGGAAATATTTGGTTCTTACAGCGTTAAAAAATTGCATGACAATTTTAGCTCTGCAAGTGAAACTTCCTTAAAAGAAAATTCCGGGGTCACGTTATTAACTATCACTAGCGGTTAACGTGAGAGCGTATTATACGTAACCGAAATAATAATGCAAGCAAAGTATTCAAATAATGGCAAAAAAACTGCTAATTTAATGCTTAATAGCCTATATTTTAATTTAGGGTCACTAATTACCTAGCGTAGCTAAATCAACCAAAGCGAATACCTGATATAAATACTAGCACAATGCGGAACAGTACTAAAAGAAAAAACCCGCTACATCAAATAGATATAGCGGGTTTTTGAATTTGGTGGACCGACCGCGACTCGAACGCGGGACCAATTGATTAAAAGTCAACTGCTCTACCAACTGAGCTATCGGTCCTGAAGAGCGTATAAAAAAAGCACTGCTTTTTTAGCTCTGCAAGTAATATTTCCTTAAAGGGAAATATTTTGCTCTTACAGCGTTTAAAATTGCATGACAATTTTAGCTCTGTAAGTGAAATCTACTTAAAGTAAATTTCTATAACTTCGACATAAAGCGTACTAAATATCAAAGCTTTAAACCACGTTAGAGCGTTACTGAACCCCTTAACGTGAGAGCACATTATACGCATCAGAAATGAGAAAGCAACCCCGTATTTTAACTTTTTACGTATTTTTTACATTTTATTGGTCATTATTAGCGAGGTAGCTAGCTAGTGAGTACTGACCGATAAAGGCTTGATTAAGTAAAAAGTGCTCTCAATAGGGTGATTAATCGCGTGATAATGCCTCTACAGGGTCCAATCTAGCGGCGTTGCGTGCCGGTAAGAAGCCAAAGACCACCCCGATTAAGGTAGAGCAGACAAAAGCTGCAATGATGGAAGTGGGGGAGTAAATCACTTGAAAGCTATCGGAGCCAATGCTATTAATTCCTTCACCAATCATAAAGGCTAGCAAAACCCCTAGGCTACCGCCTAGGATACACACTAGCACAGCCTCAATTAAGAACTGCTGCATGATATCGCTTTGGCGCGCCCCGACTGCCATGCGTACGCCAATCTCGTTGGTACGCTCCGTAACAGAAACGAGCATAATATTCATTACGCCAATGCCGCCCACAATCAAGGAGATGATAGCAATTGATGAGATGAGCAAAGTCATCGTAGTGGTCGTGGCTTCGATAGTCTGACGAATAGAGTCTGAGTTGCGAATCCGGAAGTCATCGGTACCGTGACGGCCCTCAATCAGCTTAGAGATAGCCGTCTCAGCCGCGCTGGAGGAGATTTCATTATCAATCAAAGCGACAAAGCGATCGATATAGGCGGTGCCTTGAATACGGGACATCATGGTGGTGTAAGGCATATAAATCGTTGGCGCATCACTCGAAGGACCGAAACCTGCTGAATCGTTAGGCTCTAAAATGCCTATAACGCGTCCAGGCACATTGCCGATGAGCATAACCTCACCGATAGGATCAGGCGTATCGGCAAAAAATGTCTTTTTGGCGTTATTATCAATAATGATGTCTTGCGTGCGGCGCTCGATACTCTGCTCATCAAACCCTTGACCGGACGCTAGCTTTTCGCCCGTCACTGCCAGATAGTCTTTGCCGACACCACTCACGCTAGCCGACTCTTGAATACTGCGATAGCGGACGCTAGTATTAGTATCCAATTGCGGACTCACGCTGACGACGTAGGGCTGGTCTGCAACGGCTTTGGCATCTTCTGGGGTCAAGCTGTCATCATTGTACTGACGGCGCGGATCGCCATAGGGATAGCCATCCATGACGGTGATGGTGTTGGTACCTAACGAGCTAATATTCGATAAGATTTGCTCTTGTGAGCCTTTACCTAAGCCTACGACCGAGACCACCGAAGCAATACCAATGATGATACCTAGCATGGTCAGGACGGTGCGCATTTTATGGGCGCGCATCGCCAAAATAGACATTTTAAAGGCTTCGCTTAACCGGTCGATAAAGCCCGCAAGCTGCCCTTTTTGATTGCTCGCTAAAATATTCGCTGGGGTAGGCTTTTCGGTAGCATGAGCAGCCAGATGCTCCTCATTATGATAATCGGCAATGATATGACCGTCTTTTAGCTCGATGACTCTTTCTGCTTGCGCCGCGATATTCGGATCATGGGTGACCATAATGATGGTATGGCCCTGCCGGTTGAGGTCTTGCAGAATTTGCATGACATCTTCGCCCGACTTGCTGTCCAGGGCTCCCGTGGGCTCATCCGCCAAAATGACATCGCCACCATTCATCAGGGCGCGGGCAATAGAGACGCGCTGCTGCTGACCACCTGAGAGCTGGCTTGGGCGGTTACCGACTTTATCTTCAAGTCCCAAATCGCCTAATAAACGCTCGGCGCGCTCCGTACGAGCCTCGCCATCCATCCCCGCATAGACTGCCGGTACTGCGACGTTATCACGAGCATTAATATCCCCCAGCAAATGATAGCGCTGAAAAATAAAACCAAAGTGCTCACGGCGGAGTTTAGCTAAATCATCGGCGTCTAAGCGCTCAACCGGTTGGCCATAGATTAGATAACGGCCTGCGTTGGCTTTATCCAAACAGCCTAAGATGTTCATCAGGGTCGACTTACCTGAGCCGGACTGACCGATGATGGCCACCATCTCGCCGCGATAAATCGTGAGGTCGATACCGTGCAACACGCGGATGCGCTGCTCGCCGGCAGGGAACTCTCTGATGATGCCCGTAAGCTCCATAATGGGCTCGCCTTTATGAGGCGGTGGGCTAGTAGGTGGGTCTAAACGGCTAGCAGGCTCACTGGTGGCCAAGTAAGCAGACGAATCGGCTACAGGCGCAGCATGAACTGGCGAATAAGGGCTGGTCATGGCAATCTCTTAATCAAAGCGTTCTGGTAATCGAAGCGTTCTTTTTAGCAAAATCTTACTAATGGCGACCGATACCGTTTAATAATCACAGCGGCTATGCCTGAATATCTAGCGGGTAAAGGTCGCAGCAGTAAGGGAGGCGGTAGGGATAACTAGCATCCAAAGGCTGACTTACATACCTGGTGGACGACGACGTTGGCCACCCGCACCTTTACTAGGGCCTTCTTCTCCGATAATCACAGTTTCTCCCGCTTGCAAGCCACTTAAGATTTGCGCATCGACACGGTTATCGATACCGACTGTGACCGCTCTGTCCTCTACACTACCATCAGCATTGAGCACCCGCACAAAGCGCTTCTTACCGGCCGTACCTTCTGCTTTATCATTACTGCGCTCACCTCTACCTTGTTTGGCATTGCCTGACTTATTACGTTCCCCTTTTGCGCCTGTAGATTGTGCTTTAGCCTCAGCCCCATCGGAGGATTTACCTGCCCCGCGGCCTTGCATACTAGGAGTATTTTGTAGCGCGGAAGAGGGGACTAATAAAGCGTTTTTCGCTTGGTTGATAACGATAAAGACCTGCGCGGTCATATCAATACGAAAGCGTCTCTCTGGATTAGGCACTTCGATATAACCGACATAATAGATGGCAGAGTCAGCGGCGCTACTGGTGCTGATATTCTCAGGAGCTGGTTCGATAGCGGTTAATACAGCGTCGTACTTTTGATCTGGGTCGCCGATAGTGTTGAAATATACGGGCATACCAGCTTGCACATTAATAACGTCAGCTTCAGAGATTTGCGCATTGATACGCACGGTGGATAAGTCGGCTAGAGTTACAATAGTGGGCGCAGATTGATTGGCGTTAACGGTCGCGCCTTGCTCAGTTGTGACCGACACTACCGTACCATCCATAGGGGCACGAATCGTGGTGTAGCCTAAGTTTTCTGAGGCTGTGTTTAAGTCGGTTTGTGATTTCTGTAGGCCCGCTTCGTCACTAGCAATATTGGATTGAGCGGTAACTAAGGCGGCTTTAGCGTTATCAATAGCGGCTTGCGCGGCGACCACATCCGCTTCAGCTGAAGCCACTTGTACCGCAGCAGAGTCATATTCTTGCTGCGAGATAGCGTCAATAGCTACCAAAGACTCGAGACGACCGAAGTCAACACGCGCCTGCTTTAGCGCCACTTGTTTGCGGGCTAAATCGGCGTAGGCACTATTGAGACTGGCTTGACGACTGCCATAGTCCGCTTTAGCGCTCTGTAGGCCAGCACGGCTCTGTGCAAGAGAAGCTTGTTGATTGGACAGGTTATTCTTTTGGGTGACCTGATCAATTTGCGCAATTAGGTCGCCTTTTTTGACTTGGTCGCCCACTTTGACGTAGAGCTTTTTGACCTCACCCGATACCTGTGCCCCTACATCGACGGTATTTAACGCCTTGACCTTACCTGAGGCCATGACGTTATTTTCGACCTCGCCCAGTTTGGCGGTGGCGGTGATGTAGTTGGGTGTTGCTTCCTTAGGTTTAAACTTGCTATAGGCCAGCGCCCCTAAGGCGATAACGATGAGGGCGATGATGCCCCATTTAATAGCAGATTTCTTGCTCACTTTGCGCATTATGACAATCCAATTTCAATCGACTCAAATGCAATTATAGTAATGGCTTAGCCATGAAAAGTGAATGGTAATTAGTTTGCGAAAGGTTAAGTGTAATGCGGAAATCTATCTTAGGTGGGGGAGTTGAAGGGGGTAAAGCTAGCAAAAAGGGATGATAAGCTTGAGGTTAATGACTTTAGCGAGCGTTAAATAAGCGCGTGCCTGATAAAAATAGCGCGGCCTGTAATAACAGCTCCCAAGCGGGTTGGCGGATGACGCCTTTGATAGCTTGGTCACAGCGGAATAGTAAATCAGGCCACTGCGCCACGTCATCCCGACTTTGCCGACGGCAGGCCGATTGATACAGCGATTGTTTATTGCGCCAAATACCGATAGCTTGCGGGTCTTGGCCTTCCATCAGCTGCGCCACTAAGCGCATGTCTTTAGAGATGGCCCATAACACCAGGGGCGTGGGCTCATCGGTAGCACGCAGTTGCGTGATAATCTTAGTGACTTGTGCAGCGTTGCCGGCGAGCATGGCATCGGATAAATCAAAAACGCTAAACTGAGCATTACTGACTAGCGCGGCTTGTAAGTCATCGATTCCTAAAGATAGGCTGCCTTGCTCTACCAAAGTAGGCGCAAACAGATACGATAAGCGCCAGAGCGTCTGATAGGCGCTAAGGAGGTGGTGTTCCGTGTGGGACATTAGCAGTTGCCAAGCCTCATTAGACAGCTGCAGGCCAAACTGCTGCGCTCTAACCTGCAATATCTGCTGACGTTGCTGCTCTTGATACAAGTTGCAGTCAATCACATGACCCATCTGGGCAAAGGGCAAAAACCACTTAGCAGTTTGCGAGCGTTTATCGACCTTGGTGGTTAGCCACAATAGGCTGTTGCTATTGCCGCCCGCTTGCGCCTCTTGGGCAAAGCGCTCTAGCTCGGCCAATACCGCTTTGTCGGGTTTATGATTACCGGTGACAATGACCGCTGAAGCATCATCGAACAAGGAGAGACTGCCAAGCTCGCTCAGCACCTCTTGCCAAGTCTTGACCGACACCAGCTCAACACGAGTTATCGCGTAGTTCTGCTGTTGCCACAGTGCTCGCAACGCATCGAGAAACCATTGGCTCAGCAATGGCTCCTCCCCATGCGCCAACCATAACCCAGCGACATTAGTATCGGCCGGGCTTTGTTGTAGACGGGGATAAGCGTTGAGAAAAGAGTCTTGCATAGCTTAAGGCGTTACCTATTGGGCGGGTGGCTTGTCGGCAGGTTACTTGACAGTGGTTTGCTTGTCAGTGGGTTGCTTAATTAGAGTAGCAGTCGCTGCGGACGTCTTGGGCATATTTAGCGCGATATATTGATCGGTAATGCGGCGCGCTAGACTTTCATACAGCCACTCTTTAATTTGCACACCCTGCTGGTCTTCAGTACTGACCGAGGCCGCATTGTACTGATAACTGCGCTCGACCTGAATAGGGTTGGTAACTTGGGTGATTTCCCCATTACTATGGCGAATCTGATAGGTGACATCAGCGCTAATCACCTGACGAATCTCAGTCAAAACCCCGACCAACTCATACTTCTTAAAGCGCACATCACTCACTTTGATAGCTGAGTTATATTGCCCAGATTTTAAGACGTCTTCCTTGCCTTCCTCTAATAACGATAAGGCGTCGACAACATGGGTGCCTAAGGCTTGCAAGCGCTTGATTAGAGGACGCTTTAGCAAGAAAGTTGCCCGATCGTCATCGATGATTAAGACCGTATCAGTATTAGCAATCTGCAACGGCGTATCGTAGCCTCGCAGCTGAAAGCCGCAACCGCTAAGAGCAGTGCCCAGTAGCGGTGCTGCAATCAGAGCGACCAAGAAAGGCCGCTTGCAGGCTGCGATTGGCGCAACAAGGGCAACCAACCGTGAGGCAGACAAAGAAGAAGCGCTACGCATTAGCCGACCACCACAATGTTGACGAGTTTATTCGGTACGACGATTTCTTTTTTGATTTCGCCGACCAAGAATTTTTGGACACTTTCAATGGCTTTGGCTTGCGCTTTGATGTCTTCCGCGTTGGTGCCTGGGGCGACTTCCATCTTGCCACGCACCTTGCCATTGACCTGCACGACCATAGTAATACTGTCTTGTACCAAAGCGGCTTCATCCACGACTGGGAAAGTCAAAGTCGCGGTGTCATAGCCTAACTGCTCGAGGATTTGCTCGGCGATATGCGGGGCATAAGCGGCCAACATAATTAGCAAATCAACCAAGGCCTCGGTCTTCACTGCTAAGCCTAGCGCGCTATCGCTCTCTTGGCTGCTGTCATAGCTGCCCAGCTCATTACCCAACTCCATTAAGCTAGATACTGGCGTATTTAAAGCTAAACGCTCACCCAAGTCTTTATCGATTTTGGCGATAGTCTCATGGGCTTTACGGCGTAAGTTTTTGCCCGCTTTGCTTAGATTAGTCGTATCGATGTTGCTAATGATATCGCTAGCTTTCACGCCCGCTTGCTCTAGAGTCTGAATATGCTCTTGGCTAATGCGCCAGACTTTTTTCAGGAAGTTATACGGGCCTTTTAACGCATCGTCTGACCACTCTAAGGTCTGCTCAGCAGGGGCGGTAAATAGGGTGTAGAGACGTACGGTATCCGCGCCATATTCGTCAATGGTAATCTGCGGGTCAATGCCGTTATTTTTCGACTTAGACATCTTTTCAATCTTACCGATTTTCACCGGTTGACCATCAGATTTCAGCGTTGCCTTAATAGGCTGACCTCGGTCGTCAAACTCGATATCAACATCGTGCGGGAAGTAGTAAGTGGTGCTGCCATCGGCATTTTCGCGTAAGAAAGTTCCCGCCAATACCATGCCTTGGGTCATCAAATTAGCAAACGGCTCATTCCCTGACACCAAACCTTCGTCACGCATCAACTTATGGAAGAAACGCGCATAAAGTAAATGCATGACCGCATGCTCAACACCGCCGACATACTGGTCGACCGGCAGCCATTTATTGGCCGCTGACTTATTGACCATGTTGTCGCTATCATGCGGGCTAGCAAAACGGGCGTAATACCAGCTTGACTCTACGAAAGTATCGAAGGTGTCGGTCTCGCGCTCGGCATCGCTACCACATTTAGGACAAGTAGTATTGACAAACTCAGGGATGTTCTTTAGCGGGTTACCACGACCATCTGGCACGACGTCGGTTGGCAATTTAACTGGCAAATCAGCTTCATCAACAGGCACCGTACCACAATGCTCACAATTGACCATTGGGATTGGGCAACCCCAATAGCGCTGGCGCGATACGCCCCAATCACGCAGACGGTACTGAATCTTTTTAGAGCCGAGCTCTTGTGGCTCAAGTTTGGCTAGCATCGCCTCAAAAGCCTGGTCAAAGTCCATACCATCAAACTCGCCAGAGTTGACTAGCGTATTGCGCTCGGTATAAGCACCGACTTCGCCATCTGTACTAGTATCATTAGCGGTATCAAAATAGCCGGCTGGAATATTAATAACTTGCTTGATCGGTAAGTTATATTTTTTCGCAAATTCAAAGTCACGCTCATCATGCGCAGGCACGGCCATAACAGCACCAGAGCCATAGCTCATTAGCACATAGTTGGCGACCCAAACTGCAATCTTTTCACCGGTCAAAGGATGGGTCACGGTCAAGCCAGTGTCCATACCCTTTTTCTCAGCTTTAGCGATATCAGCTTCCGCGACGGACCCTTGTTTGCATTCGTTACAGAATTGCGCAATAGCTTCGTTACGCTCAGCGGCATATTGGGCTAGCGGATGCTCAGCAGCGACGGCCACATAAGTCACGCCCATTAAGGTATCGGGACGGGTAGTAAACACGTCTAAAGTATTGGTTTCGCCTTCCAAATCGTAGGGGAAATGCACTTCCATACCCGCACTGCGACCGATCCAGTTGCGCTGCATGGTGATAACTTCAGGAGACCATTTGCCTTCTAATTGGTCCAAATCGTCCAATAGCTCATCGGCATAGCTGGTGATATTGAAGTAATACATCGGAATATCGCGTTTTTCGACCGGAGCGCCACTGCGCCAGCCTTTACCATCGATGACCTGCTCATTCGCTAGGACTGTATTGTCTACCGGATCCCAGTTTACGGTCGCAAGTTTTTTATAGACGAGGCCTTTTTTATACAACTGTAAGAATAACCACTGCTCCCAGCGATAATATTCAGGCGTACAAGTGGCAAACTCACGTGACCAGTCGATAGATAGACCCAGCAACTTCAGCTGCGCGCGCATATTGTCAATATTGGCAAACGTCCACTCAGCTGGCGGCGTTTGATTGGCAATAGCGGCGTTTTCTGCGGGCAGACCAAACGCATCCCAACCCATAGGCTGCATAACATCATAGCCTTTTAAGCGGTAGTAACGGCTTAACACATCAGAGATTGTATAGTTACGCACGTGGCCCATGTGCAGCTTGCCACTCGGGTAAGGGAACATCGACAGCATATAGCGGGTAGGCTTGTCCGACTTGTCATTGCTGACTTCATAGCGGGCATCGGCCTCCCATTTGCTTTGCTGGGCAGCTTCAATAGTTTGCGGATTATATAAGGTATTGTCTTGCATATCTGAGGTGCTATCGGCTTGCATGTCGTTACTCATAGTGGCTAAAGGGCTCAAGGAAAAGGGGCAGGGGAGCGAAACCGTAATATCGGGATTTCACTAGCCTATAAACACAAAAAATTTAGATACGCTAGGATAGCGTAAATCGGGATAAATTGCGATGGTGAAGCGATAAGATGCCGCTCTGACACCCCCAAGCTTAGTTACTAATTCAAGCTTAGTTGCTAATTGTGGCAGGGTCGGCAATACTCGTAGCCATAAAATTTTGCAGCAATTTATAATGTTCGTTTATCCCCTCTATTTATCAGGCCCATTAACTAGTTTCATTTATTACATCCCTAAGGAGTCAATATGACCATCGCTATCTACGGCATCAAGTCTTGCAACAGTATGAAAAAAGCCTTTACTAAGCTGGATGAGCTCGGCGTCAATTACGAGTTTCACGATTATAAAAAACAAGGCATTGATAAAGACAGTGTGGGGCGGTGGGTAGACCGCTTAGGACTAGATAAAGTGTTGAATAAGCGCGGTACGACTTGGCGTAAATTAAGCGATGAGGAGAAGGCCGCAGCGGATGCCGATCAAGCTACTGCTATAGAGCTTATGCTAGCCAATACCAGTATGATCAAACGCCCGCTAGTAGAAGGCGAGCTAGGGGATAAGGCCGTCTTGTTTTGTGGTTTTGATGAAGCGGAATTTGATGCGATTTTTGGTTAAGGACAGACTAAGTAAATACTAAGCTAAAGCTACTTAATGACGAATTATTGAGAAAAATAGTAATGCAGGTCAGTAAGTTAGCATTGGCTAGGCGAGTATAAAACACCCTCAGGTTGTCACACAAAACCATAAGACTTTATGGATAATTGTCTTATGATGAAGTAGTAGAGGTTAACTTACTCATTAGACGGCTCACAGCTAGTAGTAAAGATTAGCCTAATTATGGACATAACAATACTAACAAGGATAGCGCTATGAAAAAGCTTTTAGTCACCACCTTGCTCGCCACTTCTGCCCTGCTGATGACTTCAGTGCAAGCCGCAGAACCTTCTACCAAAGTCACTTTTGCCAAAAATAGCTACTGTGGTAGCTTTTCCGGTAATATCAAAACCGGTAAGACTTTCCGTCTTTATTTAGCGGCCAATCAGAATCTAGTGATTCGTAATGTTGGTGATGATCAAATCAGCGTGGCGTATGTCTCAGGCCCTAAGGGCCGTCTCGATGGCGACCGCGAGCAAGATGAGACCTCTTACTATACGCAGAATAAAGGCAATCACTATATGAAGATTTTTGGGAATAGTAACCATAGCTCAGTAGAATTTTGTGCTTATTAAGCCGCTAAATAGGCAGTATGTTATTTAATAAGAGTCTGCTGTTGAATAAAAACTACGCTGTTCGCTAGCGAAGCTGTTGCATAAAAAAGGCCTACGTCATTTGCTGATGTAGGCCTTTTTGCAGGGCATAGGAGGAGGATTAAGTTGATGGCTTTAGAATCGAAGCTCGGGCTTCCAGAGGCCGAGGATAAAGTAAACTAGGCTGGCGAGCCAAATAATGAGCACGTACATGCGGATTTGCTCAGCAGTCCAGTCTAGGGCTAGCCAATCAATAAAAAACCAAGCCTTCCAACCAGCTACCCATCGGGCGCCGCCATAACCGATAATCCACCAACAATAGAGACTATGGCAGATAAATAGCGTACACCAAATCCAGAGTGCCATAACTTATCTCATCACCAATACTTGTCTAAAACTATTATAAGCGTGTGGTATAAGCTGAGTCCCGGTTAGCTTAACGCTGCGTCAAGATCGCGACTGATTAAGGTACCGACCCCTTCATTCGTAAAAATCTCTAATAAAGTCGCATTAGGCACACGGCCATCAACGATGACAGCACTTTTTACACCACTACGGACGGCATCGAGGGCACATTGAATCTTCGGAATCATACCGCCAGAGATAACGCCTTCCTTTATTAATTCGTCCACTTTTTTAGGGGTGAGGCCAGTCACAACTTCGCCATCTCTGCCTAAGACGCCTTTAATATTGGTCAGCAGTAGTAATTTCTCGGCTTGCAAAAACTCAGCGACTTTACCAGCGACTAGGTCGGCATTAATATTATAAGTGTTGCCTTCGCTATCTACCCCCAGTGGTGCAATGACGGGGATAAAGTTGGAATTAATCAGCATCATAATCACTTCTTTATTGACGCTGACCACTTCACCCACATAGCCCAAATCGACTTCTTTGACGTTACCTTCGGCGTCGGTCTTATTCATTAGCAGTTTTTTGGCTTGGATTAAGTTGGCATCTTTACCCGTTAGGCCGATAGCCCGGCCGCCATGCTTGCTGATTAGGCTCACGATAGACTTGTTAACGCTGCCGCCGAGAACCATCTCTACCACGTCCATAGTGGCTTTGTCAGTAACGCGCATGCCATCGATACGATCGGACTGACGCCCCAACTCTTTCAATAAGTTATCCACTTGCGGGCCACCACCATGCACGACGACGGGATGTAAGCCGACGGTCTTTAGCAATACGATATCGCGTGCAAACGAGCTCTCTAAAGCTGGGTCTGTCATCGCATTGCCGCCATATTTAACGACGATAATCTTGTCTTCAAAGCGCTGAATATAAGGCAGGGCAGTGGTTAGGACTTCGGCTGTGGTTTTGGCTTCGGCAAAGTTTAGCGACATAATAGACTCACGCAGGCAGGGTTGTAGTTGGGAGGGAGAGTAAGAGTAGCTTTGGGCTTAAGGTATAACAGGTATTTTGCCAGCTAGCAGACGTCATAAGGGAACTAGGACAGCTAGTCGCAAAAAGTGAGGGTATTTTAACCGCTTGGACGTATCTTGGCTATCTCATCTGCCAATCCACCGTCAATATGTTGGCATAATGCTACAAAACGCTGTTGGATAGCATGCAAATCTGCCATGGTATTGCCCGCAAAGCGCACGGTAATGCTGTGGCTGGTGTTGGAGGGACGAATGACGCCAAAGCCCGTAGCAAAATCCAAGCGAATACCATCGATACAGGTGAGACGGGTATTGCTCGGCAGGCCCATGCTATTAGCGTCTGTGAGCGTGGCAGACTGCCCTTGATTGGCTAGTAATAGGTTGAAGTCATTGGGGCAACAGGATATAAGCTGATGGCATAAACCTGAGAGCTTTTGTAAGACTGACTGCTGTTGAGTGCCGGTATATTCAACCCGTGGCAAAGGCAAATAGACATCAGGGGTATTGACCATGCTCGGCAGGCGCGCCACTATAGCGGCCAACGATAGAGGTTGGCGGCTTAACCAGTTCAGTAATCTGACCCCGGCATACATCGCATCATCGTGTAAGACGAAATAACCGTCGTTAAATAAGAAATGCCCGGACAGCTCGCCGGCAAATATCACCTGATTATCGCCAGCCTGTAGCGTCTTGCGCATGATGCTGCTGCCCGTCTTGCTCATCTTAGGTTGCCCGCCAATTTGGTCAATTAACATGGGCAAGTGGTGCGAGCATTTCACGTCGAACAGTACGGCAGGACGGCTATCAGAGCTAGGCTCTGATTTGTGGTCTAGGTTCGAGTCAGTGTTCGCAGAAGATGTGGGCGTTGCTGAATACTGTGTAGACTTTGGGTCACGCTCAATAATAGCAATCTGGGCTAACAGATAGAGCAAATGGTCGGGTGCCACGATATGACCCTGCTCGTCTACGACCATCAAGCGGTCGCCATCGCCATCAAAACCAAATCCGATAGCGGCTTTATGATTAATAACGGCTTGTTGTAGCTCTTGCAGACGTCCGGATTCAGTAGGGTCGGGATTGCCTTTAGGAAAAGTGCCGTCAGGGGTATCGTTTAGTACTATGACGTCGCTACATAGCTCAGAAAATTGCGCAAATAGCCCATGAGCAAAAGCGCTGGTAGCGCCATTGAGGCAATCAATAACGACCTTAAAGGGGGTATGTTGAATAGGGGACTGCGGGCTAGCCGGTTGCTGGGTTTGCTGAATATAACGTAACGCTGTGGCCATGCCGGTAAAGTAGGTATCGGCTATGGTAGCGGTATTAAGCGTACACGGAAATAGCAGGTCTGCTCGACAGGAGGTGTCTGACTCTAGGCCGTCTGATTTTAGGGTGTTTGGCTCTGCGGTATCTGAGTATGGGGGGACAGGATTAGTCAATGTAGCCACAGCCGCGGAGTTAGCCTGCTGCAATAATGCTTGATAGAGCGCCATGATATCGTCACTACTGGGCGACTCGCCATTCCATAACCACTTAATACCGTTAATATTAACCGGTGAATGGCTGGCGGTAGCAATAATGCCATAGCCATCGTATTGATGCGCCCAAAACGCCATAATTGGGGTAGTGACCATGCCTAACCAAACGCTAGCAATCCCCGCGGCTTGCAAAGTCTGGAAAAACTGTTGGGCAATAGCTTTACTACCGTCACGAACATCATGGCCTACCACTATAGTGTTAGGTGATTCTTTCAATAATTGTTCAGTAAATACTAGGCTTAAATCCCGTACAAAATTATCGGTAAACAACGCACGCTCGCCACGAATATCGTAGGCTTTGAATAAACAGCGCTGAGACGAATAAAGTTGAGTAGGCAAGATAGAGATCCCTAAGACAATCCACTAAACGATTTATATTAAAGCAAATTCGGAAACATTGTGTTGCAATTTCAATGCTATCTAATTAATTTAAACGCTATTAGCCCTAAGGTCAATAAAAAATCAGTTTTGGTCGGGTTTTGCTAATTTAGTATTAGTAGTTAAGCAGGGATTAATCCACCCTATCACTGATTAATCCCTGCTGAAAAATCAGCATTTAGCTAAGGGTTAAAATAAAAGCTAAGCTAAAGTCTTGCTAAGACTTACTGACGGCCTGAATGACCAAAGCCACCAGCACCGCGGGCACTCAGGTCACTAAACTCTTCTACCACATCAAAAGTAGGGCGGACGACCGGAACGACCATATATTGCGCCATACGCTCAGCCGGCTGTAGGATGAAATCCATATCACTACGGTTCCATACGCTGACCATTAATTCGCCTTGATAATCGGCATCAATTAGCCCAACTAAGTTGCCCAACACGATACCGTGCTTATGGCCTAAACCTGAACGAGGTAGGATAATACCGGCGTAATTGGGGTCAGCGATATAGACGGCAATGCCTGTACCAATTAATTGGGTCTCTCCCGCTTTAATAGCGATAGGTTCGTCGATACAGGCGCGTAAATCGATAGCGGCAGAGCCATCGGTAGCGCGAGTAGGTAACGGAAAATCAGGGTCAGTACCAATTTTTGGGTTAAGAATTTTGACTTGAACGCTGTTCATAAAGATATCCAATTTAAAAAATGAAAATATAAGAGTAAAAAGTATTACTGTGAAAAATATAAGCACAAAAAGAGCTTAGTAAGAAAAAAACTAAACGAAAAAAGCAAAATAAGAAAAGGAACAAATAATTTTATAGAATTAAAATACTGGCAAGCCCTAAGAAGGATAAGAAACCGACAATATCAGTAACGGTCGTTAAAATCACCGAGGCTGAGAGGGCGGGGTCAATATTCATACGTTTTAGCATTAGCGGAATGGCAATCCCCGAAGAGTTTGCCGCCGTCATATTAATAGCGATGGCACAGCCAATGACCATACTAATCTTAATATCGTGGAACCAAATTTGTGCTATACCCGCCATAATTAACGCCCAAATAACGCCATTAATAGCGCCGACCCACAGCTCTTTATTGAACAGCCACCAACGGTTAGACCCCCCGATTTGACCCATCGCCAAGCCGCGAATCACTACGGTTAAGGTTTGACTGCCTGCAATACCACCCATACTCGCCACGACCGGCATCAAGACAGCTAGCGCCACGACTTTCGATAATACGGCTTCAAACTGACCAATCACCGCAGCGGCCAATAAAGCCGTACCAAGGTTAATTCCTAACCAAATACTGCGGCTTTTCGCACTGGTTAAAATCGGCGCAAATAATTCTTCGTCATCGCTAACCCCCGCCAAATGCTTCATCGTACTGTCGACATCGTCTTGGATGATTTCCATGATGTCTTCGCCGTTAAGCTGACCGACCAACTCGCCATGCTCATTGATAATTGGGGCATAGCGAATATCTTCCGAGCGAAAGATAGAGGCAGCGTCTTGGATATCCATCCGGTCGTTAATCGTTACCGCTGGATCGATTAGCTCCGAGACTTTAGTATCTTGTGGGTGCTTAATCAAATCGACTAAGCTGAGCAGCCCTAGCAGCTGCTGGCTTTGATCCACGACTAGCAACTCTTGGCTCTGGTCATCGAGCAGGTCGTCATCGAGGCGCAACCAAGCTTGCACTTCTGCCAAGGTAATATCGTCATGAATCTGGATGATATCCGGATCCATATAGCTGCCGACTTCCCAATCTTCATAAGTATTCAGTTGATTAACCTGAATCCGCACGTCTTCATCGAGCGTCGCCATGACATTGGCACGGACGCGCTCAGAGACCGCATCTAGAATCTCTGAAATATCCTGCGCATCCAGGTCTTGCGCTAATACTGAAATCTCTTGTGAGGATATATTGCGCATCAACGGTTGGCGAATATCTTCTTCGACTTCTGCCAGTACTTCCCCTTTAAGGTCGACTGGGACTTGCGCCCAAATGCGTTGGCGGTCATCACTAGGGAAGGACTGGAGCAAGTTCGCAATTTCGTACTGCGACTGTTCTGCCAAAAACGCTGCAATACCCTCGGTTGAGCGCTCCGCTACTAACGTCTGTAGCGTAATAAGTTTGTCTTCCGCGTTATAAGTCGGCGCGTTGAGAGTAGGTTGAGACGGGGTTTGAGCAGTAGTCATCGCTGAGTAGTCCAGGGCGTAATGGGCGGATAGTAACGAATCAATGACACAGTGACGATATAATGATGATGCAACACAATGACAGGGTGACGAGCGGTAAATGAGGGTAGGTATAGCCTAAGGTAATAGGGTTTTTATTAAGTTTTTAACTTTATCTATAAGATATTAAGGCTTAATGATTTAAATTAGCCATATTTAAGCCAAAACCTTCCCTAAAGTGCTAGGTTAAAAAGTACAGGTTTATACTCAGTCTTTAGGGAAAGGCTTACTTTGGGAAAAGTCCGCAGTTCACAATCGCAAACTGCAATCATAAACCGCAATTATGAATAATAATATAAAAGCTTATTTTTTACCCTTTAGCATCGCGCGAATATTGGCCAAGTATTCATCCGCGACTTTTTGTGGATCTTTTTGCGATTGTTTCTTTTTAGCTTTGGCCGGCCAATCGAGATGCTCCTCGGGCAACTCTTCCAAAAAGCGGCTTTCGGTAGTCGGGCGCATCTGTCCACCACCCCGGCGTTGAGCGGCTAAGGTCAAGGTCAGCTCTTTACGAGCGCGAGTAATCCCTACGTACATGAGGCGGCGCTCTTCTTCCACCGACTCTTCCATAATAGAGTTACGATGCGGCAGCAGCTCTTCCTCTAACCCCATGATATAGACGTTATTAAACTCAAGACCCTTGGCAGCGTGTAAGGTCATAAGGTTGACCTTGTTGGTATTCTCTTCTTCCTGCTGCTGCTCAAGCATATCGAGCAATATCAACTTGCGAATGACCGCATCAATGGTACGGTCTTCGTCGTCTTCGGCACGGTTGATAAGCGACTGGATACTGGTATACAGCATCTCGATATTATCAATACGGTTTTTCTCTTGCTGCGGGGTTTTCGCCTCACTTCTCACCACATCGATATAGCCGGTTTCATCGACCATCTGGCGCACGATAGGAATAGGGTCCGGCTCTTGGTCGAGCTCACGGGTGTAGTGCTCGATAAAGTCACCAAACTCTTTCAACGTACCATGCGCTTTGCTTGGCAAAGTATGGATTAGCCCGCCGTGAGTACAAGCCGCTAGTAGCGAGATATTGTGCTCTTGCGCAAACAAGCCTAGTTTCTCCAGGGTCGCTGGGCCCATACCTCGTTTTGGTGTATTGATAATACGCAAAAAGGCACTGTCATCTTCAGGGTTCAGAATTAGCCGTAGGTAGCCCATGATGTCTTTGATTTCACTGCGCGCAAAGAACGACTGACCGCCAGAGAGCTTATAGGGCACCTGCAGTTGACGCAGTTGCGCCTCCAACATACGCGCCTGAAAGTTACTGCGATATAGAACCGCGTAATCTTCCCACTCATTGCCATAGCGCAGTTTATGAGTGACGATTTCTTTCGCCACGCGCTCAGACTCATCGTCATCGTTACGGCAATTAATAATCCGAATCTTTTCGCCTTCACCTTTATCCGACCACAGCGCTTTTTCGAATAAATGCTCATTATTACGAATAACGGTGTTGGCAGCATTTAAGATACGGCTGGTTGAGCGGTAATTTTGCTCGAGTTTAACCACTTTTAGCTTAGGATAATCTTCTTTTAGCAACGCCATATTTTCAGGTTTAGCACCGCGCCAAGCATAGATGGATTGGTCATCATCGCCAACCACAGTAAAGCGACCTTGCACGCCAACGACCAGTTTAATGAGCTCGTACTGGGCAGTGTTGGTATCCTGATACTCATCGACCAATAGATAGCGAATGCGGTTTTGCCACTTATCACGCAGCTGCGGACTATCGCGCAAAATCTTGGCGGGCAAGACAATCAGGTCATCAAAGTCGACGGCGTTATAAGCGCGCAAATTACGCTCATAGAGGGCATAAAGCGTCGCAAAAATCATGTCTTCGGGATCTTCTAAAGTCTCCATCGCTTTATCAGGATCGATAAGATCGTTTTTCCAATCCGAGATAAATTTAATGGCTTTACCGACTAGCTCGCGGCTCTCAGCACCGGATAGGTTATCGCGCATCATCAGCTCCATCAGCAGGCGTTTGCTGTCGTCGGAGTCCATGATGGAGAAGTTGCCTTTAAGCGGGGTATGCAACAGCTCATAGCGTAAAAACTGCAGGCCAAATTGGTGAAACGTTGAAACCGTCAGGCCACGCGTCTTTTCACTCGGCAGCAATTTGCTAACCCGAGCTTTCATCTCACGCGCCGCCTTATTGGTAAAGGTCATGGCGGTAATGCGCTCAGCCGGTACATCGCATTGCTCAATCAGATAAGCAATCTTTTGGGTAATCACGGAAGTCTTGCCTGAGCCGGCGCCTGCCAATACGAGAAGGGGACCCGATACGTAGGTCATGGCTTCTTGTTGTTTGGGGTTAAGTTGGCTCATGAGATACCTTAATAGTAAGAACTGTAAATAAAAAAACTTGGCTTATTATAGTGGGTGAGGGGCAAATAACAACCGCAACTATAGAGATAAAAGTAACAAAAGGACACGGCCAATGAGAAAGGTTTTGACTGTCGGGTAAGCGAAGTTTTCAAATAAAACCTTACAAAAAGTAAGGATATTTATTATAATCACTACTGACAGTAAGGATATATCAATAAATTGCCAACGATAGGCAATATTGGCCTTAACTTGTCAGCCTAAATCGAGACACAAAGCGTGCCTTTATACCTCAAGCCTTGTCCATGAGAGGGCAGGGCAAAGACTCCATAGTGATGAATTAAGGATTTTACGATGAAACGCCACGCATTATTAATGCTGCTGCGACTGCTTGTACTATGACTTTGGCCACTTCTGCTATAGCGGCCCCTGCTGGGTCATGGACCGTAGGCGTTGGTGCAGGCTATGTGATGCCAGCCGATGACAATGGCTCTTTAGTCAACGATACTTTAAAAGTTGATCTCGATTCTGATACCCGTCCTACTTTAACGGGCGAATACTTTTTTGCGGACAATATCGGCGTAGAAGTACTGGCTGCGCTACCGTTTCATCATGATATGACGCTAACTGATGCGGCTGGTAACGTCATCAAAGCTAAAACTCAGCATCTGCCTCCTACTGTCTCTTTGCAATATCATTTTGATAATGTGAATCCTATGGTTAAGCCATTCGTCGGTGTGGGTGTGAACTATACGACTTTCTTTAAAGAAAGCATTTATCTGAATGAAGCTAGCTTAAAAGTGAAAGATAGCGTTGGCGTAGCTGGTCATATCGGTGTGGACTTCCCAATCGCCGCTCGTGATGCTGTGCGTGTTGATGCCCGCTATATCAATATCGAACCAGATGTTGAGTTAAATGGCAAAGATATCGGTACTGTGGATATTAATCCTTGGGTATTTGGCGTGTCTTATATTAAGAGCTTTTAGACTTATCAAAAGCTTCTAGATTTACTAAGAGTTTGAGCAACTAAATACAGCCCAGTTTTACTATTAAGAAGCCAGCACTTGCTGGCTTTTTTTATGGTTAGAATAAAAAGACAGTATGGCTATTTTTTGCTAGCGATTAGAGACGGTAGATATAGTTTTTATGAATAACTAGCTTATAAATTTGGATTTTTGCTAAGCCGATTGTAAAAGTGATAGGATTATTTTGATGGCAAGAATAGTCCTGATTAAAGCAAAAATCGTCGCCCCAACATAGGTCAGGACAGCGATTTCACAATCATTCTCTAACTATTTTAATTGCTTATAGAGCGTTTAATTGACGTGCAGCTTCTAAAGCAAAGTAGGTCAAGATACCGTCAGCACCTGCACGGCGGAAGCCCATTAACGACTCCAAAATGACCGCATCGGTGAGCCAGCCATTTTGGATAGCGGCCATATGCATTGCGTATTCACCCGAGACTTGGTACGCGTAAGTAGGGACACCAAAAGTATTTTTGACTTCGCGAATCAGGTCTAAATACGGCTGACCGGGCTTGATCATCACCATATCAGCACCTTCTTGAATATCCATTGCCACTTCGTGCAACGCTTCAGCACGGTTACCGAAATCCATTTGGTACTGTTTCTTATGGCCGCCTTTTAGGTTGCCAGCACTGCCTACCGCATCACGGAAAGGACCGTAATAAGCAGAGGCGTACTTAGCGGAATAAGCCATGATTGCAGTATTCACAAAGCCTTCAGTCTCTAACGCTTCACGCATAGCCAAGATACGGCCATCCATCATGTCACTCGGCGAGATGATATCGGCACCAGCACGCGCGTGAGCCAAGCACTGCTCTACTAAGATATCGACGGTATCATCATTGATGACATAGCCGGTATCGTCTAATACGCCGTCTTGACCATGCGAAGTATACGGATCCAGCGCCACATCGGTCATTACGACCATTTCAGGTATCGCATCTTTGACCGCAGCAACCGCTCGGCAAGCTAGGCCATCGGCATCATAAGCGGCTTTGCCATCTGGCGTCTTTAAACTGGCATCGAGTACGGGGAAGATATCAATCGTGGTCACGCCCTCAGCGAGTAATGCCTTTGAGTGCTCGATTAATAAATCTATAGATAATCGCTCAACCCCCGGCATACTAGCGACTGCTTGGCGCTCATTAGTGCCTTCGATGACGAAAACTGGTGCAATCAAATGCTTAGGATGAAGCTCGACCTCGCGTACCATCGCCCGGATATTATCGTTAAAACGTAATCGACGCAGACGGGTATAAGGGTAAGCACGATTAAAAGTATAAGTCATAGTGTAAGTCCTATTTGACAAGTAAACCTTACCGCAATGGGCCTGCCAATCAACGTTAAAGTATAGAGTAACGTTAGAGTAGACCCAGAGGGTAAAAATAGCGCTGCAATAAGCCTCTAGCAAAGCTAGAAACCCTCACAGGCAGATAAAATTAAAATACGTCAGCGGCCCAAAGCCATAAAAACGTTGGTAAGTTTGGGATTATTTGTGTCTAAGCAGTTAGTAGCATTATGTGTTGCGCGACCAATAAAAAATCGCATTATGATAAAATTGCGCCTGCTGCTATTACACACCTATTGTGCTATCTATAGCGATTTAACTTATTGTCAATCAAGCTATTAGAACCGAAGGATACCTACATGACAAAGCAAGCCCCTGCTGCTACTACAATAGCTGAAAACCTTGTGAGCACCGCTACTACTGAGTCACAAGAGACGCTCACACAGCATGACGAGCATACGGACCAAGTCAGCGCAACGGCTGTTAACACTATGCAGAGTGGTGACCCTGATCTTGAGCTGATGGATAAAACACAGCGTGTGCCTATCGAAGTGGCGGGCGCGCAATTGGTCGCTGCTTTTAACAAGACCCCTTATCTGACTTTTAATCAGATGGAAATGCGGTTTGAAGACGATACCATCCGCTGTTATCTAGACGCGAGACGCGAGCTGGTCGGCAATACGCATTTCAATATCCTACATGGGGGTGTCGCCGCCACAATGCTAGACAGTATTGCTGGTATTGTTGCTATGTTAGAGCTGTATCGTCGTGATCAAGGTACTTTAAGCGAGCAACATAAAAAAATGGCGCGACTAGCTACCGTAGATTTACGGGTAGACTATCTGGCACCAGGACGCGGCCAGCAATATATCGCTAGTGCCGAAGTCATTCGTATGGGCCGTAAAGGCTGCACTATGCGGATGGAAATGGTGAATGACGAAGGCAAAAGTATAGCTATGGGTATTGCTACCTTTGCTTATTAAGCGGACGATTATAACCAAAAAATATTATAGCTACCGTTGTTGAAAAGTAGAGCAGTCTGATAGATCAGAAATAAGCCTAAAGCCATAAAAAATCCCGCTACCAAGTTTGCTTGATAGCGGGATTTGTCTTTTACGGTCAGCGTCTTTACTCAGTAGCGAGTTAAGGCTGGGCTACCGCAGGACGATCAGCGACTGGGATTTGCTCAACCGGCACATCATCAGCGTAGATACCTACCGCTGCATCAGCGTTACCATCGTTATTTAAATCGACCACTTGCGTCGGTTTAAAGCCGGTAACTGTGACAGGTTCTTCTTGGGTAATCGCTACCGCTTCTGGCTGGCTAGCCACTCGAGCAGAGCTGGCTGCTGCGACAGCACTAGCCGCTTTAGCTTTAGCAGTACGCGCAGGAACATTCACGATATCGACCAAGTTACTGTGCTGCGATACTGGGATAACCGTACCTTCAACTAGGTTAGCACCGCCACCAAGCACTTGATAAAGCTCAACCTGACTGACCACTTTTGCCAGCTCTAAGTCCAAGATATTCTGCTGAGCAGTGAACATTGAGCGTTGGGCATCGAGTACGTCTAAGTAGTTAGACAGACCCGCTTTAAAGCGCGCTTCGGCAATGACATAGGTCTGCTTAAAGTTATCTTGTAGCTTGTACTGTGAGGCCAATTGTTGGTCTAAAGTTGCGCGATTAGCCAATACGTCAGACACTTCTTTAAAGGCGGTCTGGATAGACTTTTCATAGCGATTGAGCGATTGTTCTTGCTCAATTTTTGCGACTTCATAGTTGGCATCCAGCTGGCCAGCGTCAAAGATAGGCACGCTGACAGAGGGGCCAAATGACCAGCCTACCGCGCCACTTTTGAACAGACCGTCAAGATCACCGCTAGAGACACCCACACGACCTGCTAAGCTGATAGAAGGGAAGTAGTTGGCACGGGCCACATCGATATTGGCACCCGCAGCTTTTAGGGCATATTCCGCTTGTAAGATGTCTGGACGATAGCGCAACAACTCACTAGGTAGACCGGCATTAAACGCACTTTGAATATTGGTGATATTCGATACTGCAGACTGCGGAATCAATTGCTGCGGTACCGGAGCACCTAGTAAGAACTGCAACGCATTCATCGCCGTATCGATACTCTTTTGCGCGCGGAATACGGCAAGTTTTGCATTCTCTAGCGAAGCATCGGCTTGTAAGTAAGGCAGTTTAGGGTCGATACCCGCCTCAAAGCGTTTTTGTGCAATAAATAGCGACTCTTCACGGCTTTTTACTGTGGCTTCGGCCAATTGCAACTGCGCCTTGGCATAGCTTAGATTGGCATAGCTTTGCGCGATATTACTAATCAAGCTAATCTGCGCTGAGTCTTTCGCCGCTGAGGTGGACAGATAGTTTTGTAGCGCTTGTTCTTTGAGGCTAGAAATCTTACCCCAAAAGTCCAATTCGTAGTTTGCCATACCCAAGCTGACGCTATAGCCACCACGAGAGTTCTTATCGACACCATTACTAGCAGAGCGCTCATAACCGGCGCTACCATTAGCGGTAGGCAAGTCCTGAATATCGCTGATTTGATACTGCGCCCGGGCCTTTTTAATTGCCAGTGCGGCACTTTCTAAGTCTTTGTTATTCTTCAGACCAATAGCAATCAATGACTTAAGCTGCGGGTCGCTATAGTAGTCCTGCCAGCGTGCAGCAGCAATACTGGGCGCTTGCGCTGAGCTGATAGTATTGCCATCGCGGGTCAGATAAGCCCCTTCGATAGGCACATTAGGCTGCGCTAATACTGGCTGCGTGTCTAGCTTTGGAATAGTTTGGCAGGCAGCCATACTGAGTGTCAGTGCGGATAAAGCTAAAACTCTGCCCCCATAGCGCTGCATAGTCTGACGGCTCAGTACTTTGCCCGCAGGCAAAATACGAGCAAAGGTCAGGGTAGGAAGCGGCTTGGCAAATTTAAAACTAAAACTCATTGTGTGTTATCTCCGAAGCTAACAGGATGCTGCCCTGCAGGGGGTACTGTATAAGTCTGATCTATGGTATCACCTTTTACTAAAGGGCCTCCATCAGAATCGCTTGGACCACCCTTATCGTTACCATTCTTAATAGGGAACATACTGCGGACCCAAACATAGAACATAGGGATAAAGAAAATACCTAGGAAGGTCGCGCTGACAACACCACCGAGTACGCTAGTACCGATAGCGTTTTGGCTACCAGAGCCTGCACCTGTGGCCATAAATAGCGGCACAACACCAATACCAAACGCTAGCGAGGTCATGATAATCGGACGCAGACGTTGCCGCGCAGCCAACATGACCGACTCTTTAAGACTGTAGCCTTCCTCTTGGTGTTCCTTCGCAAATTCGATAATCAAAATTGCGTTTTTGGCGGACAGACCTACGACGGTCAGGAGGCCAACCTGCAAATAAACGTCATTTGAGAAGCCTCGTAACATCGTAAAGATAGCCGCACCAATTACCCCTAGTGGGATAACCAGTAGCACTGAGAAGGGGATAGACCAACTTTCGTATAGGGCTGCTAGACATAAGAAGACGACTAGGATAGATAGCGCGTACAACATCGGCGCTTGTGCCCCAGATTTTTGCTCCTCAAGCGACATACCCGTCCACTCGTAAGTAATGCCTTCTGGCAACTTATCAATCATCGCACTCATAGCATTCATAGCCTCACCAGTACTTAGACCAGGAGCCGCACTACCTTGAACGTTCATTGACGGTAAGCTGTTATAACGCGTTAAGCGCGGTGAACCTGACTGCCATTCGCTACTTGAGAAAGCATCGAAAGAAATCATGTCGCCGATATTGTTACGCACATACCATTTGCCAATATCACTCGGATTGGTACGGCTCTCAGGAGTACCCTGGACGAAGACGCGTTTAATACGGCCACGGTCGACGAAGTCATTGACGTAAGACGACCCCCAAGCGGTTGAGATGACGCCATTAATAGCAGAGATAGGCAAACCATAAGCTGCGGCCTGTTCTTGATTAATATTCACTTTTAGCTGCGGAGCATCTTCCTGACCGTTTGGACGTACTCCGGCCACTTGCTCATTTTGCGCCGCCATACCTAACAACTGGTTACGCGCCTCCAAGAGGCCATCGTGACCGACGTTACCGGCATCCTGCAACATTAAATCGAAACCACTAGCATTACCGAGTTCCGTAATAGCAGGGGGGACGATAGCGAAGACTTGCGCTTCATTAAGCTGAGTAAAGAAGTATCCCATAGCACGACCGGCGACGGCCTGCGCGGTATTTTCTTCACCAGGACGGTTGTCCCAATCGGTCAAACGCACGAACGCTAGACCCATATTCTGCCCTTGACCGGCAAAACTAAAACCAGCGACGGTAAAGACAGAGGCAATATTATCAGGCTCTTGAGACTCGTAATAGTTACTGACTTTGTCCAATACGGCTTGGGTCTCATCTAGAGTGGCCCCAGCTGGTAGCTGGACTAAGGTAAACATAATCCCTTGGTCTTCTTCGGGTAAGAACGAGCTAGGAATACGTAAGAAAATCGCTGCCATAATGCCGATAATCGCAGCATACGCCAACAGATATAACCATTTAAAACGAATACTATTACCGACAAAGCGCTCGTAAGATAAGCTTAAACGGGTAAAGGTACGGTTAAACCAACCAAAGAAGCCTTTTTGCTCAGTGGTTTTATCATGGCTTTTGCTACGCTTCATGAGCGTGACACAAAGGGCTGGAGTAAAGATCAAAGCGACGAGCGCTGACAGCACCATACTGGTAATTAGCGTAATGGCAAACTGACGATAAATAACCCCAGTAGAGCCACCGAAGAAGGCCATCGGTACGAATACCGCTGATAGAATCAGCGCGATACCAATAACGATTTTACTAATCTCACCCATCGATTGGGTGACCGCATCTTTAATAGAAATAGTTTGGTTTTCTTCCAGTATTCGTTCCACGTTTTCTACTACGACGATGGCATCATCGACGAGCAGACCAATGGACAGTACTAGCGCAAACATGGTCAATACGTTGACACTGAAGCCGGCGAGATAGAGCACGGCAAAAGTACCGAGCAATACCACAGGTACCGCTAGGGTTGGAATAATCGTAGCACGCCAGTTCTGTAAGAAGATAAACATGACGATGAAGACCAAAACAATGGCTTCGATTAGCGTATGGATAACTTGCTCAATAGACAGCTTCACGAAAGGAGTAGTGTCATATGGAACGACTGAGACTAAACCTTTGGGAAAGTTTTTCTCCAGTTGGCTCATACGCTCACCCACGAGCTCGCGGGTGTCTAGGGCATTAGAGCCTGGCGCTAGAGAGATCCCTAAACCGGCAGCTTCTTGACCATTATACAGCGAGATAACGCTGTAGTTTTCACTACCAATCTCAACATCAGCGACGTCGCCTAAGCGCACTTGGGCACCGGCACCGTCCGTTTTTAACAGAATATTTTTAAATTCTTCTGGTGTTTTTAGATAGCTTTGTAGCGTGACCGTCGCGTTGATAACTTGCTGATCAGTCGCCGCTGGGGCCTGACCGAGCTGACCGGCTGAGACCTGTGCGTTTTGCGCACGGATAGACTCAACGACGTCGCTTGGCATCATATTAAAGCTGCGCAGACGCTCTGGATCTAACCAGATACGCATGGCATAAGACGAACCAAAGACCTGCACATCACCCACGCCTTCGACACGGCTAAGCTGGTCGACGACATTAGAGTTGATGTAATCGGCGATATCGGCCCGATCCATGCTGCCATCTTCTGAGATAAAGGCTTGTACCATCAAAAAGCTACTAGAAGCCTTATTGACGTTAACACCCTGACGCTGCACTTCTTGTGGCAGCGAGCTCATGGCAGCCTGCAATTTATTCTGTACTTGTACTTGCGCGGTATCGCCATCGGTACCGTTTTCAAAGGTCAAGGTGACCGAAGCGCCACCGTTTGACGAGCTCGAAGACGACATATACATCAGGCCATCAAGGCCTTTCATGCGCTGCTCAATAATCTGCACGACCGAGTTTTCGACGGTCTGAGCGTTGGCACCTGGGTAGCTGGCACTAACCGTAATGGTTGGTGGTGCAATGCGCGGATACTGCTCAACCGGTAGGTTGATCACCGAGATGATCCCTATCAGCATGACCAGGATAGCGAGTACCCAAGCAAAAATAGGGCGATCGATAAAAAAACGTGACATAGTAAATCCCTAAGTCCTGCTATTTCTGTTGGGTTAGTTAGACGCTGCGGCTGGTTTTTTTGAGTCAGCAGCAGGCTTATCAGCGGCTTGCTGTGGCGTCTTAGGAGCTGCGCCACTTTGAGCGGGTTTAGCCCCTTGAGCCGATGCACCGCCGCCAGCAGGCGCTTGCCCGCCTGCGCCAGCACCTTCAGTCGCTGGTAATGGCTTGGCCACGACTTCTTGATCTGGTTTGACTTTAGAGCCGCCAATAATGACCACTTTTTCGTCTACTTTTAACCCATCGGTAATGATCCAGTTGCCGTTATAAGTGCCATTGACGGTCACAGGACGCACTTGAATCTTATTGTTCGCATCGACGATATAAACTTGCGTCTCACCTTTTGGCGTACGCGTAATAGCACTTTGTGGCAACAGAACCGCATTGCTGATGAGACTTTGCGTCAAGCGCGCAGTCACATACATGCCCGGTAAGAGCAAGCTGCTATTGTTAGGGAAGAGCGCGCGTAAGGTGACGGCTCCTGTTGACTCATCAACCTTGGCTTCAGCCAGTGCTAGCTCACCGCGAGCCGGATACGTTGAGCCATCTTCTAAGACCAGCTCCACAGAATTACCACCGGCTTGGGCCTTGCCGCTAGCCAACTGTTGACGCAGTTTTAGCAGCTCAGAGGACGACTGGCTGATATCGACATAGATAGGGCTCAGCTGTGAAATCGTCACTAGTGGCGTCGCTTGACCGGCGCTCACTAAAGCCCCTGCAGTAACTGCAGAGCGATCGGTACGGCCACTGATAGGCGCACGTACGATAGTGCGGCTCAAATCCAATTGGCTAGCATTTAAGCCAGATTGCGCAGCAGTAATATTAGCTTTTGCGCTTTCGATACCGGCTTGCGATTGGGCGATAGACGCTTGTGCGCTCTGTACCGCAGCTTGGGCCGTGCGATAAGCCGTTTGTGCTTGGTCATATTGCTGAGCAGAAATAGCATTGATTTCTACCAAGCCTTTAAGACGGCTCAAATCCGATTGTGCTTGCGCTAACGTCGCTTGGCGGCTGTTTAATTCTGCCACAGCGTTGTTATAGTTGGCTTGCGCAGTGATTAAGCTGGCTTTTGCTTGCTCAACGGTCGCTTTGCCGCCTTCAATCGACGAGTTATAGTTGTCGGTATTGATACGGTATAAAGGCTGGCCTTTTTTGACTTCAGAGCCTTCACGGAATAGGACTTCGTCAATGATGCCATTCACCTGAGGGCGGACATCAGCCGTCTGATAAGCGGTGGTACGACCAGAGAAAGTCTGAACCTGAGGCACCGTCTGAAAAGTCACAGGCATGACATTGACGACGGCAGGGGGCATTTGCTGGGCAGCTGCGGCGTCTGCTGACTCATCTTTCTTATCACAGCCGGTGAGTAGCACTCCGGATCCAAATAAGGTAGCTGCGATCATAAGCGCAAGATAACGGTGATTCATTCAAGTCCTCGGCGATTTAAGTAATTAATTTGCTCATACTTTGTCAATAAGCCAGCTGAGTGCCAACTAGCGCTGCGTATGATTTAAATGGCTAAAATAAAGCGTCGTAGGTAACGGCATGGTGACCACTACGGATGATGCCTAACGGGTTACGAGCAGTTTAAAAGTAAATATTGTCAGTTTGTTAAATGCTATCAGTTTGCTAAATGCTGGGTTGGTGCTAAATACGGTAGTACTGGGTTGTCTGGGCATCTTAATCTAGGCGTCTCTATCTAAACGTCGCAATCCCAAACTCAATCTCAGCATCCTATAGCGTCCTCTTTAATAAAGGCGCTTCTATAGGGTTAACGGCTTTTTTATATAAATAACTGGATTGATAGCAGGTCTTCTATAAAGGGATAACAACGTTCTATAAAAATCACGCTTGCGAATGCTATAGGGTCTTATTTAACCTAAGGCTTATATACAGTAGGGTTAGGGTCGCAAATGTACCCTAAAAACCGTTACAAAAGCAGTCTTATTAGCAAGGTTAGCGATGCATAAGGTCCACAAACAGCTGGGCATTATAAACTATGGGGTATACCCTACAGTCAAGCAACAAATAACCCTTTGTGATGACATTGCGTAACTTTGGCTAGAAATATTCATAGATTAACGCGAGCGTGTAGGCAGAATTTACCATTATTTTGCTTAATAATAAAATAGTAAAGGAAAGAATGCTTTATAAGACAAACTTATGCAAGTTTAAGAGATATTAATCATTAATGCGCCAATAGGCTTGTTAATAATAGTAAGAATAAGGGGGCTAGCAATCTTATTTTTAGTGCTTCTAATCAAGCTGATTATCTAGACTAATTAAGGTCGGTAAAGCTAGAAAAATGCTAGGAGGCTATTAACGAATTGAAGACTAAGGAGAATAGGGGTGGGTTCAGGCTACAGGCGTGAAGCCAATTAGTAAAAGCCAATTCGTAAATCGTAATTGAGAAATAAGAATTAAGAAATAAGTTGGCCTTCTATTAGACCAACTTATTGTGACAGTAATTTTTTATTTTGATGAAGGTTCTAAGCTAGCTATATCTTAAGCTAACCGTGCTCTAAACTAAACGGGCACTGGCCAATTGGGTTAATTGATATAGCCCTTCGCGATAATGGTTGTCCGGCAATTTGGCTAAGGCGTCTTGTGCCAGTTTGGTCTCATCCAACGCCCGCTGACGGCAATAATCTAGCGCACCTGAGCTGTGTACTAGGGCGATAATTTCTTCAGCAGCATCCACCTTACCCGTTTGCACAGCCACACGCAGCTTATCAAAACTGGCTGCATCGCTATGCTTTAATAAGGCTAAGGCTTTAATAGTAGGTAGAGTAGGTTTGCCTTCGGCCAAATCGTCGCCTAAGTTTTTGCCCATGGTTTCACTATCACCGCTATAGTCGAGCACATCATCGATAATCTGAAACGCGTTACCAAAATGCTGGCCAAAGTCGGCTAGGGCAGGCAAGTACTCGGTTTTATCACGTAGGATAGCTGCACCCTGAGTCGCCATCATAAATAAGCGTGAGGTTTTGCCATCAATGATACGCATGTAGTCGTCTTCAGTGGCTTGCGGGTTATGTTGATGCTGTAGCTGCAACACTTCACCCTCAGCAATATCGCAGGTGCCATCTGAGAACAGCTTAAGTAACGGTAAGCTGCCAAAACCGACCAATAGGTTAAAGGCGCGGGCAATAAGGTAATCGCCAACCAATACTGCCGTGGCATTATTCCAAGTGGCATTGGCTGTAGGTTTACCGCGGCGCATACCCGACTCATCGATCACGTCATCGTGGACTAAGGTGGCGGTATGCAGCATTTCTGTGATAGCGGCCAGATGCATAGCCGCTTCAGAAGGGCTGTCCTCTAGCATCCGCGAGCATAATAAGGTAATCAATGGGCGCATACGTTTGCCACCAGCATTGATGACATGCTGTGAGACATTCATCACCAGCTTTACTTTAGAGTTTAAGCTACCAAATACTTGCTCGTCCATGATGGCAAAGTCATCAGCGACGATAGCTTGGATATCGGCATAAGAAATTGGGGTAGAAAGTATTGAGGTCATGGAAGGCTACTGTATTGTTTTAGAGGACATTATAGGGGCAAGGTACCTTGCCTAGGTAACTCTTAATAATGTGCTTATTCATAAGGGGCTAATAACTAATAATAAGGTACTAAATAGCATAAATGCTGTATGGCTAAGCATTATTTAGCAATTTAGCCTGCTATCGTTAATCAGCAAGCATCATACCAATATATAGAGTAGGCAGAAAGATGCAGGTTACTGAATGGCAACTGAGCTAATAGTTAAGCTCATCAACTGGCTAATAAACTGGCTCACCAATAGCACGCCCTGCATTCATTAGCAGCCATGCCATTATAGCTAGCAGGGATTTTGACAATAAATAAGCAAGATAACAAGTATAAAAGCTTAGCAAGGTGATTTTAGCCGCAGTTCAGCATCAGCTTTGTCACTATGCTATGAGTGCATAACAGAGATAGGACTAATAGCCTAGTTAATAAGAGAATAGATAGGCAAAGGGTTGGAAAATCGCTACAATAATCCCGCTAAGCCAATTAACCTTAGTCTTAAGCTATTAATAATTACCACTAGGTCCATTGTGATAGTTTTTGATGGATAATTAGGCCAGCAGTCCGCGTATTCTCTACTTGCAATTTAGCAGAGAATAACGTAAAATTTTGCCTTTAATTTTTCCCTGTCGTGTTCGTCGTAGAAGCGTTGTCATTATGGCAGCCACGGCACACGGGTTAAACGGAGTCTGACAATGTACGCAGTAATCAAAAGTGGTGGTAAGCAACACCGTGTAAGCACTGACGAGCTACTTAAAGTAGAATTACTAAAAGTAGAGAAAGGCGAGACGATTAAAATTGAAGACGTTTTAATGGTTGTCGATGGCGATAACGTTAAAATCGGTCAGCCTATTGTTGATGGCGCCAGTGTAGAAGCTGAAGTCGTTGATCATGGCCGTGGCGAAAAAATTCGCATCGTTAAGCACAAGCGTCGTAAGCATTATCATAAAGAGCAAGGTCACCGCCAGTGGTACACCTTGTTAAGAATCAAAGCCATTAATGCTTAATTAGGCATAATGTTGCGAGAAGTCTGATAAGGTAGGCTTAGTGTTTACCTTTATCATCAAGACCCCCGCAATAGAATTTGATTCAATATCTATATCGCAATAGCAGTCGCAATCGCGATAAATTAACAAGGAGATTTTCTCATGGCACATAAAAAAGCCGCAGGTTCAAGCCGTAACGGTCGTGATTCAAACCCAAAAATGCTTGGTGTTAAGATTTTTGGCGGCCAAGATGTAGTCGCTGGTAACATCATCGTTCGTCAACGTGGTACTGAATTCCACGCTGGCGCTGGTGTTGGTATGGGTCGTGACCATACTTTATTCGCTCTAAACGACGGTACTGTTAAGTTTGCTACTAAAGGTAAATTTAACCGTCGCTACGTTATGGTAGAGAGCGCATAAGCGTAAGTTAGCACACAGCTGCTAACGCATTAACGGCTGTTCTGTCAGTCACTGTTGCGTTGTAAAACCAGTAGTGCGATAGCCGTTAATATAGACCCCATTGTCCCTCGGGCAGTGGGGTTTTTTATTAGCTGTTTTTTGGGTTAGGAATCTACCAAAGACTCAATTTATTCGCCTAGGGTTTAGGGGCACTAAAGGTAATTTTAGCGGCTATTTAACTTATGAGAAAGGTGATGAGAAAGACGGTAAGCCCGAGGTTAGGAAAGGGTATTGGCTAGACACAGTAATTAGCCTTAACGGCGCGTTGACTACTGCCCGTTACGCAATAAATGCCACGTTACAAGCCAGTATTGACCCAGTAGGGTTCATTGCAATTATCGACTAGGCAGGTAATAAAAAAACTGTCACACTGTTTTCAACGTTGATAGAGGGGCTATATAAACAGGTCTCTAGACTAAACCTCTAGAATAAGTTTCTAGAACAAGTTTCTAGAATAACTCTCTATCATAAACAGTAAAGCTATAAACTAAAAAATTGAAAATTTGTAATTCGATAAAATAAGAGGAATTTATATGAAAGGTTTATCTATTAAGAAAGGTATGATTCGCAGCGCTTTAATCGGTACTCTGGTCACTTCGATGAGCGTCGCTGTACCTATGGTAGCTATGACGCAAACCGCTTCCGCAAAAGCTGCAGACAATCTAACCGCTGCTAAACGTTTAAATAAGCTGTTAACCAATACCAAAAGCATGAGTGCTAACTTTAGCCAAACCACCAAAGGCGCGAGCTCAGGTCAATTAAGCTCAGGCAACGGTACTTTTTCAGGCACCATGAGTGTTCAGCGTCCTAATAACTTTCGTTGGGAAACTAAATCACCTTCAGAGCAGCTAATCGTCGCTAATGGCAGCTCGCTTTGGATTTATGACAAAGACCTTGAGCAAGCCACTAAGCAAAATGTAGACAGCCAAGTGGGCAATACCCCAGCGCTACTATTATCGGGTGATCCGAGTAAGATTGATAAAAACTTCAAAATTACTCAGCCATATGATAATAAAAACTACTATGTGCTGTATCCAAAATCAGACAACGCTAGCTTCAAAAGCTTATCAATGAGCTTTAGTGGCGGCAAACCGGTAATGATGGTATTGAATGATTCGCTAGGCCAAACGACGTCTATTAAGTTTAGCAACATCAAATTGAACCCAACTATTAATGCCAGCCAGTTTAAATTCAGCCCACCAAAAGGTGTGGATATCATTAATCAATAGGTCTTGAATCAATAAGTCTGGATAGCTATTGCTAACCTGACTACTAGACCACCACTGCAAAGTTATAACGAATGCCCTAGCAGGTTCTACGTAAACATAGCAGATGTGCACCAGCAAAAGCCTGAGCTTAGTCTCAGGTTTTTTGTATTTAAAGGGTATCAAAAAAAGGTAAATTTACTGATAAGGGTATAAAATACCGCGATAAATTTAATACCAGTTATCCAGCCAGTTATCAAAGTTTTGTGTGCTAGGGCAGCCCAGATAGTGACCGGCTAATTCAGTTAAAAACTGGCATTTAAGCGGCAAAATGCGTATAGTAGTCAGTCAATTTATGCCAGTTATCACTCCGATTATTTTAGCCTACTAGCAGACCCTCACAATGTGCGAGTAACTACTCGACAACAGTGAGCATAATCTCCCTGTAAGAGACCTATTACGCTAAAATAGCGTATTCTTATAGCGAGCTAGAAACGGTATTAATTGGGAAGAGAAGATGACCAGCGCTATTGTCGGCGACCACCCTGCTAGTTTTCTATCTAGTAGCGATACCTTTGGCTCTGACAGTTATTTATTAGTACGCCTATATTCTTTTATTCTAATTATGACCGCATAAGGCAGCAGCGAGTCGGCAATGTCATTGCTGATAGTTTGCTATTATGATATCGACGACGCTTAACTGGTATTGACTATTCCTTGCACCGTGAGAGACACCCAAAGCTTGGGTGAGGAGCACATATCGATATGTCTGCCTTTAATTGGTCAGCGCTTGCTTTTTTATTAGCCGCCGTCGCTTTAGTTGTCTTTATGCTTACGGTGCCTCGCTTATTAGGCGGGCGCTCTCAAGGTTTAGAAAAAGAAGAAGTTTTTGAATCGGGTGTGGTCGGAGCGGGCACAGCCCGAGTTCGCATGTCTGCCAAATTCTACTTGGTAGCGATTTTCTTCGTCATTTTCGACCTTGAAGCCCTATACCTTTATGCTTATGCCGTCTCCGTCCGTGAGACCGGTTGGGCCGGCTTTATCGTCGCCACCGTCTTTGTCGTGGATTTATTAATAGGGCTGTATTACGCCTTAAGTCTGGGGGCCTTAGACTGGGCGCCTGTCGACAAGCTCCGCAAAAAAGCCCGTCTAACCGCAGCCCCTGCTGGGTTTAACCTCGCTGACATTACCAAATTCGATGGTATTGATGAGCTCCGCGTGGACCCTACCGGTAAAGTTCCTGCCCAATCTTCTGGTCAAATCAACGTCTCTAATGACATTGAGGCCAACCGCAAACATCTAAGAAATATCGATCATATCAATACCACCGGTCATGTGACTTCGGTGGATTTTGCGAGTGCGCCTGTGGCACCCAAAGTGGATCGTAGCAAACGCGACCCAGCTTAATGTTATAGGCAGCTGTTATTGCTGCAATGATTCGATGATAAGCGGCGGGTATGGCTCGTCACTTATTCAGAGCTCAGCTCTGCACTCAACTTAAAGGTAGCCTGTCATGAAATATACGTTGACCAAAGCAAACCCAGATGCCGAAGCTTATCCTGCGCAGACCCGCCAGACGGTAAACGACCCAATCGAAGACGAAGTCAATAAAAACGTCTTTATGGGCAAGCTAGAAGATATGGTGCATGCTTCAGCCAACTGGGGTCGCAAGCATTCCTTATGGCCTTTTAACTTTGGTACCTCGTGCTGTTATGTCGAATATGCGACCACGCTGACAGCTGTGCACGATTTATCCCGTTTTGGGGCAGAAGTTATTCGTGCTTCGCCGCGTCAGGCCGACGTCATGATTGTAGCGGGTACTTGCTTTATTAAAATGGCCCCGGTGATTCAGCGTCTATACGAGCAAATGCTTGAGCCAAAATGGGTAATCTCTATGGGCTCATGTGCCAACTCAGGCGGCATGTATGACATCTATTCGGTCGTACAGGGTGTCGATAAAATCATTCCTGTTGACGTTTACGTGCCAGGTTGCCCACCACGCCCAGAAGCGCTGATTCAAGGGTTAATGCTACTACAAGAATCTATAACCAAAGAGCGTCGTCCTTTGGGTATTCATGTGAATGACCAAGGTATTTATCAGCCACAAATGTTGCCTGAGCGTGATCGCAAACAAGCGGATCGTATCGCAGTGAAAAACCTACGCAGCCCAGACAGCATCTAAGCTCAGATAGCATCTAAGCATAGTAACAATATAGCTTATGTCTAGCGGCTGACTTTATAGCGCTCTGGTAGCAGGGTAGAAGCTCAAAGCTAAGCTCGAAGCATTGTAGCTGTCTTGACAGCAGATATTGAGTAAGGATTGCGGCGCTCTTTGGCGTCGTACTCTTCTAAGCGATATCAAGCCACTAAGTGAATAACGACGCAGCAGTTATACCGTCGTTAAGATTAATGAAGGAAGAAGCCATTCATGGTCACGGTAGTCGAAAATCAAGATCCCGCTCAAGCGAAGATTCCTGCAGTTATCAAAGAGCTGGGTCACCGCTTTGCCGGTAAATTTGTGCAGCAGCCGACCTTTGATGGTATCCCTACAGTCTGGGTTGCCCGTCAAGATTTATTAGAAATTTTGCTGTATCTGCGTAAATTGCCTAAGCCTTATGTGATGCTGCTCGATCTGTCCGCTATCGATGAGCGTCTAAGACAGCACCGCGATGGCTTGCCAGACAGTGACTTTACGGTGTTTTATCATTTGATGTCGCTTGAACGCAACAGTGATATCCGGGTCAAAGTCGCGCTTAGTGAAGACAGCTTGTCGGTACCGACGGCGACCAATATCTGGCCGAATGCCAACTGGTATGAGCGCGAAGTCTGGGATATGTTCGGCATCACCTTTGATGGTCATCCGCATTTAACCCGTATTCTTTTGCCAAAATACTGGGAAGGTCATCCCCTGCGCAAAGAGTATCATGCGCGTGCGACGGAATTTAGCCCGTATTTCCTTAACGCGGCTAAGCAACAGTTTGAGCAAGAAAACTTACGTTTTGTCCCTGAAGAGTGGGGCATGAAGCGCTCAGGTCGTGATGAAGACTTTATGTTCTTGAACATCGGTCCGAACCATCCCTCTGCTCACGGTGCGTTCCGTTTAGTCCTCCAGCTCGATGGTGAAGAAATCATCGACTGTATCCCTGATATTGGCTATCACCATCGCGGTGCTGAGAAGATGGCTGAGCGCCAGACTTGGCACTCTTACATTCCTTACACCGACCGTATTGATTACCTCGGCGGCGTGATGAATGAGCTGCCGTATGTGATGGCCGTTGAGCAAATGGCCGGCATTACTGTGCCTGAGCGTGCTCAATGTATCCGCGTGATGATGAGCGAATTCTTCCGTATTACCAATAACTTGCTGTACTTCGGTACTTTCATTCAGGATGCTGGTGGTATGACGCCGGTCTTCTATATGTTTACCGATCGCCAAAAAGCCTACGATGTAATCGAGGCTGTCACCGGCTATCGTATGCACCCGGCTTGGTTCCGTATTGGCGGTACTGCCCACGATTTACCACGCGGCTGGCATAAGCTAGTGCGTGAGTTCCTTGATTGGATGCCGAAACGTCTCGATGAATACGTCAAAGCCGCTATGAAAAACAGTGTGCTCCAAGGTCGTACGCAAAACGTTGCGCAGTATGATGCCAAACAAGCACTAGCTTGGGGCGTTACTGGTGCCGGTTTACGCGCTACTGGCGTTGACTTTGACTTACGTAAAGCCCGTCCCTATATGGGCTATGAAAACTACGATTTCGAAATCCCAGTCATGCACAATGGTGATGCTTATGACCGCTGTATGATTAAGATTGAAGAGATTCGTCAGTCGCTACGTATCATCCGTCAGTGTCTCGACAATATGCCGCAAGGCCCGTATAAAGCGGACCATCCGTTGGCCGTACCGCCACCAAAAGACCGCACCTTAAATGACATCGAAACCTTGATTAACCACTTTATTTCGGTATCTTGGGGTCCGGTCATGCCGGCTGGTGAAGCGTCGATGATGGTAGAGGCGACCAAAGGCATTAACAGCTACTATTTGACTTCTGACCGCTCTACCATGAGTTATCGTACCCGTATCCGTACCCCGACATTTGCACATTTGCAGCAGATGCCTTCGGTGATTAACGGCTCATTGGTATCGGATGCCATTATCTATCTGGCGTCTATCGATATTGTTATGGCGGATACGGACCGCTAATGGCGGTTTCTGTAGAGATAATAGCTAGGATACTTACCTAGCTATTCATTAAAAAAACGACTTATAGATTTCCATAATTACCAGCACAGCCAATATAGGCCACGCCCGTAAGTAAAGCTGCTAGTAAAGAGAGAGCCATGATTAAGATTGTTTCTGACAAAGCGCCTAAGGTAGATATCCAAAGTATCTTGACCGCTGAGGAAATCACAGCGATTCACGAGTTTATACATCACTACCCGCAGGCGCGTGCCGCCTCGCTAGATGCCCTAAAAGTGGTGCAAAAGCGCAATGGCTGGGTCGATGATGCGCAGGTAAACGCCGTTGCCAATATGCTCGATGTGCCCGTCACGGACGTCGAAGGCGTGGCGACTTTCTTTAACCGTATCTATCGCTCACCGGTAGGCCGTCATGTCATTTTAATCTGTGACTCGGTCGCTTGTTATTTGACCGGTTATGAGGCGTTGAGTGCTGAGCTGCAAAAGCAGTTGGGCATCAGTTATGGTCAGACGACCCCAGATGGTCGCTTTACAATCCTACCCATTTGCTGCTTGGGCAACTGCGATAAGGGCCCAGCGGTCCTCATCGACGAAGACACTTACGGCCCGGTCACCCCGGCTGAGGTAACGCAGCTATTGGAGTTATACCCATGAGTTTAACGCTTACCGAACAATTAGCCCAACGCAGTCAAGGCCGTGCTCCTAGCCAGTTGAATGCCCAGCGCATTCCTATCTTTGGCGATAAGGCCACAGCGACCAGTGAGACCTATCCTTTAACATGGCGTTTGGCGCACCATGATGCGATTTTAGATTTAGCAACGTATCAATCACTACGCGGTTTCGAAGGCTTAAAGATAGCTTTAGAAAAGTCTGCTAAAGAGACTTTAGGCATTATTAAAGACTCTGTGGTTAAAGGCCGTGGTGGTGCAGGTTTTCCAGCGGGTCTGAAATGGACCTTTATGACACCGCCAGATGGCGGACCACGCTACCTTATCTGTAATGCCGATGAGATGGAGCCAGGTACTTTTAAAGACCGCTTGTTGATGGAGCGTCTACCGTTTCAATTAATTGAAGGTATGTTAATTTCTGCCTATGCGATTAATGCCAACGCCGGTTATATATTTATCCGTGGTGAGTATATCTTAGCTGCTGAGCGCCTGAATGCCGCATTGGATGAGTTGCGTAAGCATAATCTATTGGGCGACAACATTTTAGGCTCAGACTTTAGCTTTGATTTGCACGTGCATACCGGGGCAGGCCGTTATATCTGCGGTGAAGAAACCGCGTTGATTAACTGCTTAGAAGGCCGCCGTGCTAACCCACGTACTAAACCGCCATTCCCACAAGTCTCCGGCGCTTGGGGCCGTCCTACGGTCGTGAACAACGTTGAAACTTTGAATAATATGCCCGCGATCATGTTGCATGGCAGCGAGTGGTATAAATCATTACCGAACGCGAAAGGCAATAGCGACACCCCAGGGACTAAAATCTTTGGCTGCTCAGGACTGGTAAATGATCCGGGTCTATGGGAATTGCCATTTGGTTATACCGCGCGTGAAATTATTGAAGATTTCGCCGGTGGCATGAAAGACGGTCTCAAGCTGAAAGCTTGGTTACCGGGTGGCGCGTCTACTGACTTTTTAACGGTAGACCATTTAGATGTCGCGATGGATTTTGACCCTATTCAAAAAGCCGGTAGTCGTATGGGTACAGGCCTGATTATGGTCGTCGATGAGCAGCAAGATATGGTGCCGCTACTGCGCAACCTAGAGATTTTCTTCCAACGCGAGTCTTGCGGTTTCTGTACGCCTTGCCGTGATGGCTTACCGTGGGGCGTCAAACTGTTGACCGCTATCCAAGATGGGGAAGGCCAGTTGGGCGACGTTGAGAAGTTAGAAGGCTTGACCCGTGACTTATGGTTGGGCAAAACTTTCTGTGCCCACGCTCCTGGGGCGATGGAGCCGCTGATGAGCGCGCTAAAATACTTCCGTCACGAGTTTGACGAAAAGATTGAGCGTGCGGTCGGGGTCGAAGTCATCGATGCCGCCCAGCAATATAATCCCGCCCAAACCCAAGTATTGAAATAAGGAGAGCGGCATGGCAGTCATTCATATAGATGGCAAAAGCGTCGAAGTCGATGGCGCAGACAACTTGCTTCAAGCCTGTTTGTCGCTGGGCATCGACGTGCCTTATTTTTGTTATCATCCCGCTTTAGGCTCAGTCGGCTCTTGCCGTCAGTGCGCGGTCAAACAGTACAACAATAAAGAAGACTACGAGGCCGGCAAAGGTCGCTTAGTCATGTCTTGTATGGTCGCCCCAAGCGATGATATGTATATCTCGGTCGATGAAAAAGAAGCGAAAGAGTTTCGCCAATCGATTGTAGAATTCTTAATGACCAACCATCCCCATGACTGCCCAACTTGTGAAGAGGGCGGTCATTGTCATTTGCAAGATATGACTTATATGTCGGGGCATAACAAACGCCGTTATCGCTTTACCAAACGTACCCACCATAACCAGTACCTCGGTCCGTTTATCTCGCATGAGATGAACCGCTGTATCGCTTGCTATCGTTGTGTGCGTTTCTATAAAGACTATGCCGGTGGCGAAGATTTGGGCGTTTATGGCTCAAATAACCGCGTTTACTTCGGTCGTGATACCGATGGTCAGTTTGAAAGCGAATTCTCAGGTAACTTAACGGAAGTCTGCCCAACCGGCGTCTTTACGGATAAGACCCACTCTGAGCGTTATAACCGTAAGTGGGATATGCAGTATGCCCCTAGCATCTGTCATGGCTGCTCTGCCGGTTGTAACATTTCACCAGGTGAGCGCTATGGCGAATTGCGCCGTATTGAAAACCGCTATAACGGTGAGGTAAACGGCTATTTCTTATGCGACCGTGGCCGTTTTGGTTATGGCTATGTCAACCGTGAAGACCGTCCTATGCAGGCGCTCGAGCGTATCAATGACAAACACGTTAAGATTAACCTCGATTATGCGCTAGAAGAAACCGCCAAACGTATTAAAGGCAAAAAGCTAATCGGTATCGGCTCACCCCGTGCCAGCCTTGAGACCAACTTTGCGCTTAAATCTATGGTCGGCTTTGATAACTTCTCTACCGGTCTGAACCATCAGCAACAAGCTTTGGTCAATAAAACCATCGAAGTATTGTCTACCGAAGGGTTTTATAACCCAAGCCTAGACGATATCGAAAGCCATGATGCGGTGTTAATTTTGGGTGAAGACATTACCCAAACTTCATCTCGTGTTGCGCTCTCTGTGCGTCAAGCGGCGAAAAATAAAGCTGTGAAAATGGCAGCGGCATTGCAAACCCAAGAGTGGCTTGCTGAGCCCGTACAACGTATTGGCCAAAAAGAATACAGCCCCGTCTATGTGGTTGATGTGGGTCAGACTAAGTTAGAAGATATTAGCAAAGTGAGTTGTGTCGCTACCCCTGAAGATATCGTAACTCTTGGGTATGCGGTCGCTACTGCGATTGATGGTCTACCAAATAATTTAGCACAGATTGAGCAGTCAGTAGAGCAAGCTGAAACTAATGATGCGACTGACCCTATGCAGCAATTGGCACAGCAAATCGCACAAGATTTAATGCTAGCTAATAAGCCTTTGGTCGTGTCTGGTACCAGCTTATCTTCGCTATCGGTTATCGAAGCAGCGGCACAGATTACTCAAGCATTAACCAGCAAACGTAATGCGATTAAAGATATTGAACGCGAAGAAATTGCTGCTCACAATGCCAAAGTTCAGGCACAGCAGACGGATCAACCTGAAGAAGATCAAGAGCTAGCAGCCAAACCAGCGCATAATGAATCTGCAGCGAAAAAAGATGCGCAGGATGATGTTGAGCGTGAGCCTGCTGAGCCGTTAGAATTAAGAGAAGAAAACACAGCTTATTCAGCGCAAGCGGGTATCTATCTAACCGTACCGGATGCCAACAGCATGGGCGTTGCCTTGCTAGGTGGCAAGTCGGTTGAAGAAATCTTAGCGCAAGAGTTTGACGTACTTATCGTCGCTGAAAACCAGTTAACAGATGCTCTAGGCGTTGAAAAGTTGGCGCAGTTGCTGAACGATAAAACCGTTATTGCGTTAGACCATCAGTTGTTAGATTGGCATCGTTATGTGGATATCGTCTTACCAGCGGCTAGCTTTGCTGAAGCCGATGGTACTTTAATCTCTGCCGAAGGCCGTGCGCAGCGTTTCTTCCAAGTCTATGATACCAATTACTATCATCCGCTCAGCTGCATTAAAGAAGGCTGGCGTTGGTTGCGTGCCGTCCACAGTACATTAGAAGGCAGCGAGATTGATTGGACGCAATTGGATGATGTGATTAACGCTTTAGTGGCGACCCATCCAAAATTAGCCGCTATCAAAGCCGCAGCGCCGAGTGCCGACCACCGTATTAGCGGGCTAAAAATTGCTCGTGAGCCGCGTCGTTATTCTGGTCGTACTGCTATGCGCGCCAATATTTCAGTCCATGAGCCCATGCAGCCCAAAGATTTGGATACTGCATTGACCTTCTCAATGGAAGGCTACACTGGGGATAAAACGCCAAGCTCGATGATTCCTTTTGCGCAATCGCCAGGTTGGAACTCGCCACAAGCGTGGAACAAGTTGCAGGATAAAGTCGGCGGTCAACTGAAAAATGGTGATCCTGGTATCCGTATCTTTGATAGCATCACTCGTTTGCCAGCACGCCAGTATATTGCACCTGCTGTAGCACAGACGTTGAGTACTGATTTAAACAGTGGCCAAGCTAAACTCGTGCCTATTTATAATATTTTTGCCAGCTCACCTATGGCCTCTAGAAGCCCTATCGTTGCGGCACAATTACCAGAGCCTGCTTGGTATGTGGGTGCTGACGATGCTGCAGCTTGGTCCATTTTAGACGGCGAGTATTTACAGATTGATACCGATGGCCAGCAAATCAGCTTGCCGGTAATGGTAGTGCCTTATTTAGCGGAAGGCTGTATTGGCTATCCTGCTGGACAAGTGACTATCTTGCATCCTGGTATGCCAGCTTCCGCTCGCAAGATTGCTACGCCGCCGCCCAAAGCCGGAGTTTTGATGACAGACGACCTATTCAGTCCTGGTCGCAATAGTGATGGCGGCCCTGATGCCATCAGCGCGCAGGAGGTATAATATATGCAAGTGACTCGTATTATCCCGGATGTTCCTAGCTTTCTAGCTAGTATGCTGAGCTATGAAGCTTGGACCATTCTCTTTATGGTGGTGCAGTCTTTGGTCATCTTCTTAGTCGTGGTAATTGTCGCGGCATTGATGATCGTTTATGAGCGCCGTATGTTAGCCCTCTGGCAGGACCGTTACGGTCCTAACCGTGTCGGCCCTTGGGGCTCTTTGCAGCTCGTCGCAGACATGCTCAAGATCTTCTTTAAAGAAGACTGGACGCCGAACTTTACCGATAAGTTTATCTTTACGCTAGCCCCAGCCGTAGCCATGTTTACGGCACTAGCGTCATTCGTCATCATCCCAGTCTCTCCAACCTTTGGGGTGGCAGACTGGGATATCGGTATTCTGTTCTTCTTTGCCATGGCCGGTATCGCTGTTTATGCGGTTATGTTTGGCGGTTGGGCATCAGCGAACAAGTACTCGCTACTCGGTGGCTTACGTTCTGCAGCACAAACCATCAGTTATGAAGTCTTTTTAGGCTTATCACTAATGGGTGTCGTAGCCATGACCGGCTCGTTTAACTTACGCGCCATCGTCGAAGCACAAGTACACGGTTGGTATATTATCCCGCAATTCTTAGGGTTCTTAACCTTCGTCGTGGCTGGTGTTGCCGTCACGCATAGACATCCTTTTGACCAACCTGAAGCTGAGCAAGAACTGGCGGAAGGTTACCATGTTGAATACTCGGGTATGAAATTCGGGATGTTCTTCATCGGTGAGTACGTCAACGTCGTCTTAATCTCTGCGTTAATGACTTGTCTATTTTTTGGGGGCTGGTTACCGCCTTTCAATTTAAATATTCCATTTGTGCCACCGGCCTTTTGGTTTATGATCAAAACCCTATTTTTTATGACCATGTTTATCTTAGCGCGCGGGTCGCTGATGCGCCCACGCTACGATCAAGTAATGAATTTTGGCTGGAAGATTTGTCTGCCCGTCACTTTATTTAACTTACTTGCCACCGCTGCTGTCATCTTGATGGTTCAATAAGCCTGCGCTGCTAAGGAGAAAAGCTGTTATGTTTACTGCCATAAAAAAGACTGTCGTCGGCATGTTCACCATCGTGCGCTCGATGTGGATGGTCAATAGCCATGCGCTCAGACCCCGCGATACAATTTTATATCCTGAACAGCCCGTACCAGTACCACCACGATTTCGCGGACGTATTGTCTTAACGCGTGATCCGGATGGAGACGAGCGCTGTGTTGCTTGTAACCTGTGTGCGGTAGCTTGTCCAGTAGGCTGTATCTCGCTACAGAAAGCTGAGCGCGAAGATGGCCGCTGGTATCCAGAATTCTTCCGGATTAACTTCTCTCGCTGTATCTTTTGTGGGATGTGTGAAGAAGCTTGCCCAACGACCGCGATTCAGATGACGCCAGACTTTGAGATGGGCGAATTTGTCCGTCAAAACCTAGTCTATGAAAAAGAGCATTTATTAATCTCTGGTCCCGGCAAGTATCCGGACTATAACTATTACCGAGTATCGGGAATGGCTATTGCTGACAAGCCCAAAGGCGCCGCTCAAAACGAAGCCGCACCTGTGGATCTACGGAGCTTATTGCCATGATGAATTTATTTACTACGGGTGTGGATCATAGCGCCCAAATTGGCTTTTATGCCTTAGCCGCTGTGGCCATATTTGCTAGCCTACGTGTGGTTATGCACCCCAATCCGGTGCACGCTATTTTATCGATGATCGTCTCGCTATTGGCCGTCGCAGGTATTTTCTTTATTTTGGGTGCTCCTTTTGCGGGTGCTTTAGAAATTATCGTTTATGCTGGCGCTATCTTAGTCTTATTCGTCTTCGTTATTATGATGTTGAACCTCGGTATGGCGAATGATGCTCGTGAGCGCCGTTGGTTATCCGCGCAAACTTGGGCGGTACCGACCGGTCTGACTATAGTCATCGCTGTGGTCTTATTTTCCATGATTGCTTTAGGCACCAATCCGCAAACAACGCTTGCTGAAGGTAATGTGACGCCAGCCTTGATTGCTACTAGCACCGTGTCTGCGAAAGTGGTCGGTATCTCGCTATTTAGCGAATACCTTATGTTGGTGGAAGTCGCCGCGCTATTATTATTAGCCGCGCTAGTCGCTGCCTACCATTTAGGCAAAAAAGCGCTAGATGACGAAAACATCAGCCAAAGCAGCCGCAACTATCAGCCAGAAGCGGGCCCAGTGATTGAATATAGCGATGGTGATGTGACCGATGCGGTTCAGCAAGCCAAGCCTTATGAATACCAGCCCGTAAATGCTCAAGACTATGTCAGTGCAGCCAATGCCCAGCGTACTGCGCGTAAGGAGTTAGACTGATGGCTCAAACCGTAGCAACATCAGAGGTCGAAGCGGCACCATTCTCCCATATGGAGATTAACGCCGCCCCCGGAGTGCAGGAAGTGTCTGTTGCCCCTGGAGCCGCAGAAGCTCTAGTGGTCGATGGAGCCAATGGCACAACCGCCACTACGCAACAAGTCGTTGTGCAGCCCGTCCAAACTGAGGTATCTACCTTAGTACCCATCCCGATGGGTCATGGACTGATGCTGGCCGGTATATTATTTGCCATCGGTCTGTGCGGGGTCATGGTACGCCGTAACTTCTTATTCATGCTGATGAGTCTTGAGATCATGATGAACGCCGCCGCCCTTGCCTTTGTGGTAGGGGGCAGCCGTTGGGTCAATCCGGATGGCCAAGTGATGTTTATCTTTATTTTGACCTTAGCCGCAGCAGAGGCCGCTATTGGTCTCGCTATCCTATTGCAGTTTTATCATAAGCGTGGGCATCTCGATGTCGACAGCGCCAATGAGATGAAAGGATGATGTCATGAGTTTATTACCATTAACCTTTATATTTCCGCTCATTGGCTTTTTGATTTTAGCCTTTATGCGCGACAAGATTACCGAGCAAGCCGCTACCTTTGTGGGTGTGGGCAGCATGGGGTTGTCCGCGCTATGTGCGTTAGTCACCTCTTATACTTACCTGACCACGTATGACCCAGGCACGGTAGTCAATATCCCCCTTTGGACTTGGTTACAAGTCGGTGATTTTGCCCCAAGCTTTGGCTTAGCCTTTGATGGCTTAGCATTAACCATGACTGGCGTTATTACCGGTGTAGGCTTCCTGATTCATATGTTTGCCTCTTGGTATATGAAAGGGGAGAGTGGGTTCGGACGCTTCTTTAGCTATATGAACCTGTTCGTCGCCAGCATGTTGCTGTTGGTATTAGCCGATAACTTATTCTTGCTCTATCTAGGGTGGGAAGGCGTAGGTATATGTTCGTACTTGCTAATTGGTTTCTATTTCCATGACCGTGCCAATGGTCGTGCAGCGATGAAAGCCTTTACCGTTACGCGTGTAGGTGATGTGTTTTTAGCGTTTGGTTTATTTTTGCTGTTCCGTGAATTCGGCACTTTAAATATCCAAGACATCATTACACAAGCGCCGAAAATGTTTGAGGTGAATAACCCAACGCTTATCTTAGCCACCATGATGTTGGTCGGTGGCGCTATGGGTAAATCAGCCCAGCTCCCGCTCCATACTTGGTTGGCCGATGCGATGGCGGGTCCTACGCCAGTGTCAGCATTGATTCACGCTGCGACGATGGTAACGGCTGGGGTATACCTCATTGCCCGTATGCATCCTTTGTTCGAATTGACGCCTGGTATTCTTTTGTATTGGGTCGGTGGTGTCGGTGCCTTAACGCTAGTGGTAGCCGGTTTCTGTGCTTTAGCGCAAACCGATATCAAACGTATCTTAGCCTATTCGACCATGAGCCAAATTGGCTATATGTTCTTAGCGCTAGGGGTAGGCGCTTGGCAAGGCGCGGTCTTCCATTTGATGACCCACGCCTTCTTTAAAGCTTTGTTATTCTTATCGTCAGGTGCGGTGATTCTTTCGGTTCATCATGAGCAAAACATCTTTAAGATGGGCGGCTTACGTCATAAGATTCCTTTAGTATTCTGGTGCTTTATCATCGGTGGTGGTGCCCTTGCCGCTATTCCTTGGGTCACTGTGGGCTTCTATTCTAAAGAAGCTATTCTTTGGGAGACCTATGCGACCGGCCATCAATACCTATTCTATATGGGTGTGTTCGGGGCGTTCTTAACCGCGCTATACACTTTCCGTATGATTTGGTTCACCTTCTTTGGTGAAGAAAAGACCCATGCACACAAGCTAAAAGGGATTACTTATTGGTTGCCCCTTAGCATCTTGTTGGTCTTATCCACCGCTGTTGGTGCCTTAATCGTACCGCCGCTAAATGGTGTATTGCCAGAGAGCGTTGGTCATTTGATGGAGCTATCAGGCGAGGCACATGGCAAGCATACTGCGGAACTGATCGCTATGGCCGCTATGGCAACAGGTTTAGTATTGGCTTTCCTACTTTATGTCTTGAATAAAGGTCGTATGCTCACAAGCTTTAAGCAATCTGCTCTGGGCGGGGCGCTATATCACTGGTGCTACCACGGTCTAGGCTTTGATGCTTTATATGATTTAGTTTTTGTGAAGCCCTTCTTATTCATAGGCAATTTAGTGAAATCAGACCCTATAGATAAAACTTGGAATGTATTGCCAATGATCGTGTCAGCGGGCAACAAAATGCTGTCGGCGACGCAAACAGGCTCCCTTCGAGGCTATGCAGCAAGCTTTGGCTTGGGTGTGGCAGTACTGCTCGTGCTAGTAATGATGACGGTGGTGTAAGATGACAGGATTACAAGACGTTTGGCAATTACCCGCCTTAATCGCAGTCCCCTTTATTGCTGGTTTACTGTGTTGGTTGGTAGAAAAATTCAATAACCGTTTGCCGCGCTGGATTGCCCTTATCGGCATGATTATTACTTTTGGTTTGTCCATACAAATGTGGTATGCCGGTGACTATTCAGGCATGAGTCAGCAGGTGATTGCGCCTGCAGTCGCTACGCCGTGGGCGGCAGAGTTTGTCTTACCGTGGATTCCAAGCTTTGGCATTAGCTTCCATTTAGCGATGGATGGCATGTCGCTGTTGATGGTGGGCTTGACCGCTTTGCTAGGCATTATGGCCGTCGGTTGTTCGTGGAATGAGATTCAGCGCCGTGTTGGTTTCTTCCATTTAAACCTATTATGGAGTTTGGGCGGAGTTATCGGGGTGTTCTTAGCCATCGATATGTTTCTGTTCTTCTTCTTCTGGGAAATGATGCTGGTCCCCATCTACTTCTTGATCGCCATTTGGGGTCATGATGCTATCGGTGGCAAAACCAAAGAATATGCTGCGACGAAATTCTTTATCTATACTCAGGCATCTGGTCTGATTATGTTGGTCGGTATTCTTATCTTAGTCATCATTAACTTTGTCCAAACGGGCATGGTGAGCTTTAACTACGAAGACTTATTGAACACGCAACTCGGTAAGTGGGAATACCCATTAATGCTGTGCTTCTTTATTGGCTTTGCTGTGAAGCTGCCGATTCTACCTTTTCATGGTTGGTTGCCCGATGCGCATGCGCAGGCGCCGACAGCAGGTTCGGTCGATTTGGCAGGTATTCTTATTAAGACGGCTGCTTACGGTCTAATTCGTTTTGTCCTACCGCTATTCCCGAATGCCTCACAAGACTTCGCGCCAATCGCTATGACGTTAGGCACTATTGGTATCTTCTACGGCGCTTGGTTGGCATTTATGCAGACCGATGTGAAGCGTCTATTGGCTTATACCAGTATTTCGCACATGGGCTTCGTTGTATTAGCTATTTACGCTGGTACTTTATTAAGTCTACAAGGTCTCATGATTCAGATGCTCGCGCATGGGTTAAGCTCTGCGGCACTATTCATTATGGCCGGTCAGTTATACGAGCGTATGCACACGCGTGATCTACGTTTGATGGGTGGTATGTGGGGTGAGTTCCGCTATTACGCCCCGATGTTGATGTTCTTCTGTGCGGCACTGCTAGGTATTCCCGGTACTGGTAACTTCTTAGGTGAGTTCCTCATCTTAATGGGTGCCTTTGCTCAATATCCAGTCTTCGTTGTTTTCGCTACCATTAGCTTAGTATTGGCGGGTCTGTACTCGCTCATTTTGATTCATCGTGCTCTATTCGGTGATAATAATGTGAAGCAAGTGGCCGCAGAACAAGCCCATGTTCATGCTGCTCATGCTCAGCAGGCTTTACACGGCGAGACAATGATAGCTAGGACTAATGCTACAGCGGCTCCTGTTGCGCACAACACTCATAGTGCTAATACGGTCGCAACTAAGCCTGCACCTACTGTACGAGTTCGTGATTTAGGCAAACGCGAATTGTCCTTACTGTTAGTATTGGCAGCGGGTCTGGTCTGGTTGGGTTTATATCCACAGCCTTTCTTAGATACGTCTAGCGAAGCGATGCAGTGGATCAATAACGCCTACGTCTATAGTGAGGTCTCACAAATAGATACAACGCAATCTCTTGGTGCGATGGAGGCACGTTAAGTCATGAATGCAACGATAACGAATGATTTGATGGGGCTGGCGCCTTTTGCACCAATATTTGCAGTGGTTACCGCTGTACTGTTTGTGATGCTCGCCATTGCCTTTAAACGCTCGCACTTTGTCACGGGTACTATTAGCGTACTGGGTCTAAATGCGGCACTATTTATTTTACTAGCGCAAATCTTTGGCTTTTGGGATGTCAGTATGACCCCAGCTGAGATTACGCTAGCGTCTCAGCAGCTGTTTGTCATTGATCCCTTTGCGCAGTTCAATATGGTCGTGATACTTATTGCGGCTTTAGCGTGCTGTACTTTAGCTTACGCTTATCTAGCCACGCTCAAAGACAATAAAGAAGAGCTGTATTTGCTCATGCTATTGTCGACCGCTGGCGCCATGTTTATGGTAGCAGCGCAGCATATGGCTTCCTTCTTTATGAGCCTTGAGCTATTGTCAGTACCGCTATATGGCATGCTCGCTTATACCTTTATGCGTCAGCGCTCGCTAGAGTCAGGTCTTAAATATCTAGTACTATCAGCGACGGCTTCGGCCACGCTGTTGATGGGTATGGCGCTGATTTATGCAGAAGTCGGCTCGCTACACTTTAAAGAAATCAGTTTAGTCCTGCCTACCTTGTTTGAGTCACCGTTGATCATCGTTGGTGCGGCCTTAATGATATTTGCGGTAGCCTTTAAACTGTCGGCAGCACCTTTCCATACTTGGACGCCAGACGTGTACGAAGGGGCTCCGGCACCAGTCGCTACCTATTTAGCTTCGGTCAGTAAAGTCGCTATGATGGCGCTAGTCGTACGCTTCTTAATCGGCTCTGCATTACTAGCCTTACCATCTGTGCAAATGCTCATTATGGTTATCGCTGCCTTGTCTATCTTGGTCGGTAACTTATTGGCCGTGCGTCAGACCAACATCAAGCGCTTATTAGGGTATTCTTCAATCGCCCATATGGGTTATGTGTTGATTGCTTTGGTCAGTATCGATGCCGGTGCTCAGCGTATTTCTGCCTTATATATGGCAGTGTATGCGATGACTTCTATCGGTGCTTTCGGCGTAGTCACGCTAATGTCTAGCCCTTATCGTGAGATTGGTGAAGCAGACGAGTTGGTGCATTATCAAGGTCTATTTTGGCGTCGTCCAGTATTGACTGGGGTGATGACCATCATGATGTTGTCACTAGCAGGTATCCCGTTAACCGCAGGCTTTATCAGTAAGTTATTTGCCGTATTGGCAGCCGTACAAGGTCAGCAGTGGTTCTTGACCGCTATGATTATCATCGGTAGTGCTATCGGTCTGTTCTACTACTTGCGTGTCACGCTGACCCTATTTAAACGTCCTAAGAAAATCATCGAGTATGATGCGACTTGGCATTGGGGTATTGGCGCTGGTGGTATCATGGTGATGGCGACGACCTTTATCGTGATCTATTTCGGTATCTTGCCGAACAGTTTAATCGAATGGTCAACGATGGCTAGAATTTGGTAAGTATTAAACGACAGCCTCAATTGCTAACCTATCCGCTCTAACCAACAGCCCCACGTCATGTTACGCTTGGGGCTGTTTTTATTAGAGATACTCTACTAGACTAGAGTGGCAAGCAGTCATAGATACAGGTTGATACCGGCTAAGTCGTCCCCCATTTCAGTAGTAACCCTCATTTCAGTAATAACCCATATTTCAGCAGTAAAATAAGATAAGAAGAGCAATTATGAGTGATTCGATTCAAATCGTAACCGTATTAAGTAAAACCACTTGGACACCGACATTATTTAGCTTCACAGTCACGCGCCCTGATAGCTTTAAATTTACGGCTGGGCAATTTGTACGGTTGGGCGTGAACCCGAGTCAGTTAAAGTACTATGCTGATTTGCCCACAGCTGAGCAGGAAAAAGCCGTGGATGAAGACATTTTTCGCGCTTATTCTATCGTGTCATCACCATTCGACGAGGTGTTGGAGTTCTTTTCTATTGTGATACCTGATGGCGCTTTTACCTCGCAATTGCAGCATTTAGAAGTTGGCGATGAGCTGTTACTCAATACTATGCCGTTTGGCTTTTTGACCCTAGCGCGCTATCAAAAGCCCTTGCCTAAAGACTTATGGTTATTGGCTACTGGTACTGGGCTGGCGCCGTTTTTGTCTATGCTACAAGACCTAAAAACCTGGGAAGACTACGACGATATTATCCTAGCCTATAGCGCGCGCACCCAAGAGGAGCTGGCTTATGTAGAGCTGATTGAGCGCTTGGCAGAAGATTTTGGTAGCTTGGTCGACAACCCCGCTAAATTTACCTTTGTGCCTATTGTCACGCGCACGCAAGTTGAGGGAATGTTGAATGAGCGCCTGCCTAAGCTATTGTTAGACGGCACACTGCAGCAGCATGTGGGTAAAGCATTAGACCCAGATAGCACCCATATTATGCTGTGTGGTAACCCGGATATGGTTGATGATACTAAAGAGGCGCTGAAGTCATTAGGGCTGACTATGAACCGCCGCGGGGAAGGCAATATTGCTGTGGAGAATTATTGGTAGGCACTTATTCTAAGCAATCCATCCTCAATCCTTCCTTTATAAAAGGAAGGAGGTAAAAGCAAAGCAAATCCCCCTTACTACGCGAGCACAGCTCTTGTCTTGCGTCAGGGCAAAGGTTCCCCAAATCTTTGCTATTTCCTGACTCAGGGATTTAGGGGGATTTAAACCAAAAAAAACCATGACTGAATCAAGCCATGGTTTTTTTATGAGCGCTAGTTTTTCTTTATGCTAATCATTCTACTATTACAACCTATCAAGAAATTATTCCTGGCTAGGGTCGGTCGCATCGCTAATAGGGTTAATCGGGCCTTTCATAAGCTCTGGTTCTGGCTCATCCTTATCACTCAAGATATCTTCGCTATGACTCACTGACAGCAGCTCGCGATAGTTCACTTGGGTCTTAAGAATCAGCTGTTCTTCTTCCACCTTGCCATAGTTCACCTGAGCTTTATGTAAAGCGGTCATGATTTTCTTATTCTTTTTTAACCAACGATGAATATCTAAGTAGATGATATTGTCTTTGGAGCGGGCAATATTGATATAGCTCAAGATAAAACCTAGCGGGTCTTTCTTTAACACACTGTGATAAAACCAGATGGCCAGCTTGATGCCTTGACGTTTTACAAAAGACTCGCAGCGCAAGTTAAGCACATCGGTATAAGTCTGCTGGGCAAAGACAAAGCGCTGCACGTTACGATCGAGTTGGGCATGCACTAAGCCAAAGTTACTCGCTACCTCAGCGTGGATACCTGCGGCATTGACCGTACAGAATAACCGAAACCAATCGTCATGCAGCTCTACGCGTAGCTCCAAAATAGGGCCGACGTTATCGGTGACGAATTTCTGCAAGGCGTCATTGACCTGCTTTTGGCTCACGGGCAAGGAGAACTCATCATCGACCGCATTGGTAGCTTTGTTATACCACTGTTTTAGCGTATCAGTCAGCCCATCCCAAGTATCGCTAATGCCTTCTTGCAAGCGAAAGCCCAGACTCTCAGTAAATTGTTCAAAGTCACTCAAGCGTATAGTCCTTTTATCTTGTGATAAAATACATAGGGTTATAGCATTGGCTGTTAGCCAAGCAATTTGATTGATATTGTAGCAAATATTTCAGGGCGCACGGGGACTATCGCAGAGGGTTTATGTGACTTGCAGGCCCAACATGCTATGATGGTCAGCGCAGTCTACGGTTGAGCTTGCTGCCAACATGAGCTACCACCCGTAATCTTCTTTTTACCTTTTGTTTCGATGAGACCGCTAGTGTCGCCAACCAAAAAAACCTCACCTTATGTGACGTATTTCACTGAATTGACCCACGACCATACTTTGCTCGCGGCGATTTTGCTGGCGTTGATAATCCATGGCTTAGTGATTTTCGGCATCAGCTTTACCATTAGCCAGGACCCAGCGGCAATGGTGCAAGATGTGGCGCAGGTATTGAGCGATAATATGCAGCCGAATGCCGATGCTAAGTATATCGCCAATGCCTCACAAGTCGGCGGCGGTGAAGTGCGGCAGCAGCTGCGGCAAGAAAGCGTACAAATTAGCCCCATGACAGACGTGCAGATGCAAGAAACGCAGGATATCATCAACCTCGAGCAGCAAGTACAGCAGCAGCAAACGCAAGAGAGCTACCTGCATACTACGCTAAGTTGGCGGCAGGCGAGCACACAAAATGAAAATGATAGTGAGCAGCCAAAGAATGACTTGCAAGCGCAAGAGGCGCGACTGCGGAAACAGATAGCGACCTTAGAGGCGCAATTGTCCCAACGACAGCAAGAGTTTGCGACTAAGTCAAAAGTGCTCACTGTAGACAGTAATTCGACCACAAAAGGTGAGGCCGTAGACTATATCGAGCGCTTCCGACATCAGGTCGAGCAGATAGGCAATCAGCAGTATCCAGAGCAGGCGCGGCGACAAAATATCACGGGTGAAGTGCGGCTCATGGTAATTATCCGGCCAGATGGCACGGTGAAAGATATTCGTCTGCTCGGTAAATCGGGGTCTAATCTGTTGGACGATGCGGCGAAGATGTCCGTGAAAAGGGCGGCGCCATTTGGTCGTTTCACTAAGGATATGCAAGAGATTACGGAGCTAAGGCTTATTCGTACTTTCCGCTATAGTGATCGGATAGAAGTAACGTATTAATAGTTTAATTCGATGATGGCCCTTTGAGATTCAAGAGGACCGATTAGTCAGAAAACCGGCTCTCAAATAGAGACCTGTATCAGAAAACAGCGCAGTGGCACTATTGTCAGGCGCTGTCTTTTTTGGGGGATACTAAGGTAAATACCCAAAAGCGGAAGTTGAATAAGGTGTATAGGCTGCATAGCTTGGCTAAATAGTTTGTATGTATAGTTTGGATAGATAGTTTCGATTTATGAGACCGGGTTTATAAGACAGAAAACCACTTTTAGCCACTAATTTTTAACCCAAGAAGACAACCATAGATGACGAGCATTACTCGCATCGAAGGATAGGATAAAGCATGGAGTTTTTAGGATTCACGCTCGATATTGCCGAGCTAACGCACGATGCCACGACCATTTTAATCAAAGTAATTTTGGCGTTAGCCATATTTATTATTGGTAAATGGTTGGCGAAAAAACTGGTCGCGCTGGCGTTAAAGATGATGAACCGCAGTCGTCTTGATGATACGGTAGCCGTATTTCTAAGCAAAGTGCTCTACGGCATACTCTTAGTGGTGGTCACGCTCGCCGCGCTCAATAACGTCGGTATTCATACGACTTCTGTAGTGGCTATTTTGGGTGGGGCAGCGGTGGCCGTAGGGTTGTCGCTCAAAGACCAGCTGTCGAACTTTGCGGCGGGCGTGCTGATTGTGACTTTCCGGCCTTTTGTCCGCGGTGATTTTGTCAAAATTGGCAACTTTGAAGGGATTGTCAAAGAGATTACTTTGGTGAATACCCATCTTACCTCGCTAAATAACCATGAGATTATCATTCCCAATAGTGACATCACTAAGAATGCGACCCTTAACTATACCTCACTGCCCAATCGCCGCGTCGATATTACCCTAAGCATCGGTTATAGCGCAGATATCAAGACCGTCAAAGACATTATGCTACAGTTGGCGAGTGAGCATCCTTTATCCTTTAGCGACCCAGCGCCCATAGTGCGGGTGACTAAGCTGGGCGAGTCTGCCGTTGATTTAACTTTAAACGTTTGGGCCACCAATGGCGACTGGTGGACCCTCAACTGTGAGCTGCTTGAGCAATTCCGTTATGCTTTAGACCATAAGGGCATTGGCTTTCCCTTACCGCAACGCAATCTTAATGTCACTGGTTTAGAGAGCTTAGTAGAAGCAGCTACCACTAACCAGCCTGGACCTCAGGTTGAGCTGAGTAAAGAGACACTAACCAAAGAAGCTGCGTCTAGCGGCTCTATGCCTAAAGAATCGGCCAGTAACCAAGCGAATGCGAAACATAGCTTTATTAAAAGTACGACTAGCGACCCTGAATAAACTAAGCATACTGTTTGTTGCGAATAATTGAAAAAGGGGCTCTATCTCTCAGGCTATGAGCCTTAAATTCTAGTCCTGATACGGATCGGCAACGCCTAATTGCGCTAGGATAGCAATCTCAAAAGCCTCCATTTCGGCTTGTTCCGCGGCACCAATTTCATGGTCGAAGCCTAACAAGTGCAGGATGCCATGGACGATAAGGTGGGTGATATGGTCGGCTAAGAGTTTGCCTTGTTCGCTGGCTTGCTGCTCAACCACGGCGTGACAAATGATGAGTTCACCAAGCGGTAGGGTGGGCATTTCCGCTAATATAAAAGGCGGCAACTCACTCGGATAAGACAAAATATTAGTGGCATAGTCTTTACCACGTGCTTCAAGATTGAGCTCGCGGCCTTCTTCGCTATCGGTGATATAAATATCCAACTCTTTCGCTTTAGTTTGCCAGAGACTAGGGTCTATCTCCTCGAAATAAGGCAATACCAATCCCGCCTGCATTTGCTTATCCATATATGCTAACACGGTCGTCAGCAGGTGCTGAATTTTAGCAGGGTCATAAGCCGTGGCTATGAGCTGTTGGTCGATAGTGTCTGCCGCATTAATATTAATCTGTTGGTCATTCGCTTCTAAATTATCAGACATGGTCGCATTATCTCTCAAGCAAAAATAGGGGTATAAACTAAGGGTAAGAAAGTGGCAGTGTTAATACAATAGGGTCATTATAAAGTAGTAGCGCTATTATAAAGCCTAGGGCGTGTCCTCAATTAACAACACTAACGTGTAATGGACTAAAACTGGCTATATTTTCGTCACTCTGCGAAAATTTCTAGACAATATGCTCATATTCTCTGCAAAATTTTCATGGACTGACAAAAATCTATCTCACTTTTAGCCTCATGATTCAATTGAGGACACGCCCTAGCAAGTCTAAAATTATAAATACAAAAAAGCCGGATATGATATCCAGCTTTTTTTATGATTATTAGACTATGCTTTTGATTCAGTACTTGTATGGCTAAGCAAAGATAGCCCTAAGCTTTAGGGGTACTATTAGCGGCAGCGGCTTCCACAATTCTGCGATCTTGCTCAGCGATACGGGCTTGCTTACGCGCTTCTTTGATAGACTCTTGCTCTTCATCAAAGACATCATAAGCTTCGACAATTTGCTGTACCAATTGATGGCGGACGACGTCTTTTGAGTCAAATCTAGTGATATGAATCTCTTCAATCTTACTCAAAATCTGTAGCGCCTGCGCCAAGCCAGACTTATGACCGCGTGGCAAATCGACCTGAGTAATATCACCTGTGATGACCGCGCGTGAGCCAAAGCCTAATCGGGTCAAAAACATCTTCATCTGTTCTGGGGTGGTATTCTGCGCTTCATCCAAAATCACAAAAGAGTTGTTCAAAGTACGGCCACGCATATAGGCGAGAGGGGCGACCTCAATGATCTGGCGCTCAATCATTTTGCCAACCTTATCAAAGCCTAGCATCTCGTATAACGCGTCATAGAGAGGACGTAAATATGGGTCAATCTTCTGTGATAAATCACCCGGTAAGAAGCCCAGTTTTTCGCCGGCTTCTACCGCTGGACGTACCAATAAGATACGCTCAATTTCATTACGCTCTAGCATATCTACTGCACAAGCAACGGCTAGATAGGTCTTACCCGTACCTGCAGGACCCACGCCAAAAGACACGTCAGAAGTGAGAATTTGTCGGACGTATTCTTGCTGGTTGCCACCACGCGGGATGATTTTTCCTTTGCGGGTACGCAAGCTGATAGGGGTATATTCATTCGGCATTTTGCCGTCCATCTCGTCTTCATCTTCGCTGTTTTCTTGAGCTTCTAACTCGCGAGAAACGCTAGATTGAATAATAAGATGCAGCTCTTCTGGGCTGATATGTTTAGAGGTCATTGCCTCATCAGCGAGCTTATTAAAGACGCTTTCAGCACGTTCAACCGCCGTTAAATCTCCCGAGAGGCTAATGGTATGTTGACGTTGGCTGATAGTGATATCAAGGCGATCTTGAATGTATTTGATATTGTTGTTGTATTCACCTAAAAGCACTTTGAGCTGTGGTGAAGTTAAAAAGTCTAAGTTCATTTTACGAGTAATGGCGTCAGTCAAGTGGCTATCCTTTTTTATGCGAATGATATAAGTATAATTTGGTCTAGCAAATGCTAAAAAAACGGTAGATGGGGTAATGACGGTATAGGGTTGGTAGCTATAATAGATAAGTGGCTATATTAAATAATTAATGACTTGGTAATAGATTTCTTAACGTTATCTGGCAATTAGCAATATAGTAAAACAGGGTACATTCGGTACTGATAACGGTTGCTCGGGCTTCAGAATTGTTTGATTTAAGCGAGGTCAAAGCAAGGGGCAGCAGCGGAAATATGCCAGCCGTGATCTTTCATTGCCCAGGCCATTATGTGCTTAACCATTACTTTATTATGGACGCTCGCTAGGAAAATTCAAGCACCACCGCTAGTAACGGTGGGCAATTTTGTAGTGAAATAGTGATTCTGGCATCCCTTGTCATTACGGTTAGCGACTTATTGAAGACCCCTATAGTGCTGATTAAATAGGGTCTAAAGAAAAAGTGAGGTAAGCACGTTGATTGATTAATCGTCCCGCAGCAGAGTCGTTTGGCGCGAGAGGTCGTTCGCTAGTATGGATATGGGTTTTAATTAAGCTGGGATCAATACCGTACTGCTCTATCAAGACTTGCTTGATGACTTCTGCCCGCGCTGTCGCTAGCGCCAACTCATTAGCCACTTCGTCTTTGGCTGTGTGGCTTTCGATATGGAAGACCCAATGTTTGTCTTTAAACTTAGAATAACTGGCAATTTCTCGGTATTCCTTAACTACCTGAGCAATAGCAGCGAGGTCTGACGCTTTCAGCTCGCTCTTACCAGTTCCATAGGTAAATTGTTGCCTATGTTGGTCGTCGTCAGAGCCTAGCTGTTGTGCAGCTGTAACGTCTTCTATAAGTGGATTAGCAGGGGTAGCTTGGGGTGCCTCTGTGACCGTTTGTAGCGCACACCCCGATAATAGAAAAAAGCTTAGTAATCCAGTAAGTTTAAAAGTATCCAATAGCCTGCTTCTCCTAGTTGTTAGGGCGTGTCCTCAATTAACAACACTAGCGTGTAATGGACTAAAACTAGCTATAGCTGAACTTAGATTAACAGGGCCACTCTGCGAAAATTTCTAGACAATATGCTCATATTCTCTGCAAAATTTCCATGGACTGACAAAAATCTATCTCACTTTTAGCCTCATGATTCAATGGAGGATACGCCCTAGTATCGTTAAAAGTATGCCTTATTTTTGCAATGAAGGATTAAGTGCTTATGAGCTAATTCCTGCACCTACACTGATGATGCAATTTGAATAATAGAACAGCGCGCTATAGTAGACAGACGATAACGGTATCTGAACCGCAGTCGGTGTATGATATGGTAATCTAACCCTAGCAGATTTGAGCGACAAGATTCGTAAAGGAACGTAGAAATCCACTACACCGGTCCATACTCAGTAATATCGAACCGCAACATAAAACGACTATAAAATTGTAATAATTGACCGAGACTATTTATGACTGAAACTACCCATCAGATCGATAAGCAGAATGTTAAAGCCAGCCTTAACCAACCCATCACGGATCAGCACGTTCTAATTGCAGGCGGTGGTCATGTAGGCTTGTCATTTGCGCTATTGTTGGCGCACCACGGCATTGCCAGTACCCTTATTGAGAAGAACGCTTATCCAGAAATTAGCCCTGCTGATGATGCCAAACGCAGCCATTATTTAGACAGTCGCAATACCGCATTGTCACGCCGTACTGTGCAAATTTATCAAGAGATTGGCCTATGGGATGAGCTACAAAGCCATGCTTGTCGTATCGATGCGGTACAAGTAAGCGAGCAGGGCAGCTTTGGTAAAGCGACACTCAATAAAGCAGAGGAAAACGTCGAGTCTTTTGGTCAAGTGATGGAAAACGCTTGGCTTGGGCGTAAGCTTTTATTGGCGGTCAATGCCAGTCCGTTAATTACCGTGCTTGATGGCACGAGTGTCACCAAAGTAGACCAAGATAAAGCGTCTGTCAGCGTCACGCTGCAAGAAAATACGGCTACATCATCTACCTTAAATAGTCAGGATGCGAGTGCAGCTAATGAGCGCGTATTAACCGGGTCAATGCTAGTAGCCTGTGATGGTCGCGACTCTAGTATTCGTCAGCTGCTTGGCATTGATATTACCACTTATGATTATAAACAATCCGCTATCGTAGGTGTGGTGCAGACGGATAAACCGCATGAACACGTAGCGATTGAGCGTTTTAGTCCTGCGGGTCCTTTAGCCGTATTGCCACTCACTGATCCAGATGGTGATGGCCATGATTTGCAGCAAGCCGGCTATCGTCGTTCAGTGGTTTGGGTGTGCCGGAAAGGGGAAGAGCAGCAGTATCTGGATGATGAAACCTTATTTTTAGAGACCTTACAAACCGCCTTTGGGCAACGCGCGGGCAAGTTCGTCAAGGCGGGTCGTCGCGGTGCTTATCCGCTCACTCGAGTATTGGCCAAAGAGCAGGTCAAAGGTCGCTGTGTCATCATGGGCAATGCCGCCCATACTTTGCATCCCGTAGCGGGACAAGGCTTTAACCTGTGTATGCGTGATGCTCATGTATTGGCGCAAATGCTGGCGAGTCAGGTCATGCGTGGTGAGGATATCGGTGAGACGAAGATGCTCAAACGCTATGAAGCCGCCCGCCAAAAAGACCAAAAGCGGGTCATTCGCTTCTGTGATGCGGTAGTGTTGGGCTTTACCCATCCCAACCGCGCGGTGAAGCTGGCGCGCAACGTCGCTTTAGTAGCCTTTGATAAATTGCCCAATATTAAGCCGCTCGTAGCGACTTATGCTATGGGGCTGAAGTCTTAGGATAAGCTTAAGTACAGATAATAATAGCAGCAGCTCTATAAATATATATTATAAATATGGCAGATATAGCTACGGTAAAAAGGCATAAATCATGACCAATCACACCCTTATCATCGGCGGCGGCATTACTGGCGCTAGCCTTGCACTAAAACTGGCACAAGCTAAACTTCCCGTCACGCTGATTGACGCTCGACCTGAATTGACCTCTGAAAAATGGCAGCAAATCCTAAGCAAGCGCGATGCTCGCGTTTATGCGTTAAGTCTGGCTAGTATTGAACTGCTTAAAGAAACCGGCGTTTGGGATAAAATTGCAGCTTCGGGTCGCAAAGCCGATTATTCGCAGATGCAAGTCTGGCAGTTAGACGGTATCGGCGAGTTAAAGTTTGGTGATGAAGATGCCGCGGTGCCGAAACTACTCGGTAGTATGGTAGAGCCACTGGTCATCGAGCATGCGCTATGGCAGCGTTTTCAGGAAGAGGACGTTAAGGACTATTTAACCGTCATCGCGGGACAGAAAGTCACTGATTTGGATTGGTTGGGTGCGGAAAAAGGCTATCGGGTCACGTTAGCCAATGGCGAGCGCGTCGATGGCAAATTGGTCGTGGGTGCTGATGGTCGTGGCTCTTTTGTGCGTAAACAAGCCAGCATTGGTCTCGACACTTTAGATTATCGTCAGACCGCGATTTGCTGTGCGATTAAGACCGAAAAACCGCATTTAGCGACGGCTCGCCAAGCGATGTTACCAACAGGGACGTTAGCGTTATTACCGCTAGCCGATATCACCGAAGAAGATCATGCCAATCCACAACATTGGCAATCGGTCGTATGGACGCTACCCACCAATCAAGCTTTGGATATACTTACGGATTCAGACGAGGAAATCGCCGCAAGTTTGGCCGCTGCTTGTGGTTATGAATTGGGTAATATCGAGCAAATTGAATCGATTGCGAGCTTCCCACTAAACGCGCAACAGGCCGATACTTATGTGCGGGACAACTTGGTCTTAGTCGGAGATGCCGCGCATGGCGTGCATCCGTTGGCAGGTCAGGGACTTAATCTGGGTCTACTCGATGTGATTGAATTGTTTGCGACTTTACATCACGATTGGCAGCGCAGTGGCGGCAACAGTTGGGCGGCCTTATCGACTTTGCGTCGATATGAGCGCGCTCGTCGTCCACATAACAGTATCATGATGCACAGTTTTTCCGCGATGAACTGGTTATTCGCCGGTGAGTTTGCTGCGCTAAGACCGGTGCAGCAAATCCGTAGCGCGGGCATGTACCGCGTCAGTAAAATCAAACCGTTAATGCGCTTGTTTGCTCGGCAGGCTAGTGGGGTTTAAGGATATGGATGACGCTAACCTTATTACCTATATTGTAGGCTAGTGCTTTTAGTTCATCTCCTAAATTATCTGTTGGCATAGGGTGGATAGCTTTGGTGATGTATAAGGTGTTGTGTAAATAGACGCTAATAAAGGACAGCTGATGACTAAGTTCAGGACGACCAAAATCACTATTGCTGGGTTACTTATAGGGTCGATAGCCTTAGCAGGGTGTCAAATCCCCACACAAAATAACCCTATAGTTAAGCCAATAACCGTTACTATTGCTAACACGCAAAATATAGCAGCTAATTTGGATAGCGATGGTGATGGTATTTTAGACGACGAAGATAGTTGTCCAGGAACCCCTATAAACGTCATGATAGATGAGAATGGATGTCCCCCTTCATTGTTACTTGAGGGTCATCTTAAAATGGAATATCGAGCTTTTTTTGCCAAAGGTAGTAGTGAGTTATCAAAAGGGTATCAGCTAGAGCTCGATAAAATAGCCCAAAAATTGCAAGAGTACGAAACGGTACCTATGTGTATTGAGGGACACGCTTCAGCAGATGAAGTAAATGAAACATCAAAGGCAAAATTGCGAGAAAATTCTCTAGCAGAGAATAGGGCGCTTATCGTCAAAAACTATTTAATAATGCAACATCAAATTGATCCTGATCGCTTAAGTACTGCCAGTTATAGCGCGGAACGGCCTATTGCCCCTTCTGATACCGAAGAAGGTAAGTCTATGAACCGCCGAGTTTATGCGGTGGCTGAAGAACCTCTAAATTAATTACAGGTTTCGAGTTTTGAACATTCAGTATCTAATGAATGGGTTTTGATTTAAAACAATTATTCCAAGGCTATCTCTATGCTCATTCCTAAATATTGGGCGGTCTATCAGCAACGGTTTGATAAGGTTGAGGCTAAGACGCAAAATAAGCGCCAAGCCACCATCAAGCGTTATGGCTGGTCAGATATAAGCCATGCTGCAGCCTTAAGTCATGCGCAGTCACGAGTTGCGGAGGCGCATAAGCGTTGGTTAGCAGGCGATGATATCCTCCGGCGTGAGCGCGTTGAAGAATATAACGAAACCAACGCCATTCCTATCCGTGAGCAAATTCTCTTAGAGCAAACCTTCCCTGAGGGAGCCAAGCAGAATAATAGCGATACCACCCAGCTAATCGTCACGCGCAATAGCTATGGGGCGCAAGTCGCTAACGTGAATAATATTGCCATTATTGATGTCGATAATATTGATTTATTACGGCTTTATTATCCTGAGGTCTATGCGAATAAGTGGGATAGCTTCTTTGATGATGGTATAGCCGAGTGGCCACAGGATATTAACTTAGCTCAAGTTGCACCAGAGACCGTGGCAAGTCCGTCTAAGAGTGGTCCAGCAGGCAGTAGTTCAGCAGCTAGTAAAACTAAGTCTTGGTCAGGAGATAAATCGGCTGCATCTGAAAATTCACATTTTAAAAAGTCACGTGTAGAAAAGTCTCGTTTAGCAAAATATCAGGTAGAAAAACCACACTCTCTGAATACAGCTACCGAAAATACTCGATCAATGAAACCCCTAGTTTGGGTATTTGTTATTGCCTCAATCGCTTTAGCGGGTGTGATTACTTGGTACGACTTGTCATGGGGTTGGCTCATTGCCTTTATGGTGGGCATGACCGTCCTCTTATGGCAGCAAGCGCAGAAGATAGAGCAAACGCAAAACCATGCAGAGCAGGAGCAATGGCATGATCATTTGACCGAGTTAGTCGGTCATATGCGCCAGCGGATTAATGAGCGCCTTACTAGTCATCCCCATGAGCGCTTTCGTCTCTATCAGACCCCTGCAGGCTTTCGCATTATCGCCACGCACAGCATGGTTACCCCCAACGATACGGTCGTCAAAGACTGGCTAGAGCATTTCCACGCTGATAGCAACTACGCCCGACTGTGCCAAGCGCAGCAATGTTTCCGTGCGCGTTTAACGGCGAAACCTTGGCGTATGGTTGAAATTGTTAAGCAAAATAAATTGGATAAGACTTTGCCACATAGAAATATTTGGTTGGTCGAGACTGAGACACAAAGAAAAAATGAGGCCGTAGAGCGTGAGGAATGGGCGCAAAAGTATAATGAGTTTGCCAAAGGCTACAAAGCTTGTCGATATTTGGAGACGCTTGGCGAACGTAGTGGGGTTAATAACAATGCTGATAGTTTGAATTCGGCGGCTAAGCAAAAGGCCATTGAAGGGTTTGTGCGTTGGCATGATAAGGCTTGTCAGACGGATTCAGATTTCCCGATGGGGTAACTGTTAAGTATCAATATTTAATCCCTTTGAAAGTTAATCACAGTCTCAGAAAATATAAATGTTGCTCCAAATATAGATCAAGGAAAACCAGTGACCACTCTAAAATACATCGCCCATTATCCTGAACAAATTCAAGACCAAGCTCGCTTGCTCATTAGCACGGATCGGTTGGGCGATTATATTACCAATAAATATCCTAGCCAGCATGAGATTCAAAGTGACAAAGCACTGTATGACTATATTACTGAGATAAAAAGTCAGTATATGCGCAAGAGTAATCCATTGTCGCAAGTCAGCTATAACAGCAAACTTAAGGTGCTAAAAGATGCCTTGGGCATTCATACTTATCAATCGCGGGTGCAGGGGAGCAAGCTTAAGTCGCACAATAGCATAACGGTTGCCAGTCTTTTTAAAGAAGCGCCACCTGAATTTTTGCGCATGATTGTAGTACACGAATTGGCGCATTTTAAAGAAAAGGAGCACAGCAAAGCGTTTTATCAACTCTGCCGCCATATGGAACCGGACTATCATCAGTTTGAGTTGGATACGCGGCTTTGGTTACATTGGCGAGAGTTATAGTTGGCGCTAGTCTCAGCAGGAAGGGGGTAGGAAAGTTAAATTAATACTCGCTATATTTGGTTCGATTTAAAACCGATACAGTGCGACTGGGAGAAATTTTTTGCAGCCCTGATGTTAATATGGCCAAAGCTCTTGGCATACAACCAGCCATAAAAATTTTTACCAGTTGCACGAACTATGATGACTCGGATTTATTTTAACTTACTTATAACACTGTTAAACAATCGACTACCCCAACGCCGATAGCGCCACCATCAATACTGGCGAGACGATATTAATAATAAAACCAAAACTAATAGCCAATGGTACTACGGTCAAACCACCGGACTGTTGAATAATAGGTAAGGTAAAGTCGAGACTTGTAGCACCGCCAAGGCCAACAGCAGCGGATGGATAACGGCGCATAAATAATGGGATAAATAGCAACGCTGCAAACTCACGAATTAAGTCATTAAATAGCGCCACACTGCCCCAAACCGCGCCATAAGCGTCGGTCATCACAATCGCCGAGAGCGAATACCAACCAAAGCCTGCCGATAGCGCCATACCCTGGGTCATGGAAACTTCGCTAAACAGTAGCGAGAACAAGATACCACTCGCCAATACGGCTAAGGTAAACACTAAGCTCATCTGCATGCCGCGTTTATTCACCAGCACTTCTTTTAGAGTGATTCCTGACCCTTTGAGACCAATTCCGACCAATAAAATCAGCAGCATTAGCAGCCCCGTCATAGTATTGGCAGGGGGCAGTAGACTCTCAGGCAAAACCCAACCAATCGCATAGCCAATCACCACACAGATGACTTGCACCAAACTGCCACGGATACTCACGCGATGTTTAGCGATGTCTTGACTGGCGGCACGGACTTGCCACGGCAAGAATTTATCTAGCGCCATTAATCCTAATAGACCAGAGGCAATAGTTAAGATGGCCAATACGGTCACATATAAGGCGATAGTACCTACCTGCGACCCAAGCCCATGGACTTGTGCCAACTCGATACCAATGAGGGTCAAAATAATATAGACCAGATACGACAGCATCTTATCGGCTAGGCGTGTGCGCTGCTCAGATGAGGGCAAGATAAAGCCAATAAATAGCGGGGTTAGTACCAGCACCAACATGATTAGGTTTTTAAAATTATCGACAGTTTCAGGGCTTTGCATATCACAACCTAACACGCCGACACCGGGCAATATCGACGGAAAAAATAAAAACGTCGATTGTATCACGTTGTGCTGATTTTAGAGTACTGCGAGATGATTGCGAATTGGGAAAGTGTGTACGATAATTAGCCGCTCTCCTTGGATAAGGAGAGGGTAAAAGAATTAATTAAATGAAAAATATTAAGCAGATAGCGCAGTTGGCGAGTTGGTCTTGCTAGCGTTTAATACTGAGATAGGGATGAGTTTTTCGACATTGGCGGTCGTTGAAGTCTCTGCTGCTAATAGTGGCGTTATGATACTAACCTTTGCCGCCGCTGCACTGTCTGGAAAGTCGCTGCGGAAGTGGCCACCACGGCTTTCACTACGGCTTAAGGCAGCTTGTAGCATCAACGTAGCAAGGTGCAGCAATCGTTGCCAACGCCAAGTGTCTAACGTCTTCGATAAATCCTTGGAAGATTTTTCCACCATCGTTACTAGGTTGGAATCTATATTATTATCTGATGCTGCTGCGTCTTGCCACGCTTGCACCTGCTGTAAAGCCTGCTGTAATTCTAGCGCATTACGGCTAATACCTAGATGATGACTCATTAGTGATTTAAGCGCAGCTACTTTCGCTGTATTTTCTAAGCCTGCTTGAATGGGTTTTGAAGTATCTGTTGGCTTAGTCTGAGTGAGCGCTGTTTTCTCGACGACATAACCATTAGGCACGGTTGGTGATTGCCAAATATTCTCATCGATATTATTGATAGGGTTACTAATTTGGTCAAGATAACCAGGGATATGGGTAGCAATACGGCGACCGACGACTACGCATTCGAGCAGAGAGTTGCTGGCAAGACGATTGGCACCGTGTAATCCGGTATAGGCGACTTCACCAGCGGCGTAGAGACCAACGACATCGGTGAGACCATCCGCTGTAGCAACCACACCTCCACAAGAATAATGCGCAGTAGGGGCTACCGGAATTGGCTGGCAGGTCATATCAATGCCGAGTTCGCTCAACGTAGCATCAATTTGCGGGAAATGCTGGCGAATAAAATCGCTCGGTTGGTGGCTGATATCTAGGTGGACATAGCCCAAGCCGTTTTGCTTAATCTGTGCAGCGATAGCACGGGCGACGATATCTCGGGGCGCTAACTCTAAGCGTTCGTCATACTGAGCCATAAAGCGCTCACCCGTTAGCGGACAGCGTAGATAAGCGCCTTCGCCACGCAAGGCCTCAGAAATGAGAAAGTTGCTATTATCTAAGGCTAAACCTGTCGGGTGAAATTGCACAAATTCCAAATTAGCCAAACGGCAGCCCGCTTGCCAAGCCATCATCATACCGTCGCCCATACAGACATCCGGGGCGGTCGCGCGTTGGAATAGCTGTCCCAAACCCCCGGTCGCTAATACGGTCGCAGTGCTATTGATAGTGACTAAGCGTTGCTTATCGCTAGCAAATACTAGGGCGCCGCTACAAACTGACGGTTCACTCGCAGCCTTTTCATTCGCAATAGTCTCTCCACTAAGGAGCTCTAAAGCCTCATAGCCGGTCAATACAGTGATATTGCTCGCGTCTAATGTCCGCTGACTCAGCGTCTGCATAATATAGTAACCAGTCGCATCATCGGCATGAGCGACGCGGCGTCTGCCATGACCGCCTTCCTGCGTTAAATGTAAGTCTACAGGCGAGGGCAAGCCCGTTTGGCCATTGCCATTCTTATCAACCTCAGCTTGCTCTTGTAAGGTAAAAGGCACACCCTGCGCTTGTAGCCAAGCCACCGCATTCGCACCTGCCGTCAAAATCTCAGCAGTATTGCTACTATCACAGAGGCCATCGCCCGCGACTAAAGTATCCGCGATATGATCCTCTACGGAGTCCTCAGCAGCGAGACTGGCAGCGATACCCCCCTGCGCATAATGACTAGAGCAAGCGGTGAGCTCTTTTTTACTTAGAACGATGACCTTTAGCGTTGAGGGTAAAGACAACGCTGTGCTTAATCCCGCTAGTCCCGCCCCAATAATTAGCACGTCGCAGTCCATAGAGGTCAGTTTAGCTGAACTAGGAATGAGCGTTTGAGCTGGGCTTACGTCTGATTGCGGGACAGCTGTAGTCATAATCGTTTCTCTTAGAGAGTAGGAAGTAGGATAGAGCGCTTTTAGCGTTGCTGATCACTAGCTTCGTTTATCAGTAGCAGGGCTTATAAAGTAAGGGTTTTGCTAAGCCGCCCCGACTTTATTAAATAGTGGGCGATCCGCGACGATATCACCGCTGGCTTGGACGCGGCGTTTTTGCTCCGCAGCGAAGTCCAGCATACGTTGCAACGGTTTCAGCGCGCGTTCGGCTAAATCAGGAGCGAGATGGACCTCACCCGTACCGGTCTCTAAACTGTGCTCAATCCCTTTTAAGCCGTTCATTGCCATCCAAGGACAGAAAGCACAGCTCTTACAAGTGGCACTTTCACCCGCAGTAGGGGCGGCTAAGAAACGTTTCTCGGGAGAGTGTTTTTGCATCTCATGTAAAATGCCCAAATCCGTACCAACGATAAAGGTCTTGGCGTCCATTTCTTTAGTAGCATTCAATAGCTTACTGGTTGAGCCCACCACATCGGCCAATTGCACCACGCTATCGGGCGATTCGGGATGGACCAACACCACCGCATCGGGATGCTCGGCTTTAAGTTGCTGCAGTTCTGTCGCCTTAAACTCGTTGTGCACGATACACGACCCTTGCCAGAGGAGCATATCTGCACCAGTTTGCTTTTGGATGTAATTACCCAAATGACGGTCGGGGCCCCAAATGATTTTTTCACCATTGGCATGCAAGTGGCTGACGATTTCTAACCCGACTGAAGAGGTCACGACCCAATCCGCGCGTGCTTTCACTTCGGCACTGGTATTGGCATAGACCACGACAGTACGGTCTGGATGGGCGTCACAGAAAGCGCTAAAGTCGTCGATAGGACAGCCCAAGTCGAGCGAGCACTCCGCTTCCAAATCTGCCATTAATACGGTTTTTTCCATGCTAAGAATCTTCGCGGATTCCCCCATAAAGCGTACCCCAGCGACGACTAGCGTAGTAGCAGGATGCTCTTGACCAAAGCGAGCCATCTCTAATGAGTCGCCTACACAACCGCCGGTCTCTAAAGCCAACTCTTGGATAAAAGGATCGACATAATAATGCGCGACCAGGACCGCATTATGCTGTTGTAGCAACCGTCTGATATTGGCCTCTACCTCTTGTCGCTCCGAGCGAGACATATCTGCCGGTATCTTAGCTTTAGCGTATTCAATGTTGAGTTGGTTCGATAGCTCACCTGCCTGGTTTAAGGTGGGGGCATCGTAAGGATAGATTTTCATAAAGAACTCCGCGCTGTGCGATGTAGTAGGCGGGCTAGGTTTGCTATGCGTATTCCCTGCATAAAACCCACCTACTTAGATAAATATGAGAAAAATAAAAAGGGTTTTAATAGTGTTGGTATTAATTATGCTCATTTTGAGTATAAATACAAGAATTAATTTTTATAAGGGCAGTAATATTAGAAGTAAATAGGGGCTGTTTCTTGTATTACAGAAGCTGGTTTTTGCAATAAGGCTAAGAAAGACAGTGAGTTTACGGCTAAAATTTAGCGTCAATAGGGGTGAGAGTTTTATAGAGTACAGAGTCACGTAAAAACCTTAACCCTAGGGCAGAGGGTTAATGCTAGAATCAAGCTACTAAAATGAATAATCCTATTTTGCAAAATTATTGAAGTGCTTTTATGAATTGGTCTTATACGCATGCGCACCGCCAAGGGAGCGGTACCACCGAAGTGGTCGCTGTGCTTATCGCTATTACGGGTGATAAAGCGCGAGTTCTGACGGTCGATAATGGTCAGCTGTTGCCCAACGGCCCTTTGATGCCATTGCATCGCTCTTTGCAAGCCGGTGTGCGGCAATGGGTGGAAGAGCAGACGCAGCAGCCGCTCGGCTATATCGAGCAGCTTTATACTTTCGTTGATACGCATCGTCGCAACGCAGATGGTCATGCGTTGGTGTATGTCAGCTATCTCGGCTTGGTGCAGGAGACGCAGCTTTGCGAGCTAGAGTCGCAAGCGGTCTGGCGCGATTGGTATGACTATTTTCCTTGGGAAAATCATTTACAGGGCCCGCCGGAAGCTATTAGCGATTTAATCATACCGGAGTTGGCTAAATGGGCAGCCGCTAGCGAAACTGCCAATCAGCGTCTGCGCCGTGAGCAAAGGATTGCCTTGTGTTGGGGCTTACAGGTAGACACCGAGTCGACTACCAAGACGGTTACTTCCAAGACCGATACTCCTAAGACTCAAGCTACGGATATTGATTGGGTCTCTGAGCATGCTTTACTGCGGTACGAGATGCTTTATGAAGCGGGCTTACTGCCTGAATCGCCAGCATATCAGCCCAATAAACTGCCCGCCAGTTGGCCAAAAATCATTGGCAAACCCATGTACTACGACCATCGCCGGGTGATTGCTACTGCGATATCACGCTTGCGCGCTAAGATTGAATACCGCCCGCTGATCTTTGGCCTTATGCCAGATGCCTTTACCTTGTCGCAGTTGCAGCAAAGTGTGGAGGCGCTGTCAGGGGTGAAACTGCATAAGCAAAACTTCCGCCGTCTGCTTGAACATCAAGACTTGGTAGAGCCTACCGGGGAAAGTAGCAATGCCAGTCGCGGTCGTCCTGCCAAGCTATACCGATTCCGCTATGACATCGAGTTGCAGAGTTTATTAATGGACAGCAAGTTACCCAAACGCAAGTAGAGTTTTCTCGTACAGCTACTAGAATAAAACCCTAAAATTAAACAAAAAGTTTGCAGTAAGCCCTATTATTCTTTATATTTATGCTCCAACTGAGTATAAATAGCTTTTTTTACGCTATGTCATAAGCTTGTATAACAAGCAATGACTGGCGTAAATTCATATTATGAGAGGGCGAGCGATGGGAGTTCAAGGGATGCAGAGTCTACAAGCTAGCGAGCAAACAACTAATACTAAACAGCAGACTCAAGGCATGTGGGAGCCTAGCATCGATGATGTCTTGCTCAAACCTTGGGTCACCGCAGCGCTAACGGAAGATTTAGGTCGTCGTGGCGATGTGACTTCACAAGCGACTATACCTGCTGATAAGACAGCAAGCCTAGTGATTAAAGCACGCGATGCTGGCGTGATCTGTGGTTTGGATTTGGCGAGGTTGTCTTTTGCGTTGGTCGATAGTAAGGTTGAATTTACTGCCCATGCTTACGATGGTCAGCGGGTAGAGGCGGGCACCGTATTAGCAACAGTAAGTGGCAATGCGCGACACCTGCTCACGGCTGAGCGTACAGCATTGAATTTTATGACCCATTTGAGTGGTATAGCAAACGAGACCCAGCAAATCGTAGATAGTGTGGCGGACTATAAAGCACAAATTACTTGTACTCGTAAAACTATCCCTGGCCTGCGCACCCTGCAAAAATATGCCGTGCGCTGTGGTGGCGGTCGCAACCATCGTTTGGGTCTCGACGATGCTATTTTGATTAAAGACAACCATATTGCTATCGCTGGTGATATCGCTACTGCGGTCAAACAGGCGCAGCAATTTGCCGGTCATTTGATTCCTATCGAAGTCGAAGTAGACACTTTAGAGCAGCTTGAGCAGGCCTTAGCCGCTGGTGCAAAATTGGTCTTACTGGATAATATGAGCCCAGACACTTTACGAGAAGCAGTCACAATGTGCGCCGGTAAAGCGTTGACAGAAGCTTCCGGTGGCATTACGCCACAGAGTGTAATTGAGGTGGCTAAAACGGGCGTAGACTTCATTGCTATGGGCTATTTAACCCACAGCTCTACAGCGCTAGATATCGGCTTAGACTTTACTGCGTAAGCGTAGTAAGGTAGCTAAAATCCTACCATTAGTGGTGACACTATTACTGGTAGTAAATCGCTCTGAACAGTCAAAATAAGTTTTGAAAAATCGTGTCATAAAAACAAGGTATGTTACAATGGCCGCCTTTTATTTGCGGTCAGTCCTGTGACGATTAGCAAGCAATTGGCATTGCCCTTAATTCGCTCAATAAGCATCTACGCCAGCTATTAAATCAGGGTCAAAAGCTCAGTCAACTAATAGCTAAACTAGCGGCGATTACTATCGCTGTTTTAAGGGTAATTCACCAGACATCTCGGCTAAAGTGAGTTCGCTGTGGACACAGAAATCATTAAAATTGTCTTAGCATTTGTGGTGCTAATTAACCCATTCGGTGCCCTGTCACTGTTTTTGGATTTGACGCGTGGCTACTCGATGGCCGACCGCCGTAAAGTCGCTCGGATATCTTGTTTTACTATTTTTATTACCATTGCCTTTTTTACCATAGCGGGCTCCAGTCTGTTGCAAGGCCTGGGTATTTCTATCGGCTCTTTCCAAGTTGCCGGTGGGGTGTTGGTATTCTTAATCGCCATTAATATGATGAATGGTGAAGGCAATCCAGTAAAGCCGGACCAAGACAATTTCGATGTCGATCATATTCAAGCGCCCGCCAGTATGGGTGCTGCGGTAGTACCGATTGCTATTCCCATGATGATTGGTCCCGGTGGTATCTCGACGGTTATTATTTATTCTTCGCAGATTTCAGGCATCTGGCGGGTATCAGCGGTGATTATCGCTGGGTTATTTATTAGCTTATTCTGCTATTTATCGCTGATGATGGCGGGTCGTATCAGCCGCTTTTTGGGCGATACTGGTTTGAATATCATGAGTCGTATTATGGGCATGCTGTTGGCTGCCGTGTCTATTGAAATTATCGTTAGTGGCTTACGCACGCTGTTCCCGCAGTTGCTATAGTGTTTTAATGCAGTCGGCGATTCAGCTGAATTGACCAAAACAGCTGTAATCATAGAAAAAACAGGACATTGTCGATGCCCTGTTTTTTTTCGCTTAATTACTAGATTTTATAGGTTGTCTGAGCCCTAGGACTTTATACAGCGGTTAACCCTACAGCAATTTATATCCTCATCCTTAGCTTTGCCATAAATGCCAAGAGAGATAGAGCATTAACACGCCAATCAGGGCGTCCAAAATATTCCAAGCTTTCGGTTTAGTAAAGACGGGAGCAAGTAGGCGCGCACCATACCCTAAGGCGAAGAAAAAAGACACAGAGGCCGTAATTGCACCAATGGCAAACCAAACTTTACTGGCGGCATTGGTCGATACCATCCCCACCATCACTAAGGTGTCGAGATAAACGTGAGGATTTAGCCAAGTAAACCCGATGCATAATAGCAAGGCCTGTTTTAAGCTGCTGGTGGTCGTACCAGTCGTGGTCATAGCATGGCTTTTGGTCGCACTGGCGTACAAACTGAGTAAACCATAGACTAATAAAAAGAGCGCGCCGCCGAGCTTAGCAAAAGTTATGAAGTCAGGATAACGGGCAGTAATAGCGCCAAAACCGGCGACCCCAGCAGATAATAATAAGGCGTCAGAGAGGGCACAGAACAGACAGACCGCAAAGACGTGCTCGCGCTTTAAGCCTTGCTTTAAAATAAAAGCATTCTGTGAGCCGATAGCCACTATTAGCGAAAAACTAATCGCAAACCCTGAGATAAAATCTGGCATGACTGTCCTAATTGAAGCAAAAACTGGCAATATAAAACCGAGGAGGGGGAGAGGGCTGAAGTTTGACTTGATTTATAGCGCTTAATACCCTCATATTAGACTAATAACTACTGGATAGTAGACTAAGGCAAGCGCTGCATTGAGTGGTCATACGTCGGGCAGTATAGCTAGTCATATAGCCGCTAATGTGCAAAGAGGACGTATCTTAAGCCATATCGCTATCGCTAGGCAAACACTTGCTTTTTTTGTACAGAGTTTTAGCGGTGATAAAGGTATTATAAGCATTGCTGAGCGCATAATAATAACCATTAGGTCCGGTCGCAAAAGGCTAAAGCTAAGCAAGAGCGTGGCAAAACTGTGGTTATAAACTGCGGCTATAAACAACACCGCAATGCCAATGGCGTAACAGAATTGATGTGAATACGGTCGCGCCCGTTTGCGTGACATAAGGTGAGCAATGGTGGTCAGTCTAGCAAGAATGTTTAAATCGTTGACCGAGCCGGCGTCTCGTGATGTCGAGGCTTTGCTAAATGGAGCGACTCTACCCCCATTGACTTATCCCGGTTCAGTCGCGGCGCAACAGCAACAAGCGGCCAATCCAGCGACAACGCCTGTGCAAGAGCGTACAGACCCTACGGAGCGCGACAATCAGCGCTCAAGAGCAGAGCGGGTATCAGCCGCCGTCGCACAGGTGAATAATCATCTATCACCCACGCCCTTGACGGACCGCTATTTAGAAAACAGAAAACACTATCGCTCTCCCAATCGCCCCCCTTTTGATCCTGCCACTTTATGGACCTTAAAACACGGATGCTGCCCTATCATGACTGAACTTATCCACGTCGTCGATGAACGTACGCTCAACGCAATGCCTATTGAGGCGGTCGCTATTTTAGATCGGATTAACCAAAAGCTGGGGCGTTATCGAGAGTGGTCCAGTGAGCTGCATGGCGAGCAAGAAGAGTGGATTTGCGAGCGTCAGTTTGTGATTGATAAACTGATTAACGAGAGCATTCCCGAGGCCCTTAATCATTATGAGCAGCTGCTGCGCTTTAGTCCGCATCGTACCCGCAATAATACCGTTCAGGGTAAAATGACGGCAGGGGATATGTTGACGGATTTATTTTTAGAGATTGATTATGAGCTCGATGAGCTATTGGACGAGTTGCATAATACGGTCCTTAATCGCTTGGCCTCGACCCATCGTTATGTGAAAAGCCGCACCAAAAGCTAAACCAATAAATACAAAAATACGGGTATAACGCTGCTAAATTTAAGGCGTTAAATTTTAAAATTGAAGAGTTAGGATTGGATTATGACCCAGTTAACCGCCATGTTTTTGATGTTTGTCTTATACGGCGCGCTGCCTGCTGCCGGGATATATCTAGGCTATCGTGGGGTGAAAAAATTGACTCAGCCCAAGATGCTTGAGTATAAAGCGATGCCGCAATTGGGCTATATCCCTGAAAAGAGCTTACCAGCAGATATTAAACTGACCTTAGCGCAAATTAATGAAAAGGGCGAAAAGCTGCGCCTGATTTATGGCGATACCAATAACGATGGCGTCATCGATGATAAAGATGCGGTCACTGAAACCTATGTAATGATTAAAAACTTGATGGACAAACACGTGCCGCAAGCGATTAAAGACTATCGCCGCTTGCATGATTTAGATGGCGATCGTACCGATACCACCAAGATTCAAAATTCGAATGTTACGGGTAAAGAAGCCTTGTTGGAAGTTTTGAATACGGTCAACGCGCAATTTGACGAGTTACTGAATGCCTCATACCATAAAGACGGTCAGAAACTACTGGTAGCCAATCGCTACTTAAAGCAGCGTTTTGAAGATGAGGCGCTATAGCCTTAGTTTTTAGCAGCAGGTTTCAGTATGAGTTTTTATTATCATGCTGCACTGTTAGGCTGCAATCATTAGCTATAAGCGGCTAACCATTTGCAAAGGGGCCATTTAGGCACAAAAGCTTATGAGTTTATTAATTGGCGTAGCGCTAGTATCCACCTTAGGCGTGGCTTATATCGGCCGCAAAGGCTGGTATGCTTTCCATCGTGCCGTCGGTATTACTCCGGGTACTCTAACTTATACGCCGCCATCTGAGCCGCTAGCTTTGCCCAATCTCATGCAATTAACATTAGATGATGCGGTGCTGACGTATCTTCCCGAAGAGCTGCTTGAGCAATTATCTCGTATCGATCACAAGGCAGATATTTATCAACAATGGCTAGAGGATTTAGCCCAGCAGGGTCATACCGTACCCACCAGTGAAGCGCAATTCACCCTCCGTAAACTATTAAATGAGCGTCTGCCAGAGATGCTTAAGCATTATCATATCCTAGCCCAGCATCAACAGCGTATGGCCAGTCTACCTACTTTTGCTACAGCGGCGTCTACTCCTAATTCTGAAGCACTTAGCTCAGATTTAGGAGTATTAGAGGCGTTATTAGCGTCAACCGAGCAGCGTTTGGATAATTTACTAGCGCAATGTCGCGACAGTAGCTATCAAGAGTTACTGATTATGCAGCGTTATTTGCAAAAGCTGGATGATAACCTGTAAGAAGTAATGCGGCTACTCTAATGTCATAAGTCTATTGGTATAAGCAAGCAGATATAGTCATAATCAAGAAAAACCCCTTATATTAACGCTAATATAAGGGGTTTTTTATGGCCATCATTGCGAGTAAAGCTCGCTAATTGCAGTCAGCTAGGTCTTATGAGCGACCACGCTTATTACCGCGAGTGTCAGAACCGTTCGGACGCTCAGAACGGTTGCGACCTTCAGAACGGCCTTTGCTGGCGGGGCTACCTGCTGTACCTGAGCGGCCTTTACTGGCTGGACCACCTGAGCTAGCAGGACGACCTTTACTGGCCGGGCTACCGCTCTCGATACGGTCAGAAGTACGGCTACGGCGCGCTTTCAATGGCTTGTCTTTGATACGCTCTTGCTTACGCTTGGCCATACCATATAAGCCCGTACCTTGACGCGGACGCAGATTAACTAAGTCAGTCAAATCATGAATATCGCGTTTGTCGAGCTCAAGGAAACGACCCGTACGCAGCTCTTTGGGTAAGCTAAAGCTGCCATATTTAGTACGCAGTAGACGACTAACCTTGAGGTCTTGTGACTCAAACAAACGACGAACTTCACGGTTACGGCCTTCTTTTAGTTTGACGTTATACCATTTGTTGACGCCACTACCGCCGGCTTCTTGGATATCATCAAATTTGGCTAGACCATCTTCAAGCTCGACGCCAGCAGTCAGTTTACTGGCGATTTGCGGGGTCACTTCACCCAATACCCGCACAGCATATTCGCGCTCGATTTGATTAGACGGGTGCATCAAACGGTGCGCTAGCTCGCCGTCGTTAGTGAATAGCAGTAGGCCGGTCGAGTTAATATCCAGACGGCCTACCATCACCCAACGGTCATGGGTCAGTTTGGGCAGACGGTCATAAACGGTTGGGCGGCCTTCAGGGTCATTGGCTGAGCAGATTTCGCCTTCAGGCTTATAGTAGGCAATGATACGGCGGCGCTTTTCATTTTCAGATTTATATTTGATGAGACGACCATCGACTCGGATTTCGTCTCCTTGGGCAACGCGGTCACCGATAGTGGCTGGGGTGGTGTTAATAGAAACACGGCCCGCTTTAATGATCTCTTCCATCTGACGACGTGAGCCAAGCCCCATACGCGCTAGTGCTTTTTGTAGCTTTTCAGTACCGGCAGTGCTGACTTTGGTCGCTACGGTAGCTTCGCCATCTAGATTATAGTGTTCCGCTTCTGGATCAGGCGTAGACAGTTTAGGGTTGCGGGGGTTACGGCTAGGATAATTTGGTTTACTCATGGGAATAACTCCTTGAATCGGTGGGTGGCACATTTCGCAATGTGAATAACTTACTGTGATTGCTAAGAACCTTGTCTAAAGACAAGCCATTTTTAAAATCACAGTAGTAAATAATAAAATAAGTATTAATAAGCTACAGCCAAAAATACAGGCATAGTTTACGCTAAATACGCAGTAAATACTGTAACAGAGCGATAAGCTTTGCTAATTTTTAGCTTAATATAAACTTTTCGCTAATCTTGCAAAACGGTAACTTTTATTAAAGTTAACCGATAGTAATTAGATTCTAATGGATAATCATTAGCATTGAGCATAAAATGTGTCGTTGTTGAGCGTTTAACCCTGGCTACAACGGTTAGCAGACGCGGTATATCGCGCTTATTGCCAACTGGTGCAGTGAGGCAAAAGGTGATTAAACGCTCGCATAAAGTTGAGTAAATTCATATTTTAGCTAGTGTTTATTTATCACTCGTCCCACTATTTTATTCTTATTAATCTGTACTTTGCTGTTCATTAGCCGCTTATTAAGCCATACATCATGAATAAGGGCGTTGTGAATAAAAGCGTTATTAATACAGAATAGGACGTGTGCTAAACCAACCCTAGTTACTCGTATATATCACGCTAAGGTGGGTCTGCCTACCGATTGTGATGAGTAAACTCGCTAGCAGCCGCTGTTGTTATATTGCAACGACTCCTTAAGCCCGTCTTGCCCCGCACAGTCTATAACAGACGCACTCTAGCCCTGCTAGGAGTCGGTTATGACCTTCAAAATCCGCAGCGTAATGCCTGTAATGACGCTCTTTTTAGTCCCCGCTATCGCCACCACGGCTATGGCAAAAGAACATCCCATGGGCCCCTCGCAAGAGGTGGCTGGGATGGAGATAGCTTCGGTCTATCTACAACCCATCACTATGGATATGCCCATGGGACTGCCTGCCAATGAAGCAGAGGCCCATATTGAGCTCGATATCCACGCCACAAAAGACAACGAAAATGCCTTAGCAGAAGGTTGGTGGGTTCCTTATCTCACGGTCACTTATGAGCTAGAAAAAATCAACAATCGCACCAAAGCGGTGATCGCTTCACAATCGGGTGACTTAATGCCGATGATTGCTAGCGATGGTCCGCATTATGGCCGTAACGTCAAGCTTGATGGTCCGGGTCTCTACCGCATTAAATACCATATCCTGCCTCCGAGCGACAACACTCAAGTTCATTTTGCCCGCCATATCGACAAAGAAACAGCTGCTCCTGAGTGGTTTGCTCCTATTGATATTGAGTGGCAGTTCCCTTGGGCCGGTCCTGGCGAAAAGGGCAGCTACTAATCTCTATATGTTTACGGGGCTCGCTATGGTGGCCAATTTTAGCGACCATAACGAGGTTTCTGTTCGCAAAAACGGCCCTATCTTTATCTTCGCTATGTAAGGCTTACTCTATGACCTCCTTTCTAAAATTGGCTCTGGCACTATCTTTCAGTACAGCGGCAATGACGACTTTTGCCGCCTCGTTACCAGATATCGGTAAAAGCACCTCGTTGGCGACTAACGGCTACAGTCAGCAAGTGCACCATAAGCGTTATGGTGATTTGCCGGCCTATCTGGTCGAAATGAAAGATGGCCAGCTGATCCCCAAGACGCTAATCGTCCCGGCCAAACAAAAATTCCGCATTATTGTGCGCAATATCGGCCGAAAACCAGCAGAGTTCGAAAGCAACCAGCTGCGCCAAGAAAAGATACTCTATATGGGCACTGAGTCGGTTGTGCTGACCATGCCCTTGAGTGCAGGGGCTTACGACTATTTTGATGACTTCACCCCGGGGGCGAAAGGGCGGATTATCGCCAAATAACCCACAGTCTGTAGTTGCCGAGGAATAACTGCACGAGCAAAGCGGTTTAAGTCGACCAAGATTTGAGCACAAAACAGCTGCAATAAGTAAGTGGCAGCAAAGCACAAAAGGTAGGTGAGTATGGGACAAGTTATCTTTGTCGTTTGCCGAGAGAGTATCGAAGCCTTACTGGTCATCGGTATTTTATGGGCGTGGATGAATCAAAACGCTGAAAGTCGCAGCGGGAAAAAATGGCTGCTAGCAGGTATCGGAGCAGGGTTATTGTTGGCCTTGTTATTGGCGTTGACCTTGATTGGGGTGACGCAATTTTTGGGCGGAGCCGCCCAAGCTTGGTTTGAGATTGGCATGCTGATTGTAGCCGCAGCCTTAATCGTACAAATGGTCTTTTGGATGCGCAAACACGGTCGAACCTTGAAGTCAGAGCTGGAGTCTGGCTTGGCCAGTAATGTCGAAAACGCTAATTGGTGGGGAGTATTTTTTCTCGCTATGATTGCGGTAGGCCGCGAGGGCTCTGAGTCGGTCATGTTTTTGTACGGCAGCTTTTTGAGCCTAGTCGGGAGCGCGGCCTATCTGCAATTCTTTATTGCAGTGGCCATCGGCTTGGCTCTCGCCGGACTGCTGTTTTATTTACTGCAAATCGGCAGCCAGTATGTTTCTTGGCCGAAGTTTTTTCGGGTCACAGAAATCTTGTTGCTATTCTTAGGCTCAGCACTGTTTTTGACCGCCGCTGAAAAATTGCTCAATGGTCCTCTGGGGTTAGTAAATTTCCCAGACTGGATTTACGCGACCATGTGGGACAGCAGTGCACTGCTGAATGACAGCAGTACGTTTGGCAATCTATTGGCCTCACTCTTTGGCTATCGCTCACAGCCCAATGGCTTCGATTTGCTGGCTTTAGCGCTCTATTGGGGACTGGTCGCTTTGGTTTTATTGCCTAATTGGCAACGAGCACCAAGCCAATTAACCGTGCGTGCGGCCCAACCACAAAAACCACCTCAGTCGTTAACCGATCATTGAAAGCCGCCATGACTAACCGAGTATTATTCCGAACTGTGATATTGCGAACCTGGTTAAAAGATATCACGCTATTGGGCTTACTACCGGCAGTGTTGCTATTAACGGCAATCGGCTCCAGAGCGGGTGAGGCCAAGGCGCTGACTGATACTGACTCTAACGGAATATACCCTGAGCTTAGCGATGCTGAGGTCGGTAAGCTGCTGTTCTTTGATAAAAATTTATCTTATAACCGAACCATGTCATGTGCGACTTGTCACGATCCTGCTCAGGCGTTTAACGATCAGCGTTTAAGCCACGCCCACGGCAGTGTGTCGCAAGGGGCTAATGGCACCGCCTTTGGAGTACGCAATACCTTGACGGCAAGCTATGCTAATACCAGTCCGACCTTTCATTTTGATAGCGATATCCAAGAGTTTGTGGGCGGGCAATTTTGGGATGGGCGCAGTGCGACTTTAGCGCAGCAAGCGATGGGGCCGCCACTCGATGCCAATGAGATGGCGATGCCGTCAGCGGTCGAGATCGTCAAGCGCTTGCAGGCCAATCCAGTCTACGAGCAAGCTTTCAAAGATGTGTATGGCGATAATATTTTTTATGTACAAGACAGCTACTCTAAGTATCGTAAGCTCAGTGACCCCAAAGAGTTGCCCAATGCTTTTATTGCTATGGGGAACTTTATTCAAGCCTTTGAGCAAAGTGATTATTTCTCTCCGTTTGATAGTAAGTATGACCGCTATCTAGACGGAAAGTATGTCCTTAGCACCCAAGAGGAGGCGGGGCGTAAATTATTCTTTGAAGACCCTGAAGTGAGCTGCCGCAGCTGTCATATGCAAAAACAGATGGGGGATAAAAAAGAAGCTTTTACCAGTCACCGTTTTCGTAATGTCGGAGTACCGAGCAACCCTGCGCTGGTCGCTTTGCACCCAGATGCCCCTGACTTTATTGATGTAGGGCTGATGAACAATACCCACACGACTGAATCGCAGTTTAAAGGTAAGTTTAAAGTACCGACTCTGCGTAATGTGGCGCTGACGGCGCCTTATATGCACAATGGGGTCTTTCATGAGCTGCGCACCGTAATAGCGTTTTTTGATCATTACAACAACCCCGATCGCAAGATAAACCCTGAAACGGGTCAACCTTGGGGTGTGCCTGAAGTCGCTAAGACGCTAGACCATAAAGACCTAGCGGGTCGGCCTTTATCGGATACAGAAATCGATAACTTAGTGGCATTCTTTAAGACCTTGACCGACCAACGCTATGAAAATCAACTGGAGCTTAACCAAGTACCGTAACTAAGCTGCAAGATCACTAATAGATAGCTAAAGATATCTAAAAGATCGTTAAACCCACTATAACGCCCAAAAATCCCCACAACATGAATCAGTCAATTTGCGATAGCGCGCCCAAATCCGGCAGCGGCGGAAGCTCATCTAAGCTGGCCAGCCCAAAAGCATCCAGAAATTCAGGAGTGGTATGGAGCAGTGCCGGTCGACCCAAGGTTTCTTTATAGCCCTTTTCTACAATCCAAACTTTATCAAACAGTTGGCGAAGAATATTACTTGAGACTGTGACCCCACGAATCTGCTCGATATCACTACGGGTGACCGGTTGTCTATAAGCAACCACGCTAAGGGTCTCTAATAGTGCTTGGCTTAAATTCTCTAAACGCTGCGGAAAGACTTTTTGAATCAAGCCGCTATAGCGATCTGTAATCTGTAGCCGATAGCCGGTAGCGGAGTGGTTAAGCTGCAATACCCCAGTCGATAAACGTTGCTGCAACACCAATAAAGCCGTCTCTAACTCTTGTTTAGAGAGCGATAAATGCCGTCTAAGTTGGCTGTCGTTAAGCGGGGTTTCAGACGCATGCAGCAAGACTTCGACATAGCGACTCAAGGTCTCAAACCGGGCGTGCGAGTCTGCAATAGACTGAGCATCAGTACTAGGGGAGCTTGGGTTATTAGCCGGTGAGCTAGTAGGAGTAGGCGAATTAGGTTGCTTAGCATCAAGGTTTGCAGTATTAGCAGGGCTGCTCATAAAAGATTCACGATAATTGGGAGAAATTAGGAAAAATTGAGTAAGACTATACAGTTAGCTGACCCATTTTAAAGACAGCTCAGACATTGTAAAGTTAGCAAAATCATCCTCGTCATTCTGAACGTTGTCTTCGTCATTTATTGCCTTGCCATTCTTTATAGCGTCAGGCTGATAGTCCACGACAATTAAATGCCGTTTAATCAGCTCTAATACCGCGACGAAGCTGACCACAACTCCCAAACGACCTTGCGATTTATCCAGTAGCTCCGCAAAGCGACCTTCGCCGCGTTCTGACAGCTGCCGGGTGATACTGGCAATACGATCTTCTAAGGGAACGCTATCCGCCTTCACCGTATGCATCTGATAGTCTGGCTTGAGTTGCATTTTTAATAGGCTGTCGACTAATAAGGTCGCAGGATAATTAGGCAATTGCGCTGCCATAACTTCCGGGTTGGGCAAACTGGCCATTGCCACAAAAACATCGCGCTCTAAGCGTACAAGCGCATCTAGTCGGCGGCTGGCTTCCTTAATTTGGGCGTATTCTTCCAAACGCGCAATCAGCTCTGCTTTGGGATCGCGTGCCTCACTGTCGCCTTGCGTATCTTCAGGCAACGGTAATAATAACTCGGTTTTAATCGCAATTAAGGTGGAGGCCATCAGCAGATAGTCGCCAGCGAGCTCGAAGTGATCCTCATCCAAAGCATTGATATAGGCTAAATACTGCTCAGTAATCGGCAAGATAGCCGTATCGGTCAAATCAAAGTTATTCTTTTTGACCAGATACAGCAAAAAGTCGAGTGGGCCTTCAAATTGCTCCAACCAAATCGCAAAAGCTTGCGGTGGGATATACAGGTCGTCCGGCAAAGCCTCGATAGCCGTTTGATAAATCCGCACAGCTGGGCCAGCTAGCTTGGTGGTCGTGGCAGTATGAGCACCAGTGCTTTTATTAGCATCAGTATCAGGGCTGATACTATCTGGACTGTCATTGCCGCTATCTTGCTCACGACCTGACGGGCTATCCGTTAACGACATGGCTTATTTCAGCTTTGCTAAAGGTTTAATACCAATAGCACGGCGGGCTTTGTCCAATTGCTTACGGCTATGACGACGGGCTTTTTCCGCACCCATCTGTAGGATTTCTTCCAACTCTTTAGGGTTCGCCATTAGCTCATTATAACGAGCACGGAAAGGCGCGACCTCTGAGTTAATCTTATCAAATAACGCTTCTTTAGCCTCACCCCAACCAATACCTGACTCATATCTTGCGCGCATCTCAGCCACTTCTGCTGGGGTAGCAAAGGCTTTGTAAATTTCAAAGATAGCAGAATCATCTGGGTTCTTAGCTTCTTCGGGCAGCTGCGAGTTGGTGACGATTTTCATAATCGCTTTATGCATCTGCTTTTCGGCATCAACTTGTGGGTTGTTATCGCCAAATAAGGGGATAGTGTTGCCATAGCTTTTGCTCATTTTACGACCGTCAAGCCCGGTAAGTAGCGGCATGTCATCATCGACCATGGCCACAGGTAGGGTAAACAGCTCTTTGTATTTATGGTTAAAAGTACCGGCGATATCGCGCGCCATTTCGATATGTTGAATCTGATCGCGACCGACGGGCACATGCGTGGCGTTAAACATAAGAATATCAGCCGCCATTAATACTGGGTAGCCAAACAAGCCCATTGTAATCCCTTGATCGGGATCGACGTCGTTCTTTTCCATATTGGCATCGACAGACGCTTTATAAGCATGAGCACGGTTCATTAAACCTTTGGCGCACGAGCAGTTGAGTACCCATGCCAATTCAGGAATTTCTGGCACATCTGACTGGCGATAAAAAGTGACGCGCTCAGGGTCTAGACCACAGGCAATCCAAGTGGCGGCAATGATTTTGGTCGATTCATGAATCTGCTGTGGGTCATAGCATTTGATGATGCCATGATAATCGGCTAAGAAGAAAAACGCCTCGTCATCGCTGTCTTGGATTGACTGAATGGCAGGACGAATAGCGCCGACATAATTGCCTAAATGCGGAATACCGGTCGTGGTAATCCCAGTTAAGATACGTCTAGGGGTAGTGTCGTTAGTAGTAGTATTAGCAGAGTCACTCATGATAAATCCAATCAATGATTTTAATTTTAGGGAGAAATAGGTTGGGTATAACTAGATTAAACAAGGATGTTGAGTAGCGTATAAGGCACTGAGACCACGCAAGCCGCTAAGTATAACAAATTATCTTACGGCTTTTGCGCTTGAGACCAGTCAGTGTCGAATGAGACGTTAGTTGTTAATTAATTAGTAGCCAACTAGTCATAATAATTCGAGCGACCAGTCTCATTGTTTTTAAAGCGACGATGAAACCACATCCACTGGGTCGGGTCGATACGAATTAAGCCTTCTAGCAATTCGTTGACACGGGTAGCATCGGCCACTTCATCATTACTAGGATAATTCTCTAGTGGTGGGGTAATAGTGAGATGATAATGCGGACGCTTGCCACGAGGGAGATTGTCTGGGGTCTGCCGATAGGTGTGTAGCGCCATAATAGCGGGTGGATTGGCTTTATCGCCTAAACGGGCTAGCCGTCTAGGAGCAGTAATCGTAGCTGCCGGAACGCCAAAGAAAGGCGCCATCACCCCATGTTTAAGGCCATAGTCTTGGTCAGGCGAATACCAAATGACTTTGCCCGCTTTAATACTACTGACCAAGGCACGCATATCTTGATGAGGAATTTGTTGATCAAAAATATGGCGACGACCATTAAAGATAAACCAATCGAGTAGGGCATTATTCTGCGGGCGATAAACACAATCCACTGGGAAAAACTGCGTGCACAGGCGACCGCCTAAATCTAACATCGTATAGTGCGCCCCAAGCAATAACACCGCGCGGCCTTCCTTCTGGGCATTAATTAAATGCTGAAGACCTGAGATAGAGAGGGTGCGGGTAAATAAGTTAGGGCGAAACCAAGCACACAAAGTCTCAAAGATGCCAATGCCTTGATTAACAAAGATCTGTTTGGCCATCAGCTCGCGCTCAACCTCTGGCTTTTCTGGAAAAGCTAAGCGTAGATTAACCAAAGTATCGTTTTGCCGTGATTTGGCCACATGATAAATCATAATGCCCAGCTTACGCCCCAACCAAAACTGCCACGCTAGCGGTAAATATATCCACGGTAGCATCAGCGCAAAAGCCAACCAGATACCCCAATATTTAGGGTGCAAAAATTGCCATTCAAACGGACGCTTTGGCGCCAAGTGAGTTTGTTTATGGTTGTCCGTGATACTCGGCATCCCCGCAGGGATAGGCGGCGATTTTTTAGGATTGCTCGCCTTGCCCGTATTAATGGTTGCAGAATTAGCCGTCGGGTTACTAGGATCATAAATAGGAGGCGTCGCTATCTCTGACGTCGCAATTTTAATACGCGAGTCATGGCGGCTGCGAGTGCTAGAGTCGCGCGAATCGGTAGCAGTAGGCACCGAGGCATTGGGATTGGCGGGGTCGTACTGTTGGGGAGCTTTCATAAGCGTAGCAGATACATTATCAGAGTAATAAATGCTGTATGGGCAATAAATGCTCACTTGAGCAATAGGATAGCCTTATTATAGCTGAATCAGCCGCCCAAGCGGATAGGGCTTGTGGGCAGGAATGTAAACAACAAAAAAGGCGACTGTTTGACAGTCGCCTTTTCTTAACACTATAAGGTCTAGGACAAAACGGATTAACGTTTTGAGAACTGTGGACGCTTACGTGCTTTACGTAGACCAAGTTTCTTACGCTCAACTTGACGTGAGTCACGAGTTACGAAGCCAGCTGCTTTTAGGGCAGACTTAAGGGTTTCGTCAGTCTCGATCAATGCACGAGTGATACCATGGCGAATTGCGCCGGCTTGACCACTAATACCACCACCTTTAACAGTGATGTATAGGTCATAGCTGGTAGCTGAGTCAAGTAGCTCTAGTGGCTGACGAACAACCATGCGAGCTGTTTCGCGGCTGAAATACTCGTCAAGTGGCTTACCGTTTACAACGATATTACCAGTACCTTTAGCTAAAAAGACACGAGCGGTAGACGTCTTACGACGACCTGTACCATAATTTCTGTCAGTTGTGCTGAGTTCCATAAGTGTCTCCTTAGATGTCTAATACTTGAGGCTGCTGCGCTTCATGTGGGTGTTCAGTACCCGCATATAGCTTAAGCTTCTTAATCATAGCATAGCCAAGAGGACCTTTTGGAAGCATGCCCTTAACCGCCTTGTGTAGTACATCTTCAGGCTTATGCGCAATCAACTTAGTAAAGTTGGTTTCTTTAATACCGCCTGGGTAACCGCTGTGACGATAGTACTTTTTGTCTTGAGCTTTTTTACCAGTTACTGCAATTTTCTCTGCATTGATAACGACGATGTAATCACCGGTGTCAACGTGCGGAGTAAAATTAGTTTTATGCTTACCGCGTAGGCGAGAAGCGATTTCAGTAGCTAGGCGACCGAGAGTTTTGCCGTTAGCATCCACGACATACCAGTCATGGGTAACCTCAGCTGGTTTGGCACTAAGTGTTTTCATGATAAAACCTTAAATTAATAGTCGTTGAGAGTTGTAACGGGGCTCTCAAAAAACAGACTGCACATTATAAGCAGTAGTGTCTAAGCTTGCAAGCTGAATCGAGGGTTATTTTATCGCGAATAATAGACAGGCATAGTGAAACTGCCGTTTATTAAACACGGTTTCTATCCTCGAGCTTAATTTGGTGTCGATATTCTAACAGATATTACGCGCAATGGTTATGTGTTTCACGAATTAACTGCATATTGATAGATACCAGCGTGAATTTGGCCTACTTTAGTGGTCTTTAAGCAGTAAAAGCTAGGCTCTGTAGTGGTGCTATCTGAATTGTCATGAGCTAATGCTGTTGTCGGCTGCGCTTCTTGATGGGCCGTATCTGGTTTATGAACAGTATCTTGGTTAGAGTCACTGTCCTCAAGCACCGTCACGATTTCATTAATAGGGCGGTCTGCTTCTAGATATAGCAGCGTGTCGCCATGAATTAACTGATGGGTTAATAATGCCTTGAGGATAGGCTGCCAAAGATTAAGCTCATAAGGCGGGTCAATAAATACCACATCGAAGGGAGAAAGGGTAGCCGCCTGTTGCTCAATGACCACTTCTGCCCGTCCGGTAAAAATATCCGCGTCTGTCTGACTGACTTGTAGCAGTGCTGCGCTGTTTAATAACAATTGGCTTTGTTGGGGGTTGGCTTCAATAAAGGTACAGTGCGCCGCCCCTCGAGATAAGGCCTCAAAGCCTAGCACGCCGCTGCCGGCACAACAGTCTAATACCCGCGCGCTATAAAGGTCGGCCATAAGCCAACTAAATAAAGTCTCTCGCAAACGATCGGGAGTGGGGCGCAGCCCTTCAGCATCAATAAAATCCAATTGACGGCGTTTAAAGTGCCCCCCGATAATGCGCACTGCACTCGTGGCAGTGTGATGCTTGCTCGGGGAAGGACGAGAGGAGCGGACGGTTTTTTTGGGCATGGTAGCGGCTTGTTAAAAGTTATTAAGTGAGTAAAGTCATTATTGTTTAAAGCTATGAGCTATTTAAAGCTAGTGGTTAATAGCTATGAGGTATTACAACTTATTAAGGATTAAAAGGGCCTGCAAGTCTAAAAAAGTACAGGTTTAAAGAGTACAGGTTTTAAAAGTACAGGTCTAAAAAGTAAGGAGCTACTCAGTTGGTTTCTTTTTAGGGTCAGCGGGAGCTTGCGCCGCCAGCAACTCTTGCTCAGCTTCCAACCGTGCCTTCTCGAGAGCTTTTTGTGCCCGTATTTCTTTAATTTCTGCAGCAGTCGGTGGTAGGATCGGGTCTTTTTCGCGTTGCAGCATCCAATAATCCATCAAGGCCTTACCAATAGGCGCTGCTGTGGTACTACCGCCACCACCGTTTTCTACTAAAATAGCAACGGCAATTTCAGGGTCTTCTACAGGCGCAAAGCCATTAAACCAGGCGTGATCCCAATGACGCTCATCAAGCGCTGCTTTATTATAGCGTTTACCTTGCGCGATAGATTTGACCTGCGCCGTCCCTGTTTTACCCGCACTACGATATCTTGGGTTGTAGATAGCGCGAGCAGTACCATGTTTGGCCGTTTCTTCCATTGCCGCCCGCATCCGCAACCAATCCATCTTGGTGCCATTAAATTCAATTTGACCATCTGGCTTTTCGATGGTATCAACACGAACAGCGCCTTCACTACGCTTTAATAGATGCGGCGTAATATGTTGCCCTAAGTTGGCAGTCATAGCGGTCGCATTGGCAATTTGTAGCGGTGTGGCTAAGAAATAACCCTGACCAATACTTACTGAGATGGTCTCACCCGGTAGCCAGCCTTTATCGTAAGTGTCTTTTTTCCATTGCGGCGAAGGAAAGACCCCAGCCTTTTCATTGGGTAAATCGATACCGGTCTCAGAGCCAAAACCAAAGCGTACCATCCAGTCGTGTAGACGCTGGATACCCATAGTGTAAGCCAGCTTATAGTAGTAAGTATCTACCGATTGCACAATGGATTTTGTTAAGTTTACCGTGCCATGGCCACCCCGTTTCCAATCGCGGAAACGATGACTGTCACCGGGTAGCGTAAAGTAACCGGGGTCATAAATTGTACTGTTCCAGTCCATTAGCCCATAGTGAATGCCGCCCAACCCTTCAAACGGTTTAATGGTTGAGCCAGGTGGATACATGCCTTGTAACGCACGGTTATATAGCGGCTGGTCGATATTATCGCGGAGCGCACCATAATCCTTAAAGGAGATTCCCGAGATAAAAGGGTTGGGATCGTAGCTGGGGTTACTTACGAACGCCAGCACGTCCCCATTTTTAGGATCAATGGCAACGACGGCACCGCGGCGACCATTGAGCTGATCCTGCGCGACTTTCTGTAGCCCATAATCCAAGCTGAGATAGATATCATTGCCCGGCGTCGACGGTTTCGTATCCAATTGGCGCAAAATATTGCTATGGACATCGGTCTCTACGGACTGATAGCCCGGTTGACCGAGTAATAGGTCTTCGTACTGGGCCTCGATACCGAGTTTGCCAATCAGGTCAGTGCCTGCGTAGCGGTCTTTATCAATAGTCTTAGTTTCTTTATCATTAATACGACCGACATAGCCGATTACGTGAGCAAATAGCTCATCATAAGGGTAGGTGCGGGTCAGCTTGCTTTGAATAGCGATACCATGAAAAAAAGGCTTACGCTCACTAAACTGTGCCACTTGCGCCTCAGAGAGGTCGATTTTGACCGTCACCGGATCATTTTTTTTATTATTCTCAATACGCGCTAAGATATCGGTAATTTCTTTTGGCGTTAAATCGAAGATAGGGGCGAGCAACTCCAGCGTGCGTTTGGGGTCCGAGACCTCATCAGGGCTCAACATTGCTGTGAACACCGGCTGATTGTCCGCCAAAATGATGCCATTGCGGTCATAAATATAGCCGCGACTTGGCGGCACCGAAATCAGCTTGATACGGTTATTATCCGCTTCGGTAGTATAGAGGTCGTGCTCAAAGAGCTGCAAATAGCTATAGCGAGCAATGAGGGCAAGCAGACCCAAAAAAATAAAGAGACCGGCAACGATGACGCGGCGCATAAAAATGCGGTTCACTTGGTCCGTATCTGAGGAGTTATGTTGGTTCATGGAGCGCTAACAAGCTTGGCTAAAGTGGGCAAAATTATACCATAGAACCTTGAAGTCATGAGTAGCCCTGTCGGTAAGATTGCGTGAGGTTCTTTGCTAGAGTCCTACCCAAGTCTTGCCTTTAACTATAGCCCCCGTCTATAAAGACAGCAGTAAGGGCTTGTTTGCCTATTTTATCCACAGAGTATTTTTATTAAATCATGGATTTTATTCAGAATTGTAAAAGACTTGGGGGTCGGTTATAGCTATAGAGTAAGCGTGTTAACCCTAGGGAAATATGCTAGAATCATTCGATTTTGCGGGTAGCGTAACGGCGGCATAGTGCAGATTGGGGCGTGGTTAACTCACATAAGTGCAACCGTGAGCATACCCCGTCTTAGCTCAGCTAAACTAAGCAGCGGCTAGGCGGAGGGCTCATTACTCTAGTATAAAATAACAGAGGCGGATGCCGGACTCGTCAGAACTTTTGCTACCAACTCTAGGCGCTGTGTAGTATAAGTAGGCGTCATGGGACTTTTTTAGGTCTCCTATTGTCAGCCTTATTAAGGTAATGAAAACCGGTCTTATAATGCCGGCAAGCGCCTTAATACAACCCAATAAGCTAAGAGCCTAATAAGCTAAAAGTATGGTTTGGGTAGGCAGTGGCTTTGAGCTAATTTAATTATTTTACCAGTTGAGCTAGGGGTAACCGCAATTATGAGTGGATCATCTATATGGCAAACACTCATCGAGCATCCAGAATTTATTGCGATGCTGACTATTCCACCCGTCACAGCCTTTGTGACTTGGGTGCACGTGTGGATGGCGCTCAAAATGCTTTTCTATCCCATCAAGTTTTGGGGTATCCGTCTCCCGATTCCTAATTTGCCTTTTGGGCTACCGGGGATTGGCTGGCAAGGTATCGTACCGCGTAAGGCGGGTAAAATATCAGGCGTTATCGTTGATCAGACCCTATCTAAGCTGGGCTCGCTCGATGAGTTCTTTCAGGCGATGGAGCCGGAAGAGATGGCCGATTTCATTACGACCGCGGTCGATGAAAATCTAGACCATCTCATTGATGAGATTATGAAAGAGCGCTCAGATGCCCTATGGGGGCGTGTGCCTTATGCGGTAAAGCGCCGTATTTATGCTCATGCGCATCAAGAGCTGCCTAAGATTATGAAAGAGCTGGTCGTCGACCTGACTTATAATGTCGAAGACTTGGTCGATATGCGCGAAATGATCGTGCGCACGATGGAGAATGATCGCCGTTTGATGGTGGAGATGTTTCTCAAAGTCGGACAAAAAGAGATTAACTTTATCTGGCATATCAGTGCTTTGATTGGTTTAATCTTCGGTATCATTCAGATGGGTATTTTCATAGTGGTGCCGCAGCATTGGACTGTACCGTTCTTTGCCGCTATCTGGGGCGTCTTAACCAACTGGATCGCGATTTGGATGGTCTTTAATCCGGTTGAGCCGCATTATATTCGCTATCCTAAATGCTTTAAAGTCTCTAAGTCTTTTCCATTCATCATTCCGCAAATGCCGCATATGGGCACCTATAATTTCCAAGGTGGCTTTATGAAACGTCAGGAAGAGGTGTCTACGGTGTTTGCTGAGATTGTGGTCAAGGATTTGGTCACTTTAGAGAACATTATGAATGAAATGATGTTTGGCGCGCGCTCAGATAAGACACGTGAGCTGATGAAAAACCATTTATATGAGATACTAGAGTCACCTTTAGTGAGTACCACTTTAAAAGTGGGTCTAGGCCGTCGTGAGTTTGGTCAATTAAAGAATACCATTATCGACAAGTCTATTGATGCCACCATGGTGCCCATACGCGATCCTTCGTTGAACGCGAGCCGTGCCAGTAAAATCTTTGGTCTATTCCGCGATCGCATCCGTGCACTATCGCCTAGCGAGTTTCAAAACTTGCTGCGTCCCGCCTTCCGTGAAGATGAGCTAACCCTCATTATTTTGGGCGGTGTTACCGGCTTCTTGGCAGGGTGGCTGCATTTGGTCTTAGTGTTTTTCCCAGTTGCCGGCTAGCTAAAAATAGCTACTGCTATACTAGTTACTGCAATATGGACAGTTTAAAACACGAGTTATTAAACGGCTGAGCAATTTAATGGTTTTAGTATGAAAACTATAGGTTTAGATAAGTCCTGTTAGCTTACAGGGACACTTATCTAAGCCTTTACTCGTTTAGAATAAGGCATTTTTGCCAGCTATAACTTTAGCCGTATGAATCGTAAGGCGTTTTGCAATTTTCCTTTTTATAAGGTTACTCTTTATAACGCTTCTTTTTATGCTGCTCCTTTATAAATATGGCTTTATAATAGCTGGCTTAAGCCAGTTGGTATGCCCTTAAGCTAGTTGGTATGAAAGATTTAATAGTAAGTCACCATCACAAGTATTTGTCATAAATAGCGATTAACAGCCATGCTTCTAGCTGCCTGTCATAAATCACTGTCATAGTTATTGTCAACGATGGCCATTACTGGTCAAAGGTCAGATATATGTTAATCACAGAGCTGGGTTATTTTGCCTTGCTGGCCGCCTTAGTGCTAGCCATGTTACAAGTGGTACTGCCCACCCTTGGTATATACCGCAACGAGCCTGCTTGGCAGCGTCTAGCCCCAAGTCTAGCTTGGGCACAGTTTGTCGCCATGATGCTGTCATTCACCGCGCTAATGGCCGGGTTTTATTACAATGATTTTAGTCTCATCTATGTGGCGCAGCACTCGAATACCTTATTACCTTGGTACTATCGTTTGTCAGCCACTTGGGGCGGGCACGAAGGGTCGCTGTTATTATGGATGACCATCATGGCCACTTGGTGCGCTTTGGTGTCTTATTTCAGCCGCGGTTTGCCGTTGTCTATGCGCGCGCGCGTCCTCGTTATTTTGTCCGTAGTGCAGCTGATGATGCTGGCGATGTTGATTTTCACTTCATCACCTTTTGAGCGCACCCTGCCCAACTTACCCGTAGATGGTGCTGACTTAAACCCAGTGTTACAAGACCCAGGTCTGATTATTCACCCGCCTATGTTGTATATGGGTTATGTGGGTATGGTCGTGCCGTTTGCCTTCTGTATGGCCGCGCTATGGGCCGGTCGTTTGGATGCGGTCTGGACCCGCTGGTCACGCCCGTGGACTCAGGCGGCTTGGGGTTTCTTAACCTTAGGTATCGCGCTAGGCTCTTGGTGGGCTTATTACGAGCTTGGCTGGGGCGGATGGTGGTTCTGGGATCCTGTAGAAAACGCTTCGTTGATGCCTTGGTTGGCCGGTACGGCTTTACTGCACTCCTTATCAGTGACCGAGCAGCGTGGGGTCTTTAAGGCTTGGACCATTATGTTGGCCATCTTTACCTTTGCGCTTAGTTTGTTAGGCACTTTCTTGGTCCGTTCGGGCGTGATTACCTCAGTGCATTCGTTTGCTGCGGATCCCACCCGTGGTTTGGCCATCCTCGTTATTTTAGGCGTGGTGATTGGCGGCGGCTTGTTGATGTTTGCCTTACGGGGTTGGCGTTTGACCGTCGAGAGTCAGTATCAACTGATCTCACGTGAGACCTTTTTGGTCATTAACAACGTCATTATTCTCATCGCAACTTTAGTCGTCCTATTGGGTACGCTATATCCGATTATCGCGGATGCCTTTAGCTTAGGTCAGGTATCGGTAGGCCCTCCTTACTTCAATGCTTTATTTGTGCCGCTCACTTGGTTGCTGTTATTGGCCATGGGTATGGGCTCGAATATCCGTTGGAAAAGAGACAAGCGTCCTTTATTAGGCGTGGCGCTCATGATTGCTGTCAGCAGTGCTGTATTAGCCGCTATCATTACCTACTTTGTCCATCCCATGGATATGTTTAATATCGCCGTGACTATTGCCTTAAGTTTATGGGTATTGGGTTGGATGTTGGTCGATATCAAAGACAAAACCAAAAATGCGAGCAATCGTCTGGTCGGTTTGACCAAGCTAAAAAGCAGCTATTGGGGCATGCAAACAGCACACATTGGCGTGTTAGTAGTAGCTATCGGGGTGGCTGTCACTAGTGGCACCAGTATCGAAAAAGATGTGGCATTGGCCCAAGGCGATAAACTGCATGTGCAAGGCTATGATTTTGAGATTGCGAGTTTCCGTGAGGTCAAAGGCAGTAACTTTGATGCGACTGAAGCCGAAGTGTTGGTCAGTAAAGACGGTAAAGCCGTAACGACCTTACGCCCACAAAAACGCACCTATATCGTCAGCATGATGCCAATGACGGAAGCGGCAATCGACGCCAAGTTGAGCCGTGATATCTACGTCGCCCTAGGCGAGCCTATCAGCGATGGCAGTAACGAATGGGCCGTGCGTATCTATGTGAAACCTTTAGTTCGGTGGTTATGGTTTGGCGCTATTATCATGGCGCTAGGAGCATTATTAGCGATGCTAGACCGTCGTTATCGTCTAAAGCCTAAACGTCGGAATGGCTTGCCGGCGACCGTGTCTACTCAGGCCGCGCCTATCGCGCCAACAGCGGCAGTAGAGTCAGCGACGCCCGTCGTATCTGATGCTTCAGTAGGGGAGCGTTAATATGGAAAAGCAACAACTGAAACTGTGGTTTTTGATTCCGCTTATCGTTTTTTTGGGCTTAATCGTGATGTTGTTTTTGCGCTTAGGAAAGCCCACTGAGATTGAGACCAATACGGCCTTAGAGCGTCCGGTACCGTCTTTTGAACTGCCTTTATTGTCGGATACTTCACGGACGATAAAGACCTCGCAGTTACCAAATAAGCCGTACTTGATTAATATTTGGGGCTCATGGTGTCCGACTTGTATCGTTGAGCATCCTTTTCTTTTAGAGTTAAAAGAGCGCGGTGTCGACATCGTTGGGGTCAACTATAAAGATGAGATTGGCAATGCGCTAAATTATCTCAATGGTCGTGGTGACCCGTATCTACTATCTGTACAAGATGAGTCGGGGCAGTTTGCCTTAGATTTAGGCTTGACCGGTGCCCCTGAAACCTTTGTGGTCGATAGCAAAGGCGTCATTCGTCAGCACATCATTGGGGAGGTCAGTGAGGTCAACTGGCAAGAGCGGATCGCCCCTTGCATGATGGTACTGAATAAAGCGGATAGCGATAAGTCGAGTATTGAGGAGGCATGTCGATGAAAGCCCTGATAAATATTTTTCTGCTACTGCTAGCGTCGGCTACTTTTATGCCCTTGACCAGCTACGCTGAAATTGAAGTTTATGACTTTAAAAGTGATCAGCAAGAAGCGCAGTATCGCGGATTAATCGAAGAGTTTCGCTGTCCGAAATGTCAGAACCAGAACCTTGCGGGGTCCGATGCGCCTATCGCACAAGACCTTAAGCAAAAGACCTACGATATGATTCAAGACGGACGTACGGATGCTGAGATTCGTGAGTTTATGCAAGAGCGTTACGGGGATTTTATTAGCTACAAACCGCCCGTGCGACCGTCGACTTGGGTGCTGTGGTTTTTCCCGCCGTTATTGCTGATCTTCATATTGGGTGGTTGGTTTTGGCGTACCCAGCGCCGTCGCCATCGCAGTGACACAGTCGTCGATACTTCTAAAGGCCGAGGACAGCTCTCGCCGGAGGAGCAGGCCACCTTAGACCGGCTATTGGCCAGTCGTACAGCCAGTAAGACACCGTCACACCAGACCACTGCTGCAGGTCAAGACGATCCGAGTAGTCAAAGTAAAGGAAAAGGGGCATCGTCATGAGTGTATTTTCAACGCTAGGGTTATTTATTTCCTTAAGCTTAGTGATCGCGCTACTGTTGGCACTGATTGTCATTGTTCCTTGGTTGCGTGCCAGTAGCAAAATGGACAGCGTAGACAACCAGTTGGTTGATATTAATATCGACGTTTTTAAATCGCGCTTGGCTGAGATTGTCACCGATAGAGAGACAGGAATTATTAACGACAGCCAGTATCAAGTGCAAAAAACTGAGCTTGAACGTCAATTAATTGCCGCTGAGCAGCAAGCCGCCCCTATGCGCTCACCTGGGGTTAAAAGCCGTCTTATCATTATGATTTGGGTACCCGTATTAGCTGCGATGGCTTATTACCTGATTAGCGATCGCAGCGATGTCTTTAAGCTATGGCAAGCCCAAGATAGCGTCGGTCAAGTGGCGGACGATCTGCTCACAGGTAAGATTGATCAGCCGCCAGAGTGGGCCATTGAAGATGGCACCGCGCTTATCTCAGCCATGCAAACCAACGTCTACCGCCATGCCGATGATCCCGATCGTTGGATGCGCTTATCTGAGTTATTCTTATCGCTAGAGGCCACAGATTCAGCGCTAGAGGCATTATCGAGAGCTTATCGTCTTTCGCCCGATGATATGGCTATTGCCACGACTTATGCGCAGATTAGCTTCTTTGCTAAAGGTGGCAGTCTTGATGAAAGCAGCCGCCGCGTGCTACAAGGAGTACTGCAGAAGCAGCCGGACCACGAAGGCGCGCAGATGTTAATGGCCATGGGTGAGGCACGTGCTGGTAACTTTGCGCAAGCTCAGGGTTGGATTCGTAAGCTGCGTGGCAGTATCGCGCAAAAGCCTGGTGACCATACAGCCGCCTTAGGCAGCTTAGATGAGCTCAGTGCCAATATCAAAGCGCAGCAAGAGCAAGCTTCAGCGGGTGTATCGGTGACGGTTAGCGTCAATCCGAGCTTACTGCCGTTAATTAAAGCTGAAGACGTGTTGTTCGTCACCATTCGTGCTGCCGCTGGTGGTGCGCCTTATGCCGCCAAACGTCTGCCAGTGACGAGTCTCACCAATGGCAGCCTAGTACTAAGCCTCAGTGATGCTGATGCTATGATGCCAGACCGTACCTTAGAGAGCGCTCGCAGCGCCGGTGAGCAGCTGGTAGTCACCGCTCGAGTCAGCCAGTCGGGCAATGCTATTAGCCAATCAGGCGACTTATCGGCAAACCCAGTAGTGCTACAAAAAGATCAGAAACAGCTAAATATTGAGATTAATCGTCAGGTGCCTTAAGTGGTTATCAGATTATTTACGAGCTAGCGTGAGCCTTTAGGACTTTAACTGAGTATTAGTAGGTCTTATGTTAGCTCGTCAATTACGGTATCTCTGCTAGATATAACGATTTTTTATCATAGTACGCACAATTTTTATGCGGATAGTCGGCTTTATTAGGGTAATATAAGGCGGCTTTTATAGTACGAATGGTGAGCAAACACCATAATTTAAAGAGTGATCATGAAGTACTGCGAAAATTACTTGAGCTTTAATCCTTCACAAGGTAAGGTATTCGAGTAATATATTGGTAATATTGATACAACACAGACGAGGACAAGCAAGTATGATGCGTATTATTTTGTTAGGGCCACCAGGCGCCGGTAAGGGCACTCAGGCGCAATTTATCTCTAAAAAGTTTGATATTCCGCAGATTTCTACAGGCGATATGCTTCGCGCTGCTATCAAAGAAGGCAGTGAGTTGGGCCTTAAAGCTCAAGACGTTATGAAAGCTGGCGGACTGGTATCGGATGACTTGATCATCAACCTAGTAAAAGAACGCATCACAAAACCTGATTGTGTCAATGGCTGTATCTTTGACGGTTTCCCGCGTACTATCCCACAAGCGCAAGCTTTGGCTGATGCTGGTGTGGATATTGATAACGTTGTAGAAATTCGCGTACCCGATGACGAGATTGTCCAGCGTCTATCAGGCCGTCGTCAGCATCCAGGCTCTGGTCGTGTGTATCACTTGCAGCACAATCCACCTAAGACTGAAGGCTTGGACGATGTTACCGGTGAAGAGCTAATCCAACGTGATGATGATAAAGAAGAAGTCATCCGTGAGCGTCTAGCGACTTATCATGAGCAGACGTCTACGCTAGTGGGCTTCTATCAAGAAAAAGCGCAAGAAAGTGGGGCGGCGCCGCATTACTATCAGTTTGATGGTACCCAAGGTATCGACACTGTGAAAGAGCAAATTTTATCGGCTTTAAGCTAGTATTTATTAGGGCTTAGCTAGTGCTGAATGAGGACCCTGACTGCTTTGGTGGTTGGGGTTTTTTTGTGGGTGTTAATTTCAAATCCCCCTAAATCCCCCTTTGAGAAAGGGGGACTTAAAAGCGCTCGTCTAATTAAGAACGCCCCCTCCTTTGTAAAGGAGGGCTGGGGAGGATTTGGTTTTTAAATTTCGAAAGCTTTTCATAAAAAACTGCCAAGTAATCTTTATGAGCTAAAATCCCCCTAAACCCCTGAGTCAGGAAGCAGCAAAGGTTTGGGGAAACTTTGCCCTGACGCAAGACAAGAGCTGTGCTCGCGTAGGAAAGGGGGACTTAAAAGCGCTCATTTAATTAAGAACGCCCCCTCCTTTATAAAGGAGGACTGGGGAGGATTTAGTGTTTAAAGTCCAAAAGAAGCCCACAAAAAAACCGCCAAGTAATAAACTTGACGGTCTTTAAAATACTCTATTCAGTAACTGAGCTAGCAGTCAAACCAGCTAGGCTTAAGCGTTGCCTTCACCAGCGATTTGCTGTTGGCTTTGCGCATAAGCTTGGTCAAAGTTAACCGGAGCAAGCAATAGCTGTGGGAAGCTGCCACGCGTCACGATGTCGCTGATGACTTCACGAGCATATGGGAACAAGACATTCGGGCAATAAGCACCTAAAATCTGACCAATTTGATCTTCAGGAATATTTTGTAGTAAGAAAATACCGGCCTGATGAACTTCAGCGATAAACGCAGTAGTGTCAGAGTTTTTCGCAGTAACGCTTACGGTAAGCACCACTTGGTAATGGTCGTCATCTAGCTTGTCAGCACTGCTAGACAAGTTAATGTCGAGCTCTGGGTTCCACTCTTTGGTGAACACTTCAGCGCCAGGCACTTCTAGTGACATATCTTTTACGTAAATACGCTCTAAAGCCAGTTGTGGTTGGGCTTGTTCGTCAGCCATGTTTTGCTCCTTAAAGTAAATATTATAATTTATAGTAATACATGAGGTCGGATGACCGGCAAATTAACCGTTCAACATCTCATCAAGCTTACCAGCTTGGTTTAGCTTGTTCAATTCATCAAAACCACCAACGAAAGTGTCACCTACAAAGATTTGCGGCACAGTACGATAGTTATTGGTTTTTTGCATCAGTTCCATACGCTCTTCACGGCTCATATCGTGCATACCGATTTCTTGATACTCAACGCCTTTAGAGGTAAGCAGTTGCTTGGCGTTTGAGCAGTATGGGCAGATAGGGGTAGAGTAAACGATTACAGGGACGGTCATAAAAGCTCCTTGGGAGAAATAAATAGGGGGTAAAAAATCAGCAGCCATGCATTAATAATAATTATAAATCTAAAAGTAATACAAAAGGATAAGCTACAAATGGTGGCTGTTTTTTTGGACTACCGTTAACATGGGGGTAATCCAGATTTATTCAATATCTATTTGCTCTTACTCAATACAGTCTTTTTGTTACCGCCCTTGGCACCGACCAGTGGCATACCAGCAGCTTGCCAACCATTAATGCCCCCTTCTAAACGAAAGACATTGTCTTTACCAATCAATTGCACAGCCGCACCAGCCTGCACACCCATATCACAAATAATGATAATTGGGTTTTCAATCGCACGAATCTCTTCCATACGGTCTTTTAATTGGGTAAAGGGAATATTGCGGCTGCCTTGAATGTAGCCGGTCTCAAACTTGTTTTTGGCGCGCACATCGATCAGCTGTGCGTTTTGGGAGTTCACCATCATCCCCAACGTATTGGGAGAGACTTTTTTGCCACTGCGTTTATTTTCAATAGTGAAAAACAACACGATGAGCACCCCCAACAGACCAAATAGGAACGGGTGGTTGCCCATGAAATCAAACCAACGACTAAGATCCAAAACTTACCTCCAATAGTGTGCGTGCGGCTTGCCCGATATTCCTGCTATTCAGCGAACTTGTACGCTAACCCAAAATAGCGCTTGGCTAAGACCCAATGTGCGTCTATGCCAAGTACGGATCAGATAGGTAGGGGAGCAGGAAAAAATGGCAAACATAATCAACAGTGCGCATTATACCGACAACCTAGCGCAATTGCATTAAAAGCTATCACAGCCTTTAGGGTAAGGCCATGCTATGGATATAGGGTTATCGATATAATAATGTCTAAATATAGCAATGTCGCAATGCATTTTAACAGTGCAGTTTAATAATGCTTGGTATCGGCTTCTTCTTGCAAGACCACCAAGTTCTCAACGCGGCGTTGCAAGACCTCGCCATTCTCTACCGCTTCCCATAGCGCACAACCCTTGGCATTTTGCGTGTGTTTGCAGTCGCGGAATTTACACTCAGCAGATAAGGGGGCTAGCTCGATGAACCCTGAGATAACATCGTCTGGGGTCAAATGCCAAATACCGTATTCACGAATCCCTGGAGTATCGACAATACCGCCTTGGCTTAAGTCCTCAGTGACAAAAGGTAAAAGGCGACTGGTCGTAGTGGTATGCTGCCCCAATTTAGAGTTTTCGGAAATCACGTTCACGCTTTGCTCAGACTCAGGGAGTAAGGCGTTAATCAGAGTGCTTTTACCTACGCCAGACTGGCCAGCAAATATAACCAATTTATGGTCAATTTTAGCCTTTAAAGCTTGTAACCCTTGCTGCGAGAGTATGGCCTCGTCCGATTTGCTATCAGACGTCTCAGTAGACTGTTGGCTGAGTAAGTTTTCAGGGCAATCTACCGAGGTTAATACCGTCTCATAGCCTAAAGCCTCGTAGTCATCTAAGAGCGTCTGTACCGAAGCATAAGCCTCTTGCGCGAGTAAATCGGCTTTGTTAAGCACCAATAGTGGCCTCACACCCGCATGATGACAAACAACAAGATAACGGTCGATTAAGCTAGGCGCGGCCATCGGTAACGGGGCAAACACGATAGCTAAAATATCAACATTAGCGGCAACCGGCTTGAGCTTATGATAACGGTCAGGTCGTGACACTAATGAGGTGCGCGGTGCTACCGACTCAATACGGCCAAGCCCTGTGTTCGAGTCCGCAATCCAGCGCACATGGTCCCCAGCAACTAGCATCGGTAGATTAGTACGGGCATGACAACGCCAAATATCATGCAGTTCGATAGGCTGCCAAAAAGGGTCAGGGTCATCTGCAGCCACTTCCGGCTTTTCCGGGATGACGTTGGGCAGGCTGGTAATCTGCACTTCCAACTGTTTGCCATAGTGCGCCATAACGACGCCATCCATTAGGCTGTCATCGAGGCTGTCTTGCTGGTCGAGTTGTTGCTTTTCGATACGGCGAATCTGCTGTTTGGTCAGTTTGCGTTTTCGAATCAATGCCATTATTTATAACCTTTCATGCGAATATCCCAATTATTTTTGCAATAACAAATTTAACTCAGTGTACCGTGAAAATTTGCTAACATACACCGCTTATCGTATAGGTTTTGCCCATTAAATACCTCAGTACCTTATCTCATTATTTACGCATAGATAGTCTAGGCAGCTACAGGCATGATGATTAGAGAGTGTATAAAGAGCTACGAGGTTTACGCTATAGGCAGCTATATTTAGGCAAGCTTAGTATTTCGCAAGGGCACTAAGCAGCCCAATTGTATAATTACAGAATTTTATAGTTTTATAATTTTAACGTTCAGCAAGTTTTATAAGTCAGTTTCATAACCCAATTTAATAATTTAGTTTTATAACATCGCATGATTAATAGGAAAGCATATGGCCACGACCGACCACCCCAACAAAATTAAGATTAAGAACGAAGGTAAAAAAGGGCTGGTGTGGATAGATTTAGAAATGACGGGTCTAGATACCCTAAACGATGAAATCATCGAGATCGCCACTATTGTTACCGATCAAGATTTAAATATCCTCGCTGAAGGGCCGGTTTTTGCTATCAAAGTCTCTGACCAAAAGCTCAATGGCATGGACGATTGGAATACCAAGCAACATGGTCAATCAGGCTTGATAGATCGCGTGCGCCGCAGTACGGTGACGCTTGAGCAGGCAGAAGCTGAGACCATCGCCTTTTTAAATAAATGGGTAGATGCTGGCAAGTCGCCTATGTGTGGCAACTCTATCTGTCAAGATCGCCGTTTTATGGCGCGTCAGATGCCTGAATTGGAGCGCTTTTTCCATTATCGCAACTTGGATGTGTCGTCGATTAAAGAGTTGTGCTTCCGTTGGCGTCCCGATATCTTACGCAGCTTTGAGAAGAATGGCAGCCATCTGGCCATGGACGATATCCGTGACTCTATCCGCGAGCTTAAACATTATCGCACTCACTTTTTTAAATTGTTAGAAAAGTAGGCCTTAGTGTTTTAGTGATTATTATTGAGGTGCTATTCATCCATTTGAGTGAGTAGCACCTCAATCAGTTGTGGGCTAATAAATATTGGTGATTGTATTAATATATCTGTAAAAGGCCTAATATTCTCAATATAACCCAAGCGCTTTGCCAAAGCCAAAACGCCTAGCGATCCGATAATTTCTATCCCCATTTCAGCAGCTATTCTGCGACCTAACTTCTCATCAATCAGCAAATAATCCGCTTCTAATTCTTGATATAGTGCCATTGCCGTCATCTCGCCCATATCTAAAGGCAAATTGAGTTTTTGATAGTTGGTTAAAGTGTCTGATAAAGATATAGAGCAAATTTTATCAGAGAAAAATTCCTTTAACTCAGTAGCATAGGGTTTGTTCCTAACGGTAACCTCGGCAAAAACCTCTTGCGTAATATAAACTTCCTGATAAATCTTAACGAGCAAATCGAGACAGTGACAAGTTGTTAATGCCACTAGTGCTGAGGCATCACAAACGATAATCACAATTGCGGAATAGGAAAGTTGTTTTGTAATCGAGTAAGCTCATCGAGTAAGTCGGCTTCAGAAGCATAAGTCTGTCGGCTGATTCCGCGTAGTTGGCATTGGGTTAAAAACTCAGTTTCTGCTAATTGTGCCCAATTACTAGCTTGTTTTAAAGTGATATGGCCTTGACGATATTGATCAATAACAAAGCTTAAAGTCATCAGCTGTTCAAGGTTTTCGCCTAGATACTCTTTCGCTATCTCATCGGGAATAGAAATTGTAATATTCATTTCTTTCTCCATAATTTCGCCGGCAGGCAGCCTAGCCTAAGACCTAGTCTAGCATTCTATCTAGCTTAATGTGAGAGACAGTAGGTTTTTATATAAACTAGAATCTATGAGAGTGCTTAAAGGTTTCTCTCATAAAGTAAGTTCTAGAGCAAATCGACTAATTCGTATAACAAACCATCATAAAATTTTCATCGTTAGCTACTTCATCAGCATCATTATCTTCAGCAACGACCACCCCAATCACGGCCTCGACTTTTTCACGTGAGCCACCACTATTCAGCACCCGCCAATCACCCAAAACATAGCGGATCTTATTATTATTTTCAGCGTAGTCTTTGTTATTAGCAGCAGTGTTTTGCTTAATATCGGTGCCTTGAGAGCTATTAGCAACGGGATGGATATCAGGTCGATGCGTATGGCCATGCAACAGGCCGTCATAGGCTAGCATGACCTGTGCTACGGCGCCCTCATTAACATCCATAATAAATTCAGTTTTACGAGCGGTGTCGGTTTTACTCTTTTGCCGCATCTTCGCCGCTATTTTTTGGCGTTTCTCCAACGACTTATTGAGCAGATACCACTGTACCAAGCGATTGCGCATAAGTTTGCGGAAACGCTGATAAGCATGGTCATCGGTACAAAGGGCATCGCCATGCTCTAAGCGAAAGTGTTGGCTGCCAATTTGAATATCATAAGGCTCATCGATTAACAGGCCGCCAAAAGTGTTGCAAAAAGGCTGACCAATCAGGAAGTCGCGATTGCCATGCATGACGAAGATATCGCAGCCTTGTAGGCGCAATTGTTTCAGTTGCGCTATCATTGGGGTGATCCAATGGCTGGCCTTTTCAGCATCGCTCAACGACAGATAAGCATCATCGCCAATCCAAGCGTCAAACCAATCGCCTAGGATATACAGGCAGCGGAGATGGGGTAGGGCTTGCAAGTCGCTCAGTAATGACGAAAAAGCCTGCACTAAGGCAGGCTCTGACGCAGACAAATGCAAATCACTAATCATGACCTGCCGCACATCATGCGGGCGGGTGGTGACTAAATGATGGTAATCTCTAAATGGGGTCATCGAATAACAACCTATTGAGTTTACGGGGTATTAAGTTTATGGGGTCATTACGGCTATAGCTGGCAAGCTATTGGCTAATTGCTAGCGATTAGGTGCTAATGAATAGTGAATACTAGCAGCTCTAATCGCTAACCTCGGACTAGCGGATGACTTACTCGCTAATAACTTATTTGCTAATGACCTATTCGCTAATAACTTTAGCAGAATTGATGATAACAGGCTCTTTTGGCACATCAGCATGCATACCAAAACGACCAGTAGGTACGCCTTCGATTTTCTGAACTACGTCCATACCACTAGTGACTTTACCAAATACGGTATAGCCCCAACCTTGCATGCTTTTGCCAGAATGGTTTAGGAAGTCGTTGTCTTTTACGTTTACGAAGAATTGGCTGGTCGCAGAGTTAGGATCTTGAGTACGCGCCATGGCGATAGTGCCCATGTCATTTTTTAGACCGTTATCCGCTTCGATTTCGATAGGAGCGTTGGTCTTTTTCTCATTCATATCAGCATCCATACCGCCGCCCTGAACCATAAAGCCTGGGATGACGCGATGGAAGATAGTGCCATTATAATGACCGGCATTTACATAGTTTAAGAAGTTTGCAACCGTTTTTGGCGCGGCTTTTTCATTCAATTCGATGGTGATAGCACCCATAGTAGTATCGAGTTGTACGACTGGCATGTCACTCATGTGTTGCTCCTTGAGGTTTGGATTAGTAGTTGGATTGGCGTTTACAGTGGAATTGGCGCAACCTGCTAGCAGGATTGGCAATAGCAGACTCGAATAGCCTAGCGTTTTAAGATTTAACATTTTAATGGCAGTCACATCTTATCCTTGTTGATTTGATGGGCGCAAAAATTAGCAAAAATTTAAACGATGCCCCGCAGCTGAGGAGTGTTCATTGCTGAATAAGTGCTCGTTGCTGAATATAAGTGGGCATGGTCTAGACTAAGTGAGCCGCATAAACTTATTATTAATGGTTTAACTTATCGGTCATGACTTGATAAATGCTAGTCAATTCATACAAGCCCATTGATTAGCCGTAGTCTAACGACTTTTTGACGAGCTGTCATGTGTCAGGCTGTTAATGAGGCGCTCAAAGTAGCAAGATTACTGATAGAATAAGGCGCAATGTGCCATTAGCACCCCAATTACAAATTAATGGATGAATGCTAGGTTGAACTTTAGAGGCTTGCATAAATAAGCATAAGCTAAGAGGGATGAACCAAAGTAAAAATCCATTATCAAAGTTAGTATAGGCAAGTTTAGATTAAATCGACTGATAATGGGTGGTTTGCCACAAGACAACAGTTGTCCCTAGCGGTTGTTATCGGTAAGATATGCCCCATATTATTTGTCCTCATTATGTTTTAATAGCCACATCGCTGATCGTTAAGTTAATAGTTCAATCAGTATTTGTTATCCCTTTATTTCATACTTATTTAGTTGTCGCCGCATTACGGCAGACGACTCGTACCGTGTTAGGAGCACCCAGCCAATGAGTGACCACTCAACCAAGCCCGCTGAACAAAAAAATGACTTTATTCGTCAAATTATTAGAGAAGACTTAGCGGCGCAAAAATACCAGCAGATCGTCACTCGTTTTCCACCAGAGCCTAACGGTTATCTGCATCTAGGCCATGTAAAGTCTATTTGCCTAAACTTCGGCGTGGCGGATGAGTTTGGCGGCGTATGTAACTTACGCTATGACGACACCAACCCGACCGCTGAAAAACAAGATTACATTGATAATATTAAGAATGATGTGCAGTGGTTAGGCTTTGAATGGGCAGGGGAAGCGCGTCATGCCTCCAGCTATTTTGACCAATTGTATGCGTGGGCAGTCCAACTTATCGAGCAGGGTGATGCCTATGTGGATTTGCAAACCCTTGAGCAAATTCGTGATAATCGCGGCTCGTTCTTAGAAGTCGGTAAGCCGTCACCGCAGCGTGATACTACTATCGCCGAAAACTTGCAACTGTTTGATGATATGAAAAACGGCAAGTTTAAAGAGGGCGAAGCAGTATTACGTGCCAAGATTGATATGGCCAGCCCGAACATGAACATGCGCGATCCAATTATCTATCGTGTGATGCACCAGTCGCACCATCAGACCGGTGACAAATGGTGTATTTATCCTATGTATGACTTCGCCCATCCTTTATCGGATGCGATTGAAGGCATTACCCATTCGATTTGTACGCTAGAGTTTGCCGATCACCGTCCGTTCTATGATTGGGCGGTCGAGAAAATCGGTGAGAAGGGCGGTATTAAGCTAGCGCCGCATCAGTATGAATTCAGCCGTTTAAACGTCGACCATACTTTGACCAGTAAGCGTAAGTTAAAGCAATTGGTTGATGAAAATATCGTGAGCGGCTGGGATGATCCGCGTATGCCAACGATTGCGGGTATGCGTCGCCGTGGTTATACGCCAGAAGGCTTGCGTGATTTCTGTGATCGCGTTGGTGTGGCAAAGTCAGATGGGGTAGTGGATTTCCGCTTACTTGAATTTAGCATTCGCCAGTCACTAGAGACCACTACTGCGCGCGGTATGGCGGTTCTCAAGCCTTTAAAAGTAACCATCACCAACTTTGATGAAGCGCTTAAAGATTGGGACAACTTAAAAGACGAAGGTGTGGTTGCCCGTTGGGATAATGAGCAAAATACCCTATGGTTAACGCAGCCCAATCATCCTAATGTTGATATGGGTGAGCGTGAAATCCCTTTCACTGAAACCATTTACATCGACCAAGGCGACTATGAGCTTGAGCCACCTAAAGGCTATAAGCGTCTGTCACCAGAGAAGCCAGAGATTCGCTTGCGCAATACTTATGTGTTAGCAGTAACTGAGCATGTGTTAGATGATGCTGGCAATGTGGTTGAATTAAAAGCGACTATCGATCCAACGACTTTAGGTAAAAACCCCGAAGACCGCAAGGTGAAAGGCGTAATTCATTGGGTATCGGCGAGCCAAGGTGTGCCTGCTACCGTACGTCTCTATGAGCAACTGTTTGCGGTAGAAGACCCAAGTAGCGTCAGCGATGTGCACGATGCTTTGAACCCAAATTCGCTTACGGTATTAGAAGCAGTCGTCGAGCCGTCATTAGCAAATAGCGCTGCAGGTACGCGCTTCCAGTTTGAGCGTGAAGGCTACTTCATCGCGGATAGCGAAGACCATAGCAATGATAAGCCGGTGTTTAACCAAATCGTTAGCTTACGCGATACTTTTAAACCGGCTTAATTATTAGCTGGCTAGATAGCGATTTAGTGGTTAATAATAAGAATTAGGTCTACCTTTGGGTAGGCCTTTTTTTATGGGTGAGCTTTGTTGAGAGAGTTTTAATAGCTTTGAGCGTCTTGTTTTACATGAGTCTTTGCTAATCAAATAATAACAGATATCGATATGCATCTATAATATTAAATCAATGATATATTTAATAAAAAAGGCTATTATCAAAGTTAGTAGATAATAAATTTTACGAGATAATCTTATGTTTAAAAAATCTTTATATTTGCTCTTATTGCCATCGTTAAGCTGGGGAGCATCATGCGTTGTTCCTCCTGAGAGGATAGAGCTAGGTGGCATGAGCCCTGGGCAATCCATTACGGATTTTGTATCTAAACAAAAAGGTAGAGTAATAGTAAGAAGATTTGAAGAGGACGGAGAGAGTCGTGAAGGACGACTAGAATTCAAAGACAATAATAACTACACAACTATAGCGGGTATTGGAGAAGTATTTATAGGCTACATAGCATTTAATGTTGATAAAAATCAGATAACCTCATTTTCTCTAGCACCTACAGATTATTTAGATGACTTAGAAGATATTAGAAAAGCTTTAATTTATAAAACAGGAATACCAGAGTATTTATGGCAAACTGATAAGAAAGACCATGGCTTATATCGTTACCTTTGTGAATATTATGAAGTTGATATAAATCAAGATGATGATAGAGGTGAAATTTCTATTGTTCTAAAGAGCAGTCTTTCTGAAAGTTATAACTTCATAGAAAGGAAATATAATTTTACTGCTGCGCAGTTTATAACTCCAAAGGTGCAAAAGCGTTTACTGAGTGAAGGTATAAATTATGATAACTATGAGCTATACAACAATGACTCATTGTTTAGAAGTAGGTTGGATGAAGTCTTTCTAAATAAAGTAGGACTAAAGATAGATGATTTTGATATGGGTAGAGTTCTTAGCGCTAGAGATATAACAAATGGAATCTTAACAACTAATTTCTACCAAAAATATGAGAGTTTTAAAAATACTAAAATTGATATGTACATAGCTTACCAAACCTACAATAACCATATGTTAGTAGTGAGCAAAGATACTAATGATAATATTAAGGTATATGGTGATAAGGACCCCTTATTAATCAGTGCTATTGTGAAATCAGTGGATTTTCCAATTGAATTTGCTTCAAAAATCAAATGATACTTAATTTGCTATGGCATTAAAGACTAATTGGTTTACCTACTTTTCAATTTTAAAGTCAGACATTATTAGTTGAATGACTTTCGATACTACCTTTATTTACCGTTTATTTACCTAATAATAGAGCTCTTATGACCATAATAACCGATGCTATAGACGCTGCCGTCGCGCATATACTGCAAAATATTACCGGTCCTATTCGTTTAGCGACGCCGCTAGGATTGGGCAAGCCGTATTATTTACTCAATGCCCTTTATGACCAGGTGGCGAATGACCCTGCGCGTAAGCTGGCTATTTATACCGCTTTATCGTTGAATCCGCCTGTGGGCAAGTCTGAGTTAGAAAAACGCTTTTTGACGCCCTTCGTTGAGCGGCTCTATGGAGCAGACTTCCCTCGGCTGAAATATGCGGAGGCCAATAGTAGCGATAGCTTGCCTAATAATATTCAAGTGCAAGAGTTCTATATGAGCTCGGGAGCCTTACTTGGAAGTCTTAGCGCCCAGAGTTTCTATGCCAGTCTGAATTATACTCACGTCCCAGAAGCACTGGCCTCACGCGATATTAACGTTGTCGTGCAAAAATTAGCGCAAGATAATCAGGGTAATTATTCTTTAGCTTGCAACACCGATTTGACCTTAGATACGCTTGATGCTATCGCGGCTAAAGGTGCGCCCAAGCCCTTTTGTGTTGGGGTGATAGATGCCAAGCTTCCTTTTGTAGGGGGAGAGGCTATCGTCGATGCCAATCTTTTTGAGGTCATCGTTACTCAGGATGCGGGTGAGGAAAATGCTGCTGATAGAAAGGATGATACTAGCCCTATAGACGCCAAACTATTTGCGGCCCCGCGTCAGCCCGTAGGCGATGCAGATTATGCGATTGGCCTATATGGCTCTACCTTGGTCAAAGATGGTGGTACGTTGCAGATTGGTATTGGGGCTTTAGCGGATGCGCTGTGCCACGCGCTAGTATTAAGACAGAGCGACAATGCCACCTATCGACGGGTGCTACAAGCTTTAGCTCCTGATATTGAGAGTCATGCCACCGTTCAGGAATTTGGCGGCTTAGAGCCCTTTGTGACTGGCGTCTACGGTTGTAGCGAAATGCTCAATGAAGGGTTTCGTCTGTTGGTCAAGCATGGCATCGTGAAGCGCCGAGTGGTCGAAGATGAAGAGGTCATGCGCCGCGTGGCCAATGGCAACACCACCGAATCCGATAATAACCTTATTGAGACCCAAGGCCACTTTTTAGACGGAGCTTTCTTTTTGGGGTCGCCAGAGTTTTACGACTGGCTACGTAGTCTAGAATCGACCAATAATACCGTCGGGATGCGGCGTATCAGCCAAATCAACTCAGTGATTGGCGAGCATTATATGCTAGAGACCTATAAACGCCAGCACGCCCGCTTCTTTAACACTTGTATGATGGCCACGGCGCTTGGGGGTGCCGCGTCAGAGACTCTGCCCGATGGCAAGGTGGTCTCTGGTGTTGGCGGGCAATATAACTTTGTGAGTATGGCGCACAGTCTGCCTGCCGCTAAGTCAGTGCTACTACTGCGATCTACTCGGACTAGTGGCGGCAAGACCAAAAGTAATATCTTATGGGATGTCTCTCACTTGACGATTCCAAGGCATTTGCGCGACGTTTATATTACAGAATATGGTATCGCGGATTTGCGCTATGCGGCAGATAGCGAATGTATTAGCGCTATGCTAAACATTACCGATAGCGAGTTTCAACAAGAGCTATTAGAGACCGCACAAGACAACCGTAAAATCCATGACTCAGCGCTTAATGAGACGCTCGCCTCCGAGCAAAATACAGCCGAGGTTTTAAGCGCTAAGCTACAACCCTTTCGCCAAGACGGTACTTTGCCCGATTATCCTCTAGGCAGTGATTTCACAGATACCGAGCAGGATATCGTACGTGCATTAGGATGGTTAAAGTCAAATACTCAAACCACACCCGATAAACTGACGACGGTCTTTGATGTTTTTATACAAAACATCTCTGATAAATTCAGTGGCATCTTGGGCCGGCAGGATCGTGAAACAGACGCTGATAAAACCGAACAGCGTGTCCGTTCGGCTATGATTAGAATGGAGTATTGGGATACCGAGGGCAATGAGATTAGTGATGATGGACTACACTCGGAGCTGCTTGAACATGCTCTGCGTGAGACTTTGTAAAACTGCTCCCAGTCGCACTGTATTACTTTCAGATTAAACTGGCTGTCGCTTAGTATGCATCAGGTCTATCTTAGGATAGGCCTTTTTTAGTGCTGGATTATTTAAAAGCGCATCCATATTAATTAATAATATTTAAATTATAATTTATATATTTTAAATATAAAGTAATTTTAGTATGGTGGTATTGGGCTTTTTTATTAATAAGAAAGACGGTTGAAAAGTCTTATGAACGCTAATAATGATTATAAATAAGGGACACGACCATGGCCAAGTTTTTAAGCACTAGCGCGACCACCTACCATTTAGAAAGTTTGCTGCAAGATACCACGGAGCAATTAATCATTGTCACTCCTGCACTTAAGTTTAACGAGCGTGTGCAAGAGCTGTTAGCACAGCGCGATAGTGGGCAAGCTGCCACGCATATTCTATATCAACAAAATCACCTGCAACCGACTGAGATGTATTGGCTCAATACCTTGAGTTACCTACGCACGAGTTTTTGCAAAAATCTGCAAGCCCAGTGCTATCTTAATGATAGTCAGGCCATCATTACCAGTTTACAACTCCATGCTATTGGCCAAGAGCAACGCAATGAATTGGGCGTGTTAATACAACGCGATACAGATGCTGAGCTATATCAAGAAACTTATGATGAGGTGCAGCGCCTGCTTAGTATTAGCGAGGCTGTTCGTATAACTATAAAGACGCTAGCTGACGATACAACTAAGGACACAACTGAGTCAAATAAGAATACTTTTAAACCCAAAGTATTAGAGCAACTGAAGGCTAGCAAAAATACGGTTGCGCAGCAAAGTAATAAGGTAGATGATAAGGAACAGGTGGCAGACGCTCTGCAACCTACTGATAAATTAAAAGATAAAGATAAAAGTGAGGCAGTTGCCAGAGATAGTAAGCCAAATAAAACCCTCAAAGCTGCGCCGAGCAAACCAGTAGTAGCGCAGGATACAGACAAAGAGAAAAACAAAGACAAACAACTTACTAGTGCTACACCAGCAACAGTTCCTGACAAACTCACTACCGCAAAGTTGGCGAAGTCTCTCGGTCTCAAAACACCAGAGCTCAAAAGCAAGTTGATGGCACTTGGCTATTTAGAAGAGGTAAATGGGGAGATGGTGCTTTCGGAAGCCGGTAGGAAAACGGGTGGAGAAAGCAGAAAGGGACGGTTTGGTGAGTTTTGCGTATGGGATGCAAAAATGCAGATTTAAGTCTCGTCGTAGGCTGGCGAGCTACTATTATTTAAGGATGTTTTTATGCTACGGATGGTCGCCGGTCAAAAAGCCAAATTTACCGATTTAGGCATTAACCAACAGTTTAGTTTAACAGCAGATATTACCAGTCAGTCTGCCGTAGTGGATGTCGCTTGCTTTGGCTTAGATACGCAGCAAAAGCTAGTGAGCGATGATTATATGACCTTTTATAATCAGCCGGTTACGCCGTGTGGGGCGGTACGTTGGCAAGCGGTGGGCACGCAGCAGTGCTTTGATATTGACCTAAGTAAGTTGCCCAATATGGTCGATTATCTAGTGATTACCGCGACTATCGAAGGCCAGCAAACTATGCAGGAGCTGGGCGCCAGTCAAGTGTGGCTTGAGCAGGCGGGTCAAAGGTTAGTGGACTATCCTTTTTCAGGGGCAGCGTTCGCTAGTGAGCGCGCCGTGATGCTACTGCAGGTCTATCGTAAACAAGGTATTTGGCGTATTAATGCTATTGGTCAAGGCTTTAACGGCGGCTTAGCAGCTCTCGTTACCCATTTTGGTGGCGAAGTGGCTGAGGAGAGTAGCTCACCAGTAGCACAGTCAACGGCTGCTTCGACCACGACCGCTACCAGCACAACGTCTTCATTAACAACATCTTCCTCTTCTGCGCCACAGCCTAGTATTAATTTAAAGAAAATCACTTTAGATAAACCTGGGAGCGAGCACCGAGTCAGCCTCACTAAAGGCAGCAAAGACGTCCTGCGGGTCGAGGCTATCTGGGTCGATAATGGCGATGCCAGTGCAGACAATGACGACTTGGATTTACGTGTGGGCATCTTAGCGCAGCATGGTAAGGCGATGATCTACGTTCATGCCCCGCAGGAAGTTGGCAGTCTAAGCAAAAAGCCTTACGTGCAACATCAAGGCGATGTGCGAGTGGCTAGTGCCAATGAGCCTGGCAAAGAAGTGGTGTTGGTCAACCCTGAGATTGCCAGACATTATGGCGGTAAGGTAGCACTCGTATTTTCAGTCTACTCTGCGGTGAGCAATGGGGTCGTATCGATCGCTTCCTTGCAGCCAAAGATGCGCATGCAATATCAAGATCAGGTCGTCGAGTGCGTCTTTAATATCAAAGCGTCGCCCAAAGCGAAAAGTCGCGTGGTCTATACTTATGTGATTGGTATCGCTATCATTGATGAAGACGGGATTACTTTGCAGCATTCAGGCGAGACTAGTAAACGCATGAGCGAGGCCACGCCAAGATTAATTTGGAAAAGTGATAAGGTCGATATGAAGATTGATGGCGACGCTATGTTTAAGCTAGGATAATACTAATGCAGTTGCAATATTCCACGAAGGAATATAAGATTTACAATCAAGCACATGAATTAAATAATGAATTTGCTAAGATAAAGGCAACTACAACGAATTTATAACCCCCAAACTATAACCACTAAGGAAAATTTTATGGCACATTTAAGACTTGGCGACACGGCTCCTAACTTTGACGCTCCTACTACCGATGGCGATATCAATTTTTATGATTGGGCGGGCGACAAATGGGTTGTATTCTTCTCACATCCTGCTGACTTTACCCCAGTATGTACGACAGAGCTTGGCCGTGCTGCTGCGCTAAATGGTGAATTCCAAAAACGTAACGTTAAGCCAATTTGTATCTCAGTCGATAGCCTAGAAGACCACCATGCGTGGAGTAAAGATATCGGTGAGACTCAAGGGACTGACTTGAACTTCCCAATCATCGCTGACCCGAATAAAGAAGTCGCGAATCTATATGACATGATGCACCCAAATGCAGACAACACTTCGACGGTACGTAGCGTTTATATCATTGATGCTAATAAAAAGATTCGTCTAATCCTAACTTATCCTGCCAGCTGTGGTCGTAACTTTGACGAGATCATCCGTGTCATCGATGCGCTCCAACTGTCTGATGAATACAACATTGCGACGCCAGTAGACTGGAAAGATGGTGATGATGTTATCATTCCACCAAGCGTGAAAAACGAAGATATCGCAGCGAAATATCCTAAAGGCTATACCGAAATCAAACCGTATCTGCGTACTACGCCAGCGCCTAATAAATAAGCGTTGCCCAAGCGTAAGCTATGAGTAAGACTGGCAAGATGACTAACCCTGCGACTTAGGTGGCAGGGTTTTTTATGGTCTGGTTCTCGGGTCTTTTTAACCTTTATCTATCGCTTTTTAATCCTTACGTAAGTGTTTATAAGCTGGCTAACTTAAATGAAATAAGTTTGCTATGATGAGGTAACTTAGGTCACTGATGTCCTCTTATTTTATAGAAAGACATCCTTGTTCGGTGCAGCAACACCTTGGTTCTATAAGTAGCATTGTTCTATAAGTATCATTTGAAACTACAAAAGGAGATTGTAATGAAAAAATTATATCTAACAAGATCGGCGCCTAACCCGCGTAAAGTGGTTATTTTGCTACAAGCGAAAGGGATCGATGTCGACGATATGGACGATTTGGATGTGATTGATGTTGATTTCTCCAAGCGTGAGCAATTCTCAGAGTCGTTTACCGCAATGAACCCTATGCAAACTGTGCCCGTATTAACTCTAGAGGACGGCACAGTACTCAATGATTCCCAAGCGATTTGTGAATATCTCGACCGTGTGTATGGCGAGCGTTCGGTGATGGGCAATGATGTGGTACAGCGCGCCAAAGTCTGCTCTATGCGCCGGATTGCTGAGTTTGAAGTACTCTATAATTATATGCTGGCCTTTCAGCACAGCCATCCGTCGAAAGCTGAGCGAGTGGACCAAGTCCCGGAGCTGGCACCCAAGTCTATTGCGCGTGCTGCCAAAGCCTTGCCTTATTTTGAAAGCTTCCTGAAAGACAATGAATACTTAGTCGATAATCAATTTAGTTATGCCGATATTGTCTTATATATCGCTTTAGACTTTGGCCGAATCCTAAAAGTCGATCCGAAATCACACGGCGAAGGTATTGCTCGCTTTTATGAAATGATGAATGAGCGGTTTGGCTTTAAAAAGCAAGCGGCCAGCTAATCCTGTGGCGATTATGACCTTTAAGACCGTTATGACACTTAAGAGAAGCGTGGCTTGATGAGATGCGTAGTATGAGTAAGAGAAGAAATGTAAGAATAAGGGTGGGCGCTATGTTAATCGTAGTGCCTGTTTTTTTGCTGGGCTGCCAACCGTTACAGGTGCAAGCGCCCGTCATGGTAGAGGAGGTGGCAAGTGTTAGGACGGTTACTGAGGTTAAAGGTAACGCTGTAATAACGCCGGTAATTGCAGTCGAACAGAATTCCTCTTTGGGAAATAATACGGGCGTACCCTTATTGCCTGTCGCAGAGTGGCAGTTAATTAGCGCTTTTGATGCCAAGCGTCAGCCTATAGCGCTGTTCAATGAAATCAAAGATAACGTGCAGCTAACCTTACCAGCAGATGGTTCACCAGGTATGGGCTATACCGTGGGGTGTAATGCTCGTGGGGGTAACTTTCGCCTGCAAGAGTTGGGGGCGCACAGCAGTATTCTGACGGTAACCGATGAGATGGGCGATGCGCAGATGTGTCCTAATTTATTAGCGGCTGAGCAGCTATTGAGTGAGCTTATGGAGGGGCGCAGTCAATTGCAATTACTGACCGCTGCTGAAACCAAGAGTAACACGCCTATTATGCTGCAAATTACGGAGGAGGGCAGTGTGCTGCTGTGGCAAGCGCGCGTGGACAAACAGGCTAAAGGATTAACTGTACAGCTAATACCAGCAACTACCAACTGGCTCTCTCGATATGATTGGACGTTGGATTTCGCTATTGATAATCGCCATCTGCCTATACCTGCCTTTAAGGCCATTCCTAAGTTAGCCAATATAAAAGCTCAGCTTGAGTTTAACGAATCTAACTCTAATGCTAAGCAGGAGGTAGGGTTTGGTTATAAGATGGGTTGCAATTGGCATTCAGCGGGTTATACATTGCTCGATGGCAAGATGACCAAACCCAGTAGACTAACTATTAGCACACTCATAGGCTGTAATGACGAGATTGAGCAAGCAGAAGGCCAGCTCGGTAGAGAGTTGGCCAGCCCTAGTAGGTTCTATGCGCTAGAGGGTTCAGAGTCTCCAATCTTAGTGCAAACCAATGAGCGGGGTAGTGTCTTGCTGTGGCAAGGTCAAGCAAAGACAGTAGGAATGGCACTTAATGAATAGCAGGTATAGTAAATTACATGAACAATAAATGACTTAATTCTATATTCTTACAGTCACTATTCTTCAACGAACAATATCGTATACGGAATAAACATTTTGTTACATTATCATATTCTAGGTTGGTTATAGTAGCTTTATTGGATATTAGCAAAAATTTAATGCTCTATACTAATATCTAAACCACTGTTTAATATACCGATTATTTTGTTAATACCTCTATTATCCTACCCTTTATTATCCTACAAGGAACCTTATGTCTATTCAGCCCTTCGCCAATAAAAAATTATTGTTATCTTCTGCCATCATGGCAGGCCTGCTCTCTATCGTAGGCTGCCAAAATACCACGCCTATTAGCGCTGGGGCTACGGAAACTATTGTAAAGGATAAAGGTATGACCGATGCCAATAGTGCAGATACGAAAGCTGTCATCGATAGTAAGACGCTTGCGAGCTACGATTGGACCCTCATTAGCGCTGTGGATGGCAACAATCAACCGCTAGCGCCATTGACCGCTGTAAAAGACCAAGTGACTCTCAACTTCGCTCAGCAGAATGGCACGAATACCGTAGGTTTTGGCGTGGGCTGTAACCGTATGGGTGGCAGCTATGAGTTGGCCAGTAATGTGATGACGGTGGGTAACGTCATGAGCACGCAAATGTTTTGCCAGGACCTAGATGCGGCTGAAAAGCTACTAAGTAGCGTGATGCAGGGCGATAGTCAGCTGAGCTACAAAGACGGTGCCGCGCCAGTATTAACGTTAATCGATAGCAGCAGTGCTAAAAAGGCTACGCTAGTATGGCAGGGTAAGATGAATGCTGAAGCCAAGTATAAGCAAAAAGGTGAGACTATCTTTTGGGCGGTAGATCATAAAGCCGAGCCTTGCCCTGATGGCACGACCAAAGAATGCTTAAAAGTAAAACCTATTACTTATAATGAGCAAGGGGTCAAAACTGACGAAGGCAAATGGACCTTATTCGCCGGCGAGATCGAAGGTTTCACTCATAATGCCAACCAAGACCAAGTGCTGCGTCTTAAACGTTATACGGTTGACCCAAGCGATGTCAAAGGCAAGCAGTTTGCTTATGTGTTAGATATGGTAGTAGAAAGCCAAATGGTTAAATAAACGGTATTTATTTCAAAGCCCTAACCTAAAAAAAGCAGAGCCGTTAGGGTTCTGCTTTTTGGTTTAAAGAATCGCACTTTTTTTATACTAGCGCATTTTGGCGACATCTTCTTCTGTCAGGCGCCAGCGGCCTTTTTTCTTGGAAGCTGCCCCACGACCGAGCAAGGCAGAGTTCAGTAACAGCTTATTCATCGAATGGCTCGAGTGAGCGTGGCAAATTGCGCAGGCTAAGCCATCAGCCGCATCTTGTTGCGGGGTGATCTCGAGTTTCAACAAACGACAGACCATCTCTTGTACTTGGTCCTTATCGGCGGCGCCATAGCCACAGACCGCCTGTTTTATCTGTCTGGCGGTATATTCAGCCACTTCTAAATCTAACGCTACCAGACCAGCGATAGCGGCACCGCGGGCTTGACCCAACTTCAGCGCTGAGTCTGGATTTTCTGCCATAAAGACTTGCTCTACGGCAGCGTGGATAGGCTCGTCAAAGTGTTTTAGGTAGTGCTCGGTAATGCGAGTGACCCCCTGAAAGATGCGTTTAAGACGTTCAGGCATCTCTTTGGTCTCCGTACGGATGGTACCCGCATCCAGATAGGTGAGTTTGTCGCCCGTCTGTCGAATGATGCCGTACCCCGTCATACGGGAGCCAGGGTCGATACCGATAATAATTGCCATAGTGCCCAGTGCCTATTTTTGGTAGAGATTTGCTTAAAAAAGTAAATTGAATTTGATAGTATAGCAGGCCATCCCCATATACCTTATTAACGAAGCAAATATAAGCCGCCCCGTAGCTAGTAAGGCTGCTTTTATTCTCACTCTCTTTTTAATTATTTATTGTAGGACGACGCATTATGGGTCAGATTGTTGGCATCGCCATCGTATGGTTTATCATTGAGATGTTGCTGTGGTACTTGCTCGCCCAATTTATGAGCGGCTGGCTAGTATTCTTTTGGTTTATCATCGCAGCGGTCATTGGTATTACCTTAATTCGCAAAGGCCTAGCGACGCTGAATCCTATGGCGCAGCAGATGAAAGCAGGGGGCATGATGAACCCTGGCATGCGTCCTCCTGAAAATACGATGATTAAAAGTGTGGCCATGGCCGTCGCCGGATTGTTGTTATTGATCCCTGGCTTGATTAGCGATGTGCTAGCGCTATTAGTTATCTTGCCGCCGGTACAAAGAAAGCTGAAAGACCTGGCCAATAACTACGTCATGAACAACCAGCAAAAAATGATGGAAATGATGGCCAAGCAAATGGGTGGCCAAAATCCATTCGGCGGTGCTGGTGGTATGGGGGGCATGGGTGGTCCAGGCGGTAATCCTTTTGGCGGTCAAAACCCTTTTGGTGGTATGGGTGGCAACTCACCAAATAAGTCTGCCAATCCTTTTGGCAATGTGTTCAAGCAAACTACTACGGTAGATGGCACCGCAAAAACTGTGCCTAAAGATGTGAAGAAAATCACTCATTCTGCTAATGATGAATAAGACTTGCTAGTAGACTTGTTTTAGGACCAGACAACGCCATAAAAAAAGCCCTTTCATATTGAGAGGGCTTTTTTTGTAGCGCTAGCATAGTACAGTGATTAATAGAATATTAAGACTATAAAAACCATACTAAAAATTTAGAACCGGAGTGCCGCTGTAGGATGGGGACCCATGAACCGTCACGTTCAAGGGGGATACGTCATCGTCTCTTAAGGTTTCCTGAAACACTGCAAGCAGTGCAGGCATACACAATAAGACGATAGGTAGCGCATCCGGGTATTACATTATCGGCTCAGGGAATAACATCCACTGGCAAACACTCCAGAGTCCAATAATCATACCCAATGATTTTATAGAATGCAAGAGGCGGGCTAGAGAGATTGGTCTGTCAACACATTCAGTTCATTAGCAAAATAATAGAGCATATTTATCAAACAACCCTCTTACTTAGCGGATGAATATGCCGATAACGTCAGAGGTATTAAGGGACGAGCTGGCATTTAACGCGTCATGCTTATCACTCATGAAGTATAAAAAATACTGTTATAACATAAGCTTATTATTTGGTTTTTATCAACACCAATGCTGTGTCAAGCTCCTTGAATAATATAGAGTTTTTAGCGTTTTTTCGGCAATTTTACATTCTGTGGTAAGATAGAGGGCTTGATTCACCCTAATATTTTTGTTGTTACATTTTTTATCTCTGTTTCATGTTTTTAGCGCTATGGCCTTTCTTTTTATGGGACGAGCCATAGAATCCATCTGAATCACAGTAGGAGCGGTACTCAATGTCCAGTAGTCAAGACAGTCAAAATAATAAGCAAGCATCTAGCAAAACCCCTCATGTATTAATGATTTTAGATGGTTTTGGTTACCGAGAAGATGATAAAGACAATGCTATCGCTGCTGCCACAACGCCCAATTTAGATAAGGTTTACCAAGACTATCCTCACGGACTGATTTCAGCCTCAGGCGAAGATGTCGGCCTACCAGGGGGTCAATTTGGCAACTCTGAAGTCGGCCATATGAATCTTGGCGCGGGTCGTATCCTCTATCAAGACTCCACGAGAATCTCTAGCGAATTAGAGAGTCGTGAGTTTTATAAAAATAAAGCGATAGTCGATGCGCTGCATGCCGCTCAAGAGATGGGCGGTGCGGTCCATATTATGGGGCTTTTGTCTGACGGCGGTGTGCATTCGCACCAAGATCATATCGAAGCCATGTGTCATGCCGCGTTAGTCCATGGCGCGAAATCGGTCTATGTCCATTGTTTCCTAGACGGTCGTGATACCCCGCCTAAGTCGGCTGATAAATATATCAATCGTCTGCGCGAATACCTGAATAATTTAAATGCTCATTACGAAGGCAACGTACAAATTGCCAGTATTATAGGTCGCTACTTTGCGATGGACCGTGATAATCGTTGGGACCGCGTGCAAAAAGCCTATGAGCTGATGACCGAAGGCAAGTCTGAGCGTATGGCTACCCGTGCCGACGGCGCTATTCAAGCCGCTTATAAAGCTCGTGAGACTGATGAATTTGTGAGTCCTACGACCGTCATCGAACACGGTGAAACCCCTTGCACTATCAATGATAATGATGCCGTTATCTTTATGAACTTTAGAGCGGATCGGGCGCGTGAGTTGGCGCAAGCGTTTGTGTTGCCCGACCATGAGTTTTCAGGGTTTGCGCGTAATAAACGCCCGATGCTGTCCGCTTTTGTTATGTTAACGAAGTATTCTGACGAATTAGAAAACAACGCTAAGACGTCGATTGCCTATTATCCTACGGCCCTAACCAATACTTTGGGGGAGTTTTTAGAGAGCAAAGGCAAAACCCAACTGCGCATCGCTGAGACCGAAAAGTATGCTCACGTGACTTTCTTTTTCAGTGGCGGTCGTGAAGAGACTTATGAGGGTGAGGATCGCATCTTAATTCCTTCACCGGATGTCGCCACTTATGACTTAAAGCCAGAAATGAGCGCCTTTGAGGTGACGGATAAACTGGTCGAGGCTATTGAGTCAGGCAAGTATGATGTGCTGGTCGTCAACTATGCTAATGGGGATATGGTGGGTCATACCGGCGTCTTTGATGCGGCAGTAAAAGCGGTGGAGGTCCTAGACGAGTGTGTCGGCCGTATCGTTGAGAGTGTGCGCAAGATGCATGGTCATATGCTTATCACTGCCGACCATGGCAACTGTGAGCAGATGCAAGATTACGAAAGTGGTCAGGTGCATACACAGCATACTACTGAGCATGTGCCGCTAATTTATGTGGGTGAGAAGAAGGTGCGGGTACGTAATGGGGGTCGTCTATGTGACGTAGCACCCACTATCCTAGCATTGATGGAAGTCACTGCCCCTAAAGAGATGTCTGGGTTTAATCTGTTAGCGCCCGCTTAAGCGCTCGCTCAATGGATAGCTAACCTTAGAGTTGGCTTTCCTTCTAAGCCTACAGTTAAAAGCCGTTTTTACCAAGGTTAGTGCTAAGCTAATCGGTAAAAGCGGTTTTTTTATGCAAGCTGATGCTATCTTTAAGCACTTATTTAGCCTAATAGTAGCGGCGACTCGCCTCGATATCTGCTATGCGCAAATAGGTAAGTGACTACTACATAAATCCATTTTAACCTGAGGGCTTATTGCCTTAAACTTGGGGCTAGCTAACTTGAAGTTTAGCTTGGTATCGGGCTAGCTATTTAGCTTTATAATTAATAGAATTTCTACCCAGTAAATCTGACTATTGTCCCATTTAATAACTATAAATCGACCTTGAATTTAGTGAGTCCTCTTATGCATGTATCTTTGTTGCAGCGTTCAGCTCCTAAGACGTTAGCGCCCATTATTAGCCGTCTGACTTTAGCCATTATTTTAATAGGAGCAACGTCGCAAGTTGTGCTGGCTGCCACGCCTAAGGGTGCGATTATTAACGAGTCCAAGGCTTATTCTCAAGTAGCAGAAGAGATACAGGCAGCAGATGAGATACCTGAGTTTGATGGGGCTGATGACAGTATTGATATGGGCTCTGATGATAGCAGCTATGACGACATCAGCGATGACGATATCGTAGAGGATGATGGGGCAAGTAGTGCGCCTTTTGATGAGGCTCTAGCCTCGAGTGGCGATGAAGACTCTGCTAGCAATATTGGCTTACCGCCGCAATTTAGTGGCCCTATACCTGTGGTGCCATTGAATGCTATCTCACCGACCACGCTAAAAACCTTTGTAGAGGTGGTGGACTTAGTCCGCCGTGAGTATGTCGAGCCGGTGAGTGATGAGGTGCTATTAAACGATGCTATGAGTGGTATGTTGACCAAGCTCGACAGCCATGCTGAATTTTTGGATGCAGAAGCGTATGAAAGCTTGCGCGCCTTTACCCAAGGTGATGTGGGGGAGGTCGGTCTCTATGCTGAGTATGAGCCCACTAACGGCCATTGGGTAGTTACTGAGGTCACTGCCAACTCGCCTGCTGCCAAAGAGCGTATCAAAGTAGGCGACTATCTTCATCAAATCAATGAGGTAAAGCTCACGGATAAAAAGACTGCCAATGATATCGAGCAGATGCTCACGGGGATTGCTGGGACGCAAGTCGAGATGGTGGTGTCTAGAGCAGGGCGCCGTAAACGGACGATTACCGTGCAAAGAAACCAGATGCGCAATCAAGAAATCATGAGTCGCTTGGAGCAAGGTGTTGCGATAATTAAGCTGCCCGTATTTCAAAATAATAGTCGCCAAAGACTCCTGTTAGAATTAGCAAAATTAGATGCGCCTATCTCAGGTCTTATCATTGATCTTAGAGACAATCCGGGTGGTGTCTTAGAGTCAGCGGTAGACATTGCTGGTCTGTTTATGGCCAATACCGATGTGGTGCAGATTGAGGGCCGTAAAGGCGTAGAGCGTAGCTTAAGGACTTCACCTAATGCGTTACTGGCTAATCTACCGGTAGTCATTTTGCAAAACCGCTATTCGGCTTCTGCGGCTGAAGTATTGGCCAGCAGTTTGCAGACACAAAAACGCGCAAAAATCGTAGGTGAGATTAGCTATGGTAAGGGGTCGGTACAGTCAGTGATTCCGGTGAATGATGAGCAGGCTATTAAGCTAACCGTAGCGCACTACCTCACAGCAGATGGTCGCCAAATTGATGATATTGGGGTTACACCAGACGTTCGGCTCGAGGACAATGATGGCGCATGGGAGCAGAAAGCGTTAGCTGTAATACTCGCGCAGCCGCGTCCTGCAGGCATGAAGTTTGTTCTAAAGTCGGGCAAATAAAAAGCTTTCCACAATCATTGCGCTTACCTTTTTGAGCTATTAACCTAAAAAAGCCAGTACCCTAGTTAATCCTAAGGTACTGGCTTTATTTTTAGCAGGCTGCTACTGATGCTTTAAATGATTTTTGCTAAGGTAGCGCGGTTAATTTTTAGAATGGTCACTTTTTTAAAGTTTAATGACTGTCTATGTTATTAGCCTCTGTCTCTGCAGTCGCCGAATCTTCCTCAGGCATACTTTCTTCCAACTCAAGCTTTTTCATACGATAGCGCAATGAGCGAAACGTAGTGCAGAGCAATTCAGCGGCTTTAGTCTTATTGCCATTGGTTTGCTGCAGCGCCGTGAGTATTAGCTTCTTTTCTTGCTCCTGTAGATAGGCTTCCAACCCTTCTTTAGGCAGTTGCACCGCCGTGTTCACTTGCAAGGTATCGGCAGCAACCTTATCGGCAAAGGCCTTGGACTCATCGTATACATCCTGAGTGGGCAGTGCGTTTGCCTTCTTATCAACACTGCTATTGGCGCTGTTATTAATACTGGTATTAACGTTGTTAGTAGCACTAATGGTCATCGCCGGCTGTTTGATAGCCGCATGAATCACGCTATTTGCATAGCTAGGCTTGGCAATAGGCTGCTCTACCGTATGGCTTGGTAATATCGGCTGCTCTGAGCTGTGATAGGGCCGCTCTGTAGTAGCTACTGCTGACGGTGGCGAAGTAGGCGCTTGGTTATCAGCAGCTGCCGATATGTCTATAGGGTTAGCGCTTGTCTCAGACCCCAAGACCTGCGACTGAGGGTCTAAGCTCGTCGTTGGCATAGTCGCTTCAATACCCAGATGCTCGACATCGATAACGGGAGACTCGGTCAAAGTCACAGCGCGCTCTAACAAATTGCGCAGCTCACGCACGTTACCAGCAAAGTCGTGGGTCTTTAAGTGTTCGCAGGCGGCAGCGGTCAGTTCTGGAGCGCTCTCTAATTGCCAGTCTTCGGCAATCAAGCGTAAGAAGTGCTGGGCCAGTATTGGTATATCAGTATCCCGCGCATTTAAAGTCGGCAGCTTAAGCTCAATCACGTTGATACGATAAAATAAATCTTGGCGGAATTCTCCAGCTTGTACTAAGCGGTTTAAGTCTTTATGGGTGGCCGATAAAATACGGACATCAACCGATATTTCTTTGGTATCACCGATAGGTCGGATGGTTTTTTCTTGGATAGCCCGCAACAGTTTGACTTGCATCGCTAATGGCAGGTCGGCCACTTCATCTAAGAATAAAGTGCCGCCATTGGCCTGTTGAAAAAGACCAATTTTATCTGCTGACGCCCCTGTAAAGCTGCCTTTTTTATGGCCGAAAAACTCGGATTCCATCAGCTCAGAAGGGATGGCGCCACAGTTCACCGGCACAAAACTGCCGTCACGACGTGGGCTTAAATCATGGATAAGACGCGCAGCCACTTCTTTGCCCGTACCCGAAGCTCCCCATAAAAAGACCGGTGCTTGCGAGCGGGCCAGTTTAACAATAGTGGCTTTGAGCTGTTGGATGGCCGGAGAGCTACCGATGAGGCGCTTATCTAAAAGCTGCTGCTCGGGAGATTTTTGTTCAGCATCCGCAGGCATATTGGCCTGTTCTGCGACCTTGAGTGCATTTTCGACCAGCTGCCTTAACCGTGGCAACTCTAAGGGTTTATTCACGAAATCAAAGGCGCCCAGCTTTAGGGCTTGGATGGCCAAGTCCATATTGCCATGAGCTGTAATGACCGCCACAGGAGTATTGGCAGCGCTAGTACTAATCCGCTTGACCAGCTCAAGCCCAGAGCCATCGGGTAAGCGTAAATCGGTCAGACAAAAATCATAGACATGGTCGTCTAAATACTGATTGGCCGTCGCCAAATCATAAGCCACATGACTCTTGATGCCCATTCTGGTGAGCGTGATTTGCATTAAGCGGCACAGATCTACCTCATCATCGACGACCAGCGCGATAGCACTCATAACCCCTCCTGCCCTACAGTGTCTTTATAAAAATAAATCATATCAATTAATCAAGTCTTTTCCGTACAGCGGATGGGTTAAGTGGGGTTAGGCAGCGTAGTACTATTTAGGTCAGTCGCAACAAACTGTCGCTGTGGAATAATCAAGCGAAAGCAGGTCTTTTCATGTTCAGGCACGCACAGTAGGCGGGCATGATTGGCTTCTGTAAAGGCCTGTGAAAGATAAAGCCCTAACCCCGTCCCTTGGGTATCGGTAGTGAAAAAAGGATCGAATAATCTAGGTAAGTCAGCAGCTTGCACACCTTTTCCGTCATCAAGCACGTCGATTATAACATCGTTGACTAGCGAGTAGACTACCACTTCGACCAGCGCCTGTGGCTGTGCTTGCCGGCTATAACGCAGCCCATTATTAATCAGGTTAATGAGGATTTGCTCAAGATGCTGGGGGTCAAAATAGATGCTAACGGCCGTATTGGCCTGCAAGCGGACCTCTTGCGCGACAAAATGATCTGCTAGGAACGTCGCTAACCATTCGGCGATATCGAGCTGCTGAAACTTAGGCCGTTGTTGCCGAGACAGCTTTAGCACATCTTCAATAATATGGTTAACCCGTTTAGTTTGATTAAAAATCATCTGATATAACTCGCGGTTGCCGTCCCACTGCGCTGAGTGCGCATCACTAAGTGCAGCTGAGTCTTGAGCCTGATGTTCCTGCTCTGCCAAATCCTCCATGAGCAATTGGCTGGCTTGTGAGATAGCGGCCAAAGGGTTACGAATCTCATGCGCGATACTGGCGGTCAATTGTCCTAGCGAGGCCAGCTTAAGCTGCTGTGCTCCCGCTTGCTCGCGGCGTAAGTCTTCAATGATTAGCAGTTGACTGTTATTTTTGAGCGGCGTCAGCTCGATACGCAATTTATTCACCACCCCAGTACTGGCTAATGGTGGTAGCTCATAAATAAAAGTGAGGGGGTAAGGCCGTTGCAGGGTAGGGGCGTTAATAGAGTTGTTAATAGGGGTGTTAGGGTCTTTAGCAGTGCCGCTAAGCTCATCGTGTAGCGATAAAAACCAATTTCTTAAGATAGGGTGTAAGGTAATTAATTGCTGCTGCAAATGCTCTAAACTGCGCTCGTCATCACTGCTATAGCCATCGATATGCAGTAGCTGGCAAGCCGCTTGATTGGCTAAAACGACTTGTTTATTTTCTATGACCATGACGCCGCTGACGATTTTGCTAACGACCTCTTGATTGATTCTATTGAGTTTGGCGACTTCTTGTGCTTGTAACGCTGCGGTCTTTTCCACTTGTACGAGCCGCTGAGAGATAGACCAGCTGAGAAAACCTACCGCTAAAAAGCTCATGGACATCAGCAGGGCATCGCCTAGGTTGGACAAACTCATGCTGTTGGCGATAGCAAAAAAGAACTGCTGATAAATGACAAAAATAATGGCGAGGAGGGTAACAATTAAGGCTTGCCCCGCCCTTAATAACATAAAGCTGGCCGCCACGACGACCATATATAGCATAGTGATTTGTAGATCAGGGGCGCCACTCGAATAGAGAAGAAGGCTGAAAATAATCACATCAATCGCCAAGCCAAAGGTCAGTTGGCGCTGCGGTTGGCTCGACGCAAAATAGAGTAAGCCTAGTAAAGTGAAGCTGAGCAGTAGATATAAAATCAGTGATAGCTGTTGTAACAGGGTAGGGAGAATATGCAAATCAGAATTTTTGACCGCGGCATAACTGTTCGCCATCAAAAAGCCACTGACTATAATGCGGTAGACACTATAAATGAGACCCAGTTTACGAATTTGTGGTTCTGCTAAGGTGGCAGAGCTGGTAGAGGGCGGCAGATAACTTAGGACGCGTTGTTTCAAGGCCGCTAGCATGACGAGTGTCCCTCTACTGATGGCTATTGCTGGTCTGGTGTTCTACTGTTTTACTACTCTATTGCTATCTAGCATTTTAAGAGCCCAGCCTTAAGGTTGAATGAGACCATGACGAATCGCTAAATGCGTCAGTTTCACATCGCTGTCCACGCCCACCTTTTCATAGATACGATAGCGGTAAGTATTGATAGTCTTTACGCTAACGAATAGTTGATCCGCAATCTGCTGCGGACTCTGGCAATTAACCACCATCATTGCCACTTGCTTTTCGCGATCGCTGAGCAAATCAAAAGGCGAGCCCGCATTGTCCGACAAGAGCGTTTCAGCCAACTGTTCGGCGACTTCGCTGCTGAAATAACGCCCACCTTGATAGACTTTTTTGATGGCGCGGATCATCTCTTCGAGCGGAGTACCCTTAGTAATATAGCCATTGGCCCCTGCTTTGAGCAGCATGGAAGGGTAGGGCTGAGCAGACATACTGCTGACCGCAAGGATTTTAATGCCTTTATCCAACTGTACTAGCCGTTTGGTGGCCTCTAAGCCGCCAATATTTGGCATATTAACGTCTAACAATACGACATCAGGGGTGAGCTGCTTGGCTAATTTTAGGGCCATATCGCCACTATCTGCTTCACCAATAACTTCAATATCGGGGCTGTCACTTAACATCCGGCTAATGCCCATTCTGACTAAATCGTGATCATCGACTACTAGGACCCGAATCATAAACCCTCTCAATGTTGCTGACTGCTCGTGGTGTGATTATTTATCTTGGTATACGCACTGATTGAATTTTTATAATCAGCTAGCAAAGATAAATGGTTAGCGCTAATATTACTATAATGTTAACGAACCTTACGTCATTATGAGTTAACTGTAGCAAATCTTGTTTACAGGACAAAACATACTATTCAGTAAATCTAGAGCATTAAATTACTAGGAAATCCATGATACACTAAAAATACAAAAACTCACTATCTAGCTGTATCTACCCAATTTGTTTTACCCTTGTTAATTTTTACTGGGTTATAAAACAAACACATAGCGTGTCTATAACCGTATTATTTGTGCTTTATTACTGATAGCAATGACATTCTGTTAACTTATGCACTAATTTTAGTAGCTATTGCTAACAGGTCCTTGCTAAGGCTTATAGCTTATTAATGATTTGGCATTAACACGCGTAACGTAGCGGATAAGCTTTAAGACACAGTCTGTACAATAGGTAAGCTAATCATTTAGTGAGTTTTAGCCTATTTAAAAGTTTACTTCTATATTTATGTGGAGGTAAACGACTGCCCCTATATTGATTTGAGTCAGTGTTTGTTTGGCCCAGTAGTCTAAGTTATTTATTTTCAGTGGCTTTTATTGACTTCAGCTTAATGAAGCTAATGAGCTGCAGTAGTGGAATAAATGCAGGCTCGCTAGCCATAGATGCAGGCAGTCATTGCGCCAGCGCGCAGACACTGGCCCACAGCATAGCGAAACATGAGGTCAGCGCTCTTTAAACTGAGCGTATAGAGGGTAGTTGGCAAGCCATTTTTTAGTGGGTTGCTAATGGAGCATTCATGGTGCGTCGTTACTAGCGACTGCACACAGAAATTTTACACCGTAACTGGCAGGCTGTAGCTCGGCAGGCGTTACGCGGGGAGAGGCGAATAACATGGTAATGACTAAAAAACAGCTCATGGCAGCACTGATTTCTTTGAGCCTGGGTAGTATGGCACAAGCGGGTCTGACTATCAGTGAGGGCGGTAGCTCTAATTCTAATGCTAAGATAGGTTGGGGCGGCGCCGACAGTCTCTCAGAAGCCCGTACTATTATGTCTACCAAATCTGGTAGCGGTGTTAAGACCATTGATAATGGCTATGGCAGCAGCACCATCACCAACTCGGGTACACCAAGCTACAATACGTCTTACAATGGCGGCTATAGCAACCCTACTTATAATGCCGGCAGCGTCTATGACCAATTGGCCGTAAGTACGGGCTCCCGCGGCGTGGTCGTACTGGATGTCGAATCGGGTAAGCCTATCTACGAAAAAAGTGCTGACATCGCGCGCCCTATTGCCTCTATTAGTAAGCTCATGACCGCTATGGTACTGCTAGACAGTGGTCAAGATATGCGCGAAGAAATCGTGATTGAACCCATTGATTTCGTGGGTCCTAAACGCGCTAGCTCAAACTTAAAGTCGGGCGATCGTATGAACCGCGCTGAGCTGCTGCTCATGATGTTAATGAAGTCTGAAAACCCAGCGGCTAAGAGCTTAGCGCGTCATTACCCAGGCGGCTACGATGCCTTTATGAGCGCGATGAACCAAAAAGCTCGCTCGTTAGGGATGACCACTGCCTTCTTTGGTGACCCTACAGGTCTAGATAAGCGCAATGTGGCTTCGCCTAACGATTTGGTAAAAATGGTCAAGGCTGCGGGGAACTATGATGTGATTCGTCGTTTCTCAACCACTAAGAGCTACGACTTCTTTGTCTCCAACTATTCAGCCGGTAACCGCGTTTATAAAGCCAACAATACTAGCAGCTTAGTCCGTTCAGGCGACTATCCAATTGGTATCTCTAAAACCGGCTTTATTAATGAAGCGGGCCGTTGTGTGGTTATGGAAACTCGTGTGAATAATCGCCCTGCTATTATTATTATTTTGGGTGCCAACAGCTCAGCCACCCGTTGGGATGATGCCAAAACTATTTTGGCCGGTTTAGCGACCCGCCGTACGGTGTAGCCTCATTTCCTCGCAACAGGCGTAGTTTAAAGAAGCTGTTATTGCAAAATAACGGCTTTTTTTATGCGTGAACTTTTTGCTACCGCTACTTTTATCCTAAGCGTTGTTGTTCTATGGTTTTTTAAGCCCTTACCGTTATTAAGGCTGTTATAATTTCAATGTTTTTGGTAGGTTTTATTCACAAGACTTTTGGTTGACTGCTTATGAGCTCCCCTCTATTTTCCGCGAAATCTACAGCCAATACCCTCCCGCAACTTTACCTATTAACCAACGATGATGAGTTTACGCTGCTCTATCAAAAGTTAGAGATAGCTTTAGCTACAGGGGTGATAGGGCTATTACAGATACGCCGTAAGCAGGTGCTAGCGCAGCCTGAGGGCCGTGACCAAGTTTATGCTGAGGCTCAGCAGTTGCTGGAATTAACCCGCCGTTATCACGTGCCTATGATTATGAATGACGATATTGCCTTGGCACAAAGATTGGGCATAGGGGTGCATTTAGGGCAAGGAGATGGTGGCATAGCTATGGCCAGACAGGCGCTTGGCGAGCAGGCCATTATAGGGCGTACCTGCCACGATGCGGTGGACTTGGTACAAGCCGCACGGCAGGAAGGAGCCAGCTATGCGGCCATGGGTGCGGTCTTTGCCTCTACTACCAAACCGGAGGCGCAACCAGTCAACCGCCAAGCCTTGGTAGAGGGGGCAGCACAGAATATTGATTTATGTGTCATTGGTGGCATTAGCGCAGAAAATATCAGGGAGCTGTGCGGTTTGCCATTGCGCTACATAGCCGTAGTAGGGGATGTCTTGCATCATCCTGTAACGGAGATAGCGGCTCGCTGTGAGCAGTGGCAGCAAGTGCTCAATCATTGGTATGACTAGAGAGAATATCGGGAGGGCAGCGGAGACGGTGTCAGGAAGATATCGGAGAAGGTAGCGCAAATAGCAGTACTATGGTTAATATAAAGCTGTGGTTAATATAAAATAGCAGCTTTATTAAGGCCTAAATCAAAAAACAGTCAGCTAATGCCTTGAGAGCACTAGACTGACCGACTGTTTTTCAAAAGATACTCTTAGAGGGTTAAAAATGAAGCCACTGATTTATTAATTATTGGTTCATTAAATATTGGCTCATTAATTATTCAGCGTGCTCCATACATAAAGTAGCGTAAGGCAGCGCCTCCATACGTTTTTCTTCTATTTCTTCACCGCATACTTCACACTCGCCATAACTGCCATTTTCAATCTGGCTTAAAGCGTGCTGGACATAATGTAGGCCTTGCTTGGCCTCTACTAGTAAGCTCTTACGCATATCATTTTGACGCATAGAGATAGCTTGATCATCCCAATGCTCATTCAAGTCGTCTTGGGGATGCTGGATATGGTCTTCAATTTGATCAATGCGAACTTCATATTCTTCTTTCAGTTTAATTAGGCGCTCTTTAGCTTTAGCAGTATCGATACTCATGGTTATACCTCTTAATGATGTTGAATTAATGATGTTTAATATGGGTCATAGGTATGATGAGGTTATCATAAGCAAGATGGCAGCCGCTTACCACTGTAAAATGTAATGCCGTAAGGCTTTATTGTAGGTGCCCAGAGCGCTTGTTAGTCGCTAAAAGCTAACGTTTAAATGGCTGATGGGTTTTAGAGATATTGAGCAAGATATGCTAAACTTCGCTGCGCTATCGAAGCCATCAGTTTAGCGATTAGTAATCCACCCGCCTATAGCCTGAAAATAGAGCGTTTGCGTAGCGCTGATGCTCAAGCTAAATGGTAGAGATATAGCTTTGATTTTAGTAAAATAAATAGGTATTCTCAGCCCAATTGCTGACGGGGTTTTGAGCGTAGTACTCATTGCTAATGCTCCCCGTAGCGGGCTAATACACTCCGATATCGACCCTAATAGCGTTAACCACCCCTTTTTTGATGATTGATAAGGCGCAGCGATGAACTTTTTACGAATGAGTGAACTTGATTTAACGGGCAAGACGGTATTAATCCGTGAAGACTTAAATGTGCCTATCAAAAATGGCCAAGTCAGTAGCGATGCCCGTTTGCAGGCCAGCTTACCTACTATTAAGTTAGCTTTAGAAAAAGGCGCTGCCGTCTTAGTGAGCTCACATTTAGGCCGTCCCACAGAAGGTCACTATGAAGAGGTTTATAGTCTAGCGCCCGTTGCTGACTATTTGAGTAAGCATCTAGCCGCACAGCTTAGCGAGCCGGTACAACTTATCAAAGATTATGCGGATACCGCTGCCCTTATTACTGTAGCAGCAGGGCAAGTCGCTCTCCTTGAAAACGTACGCTTTAATAATGGCGAAAAAGCCAACGACGCCAGCTTAGCCACGCGTTATGCGGCCCTAGCAGATATTTTTGTTATGGATGCTTTCGGTACTGCGCATCGTGCGCAGGCTTCTACAGAAGGCGTAACGACGGCTATGAAACAAGCGGGTAAAACGGTCTGTGCCGGCCCTTTATTGGCGGCAGAATTGGATGCGTTAAGCCTAGCGTTAGAGACCCCTGCTAAACCGATGCTAGCTATCGTAGGGGGCTCAAAAGTTTCGACGAAATTAGAAGTCTTACATAGCTTGGCCGAATTATGCGACCAAATCATTGTGGGTGGCGGGATTGCCAATACTTTCTTGGCGACACAAGGGCACCCAGTAGGGGCGTCGCTATATGAGGCTGACTTACTAGAAGCGGCCAAACAAATTATGGAAAGAACACAGATATTATTGCCAGAATTTGTGGTAGTGGCCAATAAAAACGACATTAATTTTGATGACTTTGTTGAATCGCTCAATCAAGCAACCGCTACTATTAAAGCGGTAGACAGTGTCCAAGACGATGAAATGATTTTAGATATTGCCCCGCAAAGTGCGCAGGTACTGGCGGAACATATCAAGAATGCTAAGACTATTCTATGGAATGGCCCCGTGGGCGTCTTTGAATCAGATAACTTTGCTGGTGGTACTGAGATTATCTCTGCCGCTGTCCGTGATAGTGCAGGCTTTAGCATTGCAGGCGGTGGCGACACGTTAGCGGCAATCTATAAGTTTGACGTAGCGGACGGGGTGAGCTATATGTCGACGGGTGGTGGCGCCTTCTTGGAGTTTGTAGAAGGTAAAGAGTTACCAGCAGTAGCCGCACTACAAAAGTAAATGATGTGTTAATAAGTGTGAGCCTTTAGCCTACTTTCTAGCAATAGTTAGGATAAGTTGCTATTTTAGCTAGGTGGTAGCATTTAATTGCCAGAAAATATTTTGGTAATTCATTGAATTTATTAGCAGTATAGGCCTATAGATTAAGGCAGAGACACCTTGCTGAGTAGGTAGTTAACATACTTTGCAGAGGTAATGTTACTTTCTGTCTGAAATATACACCGCTTATATTAAAAATCGTTAAAATACGCTCAACCGCTATTGCCTATACAATTATCCAGCTATAGAATAGCGCCACCATGTATTTGACATGTATTTATTTAAAGAGGTTCATTATGTTAAAACGTCATTTATTGCTAGCTAGCCTACTTGCTGGTACTTTTGCAGTTACTGCTTGTAGCCAACAGACTGAAGAGCAAGCGGATGCGGGTAACGTCGAAGCGGCTGCTGAGTCTGCTGGTGATGATATCGCTGCCAACACCCAAGACGTGGCTGCTGATGCTGATGTAGCGGCTCAAGATGCTGCGGCACAAGCTGCTGATGGCGCTAAAACTGCTGCTGCTGTTACGGCCGGTGCTGCTGTAAATGCTGGCGAAGCTATTGCTGATGGCACCAATGCTGCTGTTGAAGGCACTGCTGCTGCCGTTGCTGATGGCGCGAATGCTGTCGCTGATGGCGCACAAAATGTGGCTGCTGATGCTGCTAGCAAAGGCAAGACTGATTTAGAAGCGGCTCCAGCTGTAGAAGAAGCCGTTGCTGAAGACCAAAAGTACTAATCTTTAGCTAATGGCTAATTAGCCCATAGCTTTATTTTTAGTCCCGTATTAGCTCATTATATTTTTTAGATAATACGGGCTTGAGCAAAGATAGCTTTTCAGTACAGACAACTATTGACCCCTAATGTGAGCTGTTAACAGGCCATCACTCTAGTGATATAACCCTTTATAACAGCTGAAAAAAAGGCCTTGGTATTTACCAGGGCCTTTTTTTGTCAGTATACCCTAGGATTAAACGGCTTTTGCGTGCGCAAACAAAGCCATATTTGCTATACTTGTGCCGTTCGAGCAGGGTATGCCAACCCCATACGCTAGAGCAGACTTGTAGTTCTGGTTAATGGTGGCAAATCGCTATATTGTTAAGCGTTAGTCTATATTAAGTCTTAATCAATCTATGGTGGTGCGCCTAAGTCAGTACTTTATGACTAAAGTACGTGGTCATGATTAGCGGCTGCTTTTTGGTTAAATCTCCCTGTCTCCGTCGGCTCGTCTCCAATCATCTTCAAATGTTAATTGTTTAATAAGTGAGTAATTTATGGCTTTAATTTCGCTTCGTCAGCTCCTAGACCATGCTGCAGAAAACAGCTATGGTGTGCCAGCGTTTAACGTGAATAATTTAGAGCAAATGCGGGCCATTATGCAGGCTGCGGATAAGACCAATTCGCCAGTCATCGTCCAAGCCAGTGCTGGCGCGCGTAAGTATGCTGGCTCTTCGTTCCTGCGTAATAACGTGTTAGCCGCTATCGAAGAATGGCCTCATATTCCGGTGGTATTGCATCAGGATCATGGCACCTCACCAGCGATCTGTCAGCGTTCAATTCAATCAGGTTTTTCATCAGTGATGATGGATGGCTCGTTAAAAGAAGATGGTAAGACCCCAGCAGATTACGAGTATAACGCTCGCGTAACCCGTGAAGTGGTTAAGCTAGCCCATGCTTGTGGTGTGTCAGTAGAAGGTGAAATCGGTTGCCTAGGCAGTCTAGAGACTGGTATGGCTGGTGAAGAAGATGGCGTTGGCGCTGAAGGCGTGCTCGATCATTCACAACTATTGACCAGTGCGGATGAAGCTGAGCAGTTCGTTAATGATACGGGTGTTGATGCCTTAGCGATTGCCATTGGTACGAGCCATGGTGCTTATAAATTTACTCGTCCTCCTACTGGCGATATCTTATCAATTGAGCGCGTTAAAGAAATTCACGCCCGTATTCCGAACACTCACCTAGTCATGCATGGCTCATCTAGCGTGCCCCAAGAGTGGCTAAAAATTATCAATGAGCATGGTGGTAACATCGGTGAGACTTACGGTGTGCCAGTTGAGCAAATCGTTGAAGCCATCAAATACGGCGTGCGTAAAGTCAACATCGATACCGATTTACGTCTAGCCTCTACTGGCGCTATCCGTCGTTATTTGGCTGAAAACCCAAGCGAGTTTGACCCGCGTAAATATTTTAAAGCATCGATGGATGCCATGGCTGAGATCTGTATCGATCGTTATGAAGCCTTTGGTACTGCGGGCCAAGCAGCGAAGATTCAGCCGGTGAGCTTAGAGAAAATGGTCTATTTTTACTAAGTCAGTATTAAGCCTTATCACCGTGTTGGCGCTAGGCCAAAAGCTTAGCCCTAACACCTTCTGTAGCAGACAAAAGGATTACTATGATTGGTATGATTAAAGGGCAAGTCACCCATCTGGCCGCACCCGTCGCGTGTGTGATGACCGCGTCCGGGGTGGGTTACGATATCGAACTGCCGTTGCCCGCCTTTTGTCAGTTACAGTTGAATACTGAGGCGCTCGTCTGGACCCATTTGCATGTGCGGGAAGATGCGCAATTGCTATACGGGTTTACCCAACCGCGTGACCGTGATGTGTTTCGTACCTTGATTAAAATTAATGGGGTAGGCGCTAAAATGGCGTTGGCGATGCTGTCTTCTATGTCGGCTAGCGAACTTAAAACGCATGTAGCGCACGAAGACGATGCGGCTTTAACACGTATTCCGGGTATTGGTAAAAAGACGGCGCAGCGTCTAATTATTGAGCTCAAAGATAAGCTGAAAGATGTGGAAGGCACGGATGATTTGCCTCTACTTAATGCTGCTGGTTCTGCTATGCCGAGTGAGGGCAGTATCATCGCTGAGGTAGAGTCTGCCTTGCTAGGTCTGGGCTATAAAGATAGAGAAGCGCAGATGGCGATTAAAGCTGCGCGCTCAAACAATGATGACGGCTTTAAAAACACGCAGTCATTACTCAAAGCGACGCTACAGCAGCTTTCTACTTTTAAATAAGGGTAGTGCAGTCAGTTTGTGGCTATTTACCCTATGCTGATTTTTAACCTTATACCTAGCTTATACTCTTTATTACTCCTTAAACTAAGACGACATCCATTGTCGTCTTTTTTATGCGCATAAGAAACGAGACGGGTAAAATGGCGTATGATAACGTATCCTTATATTTACTTATAAGCGTAAGGGTTAAGCCAAGCCCATTTAAATTTATTACCACTGTTCTATATTAGGAAGTCCGTATTTCATGATGGAAAACCGTTTGATTAATCCGCTAGAGCGCCAAGATGATGCGCCCGATACTGGTATTCGTCCCGGCCGCTTGGTTGATTATATTGGTCAGCCTGTCGTGCGTGAGCAGATGGAAGTCTTCATCGGAGCCGCCCGCAATCGGGGTGAGTCGTTGGATCATACTTTGATTTTCGGGCCACCAGGACTGGGTAAGACCACACTAGCGAATATTATCGCACGCGAAATGGGCGGTAACCTACGCTCGACTTCAGGCCCCGTAATGGAGCGTGCCGGCGATTTGGCAGCCATGCTGACCAACTTGGAAGAAGGCGACGTCTTATTCATCGATGAAATTCACCGCTTGAGTCCGGTCATTGAAGAGATTTTATATCCTGCGATGGAAGACTTCCAATTAGATATTATGATTGGTGAAGGTCCTGCCGCACGCTCTATTAAGCTCGATTTACCTCGATTTACTTTGGTTGCCGCGACCACTCGTGCGGGTCTATTGACGTCGCCACTGCGTGATCGCTTTGGGATTGTGCAGCGTCTTGAGTTCTATAGTGTCGAAGATTTGACCACTATTGTCAGCCGCTCAGCCAGACTGATGAATGTGCTGATGACAGGGGAAGGCGCGGTAGAGGTCGCTCGCCGTTCCCGCGGTACGCCGCGTATTGCCAACCGTTTGCTCAGACGGGTACGCGATTACGCCGAAGTAAAAGGCGATGGCAATGTGACGGGCGATATCGCCGCCCGAGCGCTAGATATGTTAGCTGTGGACAGACGCGGTCTTGATCATTTAGACAGACGCTATATCGAGATGGTCAATGACCGCTTTGATGGCGGGCCTGCAGGTGTAGAAGCCATCGCAGCCGCTATGGCAGAGGATCGGGGCACGCTAGAAGACGTCATCGAACCGTACTTAATTCAGCAAGGGTATGTGTTACGTACGGCCCGTGGTCGGGTATTAACGCAAATGGCGATTGACCAACTGCGTTAGTTTACCAGCGAATAATGCCACTTTAATAGATATCCCTTTAGTAACAGATATCCCGTTAATAATAGAGATACTTTTAATAACAGAAAGCCTCACTATTTATAGATAGTGAGGCTTTTTAGTGTACGCAAAATTGTTCTTTAGAAGATTTATAGTCTAATAAACCATACAAGCCGCATTAATCAGACCAAAGCTAATCGCAGTGCTGGCCAGCAAGATAGCTTTACTAATATTATTGTCTTCAATGCCTTGCGAGAGCGCCGGTAGAGCTAGGCGTACCAAGAAATAGGCCAATAGCTGCACGATAAGGGCAACGATGCCCCAAATCACCATATCGATTAGGCTAACGCTGTGCTCAATGACGGAAGCTAATGCCAACACAAAACCCAGCAAGGCCCCACTTAAGCTGATACTGGCGGCTACATTACCGGCCTTAATCAGTGCAAATTCTCTATGCGGGGTAATTGCGGTATAAATATAAACGAATGCGCTCATTAGCACGATAGCGGAGGCGCCATAAGCTAAGAAGTTCGGCAGGGTAGCTAATAAGTCAGAAAATATCATAATGCAGGCGCCTTGCAAGCGGTTATAGAGTTAAAAGTAATTAAATTAGAATCTTATGCTGCTGTTCATGTATCAGATAGCTAGGTAAAGCTTAAGCAGTCACAATCTTAAGCCTCAAAGTAATGCGGGACAAAATGACTGCTATCCTTAGTGATAAGGCTGTCATCTTCACGAATGCCAATACCAGCAGCGCCATGGCCAACGACCCAACTGCCAATCACAGGATACACTGGTTTTTTCTGCGCATTAATAAAAGTAGGTAATGGCTCCATCGCCTGATAAACCAGCTGAGCTTTATTAGCACTACCATACTCACCTGGCGTGGCCAAGACTGTCGCCGTGAAGTCGTGATTTAAGGCACTAATATTAGCGCCTTCTCGTGAGAATAAGGGCTTTTCAATGATGCCATGCTTTAAAGGATAGTGGGCCAATTGCTCACGCTGACTGGCAAAGTAGCTGGGCAGTAAGTTAGGATGATTAGGGGTCATCTCCCATAAGATTGGCAAAATGCCTTTATTGCTCAGCAGCAGCTTCCAAATAGGCTCTAACCAATGGGTTTTACTTTCGGCAATATGCGCTGCAAAGGACTCTTCTAGTAGCCACTCCCAAGGATATAGCTTAAATAAGAGGTCGATAGGGTCTTCTTCCAAATCGACAAACTGTCCTATAACCCCATGTTGACTAGGTATCGGCATCACACCGATATTTCGTAGATCTATAAACTGTGAGGTAAGCCCCGCTTGAATTGCCGTATCTTGCAAATAGCGGCAGGTTACCACGTCTTCAATGCTGTCGGTAATCGTAGCAAAAGTTACAGCAGGTTTTACTTGGTGTTGACGTGGTTCTGAGTGTTGATGTGACTCTGAGTGTTGGCGCTGATACTGCTCAGCAATCAGGCGCCACTGGCCAATCAGCCGCTCATGAATGCTGTTAAATTGGTCGGCATGCGGGAAATTATCCTGCAACCAATACCACTGTGCCACGCTAGCCTCGAACAGTGAGGTCGGGGTGTCCGCATTATATTCCAACAGCTTAGGTACTGGCGTATGCACAGGATGGTAGACCAAATCGAAGCGGCCATACAGTCCTGGCTCGCGCTGCCGCCAACTTTGTTCGATAAGAGCAGCGACACTGGGGTCAATACCCAGTTGGGCAAAACGGTCGTGTTTGATAATAAAGCTGACCGCTGCGATGCACAGCTCGTGCAGCTCATTGGTAGCGTCTTCTAAGCGGTCGATTTGCCTCTCTGTGAACCGATAGCAAGCTCGCTCTTGCCAGTAGTCGCCATCCATACTGTGATAATCAAAGCCCAAGCGCTCAAGCTTAGCTTGCCAATGGGGTCGGGGGGTCATCGCTTGTCGTTTCATAGGGTATAAGGGCGTTACCAGTAATTAAAGGTCTAGCTACGACGATAAAGCGACTAGCTACGACGATAAAGCAACTAGCTACGACCGCTACTAAAGCGACTGCCAAAGCCGCCACGCTTAACCGTTTGCGCATGACGAGCTTGGTTAGACCCATAACGGGCAGCTGCCGCATAAAAGAAAAAGCCACCGCCACGGCGTTGCTCACCTTTTTGCTCACCTTTTTGCTCACACTCAGTCTCGCCCCAGTCTTTGACGCAGTCCTGCTTGTCCGCATATTGATAGGTATCGGTTTCGCTACAGCCTGACGCGGCCAGCGTACCGAGTAGCACTAATGAGACTTGGCTAGAGCGTTTTAGGGTACGGCTCGATAGGGCAGTCGATCCCAGAGTAATCAAAGCATTTTTCATAAAAGGTCTACATTATTTTTTCATAGGCGGTGTGAATTAAAATATATTCGATACCCAATGAGCCAATTTTAAAGGGGATTAACTATAGCAGAATACCCGCCATTAAGCGCTGCTAGCCTGCCAATGGCTCTGGCCAGATTTTCCCGGGATTCAAAATATTATTAGGGTCTAGCGCCGACTTGATAGCCTGCATTATGGGCAGGGCATTACCGTGCTCTTGCACCATATATTTTCGCTTGCCTTGACCGATGCCATGCTCGCCGGTACAAGTGCCCTCCATCGCTATGGCTCGCATGGCCAGGCGACCGATAATCTCTTCTGCCTTAGCGATCTCGCTAGGGTTGTCCGTATCGACCAACAGTAACACATGGAAGTTACCGTCGCCGACGTGACCCACGATAGGCCCAACCATACCCGACGCTGCGATATCTTTGGCCGTTTCGCTCACACATTCTGCCAAGCGTGAAATCGGCACACAAGCATCGGTAGAGAGCGGTTTGGCATTCGGTCGTAGTGCTGCGCTAGCATGATAAGCATTGTGGCGAGCCTGCCAAAGACGCTTGCGCTCAGTCTCATCGGTATGCCAATTGAAATCGGTACCGCCAAACTCAGCGATGATATCGGCAAAGGTATCTGCTTGTTCTGCCACGCTAGCGTCAGTCCCATGGAATTCGATAAATAGGGTAGGCGTCTCTTGCAAGTTTAGATTGGCATATTGATTACAGGCTTTGACCTGTAACGCATCCAACAGCTCGATTCGCGCAATGGGCAAACACATCTGAATGGTCAGCATAGTCGCTTGGCAGGCCGCCTCAACAGTAGGAAAATGGCAGAGCCCGCTACCGATACACTCGCTAATACCAAACAGCTTCAGCGTAACTTCAGTGACGATGCCTAACGTGCCTTCAGAGCCAATCATTAGCCGGGTTAAATCGTAGCCTGCAGCGGACTTTTTGGCGCGAGTACCTGTTCGAACAATTTCTCCAGTCGCCGTGACCACTTCTAAGGCCAGCACCACATCCTTCATCGTGCCATAGCGGACGGCATTAGTCCCGGAAGCACGAGTGGCGACCATGCCACCAATACTAGCATTGGCACCCGGATCAATCGGAAAAAACAACCCGGTATCCCGTAGATAGTGATTCAGCTGCTCACGGGTGACGCCGGGCTGCACCGTCACGGTCAGATCTTCATTATCGACGCGAAGGATAGCGTCCATCGCATGCATATCGATACAGAGGCCCCCATAAGGGGCGTTAAGCTGACCTTCTAGGGAGGAGCCAATACCAAAAGCAATGACCGGCATTTTAAATTGATTGCAAATCGCTACTGCAGTCGCCACGTCTTGCTTATCACGCACGGTTAGGACGGCATCAGGCGGCTGATTGGTCAACCAAGTCATGGTATGGCCGTGTTGTTCGCGCACTGTAGCATTGATACTCAGCTGCTCACCGAATTTAGCTTGCAAGGCTGCTATCGCCTCTGCGTAATCAGGCTTGCTTAAAGAGGCATGTCTTAAAGAAGATTGGCTTAACAAAGAGGGCTGTGGAGTGTCTGTAGCATCAGTGGTAGATGACAACATAGGTAGCTCCTAGAAGTTGGGCGTATAGAATTGGGGTAGCGCTGGCGAGTTATAAATGTAATGGCCAGTAATTCACCAAATCGCTAAATAAATAGCTGTGGCAATTGTTGCAGGTAGCGAAGACTGAACAAGGGTAATAACAGGGTCTAATATAAAAAGGCGCCTAATTTAAACTCATTAAGCGCGCTATCTATATAAAAAGAACTTACCCGACCATCCGCCAGATGACGAAGATAATAGCAATGATATAAAACACAGGTGATAGCCAGCCGATGACTTGGGTAGCAATAGCGACACTGATACCAAAGCCGGCCAGCGCCAGCCAATCACGACGACGGTCATTAAGCATGTCCGAGCGAATCTGTTGAATCTCACGCAACTGATCGTCTTGCCGTGACCCTTGTGTCGCCAAACTCTGCAAGCCTTGGTCCAGCAGTTTAGGTAGCTGAGCGCTGGTGAGCAGTAGCTCAGGCAACTGTGTGCGCAGTTGCTGCAAGTTGCGCATAGGGTCCAGCTGCTCTTTGACCCAAGCGGTCAAGATGGGCTTGGCCAGCGACCAAATATCTAAATCGGGGTATAAATCACGGCCTAGACCCTCGACGTGCACTAAGGTCTTCAGCAGGAGCATCAGCTGTGGTGGGATGCTCATATGATGGCGGCGGGCAATATCTAGAATTTGCATCAGTACGCCTGCAAAGTCGATTTCATTAATTGGTTTCGACAGCATTGGTGAGACCGTTCGGCGCATATCACGGGTTAAGGCATGTTTGTCTGCGTTCGGGGGAATCCACCCCGCGCGACTGACAATATCGACAAGGGCGCTAAAGTTATTATTAATCACTGACAGTAGCATACGAGCTACGATTAACTGATCGTCTTTTGACAGCTCGCCCATAATCGCGCAATCAATACCGATATAGCGCGGGTTATAGCTAGGATTGGCGGCCATAACTTCAGGCGAGGCCACTTCAACGAAGATATTGCCGGGGTGCATATCCGCATGAAAAAAGTTATCGCGGAAGACTTGGGTAAAGAAGATGGTCAGACCGCGCTCTGCCAATGCTGCCCGGTCATAACCCAATTCATCAAACACATGGGTATGCGAGATGGGCACGCCGAAGATACGCTCCATAACCATGACATTTTTTGAGGCATCATAGACTTCCGGCACGTACATCATCGCCGAGCCTAAGAAGTTATTGCGCATCTGCGTGGTATTGTCCGCTTCAAAACTCAGGTCCAATTCACCGAGCATGACTTGACGATAGTCTTCGACAATATCGATAATACGTACTGCACGCGCTGCTTCAATACGCGCTGAGGCCCATTGCGCCAGCTCTCGTAACAGCTCAAAATCTGCCACGATAGTCTCACGAATATCAGGACGCACGACTTTGACGACGACTTCACGGCCATCATGCAAGGCGGCAGTGTGGACTTGCGCGATAGAGGCTGCAGCTAATGGCTTAACATCAAAACGAGCAAATAGTTCGGTAATAGGGGCGCCCAAGCCGTGTTTAGTATCTTCAATCTGGTCAATAGCGATATTGACGTCAAAAGGCTTGACGCGGTCTTGTAACTGGACCAATTGCGCGATAATCTCTGGCGTCACTAAGTCGCGACGCGTAGACAGTAGCTGGCCTAACTTTAAGAACAGCGTCCCCATATCCTCAAGCGCAAACTTAATGCCATTGGGCTGATGCGACTTGCCCCAAGCAGCAGGGTGCATACGAATCAGACGCACCACGGGCTGCAGTTGCGGGGTATCCTCTAAAGGTAGGTGAGTGTCGATACGATAATGAGCAGCGATGCGCCACAGCTCAAGCAGGCGTTTGCGGTAGGAAAAAAGCATGAACGGTACTCATCTCTTATTCTGGGACCAGGTCTGAATCTGGGTCTAAGTCGGGGACTTTATTCTAGTTCTGTGGTTTTAGTCGGGCTTGCTCGGCCATAATCATAGCAAGCCGGGCTTCTTCACGCTCGACATCTGCGCGCAGTTTGAGCAGTTGCTGCTTGAGCTCATCGACCTCAGCAGCCATCTCTGGATCGACGCGCGCATTGCCAGCCACGTCATTTGCCCAATCGGCGACATCATCAAAGGTATGCTTGGCGGTATGGCGTAGCGTACCTTTTAATTGACGAATCAATAGGTTCAGTTGCGAGGCTAATGGCACCCCAATCAAAGGCTCGAGCTGACCGGCCACATCGGGGTCAAAACCGGCAATCAACTGCTTCAGCTGCATCAATACTTTGTAGTCGCCTTCAATAGGCAGGTTGCCCTCAGTGCTACGCATAAGATTGAGCAGTTCTGCTATATTCGCTACTTTAATAGTACAGTCCGGAGCGCTATGTCCTAGGCTAGCCAGAGCTGCACTAGCACGGGCACGTTCGCTACCCTCTCTACTAGAATCTGCACTCGCATCATAACCGCGTGGCTCAAATACGCTAGGGGCCACAACCGGCTCAAAACGCAAATGGTTGTCATTGAATAGCACATCTATATTTAAAGCGGGTACTTGCATGGTTAAACGCAGCACCTTACCACTGAGTGGCACCAAGCCTGCTCGGGTAATCTCATCACTGCGAATGGCAAGATTGACCAGCTTTTCTACGCCAGCTAACAATAAGACGGTAAGCATAGTTACGACCTTTTATTTATTCTAGAAAAATAGTAGGGGCGGTTCTAGAAAGACAGTAGGGGCGGCAGCATGGCGCCCCGCCCAGTCGATTAGCAATCTATTTCTTAAAGCCGCGGTGCACAGCCACGATACCGGCCGTCAAGTTATGATAGTCGCAGTTTTCAAACCCGGCGTTTTCCATCATTTGCTTCAGCGTCTGTTGGTTCGGGTGCATACGGATAGACTCAGCCAGATACTGATAGCTCTCAGAATCGCCAGCGACTAATTTGCCCATGACCGGTAAGGCGGTAAATGAGTAAATATCATAAGCTTTAGATAAAGGCTCAAAGATAGGCTTAGAAAATTCTAGAATCAATAAGCGACCACCTGGCTTCAGCACACGGTACATAGAGCGCAATGCGGCATCTTTGTCGGTGACGTTACGCAGACCAAAACTGATGGTCAGTAGATCAAACGAGTTGTCATCAAACGGGGCTAGGGTCTCAGCATTAGCTAGGACGAAATCCACGTTATTACAACCGGCATTCAATAAACGCTCACGACCGACTTCTAGCATCGCTTCGTTAATATCAGATAGCACCACATGACCACTACGGCCCACTTCACGGCTAAATACTTTCGCTAAATCGCCGGTACCACCAGCGATATCCAGCACATGTTGGCCGGCACGCACACCACTTAAGCTAATGGCATAACGCTTCCATAAGCGGTGAATACCAAATGACATTAAGTCATTCATGATGTCGTATTTTTTGGCGACCGAAGTAAAGACATCGGCAACGCGTGCTTGCTTTTCAGCCTTTTTAACTTTCTTATAACCAAAATGAGTCTCTTCTAGACCATCGGTCTCCAGCGTATGCGGGTTATTAATGTCATCACGCGGGTTAAAACGCGGTGGGTAATGCGAGTGCTGGCTAGCTTGAGCATTGCTGTTTTGTGCGCTGCTATTTTGAGCATTGCTGTTTTGCGTAGGAGCCACATAAGGCTGGGTCATTTGCTGACCTTGTGGTGTACCTTGTGGAAGGTCAGCCGCTTGGGTAAATTGTGCGCTATCTGTGTTTTGCTCTTGCATAATATTACTCTGTACTTTGGCCATAGTAGTTTGGTTATGATTGATACTGTCTTTAACCAATTGGGCTTGCACGCTGTCATTTTGTGACGCACTTGCAGGCGTGGCATCGGCGGTCAAATTGGGCTCGATGGCATTATTATTCGTAGGGTTGCTGCTCATGGGGCGTCCTATTTTCTATGTGTTTGTGCATAATTTATCGATGCGGATATCATACATCAAACGGGTCCATGCTGCCGTCATTATTCGGTTGATGCACGCGGTCGACTATCTTTAATTCGCGCTCACAGACCGGTTCGATAAAGCTGGCGACATTAGGCAGTGGCTTCATAGCAGCAAAGCCATCGGCCATAAAGTCATACAAAGGCTGGTAGTTATATTTATAGGCCGTGCCTTTGGCTAACTGAAAGGCCTTACGTAACATAAACGAGTTAATATATTTATCCGTGCGATAGCAGACGTCTTTTAGCGCGCCCAGTTGCTCGCGGCGGGCATCGGCTTCATTCACACTGCGATAGGCTTGCAGCATATTGTCTTTATTCACCGGTAAATCGTTGCTGACTAACCACTCGGCAAGGTGTAAATCTAATTCAGTGGCATCGATAGCAGAACGAATCGCATGGGTAGCGGTCTCTAGCGCAGCAGCAGGGGCCAGTTTTTCGAGCTTTTTAGCTTTAGGGACAATACGCTCAAACTGTTTGACCAATATGTCAAATTCCGCGCCACCATAGAGCTTATTGACGAAATATTCGCCCATTAGCGTATATTTAGGCTTGGAAAACAGCTCTTTATGGGTCTCACGCAGGCGGTCGCGTTGCCAAGACTGCACTTCATTAAGTTTATCAGCGAGGACGGCATCGTTATGATGCGGCAGCTGACGGTAGTGCTCGAGGTGCGATTGCAAATTGGCGAGTGCAGACATAAAAAATCCTTATGGGTAAATTAGCTGGGGTAATCGTTAAAGTTAATGAGTAAAGTGGGCTAGCAAAGTCAGCTATAAAATCAGCTATAAAATTCAGGTCTCTAAAATAAAAATGGCGTTTTATACCATAAAAAGGGATAGTACAAATAAGGTTAATGGTGGCATAGCTCGCTGGTCTATTAATCCAGCTTATTATTTTATTTTATTGATTATATTCAGTAATTAACAGTATGACTATGCCGTATTTTACCAGTAAGTAGCGCTGAGTCTCTAATCATAGCGCCTTACCTTAAAATAATTTATAACATAACTCAAATGACAAACTGTTATCGTAACAGGGTAGCTAGATTAAGCTGGTAATTAAAGCGCTTCTTTATAAATTGAATCATAAATAATCATAAAGCAGGAGATAAGAAGAATGAGTAAAAAGAAAAAGGATGATAAGAGCGTAGATAAAGCCAAAGTTAAGGCAAAAGCAAAAGGGCAGAAAGTGGGAAAGGGAGAGAAGGCGGCAGTGGCAGATAAGCTAATGATTAATCCTCTAAGCCAGTTTTCGCTAGATGAAGAAGCGTTACGCTTGGCGTTAGTAACGTCGCAATATGCCCTGCGCGAGACCCGACAAACGGAAAAAGCTAACGTGCAGCCCACGGGTCTCTTGGTGCTGGTCAACGGTATTGAGCTGGCGGGTAAAGGCCAAGCGGTCAAACAGTTGCGCCAATGGGTCGATCCGCGGCTCTTAAAGGTCGAGGCCACTATTGGTTATCCGGCGCAGCACTCGCAGCCGCTCTGGCAAGCGCATACCAAAGCATTACCGCGCCATGGTGATGTGATGGTTTACTTTGGTAACTGGTACGCTGATTTACTCTACGAAGTCATGCAAAAGATAGCGGCTGCAGACGAGGATAACGATTGGGAGCAATATCTACAGAGCCAACTGACGCGGCTAGCGGCTTTTGAAAAGGATTTGGTCAGCAACAGCACTAAGCTGCTGAAATGCTGGTTCCATATCGATGCAGAGACGTTGGCAGAGCGTTTAGGGGACGCAGAGGCTGACCCTAAGCAGTTGTATCAAATTGACTGGTCAAATAACAAAGTATTAAAGCAGTTTAATAAAGTCGCCAAGCAAATCCTGGGGCAGCAGGGCGATTGGATTATCATCGATGGTACAGACCGTGAAGAGTCGACGCTCAAGTTCTGTCACCACGTCTTACATGCTATGCAAGAGGCGGTGCAAAGTAGCCAATACCCTGTGGCTAAAAATGCTGCTACGCAGTTGGCCACTGTGGGGTATAAACAGCCTAAGCACGAGTTTATTTGGGCCGATATCCCCGACATGCTGACCGATATCGACGACCCCGATATGGACAAATCAGACTATAAAGATGAGTTGGCGGACAAACAAGCCCAAGTGGCTAAGCTGCTGCGGGAACGTGGTCAACGCCATGTTATCTTTGCCTTTGAAGGGATGGATGCTGCCGGTAAGGGTGGGGCTATTAAGCGTCTGGTTGCCCCTTTAGACCCGCGCGAATACCAAGTCTATAACATCGGTGCGCCGATGCGCTATGAGCTTGAGCATCCGTATCTGTGGCGATTTTGGACGCGCTTGCCCAATGAGCAGACCGATCGTATCAGCCGTGTGGCTATCTTTGACCGGACTTGGTATGGGCGGGTATTGGTCGAGCGGGTGGAAGGCTTTGCCAGTGAGCAAGAGTGGCAGCGGGCCTATGATGAAATTAACCGTTTTGAATCCGATATAGCCGCTTCAGGGACGATTTTGATTAAGTTTTGGCTAGCTATTGATAAAAAAGAGCAGTTGGCGCGGTTTGAAGCCCGTGAAGAGACCCCGCATAAACAATTTAAATTGACCGAGGATGATTGGCGCAATCGCGATCGCTGGCAAGACTATGTACAGGCTGCCTCGGATATGCTGCTCCGTACCAGTACCACAGTGGCCCCGTGGAAGATGATTGCGACCAATGATAAACGCACTGCACGGCTACTCGTGTTGGACCATACAATTGCCCAATTAACCAAAGCTTTGCACCCTAAAAAAGCCAAAAAAGCTTTTTAAAAGGTTGCTGGACGAGCTAATGTATAAATGGGCTAAATAATAACTTTATTATTGGCGCTTTCACTAAGCCTTGTGTAACCGCTTTATTCAACAAGACGATTAAGCGGTTAATTCGCGCCTTTAAGTGGTGGCTTGCCTGTAGTGCTTTGCTTATATTCAGATAATTTATTTGGCGCAGCGACGAACGAGTAAGGCAGCAAAGTTATTGTTTATCTTAAAATAAATATTAGTTTATCTCAGCTTATCTATTAGTTATTTTAATGACAAAGTTTTTGTTAATAGCCGGGTCAATATCACTATCTACGATTGAATATTGCGTCAACCTCTTTATAATAGGCGCTATTTTCACCCCTATTCTAAGTTCGCATCTATATAGTCGGCTCAATAAATTCCATAGCATCCCTGTTCTCACAATATCGCCTACTTATTGCAATAAGTAACCCTATGGTGCAGGCAGGTATGTTGTCTTTTGTTGCGTTAGATTATGATCGTTCCACTGTCACGATAGCGCCTCTTAGCTATCATGAGTCAGTACAAGGCATCGTTGCATATGGGCATTAGCACTAATACCTCGCAGCCAACTCGTGAAGTTGGTTCTATGAAAGTTAATCTGTTATTCGCGGCCATTATGGCTGCAATGACCGCTTATTTTTTATGGTGGGGACTTGATTACACTTTACATCAGCAGACGCTATTGTTTGTCATTGCCACTTTTTTTGGCATCTTCATGGCGTTCAATATCGGTGGTAATGACGTTGCCAACTCTTTCGGCACCTCGGTGGGCGCAGGTACGCTAACCGTACCCCAAGCGCTAGGCATAGCGGCAATTTTTGAAGTGTCCGGTGCGGTGATTGCCGGTGGGGAAGTGACGGATACCATCCGTAAAGGTATCGTAGACTTAGATGGTCTGGCGGTCACTCCTGATAAATTCATTTATGTCATGCTGTCAGCGCTTATTGCTGCCGCGTTTTGGCTACTATTCGCCACCAAAAAGGGCTTGCCTGTCTCTACGACTCACGCCATTATCGGCGGTGTCGTCGGCAGCTCCATTGTCTTAGGTATCTCCTTGGGCGGCGTGGATATGGCCTTGTCTACGGTAGCTTGGAGTAAGATTGGTGAGATTGCGATTTCTTGGATAGTCTCTCCTTTATTGGGTGGCGTATTATCCTACTTATTATATGGGCAGATTAAAAAGAAAATCTTAGCCTATAATGATTTGGCTGAAACCCGCATTGCCGAGTTGAAAGCGGCCAAAAAAGCGGTGAAAAAGAATCAGAAGGTCTTTTTTGAACAGCTTTCTGAGTCACTGCAGCTGTCGTATACTTCGCAAATGCTGCGCGATCAAGAAATTTATAAAGATGAAGATTGCCAACGCGCTGATTTAGAGACCGATTATTACCGTGAGCTTTACGAGATTGATCGTGAACGCAATGCTATGGATCCGCTTAAAGCATTAAGAACCTGGGTGCCTTTAATCGCCGCTCTTGGCGGTATGGTTATGATGTCCATGGTGGTCTTTAAGGGGCTAAAAAATAGATCTGATTTGAATCTCTCAAATATAGATGCCTTTTTGATGATTGGGATGGCCGGGGCACTGATTTGGCTAACCACCTTTATTTATACCAAAAGTATCCGTGGTAAACTTAAAGACGACTTGGCGAAAGCGACTTTTATCATGTTCAGCTGGATGCAGGTGTTTACGGCGTCTGGTTTTGCCTTTAGTCATGGCTCCAACGATATTGCCAACGCGGTTGGGCCTTTTGCTGCCATTATGGATGTCATCAGGTTTAATACCATTTCAGCACAAGCTGCTGTGCCCACGCCAGTTATGTTGACCTTTGGGGTCGCGCTAATCGTCGGCTTATGGTTTATTGGTAAAGAAGTCATCCAAACGGTAGGGACCAACCTAGCGAAGATGCACCCAGCTTCGGGCTTCTCTGCCGAGCTTGCCGCTGCTGCCGTAGTTATGGGCGCGTCTACTATGGGCTTGCCGGTGTCTAGTACGCATACGCTAGTCGGTGCCGTATTGGGTATTGGTATGGTGAATAAAGATACCAACTGGGCGCTAATGAAACCCATCGGCTTGGCTTGGATTATTACCTTGCCAGCTGCCGCAACGATGTCTGCGTTAAGCTTCCTTGCGCTATCGTACTTCTTATAGGCCCTGCTATTAGGTCATTAGAAAGCTTGTTTTCTAGACCCGCAGATAACAAAAAACCGCCCGATAACTTGATTATCAGGCGGTTTTTTTAGGGTCTTAATTCTGTGTTTATTCTCTACTCTTTAGTCTCTAAAGCTACTTATGCTTTAAAGTTCTGTCATTTTTTATGCTTCTCTTACGCTTAAGCGCGCTCTAGAGCAGTGCCACTTTCCATAGTATTAGCACTATAATTATCCGTGCCGTATTCTCGGCGTTTTTTAGCAAAGAAGCGCTCGAGGCGATCCATAGCATCTTCTAAATCGTGCAGGTTGGGCAAAAAGACTACACGGAAATGATCCGGAGCATCCCAGTTAAAGCCTGTTCCTTGTACCATCAATACCTTTTCATCGATTAACAACTCCATCATGAATTTCATATCGTCCTGAATCGGGTAGATGTTGAGGTCAATTTTGGGGAAGCAGTAAAAGGCGCCTTGCGGCATGGTGCAAGAGATACCTTCAATAGCATTCAGACGTTCAATCGCCATAGCGCGCTGCTTATACAGACGGCCTGACTCAGAAGTGAGCGCCTTCATACTTTGGTAGCCGCCCATAGCCGTTTGGATGGCATATTGCGCCGGGACATTGGCACACAGGCGCATAGACGCTAGCATGTCTAAACCTTCAATAAAGTCGCCAGCATGGTCTTTTTTGCCGGATAGCATCAGCCAGCCTGCCCGAAACCCTGCGATACGATGCGATTTGGACAAGCCATTATAAGTGAGCACTAAGACATCGTCCGTCAGCGTACACATTGGGGTATGGGTCACCTCATCATATAAAACCCGGTCGTAAATCTCATCTGCCATAATGACTAGATTGTGTTGCTTGGCGAGGGCAATGATTTCACGCAAGATGGCGTCAGAATAAAGCGCGCCGGTCGGATTGTTGGGATTAATGACTACAATTCCTTTGGTTTTAGGCGTGATTTTAGACTTAATATCTGCAATATCGGGCTGCCAATTGTCGTCTTCATTACAGCGATAATGGACCGCTGAGCCGCCTGCAAGGTTCGCCGCTGCCGTCCATAAAGGATAATCAGGCATAGGAATCAGCACTTCGTCACCGTCATTCATCAGCGCTTGCATGGTCATGACAATTAGCTCAGACACGCCATTGCCCAAATACACATCGCGCACGTCTACAGCAGAGAGTAGGCCTTTGCCCTGATAGTACTGCAACACGGCTTTACGGGCAGAAAAAATCCCTTGTGAGTCTGAGTAGCCAATAGATTCTGGTAGATTTAAGGCGACATCGCGTAGGATTTCATGCGGCGCTTCTAGACCAAAAGGAGCGGGGTTGCCGACGTTGAGCTTCAGAATACGCTGGCCTTCGGCTTCCATTTTCGTGGCCGTTTTTAGGAGAGGGCCACGAATGTCATAACAGACGTTTTGTAATTTGTCAGATTTTTTTAGAGTATGCATAACGGGATCACTTTTATTAGTCATAGAAGAGGGGAGATCATTAGCAGGGTCGTCAGAAGAGACTACCCCAGAGTGGGTTGAAACAACATTTTTAGCCGTAGCAGTATTAGCGTCACCAGCCCTAGTCTCTGGGTGGACTGTAGCCTCTGTATTGGTTACTGCTGCTAACTCACCACGCAGTAAAAACCCTTCGCTACAATCTAGTATTCGCGCCAAAGTGGGCAGTTTTGAAGAGACAATACCATTGATACCACGCTCCCAATTAGAGATAGCACCGCGACTCGCTTTGGCTCCAGCTTCTGTCATGGCGGTAGCCAGTTGTTCTGCTGTTAGGCCTTTGGCTTTACGCAGCTTATTCAAGCGCTTACCTTGTGCCTTGTAATCAGGAGTGGAAGTCATATACGGTCCATTAGCTAATGAGAGAGCAGTTATTAGTCACCTAATGCAAGATATTATTGCATCATAAATTATCTTGCAAGTTAAATTATAAATAAGCTACAAATCTAATTTTATCGTTTATAAAATGCAAGTTTTTCTTGCATAAATAGGTCATAACGCACCTCCTTTAGTTATTTCCTAATAACTAATGGTAAAAATAACCTATATTTTGCGTGGCAGTGTAAAGAGATTTATGGAGCAAAATACGGTATAAAAATGGGGATAGATAAGTGGGGTTAATTAGAGTGTTAACCTTATAGCCATTAGCTTTCATTAACATTTATCAAAAGGTGATAGCGGCGTTTTTGTATTATTCTAGAGCTATAGATTTGAGGGTTAATCCTCCAATATCCATTTTCTTAAAATTATAGGTAACATTATGCAAGATAGAGAATTAAGCAAAGAAGAAATCGCCCAATTGACCGATGCTGATTGGCGTGCGCGCTTAAGCGACGAAGAGTATCGTGTGCTAAGAGAGAAAGGTACCGAGCGAGCTTTCGCTGGCGACTATACTGACACTGAAGATAAAGGCGTCTATCGTTGCAAAGGCTGCGGTGCCAAGCTATTTACTTCAGACAATAAGTTTCATTCGGGCTGTGGTTGGCCGAGTTTTGATAAAACCGTCTTTGATGGTGCCATTAACGAGCATTTAGACACTTCACATGGTATGCGCCGCGTTGAGGTCACTTGTAGCAATTGTGATGCTCATTTAGGCCACGTCTTCCCTGATGGTCCGCAAGATACTACCGGCATGCGTTATTGCATCAACTCTATTGCATTAGATTTAGAGCCTAGCAGCGACGACTAGTTCATGACTATTTACTGGCTAGTTTTCAATAACGACTCTTATATAACAACGGCTAAATAACAATTCTTAAATAACAACAACGACTCAAGGATAGCACTATGACCGGTATTTATGATTTTCAAGTTGAGACCCTCAATGGCGATATACAAGACTTTGCGGAGTACCAAGGTAAAGCACTGCTAATCGTCAACACGGCCAGCAAGTGTGGTTTTACCCCGCAGTACGAAGGCTTAGAGAAGCTTTATCAACAGTATAAAGATCAAGGTTTAGTCGTGATTGGCTTTCCGTGTAATCAGTTTGGTAGTCAAGAGCCTGGCGATGCCGACGATATCGGTTCATTCTGTCAAAAAAACTACGGCGTGACCTTTCCTATGATGGCGAAAGTCGATGTGAATGGTAAAGACACGCACCCTGTCTATGAATGGCTTAAAAAGCAACAAGGTGGGTTTTTGACTGACGGTATCAAGTGGAACTTTACTAAATTTTTGCTTAATAAAGATGGTCAGGTGGTGGACCGTTATGCCTCGACTACGAAGCCAGAAGCGCTGCAAGCGGATATTGAAAAGCTACTATAGTCGTTATCCTATCTAACTATTGCACGGTTTTAACCGTTTAATATTCATTACTGAGCGGTTATCTTTTGGCGATAAAAGGTCTATATAGTTACTAGCCCTATCAAGAACCCTTTCATAATTGGAAGGGTTTTTTGTTTTTTATGCATTAATTGCCATAGCTTCCAGTGTCGTAATAGATAAGAGTAATCCCTTATATCGACGATATGACGCAGCCCATCATAAAGCCCCTAATATTAGACCAATAGTTTTACTGCAGTGTTATTGTTTAATTCAGTGTTTAATAAATTTTAATAAATATGAACAACGCTTAATAACGCTTAATAACTGCAATGACTATTATTTGGGGGCCGTATGTCTATTCGGACGTCTATTAATAAACGCTCTATACTTTTTGCCTTTACCTTAATTCTACCCGTGACCGCCTTTGCAGCTGGGCAAGAGCCTACCGTCAGCTCCGTTGACCATATCAGCTGGCAGGACCAAGTCGCCATAGACCCACAGACCTTATTGGCCCAACCTATACCGCCCAATAAGGTGAGTCTGTTCTTTATTCGCGAAACTGACCTAGATAATAGTCAAACCAGTGTCAATCTGGCTATCAACGGTGACTATCAAGGCAGTCTACAACCTGGTGGCTATACGCAAGTCTATACCTGCGCCGGCACGACTCAGATTAGCGCGGTCACCACCTCACAAAAAACCAATGACTTACTCAAAAATGCTATGGCGTTAACGCTACCGGCACAGCAGAGCTATTTCTTTTATATCGAAGTGGATGAGCAAGAGCGCATTAGCTTACAGCAGGTAAATCCTGAGTCGGTTAGCTCGCTCATGACCGATAAACGCTATCAGCAGCATCAAATCAGCCGGGTCACTCCTACTTGCACCGCTGCGACCCCAGTCCCGTCTCCTACAGTGCCTCCTGTACTTGAAGAAGAGGTTAGTATTGAGATGCGGGTGTTTTTTGATACCGACAAAGCCATTATTCAACCCCAATACTTTAGCAGAGTCTCTGATGTCGCGGCGTTTATGGCAGAGCATGGCAATACTAGCACCATCATTGAAGGTCATACCGACAGTACGGCCAGTGATGCTTATAACCAAAAGCTCTCGGAGCGGCGTGCGCAGGCGGTGCAAACCTTGCTCGTCAATCAATACGGTGTGGACCCGAGTCGCATAACGACCATCGGCTATGGAGAGTCAAAACCTGTGGCGAGTAATGCTACTAAAGAGGGGCGACAGCTGAATAGAAGAGTCATCGCGGTAGTCGGACCACAATAGATAAGACGCAGCCAATAAATCTCAGGACGAGGGAAGCAGTATGAAAGCGATTATTGTAAAAGTTCAGAATACTCAAGCGACTATTAATACTGAGACGGTAATGCTAGGTGAAAATCAGCCTACGGTTATTACAGCGGGTAGAGGGGTCAATTATGAGTTACTCGAGCAGAGCTCAGGTCATGCTCCTGATCATATCATTACTAAACGGGTTGCAGATGATCTGCACGTTTCTTTTGCCGAAGACGGCGCCACGCCCAATTTAATCCTGCAAGATTTTTATAGTAATGCTGAGCAAGCCCTTATGGGGATGGCAGAAGATGGCCATTATTACTATTACATCCCAGATACCGCAGAGGTGGCTGACTATGTGACGCAGTTGGCGCCAGGTGATATAGAAGGTCAAGCGCTAGGTGGCCCTGCACAGATGTCCCCTTGGTGGGTGGGTCAAAGCGAGGAGGGTTTTACTATTTTACCTTGGCTGATAGGTCTAGCAGGACTGGGGTTGGTAGCAACGGCTCTCGCCGATGATGACGATAAGGATGATGAGGGTACGCCGGATAAACCGGAAATCCCTAAGCCAGTCCTAACGGCGGAAGAAGATGGCAGTGTGACTGTGAAGCCCACAGAAGAAGGTAATGCCACAGCGATTACTTATATCAATGAAGAGGTGAATGAGCAGACCGTCACCTTTACCCAAAATCCAGAGAACGGAAAATGGCTAGATAATAATCCTGAGGATAATGTGACGATTAACCCAGAAACGGGCACAGTGACTATTCCTGCCAATGAGGTGAAAGATGGCTCAGAGGTGACCGCAACGCAGACTACTCCAGCAGGAGAAAGCGAGCCTGCTACCGCTATAGCCGGCGCTGATATCCCACAAGCGCCCGCCATTAGTTTTGCCGAAGCAGGACCAGACGGTATTTATAATGCAGAAGAGGTCGGTGAAGATGGGACTATCACAGCTACGATCACTGTGCCTGAGGATACAGAGGTAGGCGATGTCCTGACTATCAACGGTACTGATTATCCTGTGACCGAAGACGTAATAGCTAATGGTCAAACGGTTGCTATTGCCCCGGCTACAGAGGTGGTCGCTAGCATCACTAGCGCTGCTGGTAAAAAGGGGCCCGATGCGAAAGACACTGCCCCCGAGGCAGACATTACGCCACCTGATGCCCCAACGATTGCCTTTGAATCTACTGGTGATGATGCTATTTATAATAAGGTTGAAGTCGGTGACGATGGTACGATTACAGCCACGGTGACTGTGCTGGACGGTACGGAAGTAGGTGATATCCTAACTATCAATGGGACAGAATACCCAGTGACTCAAGCCGTCTTAGAGGGTGGTCAAGCTATTGAGATTGCGCCGGATACCGTAGTGACCGCCAGTATTAGGGATGTAGCTGGTAATTCAGGGTCTGATGCGACAGCCACGGCCCCTGCAGCCGAGACCGAAATTTCACCCGCCCTGATAGTCGATAGCCTAATAGTGCCAGACATTCCAGAAACTGCTGATGGTGGGGTGGTGATAAACCCACCAGACGATACCGATTTAACCACTATGCAAGTTTCTTATTATGACGAAACTAGTGAGACGGGCGAGCTGAATACCTTTACTTTGACTCGAGTAGATACTGATAACGATGGCATTGCCGATCAATGGCAACAGGCTGCTAGCCCTGATACACCGACGGGCAGCTTACAGAGCGGGGTAAGTTTTGATGCGGAGACGGGGTCAGTTGCTCTAGTGCCCAATCGAGTTAGAGGCGAATCTGTAGTCACGGTCACTCTAACCGACGCAGCCGGTAACCAATCGATAGCTACTCATGACGCACTCGATGATAGACCCTCTAGAATTCAATATATTGAGAACAATACCAACGTGGGTTTGATTGGCAACGTGATAGTAGAGGACGAGCTAAAACCAGAAGTCGCCGAGGTGGTGTTTAATGAGAGCGGCACTGTGGTCAGTAGCGATGGTTGGTTCCGGTTAGAGCAGGACCCTGAGACTAATAATACGCTGCTTTACTTAACAGAGGCAGGCAAACTCAGTGAGGCAAATGATTTTGAAGAGGGTAGTGCCCAGCATAACTATGAGATAAGAGCGCAAGATGCTCAAGGTAATCAGCTGTATACCACCTCGCTTGAATTGACCGAAGAAAACGCTCGTGACGTATACTCTGTTGTCACACAAAACGTGGTAGAAAACGACACTGAGCAAGTGGCCTTTACCGTCACGCTCACGGATGCTCTGGAAAAAGACACCCGATTACACCTGACCCTTAGCGATGACTCGGTAGCGGATAAGCTAGATTATGACTTCTTAACCTTCAGTGAAGGGGTGTCTTATGACAAAGTTAATGGCGTGATATTTGTCCCCAAAGAGGTCACGACCTTCACGATTAGTGTACAGCCTATTAGCGATGGTTTGAGCGAAGGGGAGGAGCCGCTAGTCTTTACTATTGCCGATGCTGACTATGCCACGTCTATTTTAGACAGCGCGCCAACTAGCGCTTTGAACAGCTCGGTAGATAACGAAGTGTCCTTAGAAAACAGTCGTTTAGCATTACCAGGTACTGTCGCAAGTACACTGTATACTAACGCTTCTCTTATAGATGCTCAGGCTATAGATGCTGAATCTATGGATGCTCAAGCGACAGACAGCCACTCTATAAACGCTGCAGTTTCTACTAATAACTCCTCGATAAATGGTTACGAGCCGGTGACCATCCAAAGCTATCGCGTGTTAGATGAAAATCTAAATGCTAATGAAACGACAACGTTAGAGCTGGGCTATTCGTCACCAGTAGTGGGGCTTGAGCTAGATGACTTCCGTCTAGAAGGGGTTGAGCTAAGTGATTTGCAAACCTCAGATGGGGGTAAGAGTTGGACCGCCACCGTAACGCCGTTAGCAGGCTTTAAAGGCAGTGGACAGATTTTAGTCAATGGAGACGGCTACTTTGACGCCAATGATTACTCTCCAGGGGTAACCCGAACTTTAGAGCTAGCTGTGGATACTATAGAGACGCCCTCGCCAGAAATCACTTTTGCAGAGCCAGGGGCAGATGGCATCTATAATCTAGCTGAGGTAGGCGACGACGGTACTATTACTGCCAATATCAGTGTGCCGCCCGGTACCCTGACAGGACAGACATTGACAGTAAATGGTGAGGATTATCCAGTGACTTTAGCTATCCGTGATAATGGTCTCAATATAGAGGTTCTACCGGGTGAAGAGATAACCGCTAGCCTGACAGATAGGTTGGGCAATCAAAGTCCGCAGACCACAGCAACGGCTGCTACAGCGGATACTGATGCGCCAGCTGCCCCAACTATTGGCTTCGAATCTACGGGTGATGATGCTATTTATAATGCTGAAGAAGTCGGCGATGATGGCACTATTACCGCCACGGTGACCGTACCAGAGGGGACTGAAATTGGGGATAAGTTAACTATCAATGGCATTGATTATGCAGTCACCCAAGATGTTATTGATAATGGTCAAGACCTTGAAATTACTCCCGATACGGAAGTAATCGCTAATATTACCGATATGGCGGGTAACCCAGGGCCTATAGCCGATGACACCGCGCCAGTAGCCGATACGAGAGGGCCAAATTCTTGCACTACAAAGTTAGTGATTGATGCTATTACTGAAGACAATATCATTAATACTATAGAGCTCACCGAGACTATTAACATCACAGGCACAGTATCTGGAGAGTTTACGCAAGGCGACCAAGTGACTCTAGCCATCAATGATATAGACTATATGATGACGTTAGATACTAATGGTCTTTTCGGTGTTGAGGTCTTGGGACTAGAGCTAGGCACCGATGCGGATACCCGTGTGGTAGGTACTGCGAACGTCACGGATGCTGCGGGTAACCAAGGCACCATTACGAAAGTACAAGACTATACGTTGCAACTTGATGCTGATGCTATTGCCCCAACCAGTAAAATGGCTAGCGATATACATTACGAGGACTTGGTAGAGGACAGTTCACGTGACGGAGCATTATTCATCGACAGTAATAGTGATAATAGCGTCGCTAGTAATGTCGCTAGTAACTTTGAGACCTCGACTAGCTCGCAGTTAATCTCTGCGAATACCGGCAGCCCCCTTAACCATAATCTTGATATAGAGCAGGGTGGGGGCGTTATTTAACATTCAATCAGCCAGTCTATATGTGATAACAGGCCTTTGGTTACCTGAAGGTCTTTTATCTGCCGCTGAATTGGCTAAGAATAGTCAGTCCACTCAAGATTTGACACAGAGTCAGTGGTATAAGTTTGCGCCTGCCTCAGTCATATAATGACTTCTAACCAGAAAATTTATATCAGTGACTCGCTAAGTATCAGTTTTAAACAGGACTGACTATATAGGGTAAAACAGGTTATGTAGGGTAAAACAGGTCATTTTTAGCTTTATAACGTTTATATTCAAAAATATTGATAAAAAGTGCAAAAAGGGTTTGACAGCCTAAGTTAAATCTATATAATACACACCCACAGAGCGAGACCTTGGTTAGTATTTACAGGGGTTTCGGTTAGAAGGCCTAAGTAAGATGTGACAGTTTTTACTTAGAAATTCTAGAAAATTACCTTTAAGGAATTTTCTCTTGCAGTAGAAGTTATACCTCATTGTAGGTATTGAGCTTTTAGAATTTGCGGATAAGCAAATTCTCTTGCGCTCGGACGAAGCAGTGCTTCGTTGGCTCCTCGCTCAGGGTGATTAGCTCAGTTGGTAGAGCGTCTGCCTTACACGCAGAATGTCGGCGGTTCGAGCCCGTCATCACCCACCACATATTAGCCCGTGGGTCCTATTGATACGGACAAAAGCTAAGACGACCTAAGCAGCGGTAGTTCAGTTGGTTAGAATACCGGCCTGTCACGCCGGGGGTCGCGGGTTCGAGTCCCGTCCGCTGCGCCATATTTAAAACGAATTTAGACGTTAAGTCTGAGCAAGTTTCGCCCCATGTATTAGTTTACTTGGGGTTTTTTTGTGTCTGTAGTATTTTTTAAATTATTGATTTATAAAGTTTTAATTTTAAAAGTCTATTATCACTCTACAGGCATTTTACTCTCTCTTAGCTCATTAGACAGTAATCTATCAGCAGAGAAACTGGTATAAGAAAATCGATGACCAAAGCCTTGGTGACCAAACGGTGACCATTTCGTGACCAAGGTTGTTAAAGTTTAATGATATTTTCCCTAGCCATAACCATTTCATTTTGAACTGGCTCTACACAAAAAACCTGTTAAAGCTATGTTTGTCATAGATAAAACAGGTTTTTATTTTTTAGGACGTTCCTAGCTAGCTGGGCTAGGTTTGTAGTTTACGCACTCAGCTATTCATAGTTTTGGTTAAAAATAACTGAAAGCTCATTTGCAGCCTCTTGCATGAGAGGTAGATAACTGAGTAAATCATCTATACTTTTTCTAACCGTTGGTCCATGGGTAAATAAGGTAGCAAAGGCTGGTTGATCATTATTCGGAATCATGACCGCACAAGCTACCATGCCTGGAATAAATTCCTCATTATCTATTCCTATTTTAGTTTTGCGAGTCTTAGCAATCGTTTGCATAAGTTGTTTTTTATCGGTTTGCGTATTAGTAGTCAGCGCATGTATCGACATCTTTTCAACGATGCGTTCGCAGGTCTCAACCGATAACTGTGATAACAATAACTTGCCACTGGCACTGGCCCAGGCAGGTATATGCGTGCCAGAAGGCAAAAATATTTGCAGAGGCCAATCTGACATGACTCGATCGATATAAACCACATCTAAGTCTTTTAAAATCGCAATACCTACCGTCTCTCCTATTTTCGCTGACAGCTCATTCAGTATCGCTAATCTTTCATTTTTTAAGTCACTGTTTTGCAATAACTTCATGGCCAGTTGGTACGTGCGTTTTCCGCAGCTTACTTTCCCAGGCAAATCTAATTGTACGAACCCAAGACCATGCAGTTGGTCTAGCAGCCGATACATACTGGGTATGGGCACTTCTAATGCTTCTGCTAAATCACTGACACTCATTGGTCTTTGTGAGAGAGCGAGAGCTTCTATTATCTGCAAAACACGCTCAACGCTTGAACCCTTCTTTTTAGTAGTACTCATTATTACTTGATACCTCTAGCGCAATCGCTACGAATAAATTTATTTATTATAACGATAATTTTTATGCGGTTGCGTCTTGTTATTATAAAATTACTCTGATATATTTAAATAACGATAAGATTTTTATCGTTATATGAAATTATTCCCCAAGTGCTATTCACTGATGTGGATAGTCCGCTCTACGATTGAGCTGCTAACTAAGCTTCTATCTGGAGTCATCAATTCAAGGATGAATCACTATGTCACACAGTATCCTTCTACCAAGAACTATGGAGATTGGACGTGATGCTTGCCAAAAGCTACCGCAAATACTAGAAAGTTTAGGGGTAAAAAAACCACTTATTATCACTGATGAGATGATGGTTAAACTTGGCTATGTCGATGATATAAAGGCTGTTTTAAAAGACGCGCAAATTAATGTTGACGTGTTTTCTGATACGGTACCAGAACCCACTGAAAGCTCTATTAGTGCAGGCGTTGCCCAAGTAAAAGCTCAGGATTACGATGGTCTAATTGCATTAGGTGGTGGCAGTCCTATCGATAGTGCTAAAGCTATTTCAATTTTGGGTAAGTTTGGCGGTGTTATCCGTGACTATAAGTTTCCTCGCCAAGTGGATGAGACGGGTCTACCCATTATCGCTATACCGACCACCGCTGGTACAGGTTCGGAAGTGACACGTTTCACAATCATTACTGATGAAGCCAATAACGAAAAGCTGTTGTGTGTTGGGATGGGATTCATGCCTATCGCAGCTATTATCGATTACAGTTTCACTATCAGCGTACCGCCACGTACGACAGCAGATACGGGCATCGATGCAATGACTCATGCTATTGAAGCGTACATCAGCCCCAAACGTAATGCTTACAGTGACCAACAAGCCCTAGCAGCCTTACGATTAATTGGCCCCAATCTGCAAACCGCTTATCACGATGGTAAAGATGTAGCCGCCCGTGAGGCTATGATGCTCGGCTCTACATTAGCAGGTATTGCATTCTGCAACTCCTCTGTAGCCCTAGTACATGGTATGAGCCGTCCAATTGGTGCCTTTTTTCATGTTCCGCATGGTTTATCGAATGCCATGTTACTACCTACCATTACCGAATTCGGCATATCAAGTGCACCCGACCGTTATGCTGACTGCGCGCGTGCCTTAGGGTTATCGGATTACAGCGAAACAGATGAGCAAGCAAATAACCGTTTGTTGAGCTATCTAAAAACCCTGAATAAAGAATTAAAGGTTCCCACACTAGCTGAATTTGGCGTACAAAAATCTGATTTTGATGCACTCATCGATACTATGTGTGAACAAGCTTTCGCATCAGGTTCTCCTAATAACAACCCTCGAATACCTACTCTAGAAGAGATGATTCAGCTTTATAGCTTACTGTGGGACGACAGTAGTGAAGTGGGCTGCGAACCAAGCTGAAGCCTTCATCTTTTATATCAAGCCACTTCTTATTTAATTTACTAAGGAAAGTATTATGCAAACTATCGGCCATTTTATTAACGGCAACATGGTAAGTGATGAAAGCCAAACTCAAGCAGTTTATAACCCATCAACGGGCGACATCAGCAAACACGTCGCTTTGGGTGGTGAAAAAACTATCGCTGAGGCAGTCGCTGCTGCTAAAGCTGCTTTTCCAGCGTGGAGCAAAACGCCTCCGATGAAACGCGCTAGAGTCATGTTTAAATTCAAAGAGCTATTAGAGCAAAATGCTGATGAGATTTGCAGACTCATTGGCGAGGAGCATGGAAAAATTGTTCATGATGCTGCAGGTGAACTACAGCGCGGTATCGAGAATGTTGAGTATGCTTGCGGTGCTCCTGAACTACTGAAAGGCGAACACAGTCGCAATGCGGGTCCCAATATCGACTCGTGGAGTGAGTTTCATCCTCTAGGAGTTGTAGCGGGAATTACTCCCTTTAACTTCCCTGTGATGGTGCCGCTTTGGATGTTTCCAATGGCGATAGTATGTGGGAATACCTTTGTTTTAAAGCCTTCCGAACGTGATCCAAGTGCCACACTATTCATTGCCCAGCTCTTACAGCAAGCTGGCGTACCTGATGGTGTTATCAATGTAGTAAATGGTGGCAAAGAAGCGGTCGATGCCATCCTCCATCATCCAGATGTCAAGGCTGTCAGCTTTGTAGGTTCGACCCCTATTGCTGAATATATCTATACGACAGCAGCCGCACAAGGTAAGCGTTGCCAGGCTTTAGGCGGTGCAAAGAATCATGCGATTGTCATGCCTGATGCGGACTTAGACAATGTGGTCACTTCATTATTAGGGGCAGCTTTCGGCTCATCAGGAGAGCGTTGTATGGCTCTGTCTGTTGCAGTAGCAGTAGGTGATGAGACTGCTGACAAGATGATTGCTGCACTAAAGCCTGCAATTAAAGAGCTAAAAATAGGCAATCACTCAGATAAAAACAATGACTTTGGTCCTGTTATTACTGAAGCACATAAATCCAAAATATTACAGCATATTAAAAGTGCTGCCGATCAAGGTGCGGAACTGGTTATCGATGGCTCTGATGCGGCACCAGGAGGCCATGAAAACGGATTCTTCGTTGGGCCTACTTTGATTGATCGTGTCACCAAAGATATGCACAGTTACGAAGCAGAAATTTTTGGTCCTGTGCTACAGGTTATGCGTGTGCAGACCATGGCCGAAGCGGTACAACTTATCAACGACCATGAATACGGTAATGGCACTTGTATCTATACAAGAGACGGTGAAGCGGCTCGTTACTTTATCGATAACATCGAAGTAGGGATGGTTGGGGTCAATATCCCGCTACCCGTTCCTATCGCATCACAAAGCTTTGGTGGCTGGAAAAGATCATTATTTGGTGACTTAGCCATGTATGGACCAGATGGTGTGAGATTCTTTACACGCCGTAAAACTGTTACACAAAGATGGCCTAGCGCTGTGTCAAGAGAAGAGAAGCAGTTCTCAATGCCAACGTAACACTCTGCTTTTCACGAACACACTTTTTATAAGCAGCTCCTTTCTAGGATTTGTGCAATAGAACCCGATTACACGGTATCGAATACTGCCATGCATACCTCGATACCGTGTAATTGATCCGTTTATATTTCGGACTCAGATATAAATGTGAAGGGAGGCTCATTATATTCGATAGCTACATCTATGCTGTCGCCTCTCATTCAAATCTAATTTTTCATAGTGTTACGATAAAATTCTAAGGATGGATAGCTATGCGAGAAAATTTTGGATTACCGCTAACAGGTGTCAAAGTCATCGACTTTGGTCAATATATTGCTGGTCCTGCTGTAGGCATGATGCTGGGTGACTTAGGTGCAACCGTAGTTCACGTGGATCCACCCTCAGGTCCCAAGTGGGATAGTCCAGCTAACGCTGTATTAAACCGCAATAAACTAATGCTAAAGCTCGACCTTAAAACTGCTGAAGGCTTGGCACAGGCTAAAAAGTTAATATTAGAAAGCGATATCGTTATCGAAGGCTTTCGCCCCGGAAAAATGGCAGAAATGGGATTAGATTTGGTCGCATTACGGGCCGAACATCCGCAGCTGATTACTCTGTCAATCCCTGGATTTGCATCAACTGATGAAAAACGCCGTGAGCTACGCGCCTACGAAAGTATTGTATCAGCGAGTTCAGGTGTCTTCACTGATATGGGTTTAAACCGCGTATTAATGGGTATTAATCCATCATTCTCCCCTCTACCACTGCCTTCTGCGTATGGCGCAATGTTGGCAGGTTCTTCTGTAGTTTTTGCTCTACAAGCTCGCGAAAAAAGTGGCGTTGGGGATGCTATTGAAGTGCCTCTTGCCGCTGCTGTGATGGAAGGCCTCTGCTACAACTCAATAGAGATTGCAAATTTACCTAAACGTTATTTGACCCAACGTGAAGTTGAAATCCAACGCCGTCGCGTTGAAGGTATTCCAATGAATATGGACTACGAAGAATTGCAAGAGTTGCTGGATCCTTTTTACCGCAGTTATATGTGTAAAGACGGCCGTATGTTTTACGTGGTCTGTCCCAGTCACAAACATCATGCTAAGCGTTGCTTAGAAGTACTAGGGTTATACGATGAATTGATTGAGGAAGGACTGACAGAAGAGGAAAACACTTATTTACCTTCTAGTCAATGGCAGTCGGATACATCGCTAGGTGTTTATCCCATGCCAAAATTTTGGGCCGATCGTATTGCTGAGAAAATGAAAGTAGCTTTTTTAAAGCGTACTTCAAAAGAGTGGCAAAAGATTTTTGGGAGACGTGGTATTCCTGGCGCACCGCAGCGCTGGTTACAGGAATGGATTCATGATGATCATGCTGAAACTGCAGGACTAATGATTGAAGTCGAAGATACCACTTATGGCAAGATGATTCAGCCAGGCCCGATTGTTTGGTTAGAAGAATGTGGTGAGCTCATGTTGCACCCGCAACCACCGCAACCTATTGACTTTGATAGTGTATTAACCCGTTTGAAAAATATTGAAACTAAATTACCTGCCGTCAGCACTACGAATAAACAGCGTGGTTGGCTAGAAGGTATCAGAGTACTTGATCTGTGTAATGTGATTGCTGGGCCGCATTCGGCCTGTTATTTAGCCCGTTTTGGGGCAGAAGTCATCAAGCTTGATCCCGCTACCCCCTTGTACGACAGTTGGAATACCGTCATTTACGGCATGTCGCAAATGGCAGGCAAGCGCTCAATATTGGCTGATATTAGCAAGGGTAAAGGACGCGAAGTATTTGAGAAGTTAGTTCGTTCAGTCGACGTTATTGTTTGGAATGCGACAGACACACAAATTAAGAAAATAGGCTTAGATGCTGAAGGTTTAAAAGCCTTAAATCCTGAGGCTATATTCTGCAAGCTAGATTGTTTTAGTGGTGTGCGTAAAGGTCCCTGTAGTGACTTCATAGGCTATGACGATGTGGTACAGGCGTCTACGGGCATCATGTTGCGTTGCGGAGGAGCTATGGATACTCCTGAAGAACATGCCCACGTTGGTACCATTGATGTCATGTGCGGCTTTGGTGGCGCCATGAGTATTGGCGTGGCTCTATATCAAAAATATCGCACAGGACTTATTGGACGTGGTCGTACTTCATTAGTAGCGAACAGTGCCTTACTGCAAATTCCATATTGCTATGACTTCGAAAAGCGAGGGTTGTTTGATGAGCCTTCAGGACGTCAAGCTAACGGCCATGATGAATTGACGCGCTTTTACTACACTTCGTCAGGGAATTATTTGTTGTTAAGCGCTTATGAAGTCGATGTGAAAAACTTTGACAATGTTGAGGGCTTAGAAGGTTTTAGTCAGTTGGCAAAAGATGAGCGTGCGGCCTTCTTAGCTAATACTTTTCAAAAATATCCTGCTCATGAATTGGTAGAGCGCTTAAACGCTGCTGATATTGCTGCTGTGGTTTGTGATGATATTAATGCCTTACGTGCTGAATACGGTCGTATAGCGGATGGTACACCAGGGACTAATCGTAGCAGCTATTCATTCTCTATTTATGAAAACCATCCAAGTGGCCACAAAGTTATTCAGCTTGATCCCTATGCGGTTCGGCCATTGAATAGCATCGTATATGCGCCTTCTCTACCTGAAAAATTTGGTAAATCAACTCGTCAAATAATGCTAGAGCTCGGCTATAGTGAGGCGGAAATTGAGGCGAGTATTGCCAGTGGCGACTTGAGCGATAGTTGGAGTGATGAGTATTTACCGAGTTAACCACAATGGTTGGGTTCAAGTTAATCAAAGGATTGTGAAACTTTATACTCACTTAAACGTCAAACCAGCTATCTAAAGGATTAGCCATGAGATTTAACAATAAAAAACCTTTAACTAGACTACCCATTAAAGTCGCCGCTAGAGGTTTTTATGAGGGCTTCAATAAAGACGTTACGATTACCGCCAAAATCTTACTTGGTATGCTCATTGTTTGGGCAGTAATATCGCCCGAAAATTCAATTTCTATATTAAATTCCATCAATAATTTCTTACTAAATCATTTTTCGACCTGGTATATCTTGTCGGTAGCCTTTTTCTTAATTTTAGCTTTTATTCTGGCGGTTATTCCACGCTACGGAAAGTTAGTTTTAGGAGATCAAGGTGATAAGCCTGAGTTCTCCAACTTTTCATGGTTTTCCATGATTTTTGGTGCAGGTATCGGTGTTGGTATGTTGACCTTTGCGACAGCAGAGCCTATGTATCATTTTGCCAATAATCCTGAAGTCATTCAGGGTTTGGCTACGGCCTCTTCTGCGGATAATGTACGATTTGCATATAAATGGGCGTTTCTACATTGGGGGTTCAGTGCCTGGATTTGCTATTCATTAGTCGGATTATCCATGGCGTACTTTTCTTTTCGCCGTAAGTTACCTCTTACCATTCGTTCAGGGCTAGCGCCATTATTTGGTCAAAAGCTCTCAGGTAAGCTCGGGAATACCATCGATATTATCGCTGTTATTGCCACTATTTTAGGAGTAGCCCAAACCTTAGGTTTTGGAGTTGAGCAATTCGTCTCTAGCATGTACCGGGTTGGGATGGGGGAGTGGTTACTAAATGCGGATGGCAAGTCGTCCACTGCAGCTATTGTCGTTGCTCTGCTAGTTATCGTTGGTGTTGCCACCCTATCAGCTCTTTCTGGGGTCGGTAAAGGCGTGAAATGGCTGTCTAATATCAATATGGGTTTAAGTCTTATTCTTTTTGCATTTTTCTTAATATTCGGTTCGACTTTCTTTGGCTTACAAGCTTTTGTTTTAGGCCTGTTTGACTATGTCGTAGCGCTTCCTGACCTATTGTTTACGGTTTGGCAGCCTGATGGTACACCCGTTGGCGACACCCTTGCCACCTGGCAAAAAGATTGGTCCGTGTTTTATTGGGCATGGTGGATTGCCTTTGGTCCCTTTGTCGGTGTCTTCTTTGCTCGTATTTCACGAGGTCGTAGCATCCGTACTTATCTATTTGGCACTGTGATTCTACCTTCCTTAATGTGTTTTATTTGGTTCTCAGTAGTAGGTGGCACAGCGATTGATTTAACTCTCAATGGAGCGGCAGGAGATGCTATTTCAGGAGTGGGCCAAGAAGCGCAATTGTTAGCAATGCTGGATGTGATGCTATCTTCAGACTTTGCTTGGGCCATGGCAATTTTAGTCTTGGTCTTACTATTGACATATTTAGTCACCACTCTAGATTCAGCTATTTTAGTTATTAATACTATTAACTCAGGTGGTAACGAAGGCCCAAAAGGCCGTCCACATATTATATTTTGGGGCACTATTCTGGCCTTAGTAGTTGGCGTATTACTCATAAGTGGCGGATTAGGTGCCATTAAAACGGCTATGGTTATTGGCGCCTTGCCATTTAGTTTTGTCATGGTGTTAATGGGAGTTTCCTTGGTTAAAGCGATTCTTTACGATACCAGTCAAGCTAACACAACTCAGTTAAATACGCCCGATGATGAATAACTTATAGCAACATCCCAGAGGTAAGGCTCATGATATTCATAATGAGCCTTACCAACATACACTGTAGTACGACCCTCTAAACGGAGTGAAAAACGCTATGAAAACCCAAGAATTTGCTAATATCGATTTTAATTCAGAAAATGGTGTGGGCTATATAACCATCAATAACCCACCTGTTAATACCTTAAGTACAAAGACACTCAATGGATTGGCCGAATGCTTCAAGCAGGCAATAGCAGACCAAGACATCAGAGTTATTGTCATAACAGGCCAAGGCAAGATGTTTGTTGCCGGTGCAGATATTGCAGAGTTTACTGAAGCTTTTAATGATGCCCAAAAAGGTAAAAAATTATCACAAGATGCTCAAGCGGTTATGAACACAATTGAGTCGTCTACCAAGCCTGTGATTGCTGCTATTAATGGTGCTTGTCTAGGTGGTGGCTTAGAACTGGCTATGAGTTGCCATTTACGTATTGCTGCTAACGAAGCCAAATTAGGTCAGCCAGAGTTAAACCTAGGTTTAATCCCTGGTTTCGGTGGGACGCAACGTCTTACCCGTCTAATCAATAAGGCCAAAGCCATAGAGCTTATCCTTATTGGTAATTTCATTGGTGGTCAAGAAGCTGAAAAAATCGGTCTCGTTAATAAATCAGTGCCCCTTACGGAATTAATGGAGGAAACTAAAAAATTTGCTGAATCTATTGCTCTCAATAAAAGCACAGAGTCTGTAAAAGCGACTCTCATCGCCATCAATCAAGGAATTGAGACCACCTTAGACAAGGGGTTAGAGATAGAAGCCGAACAGTGGGCTCAGCTATTTGAGACGAAAAATATGATCGAAGGCGTCAACGCTTTTATGGAAAAACGTAAGCCTAGTTTTAAATAACTCTAATACTATTTAGACGGGCGCTGAACGGTTAAGCCAAATTTCAAATGCAAAAAACCTTTTAAACCTATGGCTAATATAGGGTTAAAAGGTTTTTATTTTTTAGGGCTTTACTAGTTAGAGTTTTCGTAGATACAGTCGAACCAGAATAAAATTAGCACCTCCTATATCACGAAACAGTCTTAGATAAATTATTCTCCATCCATCCATCCATGACGTAGAGATTTTGCCTATGCCCATTGCTTTTCAATGGGGTTAAATCAGGATTATAAGATAGTAGAAAAGGCTAATTAACAGCTAAATACGCGGGGGTAGAGGTACTTAGCGAGGCTTTGATCATCTTGGTCATCTCATCAGCAATGATTTCTTCAGTCCCTGCTTCTAATTCATTTAGTGCTATTTTGACAATGTCTGCAGGTGAAGACTTTTCATCTTCAATACCAGCCGTTAAATCCGTATCTACAAACCCCATATGTAGCCCAGAAACTTGCACATCATAAGGTCTCAAGGCGATACGTTGGGTATTGGTAATTGACCAAGCGGCTGACTTACTGGCGCTATAAGTTGCCAATACATCATTACTAACCCAGCTTCCCAGTGACAGGACATTCAGCGCGGCTGCCCCTGCGTTTTGTTTTAAAGCCGGTTCTAGCGCTTTAACGACTCGTAATAAACCAAAGACATTGGTATCAAAATGAGCCGTTGCGCTGGCAATAACGTCGTCAGATAACACACTGTCTGGAATACCAATGCCAGCATTATTAATGACAACATTAATATCTGGATAATTTTGCGACAAAGCGGCTATATCTTCTTGATTGGTAACGTCTAACTTGATTTTTTCTACGCCAGTAAGGGGAATGCTTTCTGGATTTCTCGCCGCTGCATATACTTTCTTCGCCCCCCTTGCTAAAGCAGCTTTTGCAAATTCAAGTCCGATACCACGATTGGCGCCAGTGATCAGTACGACTGAGTTTTCTATTTTCATTATTCTGTCCTATTTTAAATTGCAATACTCTTGATTTATTTGAAGTTTAAAGAGGTCTATTACCCATTCATAATGCGAGAAAGCACAGCTTGGTGTAGCCTACGCGGTGTTGCCCAAAAAAACATTGCAGTGAACTTATTAGCTAAACCTGCCACGACACTCATGTGTCCAGCGTCTAACGCGCTAATCCCAGCCTTAACCACAGGGGGCGTTTTCATCATCATCATGCGCATGGCGGGTGTGAGACGCTGCTGCGCTGCATCGACAAAGCCGGTGTCACTCAGTCCTGGACACAAAGTGGTGACCGTCACATTGTGGGGTTTAAACTCACGATGCAAGGCCTCTCCAAAGCGCAATACATAGGCTTTTGCGGCTGAGTAAACGGCAAAATTTTCTACACCTTGGAAAGCCAAGATACTGGATATTTGCAAAATCTGTCCCTGCTTACGCTTTTTCATATCCGCACCAAATAAATGCGTCATGGCTGTCAGGCTAGCGATATCCAATTGAATCATAGACAAAGCTGATTCCAACTCACTTTCCAAAAACTCACCTTGCAAACCATGCCCTGCGTTGTTAATCAAAATATCGACGGCTATGCTTTGATCATTTAGACGTGAGTGTAGTTTGGTAATCTCAGTAATATCAGATAGATCCACAGGTTCAACTATTACTTCAACATTGTGCTGTTTGCGTAGGCTTTGCGCCAAGGTCTCCAAGCGTTCTTTGCGGCGGGCTACGAGTATTAGACGGTGGCCACGCTTAGCATACTCTTTGGCAAATTCTTCACCAAAGCCGCTAGAAGCGCCAGTGATAAGAACGGTAGATACTTTATGGGTTGTCATAGTGGGATTCTCTGTAAGTTAAATGTGTCATTGAAAAATATTTTTGGTAAAAATTTTAGGTTTATCAAAAAGATAGTAAGCGTTGTGCAACTCAGTTTTTAAGCATTGTCACCATCAAATACCGATATTTCTAGTATTTTGCGGTATAATGGCACCCTAAAACTTAGACAATGATAGTGATAATTATGGCTAAAATGCCTTTAGATAACCCCAGCTTAGCCAACTGTCCTATAGCGCGTAGCCTGTCGGTATTTGGCGATACTTGGTGCCTACTTATCTTGCGAGATGCACATATGGGCTTAACTCGATTTGATGATTTTCGTAGCAGTTTGGGCATCGCGCCGTCAATGCTAACCAAGCGCTTAACGACTTTAGTTGCAGAAGGGCTGTTGGAAAAACAACGCTACTCACAGCACCCACCGCGTGAAGAATATCTACTGACGACGGCGGGCCAAGATATATTGCCCGTATTATTGGTGCTAGGAGCTTGGGGCCGTAAACACAAGGCTTGCGCTGACCCACTACAAATGCCGGTCTTGGTCGATGCGGAGACTGGCATTGAGATTGAACCGGTAGTCATTGATCAAGTTACTGGGATTGAAATTGGCAAACGCGCTATCCGCAGACAGACTTAAAAGGCGTGTTTGGATCAGGCCCAGTTAAGATTTCGTACCATTAAGATAGGGCGTTTGTACTAAAAGGTTAAGATTTTGCCCGTAAGCGCTTAGTCGCCATCGTGCCCCAACCATTTCTGAGCACCATCCTGATAAAGGCGCGCAAAGCACTCTCATTCGGTTTAGGGGCCTGTCCACGAGCGATTCGTTTGATCTGCCCGCTATACCAGAACACATCCATCACCCCCAGATTATCAATCAGCTTAATACCTACTTTGATCGGCTTGACGGTCTGTCGGCTATCCTGACCTTGCAATAAATACTTAGGCGCATCGGGGTCAATCGTCATTAGTCTGCCAATACCCACCATGTCTAACGCGCCTGAAGCCAAGGCGTTATTCATACCGTGGTAACTTTTAAAACCACCCGTGACCATCAATGGCGTACTCACTCGCTCCCGTACCTGCTCGGCGAATTCCAGAAAGAACGCTTCGCGGGCGACGGTTGATGATTTTTGTGCTTTTGCCACCCCGGTCTCATAAGTACCACCAGAGATTTCAATCAGATCAATACCCGCTGTGGCCAGCGCTTCGATGACTGCTAAGGACTCAGCTTCAGTGAATCCGCCTTTTTGAAAGTCAGCCGAATTTAATTTGAGCGCAATAGGATAATCGGGGCCGACTTGGCGGCGTATTTCTTGATAAATCTCTAGCAGTAAACGGCGGCGTTTGGCAGGACTACCGCCCCAAGCATCCTGACGAATATTATGATGCGGAGATAAAAACTGACTGAGTAAGTAGCCATGAGCCGCATGAATCTGTACCCCACTAAAGCCTGCCTTTTGACAGATAGCGGCGCTGCGACCAAAGCGTTCGATGATGTCGAAAATCTCAGTTTCTGTTGCCGCTTCAGGCGTTGCAAACATGGATTGCGTGTCCTTACTAAAGGGCACTGCAGAGGCCGATATATTACGCTCATTAAGCCCCTTGGGAGACTGCTTACCCGGGTGGTTGAGCTGTGCCCATAACAGTGAGCCTTGAGAGGTTACTGCGCTCGTCCATTGCTGCAAAATAGCCAAATCACGCTCATCTTCAATAACCACATTACCCGGTTCACCTAGCGCCCGGCGATCTATCATGATATTGCCGGTGATGATCATGCCAATGCCAGACTGGGCCCAACGCTGATAAAGGGTCACCAGCTCTTGCGTGGGATTATTGCTATAAGTGGCTAAGGTCTCACTGGTCGCAGCTTTGGCAAGGCGATTGTTGATAACCGTCCCATTCGGCAGCCGCAAAGGCTGGTTGAGTAAGTTGTTACTGGTATTATTGTTACTATGAGTGGCTTGCATACAGTATCTCTCAAAAAATGAACAGCTATGGAATAGAACGGCTTAAAAAACTGCTATTAAAGGCAGCTAGCTATTAAAAAAAGCCAGCTATTAAAGATAGGCAACCAAGCCCTGAAACCACATTACTGCAGCGTAATCGCCATTGATAACTAAATCCTTACTACCGACCGCGCTCAAAAAAGCCCCTGTACTGTCTTTAGCACTCAGCACTGCAAACCCTTTTTTAGCCGAGCTAAAGATCAAGGTAAAATCCGCTTTATTACTTATCCCAGTATGAGAACGAATGCGTTGGTTTTTGACGATGTAATAGCGTCCTTCTCCGTTAGCCGTTTGGATCTGAAAAGTTATTTCTTGACCCTGAGCATGTGCGGCAGCCTTAGGATTTTTTCGGATAGCACGCTGCATTAATGTCGTTAATAGTAAGAGTAAAATTTTAAATCTCAACATGAGGTTTTTATCCAAATAGATTGCGATTGAAGGAGCAAATGCTAACGTCAGGCCAAGCTATTCATTCAAAAATACTAGGGCATGGCTTAAAAAGCGTTCAGGATACTGAAATTGTGCCCCATGACCGGCATCTGGATAAATAAATAACTGCGCATTGGGAATATGCTGCGCCATATGGTAGGAATTAATGGTCGGAATCATCACATCATCTTTCCCATTTAAAATAAAAGTGGGTTGCAGAATCTTTTCTAGATGGGCGAAAGGCTGACTATCGTCAAGCTTTGGCAAGAAGTGTAGGTTGGCTTCGATTTGCGCTTGCATAACAGCAGGTGAGCTCGGCGGATCTTGCTGAACGCGTTGGTGACGGCGCTCCCAAAAGCGATTACCGGCTTCAACAGCTGCTTTTGAGCGGCCAAAGAATAGGAATAAAAAATTGTCTTTTGTCGGCGTAGACTGCGTGGCATGCTTGTAGACTAAGGCAGGAATATCCTTATCTTCATGACCTGGTTTGCCGCCACGTGGCCCTGTACCCAGTAGCATCAGTTTACGCACTAGCTCAGGATGGCGAAGCGTCAAATCTTGCGCCTGAAAGCCGCCTAAAGAGAAACCCAATACATCGACCTGCTTGAGACCCAACGCACGAATAACGGCTGCTGCATCATCGGCCATTGCCTCTATGCGCGTGCAGGGTGTCCCCGTTGAGGAAGCGACGCCGCGACCGTTGAACAAAATAACTTCTTGATTGGTAGCGATACCATCCGTCATAAGAGGGTCCCAATTGTCCATACCGCCACGGAAATGCTGCAAAAAAAACAACGGTGGATTTGAGCTTTCTTTATTGCCCCATCTGCGATAAGCAAAGATAGCCCCATCAACTTCTATAAACTGCGTTGGAGCCGTTAAATGAGTCGTAGTCATACAAGAGACACCTTAAATAATAGGTATTGAGATAAAATTAATTTTTTGCCAAAAAAACAAGCGTTTGTTTGACGAAATCTTCATGGTATTGAAAAACACTACCGTGTCCAGCATCGGGGTATATGATTAACTGACTGTTGGGCAATCGCTTTGCTAAATCATAAGTATTAAGTGTTGGCACCATACGATCATGATCTCCATTGACGACCAAACTAGGCTGTTCAATGACAGAGAGATCCACAGGGTTTTTGTTGCCCCACTTTTTCAATGCTTTAAGTTGAGCACGATATGCGGAAATCGTGATTTCTTTGTCAAGATTTTCAGTGCGTTCATTGATACGCTCAATAAACGCTTTTGCCGAACGCTTACCATTGTCAGTACGTGTGAAAAATAGAAATACTTTGGGGTCTTGACGGGTAATTAAACCTCGAACTAAATCTCTATTAGAAATCCTGCTAACTTTAGCAATGCCTTCTCCGCCAGCAGGTCCTGTGCCAGAAATGACCATTTTTCTAACCAAATTGGGATTTTTTAATACAATTTCCTGTGAAATCATGCCACCCATAGAAAAACCAAATAGATCAACCTTGCTAAATCCTTTTGCTTCAATAAAGGTGATTGCGTCATCCGCCATCTGCTCTATTGATTCAGCGGGTTGACCCGTTGTAGCGCCCACACCCCGGTTATCAAACACCACCACGTGATGTGTTTTGGCAATACCGTCAATAATTCGTGGATCCCAGTTATCTAATACCGCGGCCAAATGGTTCAAAAATATGATTGGCGTACCACCATTTTGCTGACCATACTCTCGATAAGCAAAATTGACACCACCTGAGTTAATAAATTCAGTAGGCACCGTTGTCCATTGGTATTGAGGTTGTTGTACTGACATCGTATTTTCTCCTGCAGAGTAAAAAATATCGGAATCTACGCTCGCTGATGGTTTAGCCAACGCGTATAGAACTCAACTTGCTTTTGGGTCTCCCATACGATCAGCAGCTTTCGAGGACGCTTTTAGCGAGGTGTACACACCGGCAGCGGCCATGCTCATTTCTGGCATATTGGCATAGATGGTTTCAAACTGACCTGCGGAAACTTTATAGACCTCATGCCAGATTCCCACATTGCCGTTATAGCCTGTACGTTTAAAAAACGCTTTCATAGCGGGTTTATGATCCAGCTTCTTATCATTAGCCCAAGCTATTAGATCCTCAAAAGAGCGCCAATGCTGGATTAGAAAGATCACCCTAGGATCATCTAGTGACCAGACAGTTTGTGAATTTAATAGCGGCTTACCCGGCAGCTGTAGCGCATTTTTAGTCATAGATTTTGCCGCTCTCATGACTGGCAACCACTCTCTCACTTTAGCGACTTTGTTGATACGAAACCCAATAAAGACCACTATAAAATCATCAGGATAATTTGCCGTGTAACGGCCTTGCTTGATAGTCATAAGTCACCCGGTAATAAATAAACTTAAATTGTAGTGAGAGATAATTTCAGCTGGATTATGGACGAGATACTATAGTAATATAACAATCATGTCACTATCTTTTTAGTAGTAACTAAGCTGTTTTTGTATTATTATTGGCCAAGATAGGACTGCGTAAGACTTATTTGCGCAGACGTGTATTATTCAAAACACACTTACGATCATTACACTTAGGTAAAGTATTATGAGAGCCGCTTATATAAATCACTATGGTAAGCTCGACCAGATTCAATTTGGCGACCAACCCAAACCGACGATTCAAAGCGATGAAGTTTTGGTTAAGGGTCATGCAGTGAGTATTAATCCACTCGATTTACGCATGGTAGAAGGGGAATTTAAAGCTGTTTTGCCTGTGCAGTTTCCTTTTATTTTAGGCAATGATTTAGCAGGAGTCATTGTCGAGGTTGGTGCAGAAGTTAAGCAATTCAAAGTGGGAGATGAGGTTTTTGCTAAGACGGATGAGCAAGGCTCTTTCGCTGAATATACAACCCTTAAAGAAACTTCAGTTGCTCTGAAACCTAAAAACATTGCTATGACGCAAGCCGCTGCCTTGCCCTTGGTTGCTCTGACAGCATGGCAAGCGCTCGTGGAAATAGCACAGCTAAAACGTGGACAGAAAGTCCTTATTCATGCCGGTTCTGGTGGTGTGGGGTCCATTGCTATTCAGCTCGCTAAGCATTTAGGAGCCTACGTGGCCACAACAGCAAGTGCTAAAAATGCTGATTGGCTAAAAGACTTAGGGGCAGACCTCGTCATCGATTATAAGACGACGAATTTCACGGATGTATTGTCTGATTACGATGTGGTGTTTGATACGCAAGGCGGCGACACTTTAGAGCAGTCTCTGCAGGTCTTAAAGCGTGGCGGTATCGTAGTGAGCATAGCAGGACAACCCGATAAGAATATGGCAAAAGCCATTAATGCTAACTGGCTCATGAGCAAGATTATCCCCATGCTCAGCCTGCCTATTAGAATAAAAGCTAAGAAATTCGGCGTTCGCTATCACTTTTTATTTATGCAGCCAAATGGAGAGCAATTGTCCCGTATTGCTGAGCTTGTAGAAGCAGAAGAAATTATTCCAGTGCTGGATCAGGTTTATGATTTCGCTGACTTTACCCAGGCTATCGAACATGTAAATGACGGTCATAGCAAAGGCAAAGTAGTGGTCAATTTACTTTGAAACTTCTCTTAAAATAACCGTAGAAAGTTAAGTCTGAAAAATAACCATTAAGATAAAGGACTATAAAATGGATGTTACAAAAATGGATGTTGCAGAGGTGATGGCTACTTGGGAAGCTGACGATTTGCGAGTACGTGCTAAATTAGGCCCTGCAGGGGTCACATCGCCTGCGCAATTGGCCAGCATGAGCGGTAAAGCGCTTTTAGATGCGATTTTTGCTGGAGAGTTACCCTCGCCACCCATTGGCGAAACGCTAGATTTTATTCCTATTCATATAGAAGACGGTCGTGCCATTTTTCAGGGTCGGCCAAATGAAAAACATTACAACCCATTAGGCAGCGTGCACGGCGGTTGGTTTTGCACCATGCTTGACTCTGCCGTCGGCTGCGCTATTCACTCAACCTTACCCGCTGGTAAAGGCTATACCACCTTAGAGATTAAAGTAAATATGATTCGTGCCTTGACCAAGGCAATCCCGTTGGTGCGCGCTGAAGCCGAAATTATTCATGTGGGCCGGCAAACCGCCACGGCTGAGGGTCGTATTGTGGGTCCTGATGGCAAGCTATATGCTCATGCCACGACGACTTGCTTAATATTTGATATGAAGCAGTCAGGATAATGACGACTTTTTACTAAATCTGGTTTCGATTATTCACTCATCATAAGACCAATACTATGCAAACATTCGACCGTACCATCCCTTTAGAAGCTAAAAAAGCGCGCTATTATGACCTGTCTTCTTTAGGGGATAAGGTTAAAAAAGGTACGTTATCTCCTGCGCATTTTTATGGTGGCAATGGCTTTACGACGGGCACCTATCTGCCACTATTAACCAAACTTAGTGAGCAGTTCACTATCACTAGTCTGGCTATGCGCGGTTATTGGCATGACCTGCCTGCAGTGAAAAAGCTCACCCGTGAGGAAGATGCTGATACGCTGATTGATTTTTTAGTAAAAACACAGGATAAGCCAATCGTTGGGATAGGACATTCGCAAGGCGCTACTGCCACCGCGATTGCTGCGGCCAAACGCCCAGAGCTCTTCTCAGAGTTATATTTGATAGAGCCGGTTACTTTTACCAAATCACAGACCTTGATGATGAACGCCGCCCCTGATGAGATAAAGATAACTCAAGAACCTTTTAAAAGTACGTTAGCCAAGCAAACGGATTGGGAAAGTATTGAGGCCTATTACGACTATCTACGAGCCCATCGCCCATTCAAGCGTATTGCTGATGACCACCTTTATACCTTTGCCCAGTACAGTCTGGTGCAAAATGAGCAAGGGAACTATAGTCTATTGTTTGCGCCTGCACAGGAATTGGCGAGCTACTTTGATACTCCTTTCGTCAATGATGCCTTAAAAGACCTCAATGCGCTTGAGCTGCCCTACACCATTATTGTGGGCAAACCTTCTATGTTTATTAGCGATGAAGTTCGTAAAGTCTGGGAACATCTTGTCCCTGCTGAACGACTCATTGAGCTGTCAGACAATGGCCATCTGCTGCCCATGGAAGCCCCTGACCAGTGTGCGACTATCATTATGGAGGCCTTCAGCAACAGTACCCCTGCATCCTAGTAGGGGTGAGCTAAAAAATTAGGGTTAACCGCGAGCACAAGGCCTGAGCTACTGAGCCTCTTTAGGCTCAGATTGGCTACTGGCATAAATAAAATAAAGCGCAATTGCCAAACAAACCAAAGCACTGACTACTTTGGCTATCGACGCTACTAACGGTGTCACTTTTAACGCTGGTATTTTAAACAATCAAGGAGGCAGTACTCAGATCGTCTCTAAAGACGGCGATGTCGCCTTTAACGCTATCAAAACTGGCAATGAAATTCGTGCTATCGGTGATGCTAATAATTACTATATAGACGGTCAAAGCCAAGATATAGGCAGCCGTATCTCAAGTTATGGCGATTTAGGTATTGCAGCTAAAAATGTCTCAGGAACGGCAGCGACGCTTACTAGCGATAGTGGTAACACTTCTATTTATGCCAAAAACGATGTTACCTTTAAAGAGGGGCGTGCCACCTCCGAGTTCTCAACCGCTAATAAAATGAGCAGCAGTGGCTTCTTAAGTAAAAAGACCACTCAGGATCGTTTTGATACCCAAAATGATAGTGCCATCAGCAGTAACATTGAAGGCAATCAAGTCGCTATTCAAGCCGGCAATAATATAAGTCTAACGGGCACTAACGCTATCAGTGATAAAGGCACTAGTCTCACCGCAGGTGGCGACATAGATATCCTAGCGGCGCAAAACACCTCTAGCGAAAGCACTTATAGCCAAACTAAAAAGTCAGGATTGTTCGGTTCCGATGGCGGCATGGGCTTTACCATCGGTAAGCAGCAAACTGATGAGACTAATGCTCAAACCGCACTGACCCATACTGCCAGTAACATCGCTGCGATTGACGGCAACGTTATCATTAATGCGGGTGGCAGCTATCAGCAGACAGGTAGTAACTTGATTGCTGGTATGGGCGCTGATAGCGACAAAGACATCAATTCCACGGAGCGTGGCAACACTATTGTCCGCGCCAAACAGATATCAACATCGATAGTGTCAAAGATGTCTACACTAATCAAAGCGAAGAGAAGTTTAAGCAAAGCGGTCTAACGGTGTCAGTTTCAAACAGCCTGATTGACAGTGCCAAAGCAATCGATAGTCTCGTTGATGCTGGCGGTAATACTGATAGCATGCGCATGAAAGGAATGGCTGCAGTAGCAGGTGCTCTTAAGACCAGATCACTAGCTAAAGAGGCTACTAGTGCTGCAAAAGGACTAGTTGGTGGTGTCAATGTAGATAGCTTAAAAGGACTTGGCAACACCCGAATACAAGCCACTATCGGCTCGCAAAAGAGCCAATCTAACTCTAGTAGCTACACTGAGATCAACCAAGGCTCAAACATCACTACTAATAACTTAGCGCTCATCGCAACCGGTGCTGGCACTAATAGTAATATTAATGTCAATGGGAGTAATCTAAACGTCACCAATAACGCGCTATTCCAAGCCGACAACGACTTCAATGTCAGTGGAGTGGCACAAAATAGCAATACTCGTAGCACCAACAAAAGCTCAAGCACCGCGATTGGCGGTTTTGCAGATACTAGAGGTAGCGCCGGTATCACCGCCAGTGCCAGCAAAGGTAAAGGCTATGCCAACAGCGATTCAGTGACCTATGCCAACAGCCAACTTAACATTGGCGGTACTACCACCTTTGACATTGGTAATGACGTCAATATCAAAGGCGGTGTGATTAATACCAATAAAGCCCAAGGCCAAATCCTTGGCGACGTCAACATCGAATCGCTACAAGACACGTCCACCTATGAAAGCGACCAGAAGAACATCGGCTTTAGCGCTGACATCGACATAGCAGGCGGTGGCGCAGGATCAAGCCTATCCGTCAATGGTGGCAAGACCGATATCAATGCCGACTATAAAGCTGTGGGTCAGCAGTCGGGTATCTTTACAGGAGATGGTGGCTTTAATCTCACCGTGGATGGTAAGACCGATCTTATTGGTGGGGCGATTACCACCACTGATGCTGCGGTAGCTGCAGGACTGAACAACTATGTCAGCAAAGGCGGTATTACCACTCGAGATATAGAGAACACCAGTAATTATGAAGGTGATGCTATTCAAGTTGGCATCAGTCTTGGTATGACGGATAACAAGCCTCAAGGCAATACTAATGGTTTGGGCTATGGCACTGATAGCGACAGTGATAGCAGTACCACCCGTGCAGGTATTACAGGTATCGCGGGTAACAGTGGCATCACCACCGACAATCGAGAGGAGTATGCAGGGGCGCTTGAGAATGGGTTTGATGAAACCCGAGTCAATGAGGAGCTTGGGGCGCAGACTCAGATCACTCAAGCCTTTGATCAAGAGCGTCGTAAGATAAAGACTGAGATTAATGCTAAAGAAAAAGCATTGCGAGATGAAGCAGAAGCAGCTAGTGATTCTGGAGATTATCAAACAGCGCAAGAGAAGTTTGCGGCAGCAGATAAGCTTGTGAATCAAGGATTATTATTTGATGCTGTCGCAGGTGCAATATATGGACCTAACAGTAATGGAACGATAGGTTATGTCGCTAAAGCTGTCAGTCCAGCAGTCTCTTTTAAAATCGGACAGTATTACAAAGATTTAGAGGCTAATCAGGATGATAAACTTACTGGTGGACAAGAAGCAGGTCATATTTTAGCTCATGCTTTACTAGGGGCTGCCGTCAGCTATGCTACAGGCAATGATGCCCTTACTGGCGGTGTATCTGCTGGTACAGCAGAAGCCGCAGCACCATTATTATCTCAACTTTTATATGAAAAAGACACAAATGAGTTAACCGCTGAGCAAAAGGATACTGTTAGCAGTATTGTTAGTGCACTTGGTGCTGGTATTGGTGCGACTACAGGTAATTCTAGTGAAGCTGCTAATTCTGCAGAAATAAGTAAAGTTGCAGCTGAGAATAATGATGGTGGACCTCAGACTTACGGTCAATCAAAAGCTGAGCTTATGAAAGAAACCTGGGAGATGAACAATGGACCTATTGGCAAGTTTTTAAATAAAAACCAAAAATATATCTTGATAGGAACAGATTTCTTACCTGTAATTGGCGACATTAAAGGAGTAAAAGAAGCTGAAGACACTGGTGATTATGTTTTTGCTGCAATCGGTCTATTTCCACTATATGGAGATGCGTTACAAAAGGCTCATAAAGCTGAAAAGGCTTATCAACAAGCTAAGGTAGCTGAAGACGTAGAGGGCATGAAAAAAGCGTCGCAAGAAGCTGTAAATGTGCTTAAATCTCAAGGCAAAGCTAGTGAAGCTACAGGTTCTCAGATTATTAAAAAAGTTGAGAGTGGTCAGAATGTAAAGCCTGCTAAGGTTAAGCAAAGTGACACAGGAGTGGTAACTCAACCTACAAATAAAGCTTCTTTTAATGATATCTCAAAAGATATTGATAAGTGGTCATTAACCCCCATAAGTGATAGACAAAAAGGCATGATTTACGACAAGCTATCTACTGTAAAACAACGTTCTAAGGAACAAACGGAACAGATGAGAAAAAATGGCTTTTCCAAAGCAAAACAAAGAGAATTAATTTCACAATGGGAGAATGAAACAGGATCTGTATGGCCAGCAGGAGCAACACCACATCATGCGATACCACTAAAAAATGGTGGTTCAAATGAGTGGTGGAATTTAGTTCCAGTCAAGCATCCTCACACTGGGACTATACACGGTACTGGCTCAGCGTTGAGAGAAAACCTCCCTTATAGTATTAAACCAGGGATCATAACGGAGATTAAATAATGATTTCAACAACTATTCATGAAAAAATAAATGAATTAATTAATGAAAGTTCGGGTAAATACATTCAAATAGCTTCAGGTCATGAGTATTATTTTACTCGAACAGCTAAGTACACTGAAACTGATATTGATTTTTTTCAAGAAAATATAGGTTGTGCGTTGCCTAAGCACTACGCTGAGTTTTTGATTAAGGTAGGGGCTTGCAAATTATATTTTGATAAGTATGATTTAGGCATTGTGTTTTATAGGTTGGAAGAAATAGTAGGTCTAATGGATAGCATTTTCTTAAACAGAAACAACCCTTTTCCTAAATTAATAATAATCGGAGCTAATCTAAATAATGGAGATAGTCTTGGTATTAATATGACTTTAAAAAACGATTCGAATTTCTCTATTTTCAGTCCAGAAGAAGATCCTGAGAGTTGGATGGAAGATACAGAAAAAAATATTACTTTAAATTATTTTTTAGAAAAACTTTTCTACTCTTATGGTGAGGATTATTACTTATAACTATTAATTGCTTAAGATTATATTGGAGTAGAAATTATGATAATTAATATAGATTCAAAAAAATCTATAAAGCAGAAGATTTAGATCTCGATACTTGGGAACCTATTTGGCGAGAGCAAGGTTGGAGTGAGTCAAAAATACATTCTACGAAAGCAGAAATACATCAAATAAAAAATTATTCAAAGATATGGGGATAAATTATAGATCTAAATAAATTTCTTGGCGAACCTATTATACCTACATTAAATAGTTTGAAGTCTGAATTTCCGATTGTAGAATATTCGAAGGTAGAGGATGATGAGTTTATCAAATTACCTGAACAGGGTTTTTTCTGCAATCTACAGATAATACAAGTACTATATCTGATTATAGAATATATATTCAGCCTTCAGAACAATATTTTAGGCTAGAACAAAACATTAGTAACAAATATAGTAATATTTCTAATATAGAAGAATTGGAAAAATTGTTAGGTCAGCCAAGTAAGGCTATTCCTTCTATCAAGATACCAGGAATAAAACCAACTTTACCAGGATTTAAATTTATAGACGTTGGTGCTAACCTTATAGTTTATGCTCACTATGACAATTCTGGTGACCTAGTATATATTCATGTTGAGCAAGAACAGGTACTATAAAAAATATTTATATAAGGTATGATTTTTTTGATTGATTTAGTGTTATATCATAATGATTTGTAATAGTAGCTTATATAATCAATAGTAATGATGCAACTTCCAAAAGCTACTGTACTCTATGTATAGTAGCTTTTTTTTATTTTACTTTAACTGAACTGCTCCAGGATTATCGAAGACTTAATATGCTGAGTTATTACGACAATCCCTGAGTGGTTTATTATAGTTAAGACAGATAACGGTTTTATATATAAAACTGACAAAAATTCACGTGTCACTTCTGTTGAAGCAGATCTATCACTAGATACAAACGCTAGGAATGGTTACCAGCAAAGAGTTTCGGGACGTAAAGACAGATTAGATGATGATCATGGGGGTCATTTGATTGCCTCTATGTTCGGAGGTCCTGGAGAGGGTATAAATATCGTTGCTATGAACGCAAAATTTAACGGTTCTAGTGGAGAATGGTATAAGATGGAGCAAGTTTGGCAAAAAGCTTTAGATAGTGAGAAGAGTGTAAAAGTAAAGATTGAGCCAATATATTATGGGAATAGTAAACGTCCTTCAGAGTTTATTATCAGACAAGAAATTGATGGTATACCATTTACTCAAAAATTAAAAAATACCGCTACAGGGAAATGATATGAAAACAGATGATCAAATTATCTATCAAAAGCTAGGTGAGTTGCTGTGGTCGGTAATGTCTCCAAAAGACATTAATATTATTTTTAAAGGACGTATTTATTCTGATCATCAAGACTTTCAGTTGTTATGTGAAACAATCGAAGGTTGTAGATATATAGAAATAACAAATGATCTCTTCTTTGACTTAAGCAAGCTGATGGAAGATTTGAATACATGTTTAATTTTCGATAAAGAACCTTGGACGCAGTTTAAAATTATCTTAAATGAAGAAGGTAACTTTAAAATTAATTTTGCTTATATTTCTGAAGAAGAGAGTTGGCCTGGTTTATATATGAGGGCAATTAGCGATTTAGATCAGACTGAACTTGATGAATACAATATCCCATTAGAGGAATGGAAAAAATGTGTAAGTGCAAAAAACTAAACATATTTTAAGTTGTTTATATTCGTGATTTAGCGCTTAGGTTGGAGGAAGCTTGTAACACCTAGCATAATGACGACGCAAGATACTGAAGCACCTATTTACTCAAACACTAAGCTGTATTTGTTCTTATCAAAGGACCAAGCGAAAACCCAACCCTTAAAGAACAATAACCTATGACCTACATATTTCCAGCTCATTGAAAGACTCAAATGTAGAAGCCATGATTCTTAGATTTTTGCTTTGTGATATTTGTCAAATTGAAGCGTAGTACTGAGGTTTAACAGAGCTTGCGATACTCAAAAAATATCTAGATTAAACTAAAAGCTATGATGTATCCTGCATCATAGCTTTTTTTATTTTCCTTTAATAGCCACATTAACGTCGGCGGTACTACCACCTTTGACATTGGTAATGATGTCAGCTTCGATAGCAGTGAGCTTAATACCAAGCACCTTACGGGTGAAGTGGGCGGTGATCTGAAAGTGATCAGTCGTAAAGATACGGCCATTTATGAAGGTAAGCAAAGGAATCTAGGCGCTACTGTCGACGCTGACCTATTGGGTGCGGGCTCTAGCGTCTGCCTTAATGGCGGTAAAACTAACTTTAACTCAGACACGCGGCGATATACGGCGCAAGCAGGCTTCTGGTATAAACATAAAAATGAGTATCTTAAACTAAAGTTACAGAATGACTATTATAGATTTACCATAGATTTTGTAAATGATCCTCCAAGCGGAACGTTGATAAAAATTAGAAAGTAGTTCTTTGTAACCTTGTCACTAAGGTATTAGCTGAAAAACTAAAGATGGAATACTTAAAGCAGCCTTTAAACCAAATCCATCGGACATAAATTTAACACTGATTTGGAGTATTCCAATGTCAAATAGAAATATGAATACCTGTAAAGTTTGTGGTTATAGTAATTCTAATTTCTTTCCTTGGGGAGAAGAAGGTAAGTATCCAATGTTCGAGATTTGCCCCTGTTGTGGCATTGAGTCTGGATATGAGGATATTTCTTCAAGTTCAATCGCAATCAATAGAGAAAAATGGGTAGAATCTTCTAAATATAAATCTGATATAAGGTATAAAAATCAGCTTGAGAAAACATTTAATAACCACATTTAAAGTAATTGATAATTTACTATCATATATTAATGATAGTAAGGACTATTAGTTAGATATCAACTATTTTTAAATTTAGGCAAAGCTACGACTTTATATGACTCGTAGCTTTTTTTATTTTTTAAACTAAGACACCGCAACCTACGACAGTAATCAAAAGAATATAGGCTTTACCGCTGATATCGCTCTAGAGGGTGCAGGCTCAAGTCTATCGCTTAATGGTGGCAAGACCAATATCAATGCCGACTATAAAGCTATGGGTCAACAGTCGGGTCTATTTACAGGTATGTTTGCTACAACACAAGCAGATAGAGTAAAAATGTCAGCTACCGCTCCTAAAGAAATGTGGTATCAGACTTGTAGTGCTTCAACGGGAGGTCAATGTGAAAGTCGGCAGATTTGGTCATTAGATAATCTGACTCAAGATGAGTTGAATCTTATAAAGAAAGCTGACAATACGCTAACGCTATCTAACCCTGGTATTTTTAACGACAAAGAAGCCTCCTTAGCCAATGCCGCCAAACAGAACACCAATGATACTAATAAAGTAGGCGCTCTAGTCGTCATGAATCAGCCAACAGGTAAGTATGATGGCTGGTGGATACTATCCTCATTAACCTCAGAGTTGATGTATGCTGGATATGACAAGTTTAATGATACTTTAGGCGGCAGGCTGCCTCTAACTAATTCAGAAAAGCTCAATCAAGATATCTACCTTGACGCTATGGAAAAAGGTTTACAGATCGATACCAGTAATCACAGTCGAGGTGGACTAACCGGTAGCGTTGCTCTAAAAGACTTAAATAACAATCAGAATATTACAAATATTCCTATTCGCCAGTCGCGCTTTTATGGTACTGCCACTAACGTACAGGACTACGCTGATCAGCTTGCCAAAAATGGATATACTTATGTGGGTATAGACAAAGAGGGTAACGAGGTTGTTTATCAAAGCGGCGCTTATTCTGCGGTACACAAAGCGGATTTCGTCGGTCGTCCTCCGATAATATTAGGCGGTAATCCTGCGACAGGGGGCGAGTGTTGGGCATGTTATTCGCATAGTAGTTATTTTGCGGAGATACCATCTGAATTTCTTATGAATAGTCAGGGTCAGTATATTAATAATGCAGGTAGGGTTGTTACTGAAAGGCAGAAAGTAAGTAATCCACTTTATACAGATTTTACAGATAAATGGGGTATACCAATAGAGAATATCAACCCGTCAATTCCCGTTTTAGTTAAACCTAAACAAACTCAATCAGAAGGAGTTTATGATGAAAGTGCTTTTTAATATTATGACAGTAGTTTTCTGCTTAAGTCTTTCCGCTTGTAATTATGGTATTTTTGATTGGAATAATCAAAATATTGATAAAACTAGGGCTTATAAACTGACAGAAAAATGCCGCGTAGAGCAGGAGAATATTGCAAGAAATAAACTAGGTGCCAAATATAATGATGAGGTTGATATTGATATCTACATATTAAACATGTGTATTAAAAATCGTAATTATAAGTTTGAATCCGATCCTAAATATAGGCAATGAGAATAAGATGATTTCTAGAGTTATATATACTATATTCGCTTGTTATTTTATGACGGGTTGCAGTGGATTTTTAAACCCTGTAGCTCCTGGTTTCCTAGATTGGAATCAAGAGTACTTACAAGAGCAGAATGAGGCAGCTATTAACTCAGGGTACGTGTTTAATGGAACTGATGAACAGGCTGCAAAGATAGGTAGACAATGCGAAGTAAAATTTAAAGATATTAATTTATATAAGAAATGTCTACTAGAGAATGGGTATAAAAAAGCTAATTAAACATAGAAATTAATCAAAGGAAATCTATGATGAAAATGCTTTCTAATATTATGGTAGTCGTTTTCTGCTTAAGTCTGTCCGCTTGTAACTACGGTGTTTTTGATTGGAATTCACAACATTATGATAAGACTAGAGCTTATAAAGAAAAAAATGCTTGTGTCTCTTCTCAGCAAAATATTGCAAGAACAGCTTTAGGAGGCAACTATAGTAAGGCTATTGATGATGATATTTTTTATAAATGCTTAGATAAGTCATCTTATAAGTTTAAATCTGATCCTAAGTATAAGTAGGAATAAGGAGTTAGAATAAAATGAAGACCCTTATGACTATTAGTGCTTTATGCTTATTTCTTACAAGCTATCAATCTTGTCACTTTCTTGACTGGAGTTGTAGTGAGCCAAATCCCAAATGGTCTAATTCAGTTGATGAATGCCAATTAACCCAAACGCAAAAAGCTAAACAAATTTTATAAGGAAAATTCGTAATGAAAATAGTTAAGGTCACACTCATCTTTTTAATGTTAAATATGAGTGGCTGTGTTTTAAATGATTATTACCAACAAGACTGTGCAATTAGTGGAGACTACTACAAGCAACTACCATCGGATGAACAAAAGCGTTTAAATAAGAAGTGTGGCGGCGCACCGCAATGGAAACTGGTGAAATCAGTTAAATAATGAAGGTGTATATCATGAAACCCCGTATTAGCCCTGTTGTGTTTAGCAAGCAAGCGTAGGCTGATTGAAGCTTGTAATCTAAACCTCACCAACAACGCCCTGTTCCAATCAGACAATAACGTCATCATCACCGCCGCCCTTCAAACAAGCCGCTCACGCAGCACCAACAAAAGCTCAAGCACCGCGATTGGCGGTTTTGCAGATACTAGAGGTAGCGCCGGTATCACCGCCAGTGCCAGCAAAGGTAAAGGCTATGCCAACAGCGACTCAGTGACCTATGCCAACAGCCAAATCAACGTCGGCGGTACCACCACCTTTGACATTGGTAATGACGTCAATATCAAAGGCGGTGTGATTAATACCAATAAAGCCCAAGGCCAAATCCTTGGCGACGTCAACATCGAATCGCTACAAGACACGTCCACCTATGAAAGCGACCAGAAGAACATCGGCTTTAGCGCTGACATCGACATAGCAGGCGGTGGCGCAGGATCAAGCCTATCCGTCAATGGTGGTAAGACGGATATCAATGCCGACTATAAAGCCGTGGGTCAACAGTCGGGTCTCTTTACAGGCGACGGTGGCCTTAATGTGCTGGCTGACGGGAAAACCACCTTGATAGGTGGCGCTATAACGACAACAGAGAAAGCACTAGCAGCAGGACTCAACAACTATGTCAGTAAAGGCGGTATTACCACTCGAGATATAGAGAACACCAGTAGCTATGACGGAGATGCGATCTCTGTTGGCATCAGTCTTGGTATGACGGATAACAAACCTAAAGGCAATACTAATGGTTTGGGCTATGGCACTGATAGCGACAGTGATAGCAGTACCACCCGTGCAGGTATTACAGGTATCGCGGGTAACAGTGGCATCACTACTGACAATCGAGAGGAGTATGCAGGCGCACTTGAGAATGTGTTTGATGCCACAAGAGTGAACGAGGAGTTGGGGGCGCAGGTAGAGATTACTCAAGCCTTTGATCAAGAACGCCGTAAGATCAAAGTCGAGTTAAATAAAGATGAGCAAGACTTAAGAGATGCAGCAAAAGCGGCAGAAGCCGTTGGCGATATAAAGGCCAGAGACGAATACCTTGTTCAAGCGGACAAGGTCCAACAAAAGGCATTAATATTCGATGGTATTAGTAGTGCCTTATATGGTCCTAATAGCAATGGCGCAGTAGGCTATGTGGCTAAAGCGGTTAGTCCACAAATCGCCTATAAGATTGGTCAAGCGTTTAAAGAAAATGACTTTAAAAATAGAGAAAATAACAATACAGAACTAGCAGGTGAGGGCAGTCCAAAGCATCTATTAGCGCATACCATCTTAGGTGCAGCGGTAAGCTATGCCACAGGCAATGATGCCTTAACAGGGGGATTGTCAGCGGCTGCTGGAGAAGCCACCGCACCGTTATTGTCTAAATATCTGTATCAGACGGAAGACCTTAGTGACCCACTAAAAATTTATAGTAATACTAAACCCTCGAAAAATAATATAAAAATGATAAACCTATTCATTCAAGAGGCGAGTAAAAACTAATGGTAACTACAGTATATGATACAGACATACCCAGCAATCTGACAGACCTGCTAAAAAGTCTGATTGGTCGACGGCTAGTTAATATGGTTAGATTTAACTATAGAACTGAACAAGAACTTATCGAAGAATACTATATGGAGCCTGAAGAGTTCTTTTGTTGTTCACTCGGACCATTTTTATTTTATTTTGAAGATGGATTGGTCGTCGGTGGTTCTAGTAACCCAAGTAGGAATACTGTTTTGATGTGGATTGAAAGAAATGAAAACGGTGATCATACTGAATGGCTACAAGAAGAAGATGAGCAAGCAATACCTTTTTATGCCAAAGACTTTGATGACTGGAAAATCTATTTAAACCAGGTGGTCAAGTCAGTGACCATAATTAAAGAGATAGCTGACAGTAGCAGTAGAATATTGGATCTACCCAATGAAAGAGGCGTGCTGATTGAGTTTGAAAATGGTACAGGACTTATTATGTCACATGGATTAAATGACAACTCTGATGACACCACACTTGCAAAACCTGATGGGATAGATCCTGATTTTGAGGGCCATTTAGAGTATATACCAGTTATTTAGCGCCTGAATTTCTTGAAACTAATTACCAAGTGTGACCTTAAACCATCATTCAATATGATGGTTTTTTATTAAGATAATTGAGGTGTTCTAAAATAGATTATACAAATTAGTCTCGTCAAGAGAAGAGTTTGGTGATAAGTGTGACTATCGCCCTGTGGTCGCTAAAAAAACCACCCCAAATGTACCCATCTATGAAGTACAAATACAGCATGACAGTGGTCTAACAGAAACCTTTGGCACAACAGAGGAGCATCCTTTTTATGTAGATGGCATCGGCTGGCAAAAAGCGTCTGTGCTAGAAGCAGGAATGAAGTTGCTTGATAAGCAAGGTGAGCCAACTGCTAAAGTCATCAGTCAACAGCTCAAAGACACCACAGAGACCGTCTATAATTTTGAAGTACATGAATTTAGTACTTACCATATCGGTGAGCTTGGTGTTTGGGTTCACAATGCGGATTGTTGTGATTTCACTGACAACTGGGGTGCCATTGAACCAAAATTCAAAGCAGCAGGTTGGGTTGATTCAAAAACAAACAAGGTCAGATATTTAGATCCATTTGACGGTAAACTAAAGAACTTTCCTGATGATGTAAAACCATCTGTAGATCATGTATTACCAAGAGCTGAAGCTAAAAAAATAGCTGGTAATAAACTCACCACTGCTGAGTTAAATGCCATTGTTAATGCGCCTGAGAATCTTATGCCATTACCGAAGCATCTCAACTCATCGAAAGGAAAAAAGGTGGAATACTCAAATGGCGGTTGGGTAGAGTATGGCAATAAAGGTCAGCCCATACCGATTAACTCAACGTATAAGAAAACCATTGAAAGAATTCAAATAAAGGTACGCCAAGATATAGCCGATGCTATTAAATTAAAAGAAGGCAAATAGAATGAATACTCATATTTTAAACGAGTTTGATGAAATATATCATGATCTAAGTAATCTTAGTGCAGATAACATCTATTATAAAAATAGAATCAGCTCTGTAGGACTTGATCGGTTTCGTCACGACCCATTAAATTTTACAGACGATAAACCTAAAGAACAGAGTTTTCATGAGTATTTTTTTAGACCTTTTAAAAATACCCAACCTGAAACTTATAAAGTCTTATCAGAGGTTACGGAAGAATTTTTCTACGGAATTGAGAGATCGTCTATTCCAGAAATACTTTCTGATGCCACAGCGTTTGGCATCAATATAAATGGCATTATAGTGTATTTAGACTACTCACCCTATATCGCTAATAATGCCGATAAAAATGAATATAACTTCCCCACAGAGATTATTCAATCTTGGTTATGGCGCAGTGCAGGATGGTATGTTCCTGAAGATGCCAGCTATGGCTCACCTACAATGGCAAGTGGACTCCCATCAACTGATAATCCTCCTCTCGGTTCAATTTGCCCAGATATTGAAGGAAAGAGTAAAAAAGCTCGTGAAAAAGTAGCCTTTTTAGAAGATAAATTTGCTCAACCGTTTCTAGTAGACTATGAAGATGATGACAGTTATGACACTCATTTTCAGCTTCGGGCATTAATTGACACCAGATTTAACCAATTAAAGCAACATAAAAATTACCAGCTATTCTCTATCACCAATCATAAAAACAAAGGGATGTATATCATACAAGATCAAGATGTCTACAGTATTCAAAAACTAGTTAATCCAGCAGAAGCGATAGATCGTTATGCCGCGCACTTACTCTCAAGACAAGCGGGAGAGTTTGATTTTTTAAAGTTCGCTGAAGACTTTAGCTCCTAGGTTAGATATAGTTTGTAACACCCTAAAATCCATATCATTCAACTTAAAGCTACCATACGCTATGTATCGTAGCTTTTTTTATTTAGCAATGCCAACACTCAAATCAACGTCGGCGGTACTACCACCTTTGACATTGGTAATGATGTGAATATCAAAGGCGGGGTCATCAACACCAATAAAGCCCAAGGCCAAATCCTTGGCGACGTCAACATAGAATCGCTACAAGATACTGCAACCTACGACAGTAATCAAAAGAATATCGGCTTTACCGCTGATATCGCTTTAGAAGGCGCAGGCTCAAGTCTATCGCTTAGTGGTGGCAAGACCAATATCAATGCCGACTATAAAGCTGTGGGTCAGCAGTCGGGTATCTTTACAGGGGATGGTGGCTTTGATCTAGAAGTTGGCGGTAAAACTACTTTAATTGGTGGCGCGATTACCACCACTGATGCAGCACTAGCAGCAGGACTGAACAACTATGTCAGTAAAGGCGGTATTACCACTCGAGATATAGAGAACACCAGTAGCCATAAGGGCAGTGCAATACAAGTTGGCATCAGTCTTGGTATGACGGATAACAAGCCTCAAGGCAATACTAATGGTTTGGGCTATGGCACGGATGGGGATAGTGACAGTAGCACCACTAGTGCTAGCAAAGGTAAAGGGTTTGCTAACAGCGACTCATTTCTGATTAGACCACCTGCCTGAATAACCTGCCACACGCTGCCTAGTATTAGCAAACATCAAAACCGCCAGCCCACAAGCACCCGCCCAAGCCAGCAACATCGACACTAGTGTATGGCTGAAGAAATGATCGCCAATACTCATCTTATAGAGCCCCATAATCCAGCCTATGATAATGACCGCTATGATAATTTTGCGGCGCTGTGGTCGCCAGTGGGGCAGATACGCCAAACCAAATAAAGAGAACCCAGCACTAGCATGAGCTGCCGGAAAGCATTTCTGCGGGGTCTGTGCCAGAATATTTTGCCAAATCGTCAAATAGGGCAGGTCGCCATTAAAGACGGCCAAGTGATTGGGACAGCTGACATGGGTCATGCTTTTGAGCAGGGCAATAGTGGAGGGGACTACTATCAGGGTTAAAAGTAAGTAGCCCAATTCACGAGAGCTCATACGGGTCAACAGTGGAGGCCAACCTAGCCTAGTAGTGTGGGTCTCTGGCAAGTGGCAAGTAGCAAAGCTATGTTGCCAATAGCGATAGGCCAAGGTAAGCATTAACAGCAGTCCCAACAGTATTAAGAAACCTTTGGGTAAATCGTAAAAAATAAAGGCATACGGTTGCGTGCCTTTAGCTAAGAGCCATTGACCATCACTATAAAATAACTGACTAATAGAGATGTCTAATTGGCTGTGTTCAAAGAGTAAGGTGGCGAGGCCAGCTAGTAGAAGTAAGACATAACACGGGATCATCTGCGCTTTAATCATAGCAGGTATAGGCTCATTTGCTAGGCTATCCTACAATAGGGCTCGCCAACTGCTATTGAGCATAAAGCGTCGCCCGTTAAGATAGTGTGAAGCTCCGGCTGTCCTAAAAAATGAGTTAACCTGCTTTTATTTAGTCAAGTAGCCTATATTTATAATAGCCTCTATCATAATCGTTATAATGAGCCGCTTTGATGCTGCCTTAACGTCTTCTTAACACCCTACTTGTTATCGTGGCGCATGATTATTACTTTGCCTGCTAAGAAGTCCGCCATGCTAAAAAGATTGCCCGTCTTGCTCCGTAACTCGCTAATCCATCCGCAACTGCTGATTTTATTAAGTGCTATATTTTTAGTGGCTACCGCTAACCTCAGTTTCTATAAACAAGTGCTCGCGGTCTATCCCTTAAGCCAGAATATAGGCTTTATCCTATCGTTAGTTGGCTTGTTATTCGGGTTGATGTGGCTGATATTACAGTTATTGTGTTATCGACCGACCATCAAGGTTGTGTTGATTGCCATGGTATTGATTGCGGCAGTGTGTGGGTATTTTACCGATGCTTATGGCACTATATTTGATAGTAATATGTTGGTAAATACGCTACAGACGGATCATGCTGAAGCTATGGATTTGCTCGCGCCTGAGTTTATTATTCGGCTGCTATTGCTAGGCATCTTACCCGCCTTTATCATTGCGAAGCTACATTTAAAGCCGCTAACGTTAAAGCAGGCGTTAGTACAAAAAATAGCGGCATTACTGTTGGCTCTAGCAGTGATAGCGGTCAGTTTGCTACCTTTTGGTGACCAATATGCTAGTTTCTTTCGTCAGCATAAAGCCGTACGTTACTATGCCAATCCTATTACCCCGATTTATTCTGCGATTAAATTAGGCACAGACACTATCCATGATTGGCGACGTCCCGAAGGTATGATTGCTCATGCGACGGATGCCAAGCGTTTGGACGCTACTAGTAATAATGCCAGCGCCACAACTGCTAGCAAACCTAAATTAATGGTGTTTGTGGTTGGAGAGACGGCTCGAGCCGATCATATTGGCCTCAATGGATATGCTCGGGATACCACGCCGTTGTTAGCAAAACAACAAGATATCTATAGTTTTAAAGACGTGCAATCCTGTGGCACGTCCACCGCTTATTCGGTCCCGTGTATGTTTAGTTATATGGATCGCGATAATTACGATATGGACGCGGCTGAATATAACGAAAATGTCTTAGATACTTTGAGTAAGCAAGGGGTCAACGTCATCTGGCGCGATAACAACTCTAGCTCAAAAGGGGTAGCCGATAGGGTGAATTATGAAGACTATAAGAGCGATAAGCTAAACCCAGAATGCGATGAAGAGTGCCGAGATATTGGTATGCTGGCGGGGCTGGATAAAGTCATTCAAGCGCCAAAAGATACGCTACTGGTGCTGCACCAGATGGGCAATCATGGCCCCGCTTACTATAAGCGCTATCCCAAAGCGTTTACGGTCTTTAAACCGGTTTGTATGAGCAATGAGCTGTCAAAATGTGATCAGCAAAGCGTCATTAATGGCTATGATAACGCCATCCGTTATACCGATTATTTTCTTAATAGCGTGATTGAGACCCTTAAGACCTATCAAAAAGACTATGATGTGGTGATGGTGTATGTGAGTGACCACGGTGAGAGTTTAGGCGAAAATAACGTCTATCTGCATGGCTTGCCGTATAGTGTGGCACCACAAGCCCAGAAGCATGTGCCGGCGATCATCTGGTCACCGTCTGGTAATAATATCGATGCCAACAGTATAGCGAGCCAGCTGAAGCAACCAGTATCGCATGATTATATTACCCCGACGCTGCTGCAGTTTTTTAACATCACTACGCAAGAGACTGCTGGTAAGCCTAGCTTTTTTAAAATGCAGTAGCTGTCTTTTAAGGTATAGCTGTCTTTTAACGGGCAGTAGTAGTTTTAAGGTGCATTAGCCAATTTTCAAAGGGTAGCAATTTTTAAAGCATAGCAATAGCCAAGCGGCAAACGGAGCTAGCCGCTTCATTGAGAGTACAGCATGTATAAAATTTTAATTATCGAAGACAATCCGGATATCGTGGCTAATATCTATGCTTTTTTTGAGCCAAAAGGCTTTGAGATGGATAATGCCCATAATGGCATTAGCGGCTTGGCGCTGGCCTCGAGCAATCGCTACGATGTCATTTTATTAGATGTCATGCTGCCGGGGATGGAGGGGACCAAACTGTGTCAGACGCTGCGTGAAAAATGGCATGATAAGACCCCTATTTTAATGCTGACCGCGCGCGATACTATCTCGGATAAAGTAGCGGGCTTCGATAGCGGAGCCGATGATTATTTGGTCAAACCTTTCTCACTGGTGGAGTTAGAGGCGCGCATTAGAGCTTTAATACGTCGCCATCAAGAGGAGTATTTTGCCCAGACCCTTAGCGTCGCTAGCTTAACCATGAATATCGCGACTCACAGCGTCTCACGAGAGGGGCAAGTATTAAAATTAACCCCGACGGGTTTTAAAATCTTACAGGCTTTGATGACTGCCTCGCCACGGGTGGTCAGTAAAGCGGAGTTAGAGGAGCGCGTCTGGGGCGATGATATCCCCAGCAGTGATGCGCTACGGACCCATCTGCACAGCGTCCGTCAACAGCTGGACAAACCCTTTGCAAGTCCTATGCTGATGACCTTGCCCGGGGTAGGCTATCAACTTGTGCCTGCCTAAGAGAGCGCTATGAGAGACAATACTTCCATCGCCAATAAGCTGCGCCGCTCCTACTTTATTTTTGCGGTGCTATTGTGCGCGGCCTTTGTGAGCATTTTTGTTGCCGCAGAGATCAAGGTTGAGCGCGCGCTCGTAGAAAGCCGCTTGCTACAGCAGTTGCAGCTCAGCCAAGCGCAACATGGGGTACAGGATATCTATGTGGCGGAACCGGGGATTAAAATTTATCGCTTTGAGGTAGCGCCAGCAGATCTACAAAAAGAGGTGACGACCACCGTGCAAGAAAAGCCGGTGATGGCAGAGGGCCATGAGACTTCCCTGCATTTTTTTACTTATCAGCAACAGCAGCAACGCTATATTCTGACTTATCTTGAAGATACCAATCTGGCACCGGAAAACTATCCGGTGTTGGCTATTTTTGAGTACTTTGAAGATATCTTTGATAAAGCGCTATTGGCTGCGATAGTGCTGAGCCTATTGGTGGCTATTCTCTTTTCTTATTTATCATCCAAACAAATTATCAAACCGCTGCTAGATTTAAAATCAGCCGTAGAGAGCGACCATCAAAATTTGACTCAGCTCACGCACTTACCGTCTGAAGTCGGGGTGCTGGCGCGGGCAATTGCGGATAAAAACCACGAGCTGGCATATTATCTAAAGCGCGAGCAGTTATTTACCGGTGATGTGAGTCATGAGCTGCGTACCCCGTTAACGATTATCATGGGGGCCTCAGAGGTGTTGGCTGCACAACTGCCCTCGGACAGCCGCTTACTCACCTTTGCAGAGCGCATTAATACGACCGCCAAAGAAACCTCAGAAATTATCAGCGCCTTATTATTGTTATCTCGCGCACCAGAAAAGTTGGATGCGCCGCTAACCTCGATTAGTACAATAGCGAATGCTGAAGTAGAGCGCTTGTCATATCTGCTGCGTCATAAGTCCGTCACTTGTCAGGTGAGCGCTAAGCAAGACTATACGGCTTATGTGCGCCCGGAATTGCTAAAGATGGCTTTGGGCAATCTAATTAAAAATGCCTTTCAATATACCGATGAGGGGCAAGTCACGGTCATTATCGACGCCGATAAAATTGCCGTTAGCGATACGGGTTTAGGCATACCTAGCGAGATGGTCTCCGTGCTGTACGAGCGATTTACTCGTCTTGAGCATAGTACTACGGCGTCCTCACTCAACCGTGATGATAGTCAGCACCTTGCCGATGAGTCCAATAGTATGGGGATGGGGTTAGGTCTCAGTATTGTGCAGCGTATTATGACCCACCTAGACTGGCGTTTAACCCACGAGGCCAATAGCGCTGGTGGCAGTACTTTTATTATTCACTATAACTCGCAGCCACCTGCACAGACTGACTGCATTACCTAACCGCACTGGTTAACTGCACTGGCTAATGAGTAGCTAGATTGATTAGCATAAACTATAGTCACATCTGTTGATCGAGCACGTTAGCTTGTCACAATGGTAGCAGGTACTTAGCCTGCTAAGAGCCCCATTTTTTAGTCCCATGATTTAAATGAGAACACGCCCTAGGCATAGCTGCGACAATGGATTATAATCTCTTGAAACATTCATTTTAAATATATCTTTATCTATAGCAGTCAATAGCGAGGCCAAGATGTTGCAGCTGCAATCGCCCAGTGAACGCCCAAGCTCACCCCATCCTATCCTAAACCTGTCTTTCCGTATTTTCTTCACGGGAGGGGGGATATTTGCCATTATCACGATGCTGCTGTGGGTCTTTGTCTTTATGGGTAAGACCAATATTGATGCTGTGACGATTAACCCTTTTTATTGGCACAGCCATGAGATGCTCTATGGCTATACTTTAGCGATTATCGCAGGGTTTTTGCTCACCGCGGTTAAGACTTGGACGGGGATGATGATGCCTTATGGCTATCGGCTATTAGGAATTTTCTCTTGCTGGGCGGTCGCACGCATAGGTTGGGTCATGGTCGGGCTAGGGGTAGGTAACCCGTTGTTATGGTTGGCTATAGCAGCTATCGCTGACTTGGCCTTTATGAGTTGGACCGCCTTAGTTATCACAAAAGCTGTGCTCGCGGTCAAACAGTATAAACAGATGGGTATCATCACTAAGCTGACGCTACTCACGCTCGGTAATGCATTGTGCTACTGGGGTATTTATAGCGGCGACCCTGATTTCGTGCGTATAGGTATCTATCTGGGTTTATACCTCATTATCGCTATTGTGTTGACGATTGGTCGGCGGGTGGTGCCGTTCTTTATCGAGCGTGGTATCAGTTTTGATGGCTCAGAAAAGGTGCAGGTCAAAAATAGTAAGGCTCTGGATGTTTTGAGCCTAGTGATGTTTTTGGTATTTATGATTGTCGATATCTTTTATCCCAATAAATACTTGCTCAGTATAAGTGCGGCTGGCGTGGCGCTAGTGAATAGTGTGCGCTTACTAGGTTGGTATCACCGTGGTATCTGGCAAAAGCCACTATTATGGTCGTTATTCTTAGCCTTTGTTGGCATGTGTATCAGCTTCGTGCTATTCGCGGTACAGCCTTGGTTGGGCTTTAGCCACAGTCTTGCTGTGCATGCGCTGACCATTTCCGGCGTGGGCATGATGACCGTGGCGATGATGTCGCGCGTCTCTTTAGGCCATACGGGTCGCAGTATCCATCAGCCCCCTAAAATGGTCGTGCCTATCTTATTATTACTGGTCTGTGTCTTTATCTTCCGGGTGCTGCTGCCGTTGGTGGCTATGGACTACTACACCGTTTGGTTAATGATTGCGCAGACTGCCTGGATACTTTGTTTTACGCTATTTTGTGTGACCTATGTGCCTATTTTAGCCGCGCCAAGACCGGATAAGCTGTTTGGTTAAATGGCTGGAATTAACGGATAAGCAGGGCTGAAGCGGTTAACTTAAGCCCGTACGGAATAAACTGCCCACCACGACAAACGAGACGGCTAACAAGGTCACAGTGACAATATGGACGGCAAACCAGTTTAGAGTTTGATCGCGCAAGGTAGGTATGACGCGGAAGCGGGCGTGTAGCGCTACGAGCACGGTGGTGAGTAGTAGCGCTAATTTAAGGGCAATGAGCTTACTAATATCGTTATCTAGCGCAAACCAATTGTGCCAATCGGGCAATAGGCGCTGTGCCATCCACAGTCCCGTAGCGATCTGGAGGATTAAAGCAGGCATACCCACTTTTTCAAACTGCTGCTCAAATTGATGTAAAGCTTCGATATTACGGGTTATTAATACTTTTGGTAAGACGGCTAAGGTGAGAATTAGATGCCCGCCAGTCCAAATAGTAGCGCCCAATAGATGCGCGATTAAAACGTGATTTAGCATAGGATAACCATCTCATTCAATGCTAGCAGTAGGGATTTAATTATAGCATTTATTGCGATTTCTCTAACTTATTTACTCCCCTTATTTAAAAGATTTCTACTCTTTAAATCCGATGGAAATAAAGGATTACTATGCGCTTAACCAATTATAGCGACTATGCTTTACGCACTCTAATGTATCTGGCGGTGATGCCAGAGGATGCCGACTTAGCGACGATTCAAGATATTGCGGACGGCTATCAAATTTCTAAAAGTCATTTGACCAAAATTATTCATCAACTGGCACAATTGGGGTATATCGAGAGTATTCGCGGCAAGAATGGTGGGATACGTCTAGCTAGGCGGCCAGAGCAGATAAATCTTGGAGAGGTGTTGCGGTATACCGAGCCTGATTTTGCTACTGTCCCGTGTTTTGTAGACGCGCGACCAGCGAATAATAAGCTGGAGCCCACTATAGAAAAAGACAATAAAGCAGCCCAGGTATCGTGTATGATTCAACCTAGCTGCTTGTTAAAGAACGTATTTTATGAGGCAACACAAGCTTTTATTGCCGTCATGGACTCGTATACATTGGCGGATATTACTCGAAACGGAGATAAATTATGGGCGCTATTACGGTAAAGAGTACTTGGGCAACTAGCAAAATTTTACTGGCCAGTACGGCCGTGGCGTGCTTAGGTTTGGTAGGCTGCAGCAATAACACAGCCACTGATACTAATGCTAGCTCTGAGACGGCGGCAGTAGAGAGCGAAACGCCCACTGAAGCCCCTGCTAAAACCTCGACCACCACGACTACAGATAATAATAAATCAGAAGCAGGCCCTAGTATCCGTATTGCTGCTGCAGCGAATTTAGCCGATGTCTTGCCAAAGATTATCGACAGTTATAAGGCGGACAATAACCTGCCTAATCAAGAGATTGAGGTGACCTTTGGCTCTTCAGGCAAGCTCTATGCTCAAGCCGTTGCTGGTGCGCCCTACGATCTCTTCCTATCGGCCAACCAAACTTATGCGGAAAAGCTAGCTAGTGAGCTTAAGTCAGTCGACCCCGCCCATAAACCCTTTACTTATGCGCGTGGTCAGTTGGCATTGTATAGCGTTACAAAGCCAGTTGAGTCCTTGGATAAGCTGACTTTGACAGCGCTATTGCAGCAGCAGCCTAACAGTAAAATCGCTATTGCCAATCCAGAGTTGGCCCCTTATGGCGAGTCGGCCAAAGCATTCTTACAAGCGCAGAACCTTTATGACGGCCTGATGGCTGAGAAACGCATTATTCAAGGCGAAAATATCGGGCAGACTTTCCAATATGCCCACACGGGGAATGTCGACTACGGCTTTGTAGCGCAATCCCAAGTCACCGGGGTGAATGCAAAGCCGCAGCAGTTTTACACGCTACCAGCAGACAGTTATCCCGCTATTTTGCAGGACGGGCTAGTGATTAGCGCGGCGCCTGTGGCAACAGATTTCGCTAATTATCTACAGTCAGCAGCCGGTCAACAGCATTTCTCTAAAGCTGGCTATTTAGCGGTCTCAGCGCAATAAGGCTTAGCGAGTGATAAGCCGATTTTAATAGTTCGTTCAAGCTAGGCCGCTCTTGATAAATAGCTAGCGCCTGCTGGATTCGTTGGCAGTTCGCTAGCGACTCAAGTAGACTATAGCTACTCCCGATAACTATTGATGTGATGATGGCACAAACGCCTGTTTTATTAGATATGTTGGCCCCAGTTTGGCTCAGTATCAAGCTCGCAGGGGCCACGACCTTGTGCTTGCTGCTGTTTGCCACACCGCTAGCTTATTGGTTGGCCAAGCCGGAACGCCGTCGCGTTATCTCCCGCCTAAAAGTTGTGCTAATGGGGCTGATTGCTATGCCCCTAGTGCTGCCACCAACCGTCATTGGTTTTTACCTACTGCTATTGCTCAGTCCAAATTCTACTGTCGGCAGCTGGTTAGTGGCGCATGATATCGGAGCCTTGGCGTTTACCTTTAAAGGCATTGTCATTGCGTCTATTATCTACGCTATGCCTTTTTATGTGCAGCCGGTCTACGCACAGTTTTTGCGCATCTCTCCCAACGTTATGGAAGCGGCACGGCTATTAGAAGACAGTCGTCTCAGGCGTTTTTTTAAAATAGCGTTACCGCAGGCGCGGGTAGGCATTGTGCTCGGCAGCTTGATTAGCTTTGCCCATACGATTGGTGAGTTTGGGGTGGTATTGATGATTGGCGGTAGTATCGCTGGGGAGACTAAAGTGGTCTCCATTGCCATTTATGAGCAAGTCGAAGCGCTGAATTATGACGCTGCGCATATGATGTCAGCGGTGCTCATATTACTGGGTATGCTGATGGTGGGCTTGATTGCGAGCGTTAATAAATTTGGTCAACGCTCATAACAGCTAGTAGATTGCTTAAATAATTTTATTAGCAAAAAGCTATCGTAGTTCTTTAGCCCTAACCACCAGCAATAGGGCGCATAAAGGCCACGCTATCACCATCCTTTAAAGTATCTGACCAATTAGCCAGCTGCTCATTAATAATCACTTCTAAATCCTGATGACCACAATCAAAGTCATACTCACGACTGAGCATTTCATAAAGCTAAGGTAGGGTAGTCTGTGGCGTTAAAGTCACTTTCTCTTGCTCACGCCCTGCTTTGTCCGCCAAACGCGCATAATATAATACTGTCACTGCCATAGTTTGCTCCATTACACCCTCTCTTATCTTTGTCCGTGAGTCTCTATTTAGCGTTTTATTACAGCCGCCTGCGCTGCGACCATTTGCATGGCGCTTTATTGTAGCCTGCTAAACGGCATAAAAAAAACGACTGTGAACAATAATAGTCGTCCTATTATCCCTCACAATCGTTATAAAGACTAAGCCGCTAAATTAATTAAGGGTTAAATTAATCAAGGGCTAAATCAATACTGGTCAATGACGCCATTATGCTGTTTTTAGGCTCATTTTTGGACCAAACGGTTCGTAATGTACGGAATCGACGCCATGGTCTAAGGCAATTAAGCCATCAATCATATTGTCCATAAACGCCATTGAGCCACAGACGTATACATCAGCGGGCATAGGTAAGCCTTTTAACCAGTTTTCATCCAATAGCGTGCCGTCTTCAAAATAAAAGAAGTGTTTTTGCACTTTTTCCGCTTGCGCCAGTAAGGCATCGGTACGGTCGGCAAAAGCGTGATGGTCGGCATTCTGGCAAGCATAAGCCCAGATGATAGGACGCTCTGGATTGGCTTTAACTTGCGCCTCCAACATTGCCAACATAGGGGTCACGCCCACACCAGCACTGATTAATACTAGTGGAATCTCGTTTTGATTGACCAGCTTAGGCTCTAACATAAAGTCACCGGCAGGGGCAGACAGCAATATAGTATCGCCGACTTCGACTTGATCATGCATGTGGTTAGACACGACACCTTCATGGCCGTTACGATTGTCGCGACGTACCGCAAACTGGATGCCTTTCTCGGTACTGTTTGAGCACAGAGAGTAATGACGTAGCGCTAAATGAGCCGTATCTTCAGGGTCTGTTTTTACGGTGACGTATTGGCCAGCGGTAAGGGTCAATTTGCTTAAGTCGATATCTTGGTTGGCATCGACCGGTACAACGGTAAAGGCGGCCACATCGGTACCGGTGATTTCTTTATCGACCACTTTGAATGATGCAAAACCATCCCACATTGCTGCGTCGTACATGCCTTTTTCGACTTGGATAAAGACCCCAGCGATATCGCCATAAGCTTCAGCCCACGCATCAATAATATCGTCGTTTGCAGCATCGCCTAAGACTTCTTTAATCGCTCCCAAAATATGCTTACCTACGATAGGGTAATGGTCGGGATGAATCTGTAGCGCGCGGTGCTTATGGGCAATTTGCGTGACTTCGGGTAGCAGGGCTTCTAACTTATCTAAATGTTTTGCAGCGGCCAATACAGTAGACGCTAACGCAGACTGTTGGCGGCCCAATTTTTGATTGGTCTCGTTAAAGATGTCCAGCAGCTCAGGGTGCTCGGCAAACATATTTTGATAAAATATTTTGGTAATTTGATTGCCGTGTTCTTCTAGAAAAGGCACAGTAGATTTAACGATTTCGATAGTGCGTGGGCTGGCCATAAGGGGCTCCTATTGACTGGCATTAATGGTATGAGACGCGGTGCTCATGATGAGGATATACGGACTAAATGTGGGACAATTAAATAAACGCAGCATGATAAAGGCAGCATGGATACATAGTGAATTTTTCACTACCGTTATTGGCGTTAGGGGATAGAGAGCTGGCTTAACCGACGACGCCAAAAACCAAAAAACCGCTTTCTGGTGATTTACCAAAAGCGGTCCTTTATACGCTCTGTTTAGACTGACAATTTTATCAAATCAAAGAGATTATTTCGGGCGGTTTTTTGTTGTGGTAAGTTACTCAACTTTGTATACGGACTATAAGGTTAACTTACTGACCGCTCTTTTATTGACCGTCCGCTTAGGAGTAGTGATTTTAGATTTTCTACTGCGAATTTTGTTATAATTGCCCCTATATTATTGACCATCCAGTCCTTCAAAGTCCTACAATTTAGAGCCCTTCTATGACTATTAGCCCCAATTCTGCTACGACTCTTGCCGACCTATTTAATCCGCAACCTAGCTCTGTTAATGCCAATCAGCAAGAAAGCCTTCAAAATGATGCGCAAGATACTGCCGACTTATACCCTATGGCAGACTTAGAAGATGATAATTTAGACGCTGAGGATGAAAGTGAGATTGAGAGTGAGAGTGAGGCGGCGACGGTCGAGCATAAAGGAACTGAGTCGACACGCTTTCGTAAGCTGCAAAAAAAGCTACGTAAACAGGTGTCTTGGGCGATTCGTGACTTCAATATGATTGAAGATGGCGACGTGATTATGGTGTGTGTATCGGGCGGTAAGGACAGCTATACCTTACTCGATATCTTGTTATGTTTAAAGCGTATTGCCCCCATTAACTTCGAAGTGGTCGCGGTGAATCTAGATCAAAAACAACCGGGTTATCCCGAAGATATCCTGCCAAATTACTTAAACGAGCAGGGCATTCCGCATTATATTCTAGAAAAAGATACTTATAGCATCGTGAAAAGTGTGGTGCCAGAAGGCAAGACGTATTGCTCAGCGTGTTCGCGCCTGCGCCGCGGCTCACTATATGGCTTTGCCAAGCAAATTGGGGCGACGAAAATTGCGCTAGGTCACCATCGTGACGATATTTTGGCCACGTTCTTTTTAAACCTATTTCATGGCGGCACCCTAAAAGCCATGCCACCGAAGCTATTGAGCGATGACAAACAGAATATCTTGATTCGACCGCTAGCTTATGTCGAAGAAAAAGACATCATTAAATACGCGCGTTATAAAGAGTTCCCGATTATTCCGTGCAATCTATGCGGCAGTCAGACCAACTTACAGCGTGCCATTATTAATGACATGTTGCGAGAATGGGATGATGCGCACCCACAGCGTCTCGCCTCAATTTTTAAAGCGATGCAAAATATAGCGCCGTCACAATTGGCCGATCGAGAGCTGTTTGACTTTGAAGGTCTGACCTTAGACCGTGATGATGAAGAGCGGGTCTTTGAAGGGGATAATATTCAGTCGGGTCAGACCGATAGCTTGGCTGAGTTGGGCCTACCAACCCAGCCTGATGTGCAGACTTTTAATCCGAAATATGCACCATCCACTAAGAAAAACGGTGCAGACACCGCAAGCAGCAAAAAGATCCCGACGATTAACCCAGTGTTATAGATTAGACCAGTGCTATAGGGCGTCTTTATCGCGTAGTTATAAAAGGTTGGTTTTAAAACAAGCCAATACTTGAGCCATAAAAAAACCTCATCACGAGTGCAGCATGGTGAGGCTTTTTTATGGGGATTAAAAAATTAAGGGGCTAGACCTACTTAACCTTCTTAACTTTTGGGTCAGGCTCATCAAAAGAGGTGAGCGGGTTAAAGGTGATTTCACTTCTAGGCAGCAGGGCGACATCGCGCAAGCGCCAGTTAGGTTGGGCCTCATTACTAATTTCGATGTAATACTTCGATTTGGTCTCGCTAAGCTTGACGTTTGCCGTATATTCATTGGCCTGTTGATGCTGCAAGATAGCATCCCGATCTTGTTTGATATCCGTAGCATGCGAGATAGACAGCTTTAATGTATCGGGATAAGTTAATGGCGTACCATCATTGAGTTTACCGTCTTTTAGGCTTTGCGCAGAGTAGTTGAGATAGAACACCACTTGGCCGGTGTCCTTAAACTGCATTTTGCCATGCAGCTCTAAATCATGCGCCAATTTATCGCGTGAGACATCTTGGTACAGGGTCTTGCCATCCATATACCAATCATCACGGACCACACTGTCTTTGATGACAAAAGAATAATACACCAACCAAATGCACGCCAACACTACGAAGGTGGGCATACCGATGACAAAAATAACCACCATGTAGTTTTTATACCAAGGCTGGCGGTCCTGATGTTTAAAATTAGGGTTGGAATTAGGCAATGGCGATGACATAAACGACCTGTGAGGCAAAAAAGGAACCGGAAAAACCTATTATACGAGTCGTGTCTCTAAGTTATGCTTAAAGAAGGTGACTACTATAGGTCATATTAGGAGTGGCTATCACCGCAAGGTCAGCAATCAGCCTTGCAGCTAGAGCCATTGTACTGAGTCTTGCGGCCAATAAATAGATCAATAAGTGACGCTTATTAAGCCCCTCTTATTGATCTAAATGAACTGACTAAGCTCAAGAGTGGATGTTACTGACCCTGTGTCGTAAAGATATTCTCTTTACTGACTTTGTATTTGCCATCATCACTAACGACGGTTAACACCACCGGCGTCTGGCCTTTATCGATTACAGCAGGATCACCATAGATACTTAATGGCATATCATAACTTTCACCGGGATCTAAAGGCAGGTCATTAAAGCGCAATTGCAGGCTCATACCATCTTGCGGTTCTAGCGAGATATTATAAGTATGCTTATCTTGGGTCTTATTAGTAATTTTAACAATATAGCTGTTTTCAATAGACCCTTGCGCATTGATAGACGATAGCGCATTACGGTCACGACGAATATCAATTTCTAGCGGCACGCGGTCACTTAGAGTATAGATAAGCACACCGAACAGCGCAGTGAGCAGCAGTAGGTAGGCAAAGATACGCGGACTGATAATCTTAGTCTCTTCTTTTTCTACCAATTGGCGCTCGGTAGTATAGCGAATCAAGCCACGTGGATAGCCGACCTTGTCCATGACATCATTACAGGCATCAATACAGGCGGCACACTGAATACATTCCACTTGTAGACCATCACGAATATCGATACCGGTGGGGCAGACCTGCACACACATCGTACATTCGATACAGTCCCCTAAATTATCAGGATGCGTGCCTTTCTTACGGGTACCACGCGGCTCACCACGGTTGTAATCGTAAGAGACGATCAAAGTGTCTTTATCGAACATCACACTCTGGAAGCGACCGTAAGGACAGATATGGGTACACATATGCTCGCGCATATAACCGGCGTTGACGTAAGTGGCAAAGGTAAACATAGCCACAAATGACCAGGTCATAGTTGACCAAGTGGGGAAGGGGATACCGCCTAGGCTCTGCCAGCTAAAGTATAAGTCTTGCGTCCCGACCACATAGCTGACAAAAGTGAGCGCGGTAATTAACGCCATTACAAACCAAATAAAGTACACCAGTGAGCGCTTAGCAATTTTCTCAGCATTCATGGGCGCTTTATCAAATTTAATGCGCTTATTACGATCGCCGATGACCCATTTTTCCACATACTGGTACATATGGGTCCAGATGGTCTGCGGACAAGCATAGCCACACCAAACCCTACCCGCGTAGACAGTCACCATAAACAAAGTAAAAGCCGCAATGATAAAGAAAAAGGCAAAGAAGTAAAAATCTTGTGGTAAAAAAGTCAGACCAAAAATATAGAAACGCTGCTGGGCAAAATCAAACAGAATCGCTTGGCGGTCATCATACTTAATCCACGGCAATACCAAAAACAGTACCAATAAAAAGTACATGCTAAAGACACGAATATTTTGGTATTTACCAGTGACAAAACGAGGATGGACGCGTTTTTTGGTCGCATCTAACTCATGGACGGGGATTTTGTAGGGTTGTTGTGCTGACATAAACTTGCCTCTTTATAAAAAGAATAAGTCTGCTGGCATACCGTGAACCGGCTACAAAGCTGCTATGGTCTGACAGGAGCAGAGGCTATGCCATAAGCACAACATCCTGCGCTTATCTTCGTGGTCGCAGTTTTATATGTGTTTCACTTAAGATAATCCGCACCTTTTAATAATGCAGGGATTGTCTTTAAATAATGGTGATGCTTTAGAATATTATCAATACTAAATGAAGGTAATAATGGCGCGGCTAAGTAGGGAAGGAGTGTCGCGCTAGCGGTGTTTTTAAGCCAATCTATCTTGATATTTTATGGAAATTGCTCTCCGTAAAATAAAAAAAGGACTGTATGAAACAGTCCTTTTTTAGATCATAACGGTCAAAGAAGGACACAGTAAGTGTCAATTAGCTTTTGTCAGTATCGACAGTCGCTTGTTCTGATTTCATCTCAGCGGGCTGTGCGTCACGTGGCTCTTGCACGGCTTTTGGCGCAGTAGCATTGACGTTGTTGTTAGACAATGAGTAGATATAAGAGGCAAGCAGCATAATACGCTCATTACCTAACTTAGTTTCCCACTCTGGCATCACACCAGCACGGCCATGACGTAAAGTATCACGGACGACTTCGCGCTCACCACCATATAGCCAGACATTGTCAGTTAGGTTAGGGGCACCGACCGAAGTCATACCTTTACCATTTTCACCATGACAAACCACACAGTTCTGCTTATAGATAGCTGCACCTTGAGCCACTAGCGTTTTATCTAAATCGCCATTGGGCGTCTTGCCCGGTACATCACCATGCTTAGACGATAAAGACAAGACATATTCAGCGGTAGCGCGAACGCCATCTTCACCGATCTGATCACGCCAAGCCGGCATACCACCAACGCGACCATTATGTAACGTGGTCAAGATGTTGACGGGCTCACCACCATACAACCAATCATTATCAGTCAGGTTAGGATAGCCCGTAGCGCCTTTCGCGTTAGAGCCGTGACATACTGCACAGTTCTGTAAGAATAAGCGGCCGCCCACTTTAAGAGCATCTGGGCTTTGTGATAGCTTTTGTACATAAGGGTCGAGAGCAGCAATTTGCTCATCGATATTCTTTTGTAAATCAGCAGGTGGCTTTTCACTACGGCGTAAAGTCGTCTGTAACTCATCCAACTTAGTCAGCGAAGTCATAGCACCAGTAGCGCCAGCCTTTTCCAAAATATCTTTTTCAAAACTAGCGATAAAGACATTGTTGTTAGACTCAAGATCGCTGTTTAGCTCATTGTGTGAGGTCCATGGCACCGTTTCGCCATCGACTTCTACTGTAGCGATACCAGTCCATGATTTTGGCCAGATAGCGGGGAAGAGTATCCAGTAGCCGACACCCCAAATAATAGAGCCAAAGAAGATGACCAACCACCATTTAGGCAATGGCTTGTCATACTCAGTGATCCCATCATAGTTATGGCCGGTAGTGCCGTCTTCTTCTACTTCTGGTTTATATTTAAGTACATATAGCAATACACCGAGGATAAATGCCCAGCAGCCGATACTTAAAACCGTAATCCAAGTACTCCAAAAAAAAGTCATCTTTTATCCTTATTGCGCGGCGTTGAAGATAAGGCAGCTGAATCTGTATCTAAATCGGTATCGTCAAGCGCAAGTTGTGCGTCTTCTTCGAAGCGTTTTTTATTTTTTGGCGAATACGCCCACCAAGCAATACTGACAAAAGCGATAAATGCCGCTACCGTAGCAAATATCTGTAAGTCAACCATGCTCATTAGCGTTGTCCTTCCATTGCCGTACCAAGTTGCTGTAAGTACGCGACCAAAGCATCGAGCTCAGTAGCACCAAGCACATCATCTGGCGCAGCTTCAATTTGCTCTTCAGTGTAAGGCACACCGAAACGATCGCGGAATAGACGCATTTTTTCTTGGATGTTTGAACCATCAACTTCGTTTTTAGCCAACCAAGGGAAACTAGGCATTACTGATTCAGGCACTAGTGAACGTGGGTTGATGAGATGCTGTTTTTGCCAGTCATCAGAATAACGCTCACCGACACGCGCTAGATCTGGACCAGTACGCTTTGAGCCCCAAAGGAATGGGTGATCCCAAGTAGACTCAGCAGCGCGCGAGTAGGGGCCATAACGCTCCACTTCAGCACGCAACGGACGAATCATTTGCGTATGGCAGACGTGACAGCCTTCACGGATGTAGATGTCACGACCTTCCATTTCTAGCGCAGTCCATGGCTCCATAGTCGGCAGTGGTTTGTTGACACCGCCTTCTTCTGGACCTTTATAATCATAAATCTGCGGCACGATTTCAACTAAGGTGGCAAAGCTGATGGCAATAACAATAAGTATGACCAACAAACCTGTATTCTTTTCAATTAGTTCATGCGGTGTACCAGCCATGATTGCTCCTTATACCTTAGCAGTTTGCGGGTCTTTGTTAATGTCGATCGCGTCGTGATCCGTAGGATCAGCTACGTCCACAGGCTTGCCATCAGGCATCTTGATAGTCTTATAGGTGTTATAGGCCATAAAGAACATGCCTGATACGTATAAGAAGCCACCAAACGCACGGCCGATATAAGGCAGATGCGAGAACTCTACGGTATCTACAAAGCTATATACTAGTGTGCCATCTGGGTTGGTCGCAAGCCACATCATGCCCTGGCCAATACCTGAAATCCACATAGAAACGATATAGAAGATAGTCCCAGCAGTAGCCAGCCAGAAATGCGTGGTAATCATGCTGATTGAGTACATTTTTGGTTTATTAAAGATACGCGGTAATAATACGTATAGTGAACCAATCGTAATCAAACCAACCCAACCTAGCGCTCCTGAGTGGACGTGACCTACCGTCCAATCGGTGTTATGCGATAGCGCGTTAACCGTTTTGATAGACATCATAGGGCCCTCAAACGTCGACATCGCATAGAACGATAGCGCTACGATCAAGAAACGAATGATAGGGTCAGTACGTAATTTATCCCAGCTGCCTGACAAGGTAAGTACGCCGTTAATCATACCGCCCCAAGAAGGTGCGAATAGGATAATAGAGAACACCATGGCTAAAGACTGAGTCCAGTCTGGCAATGCTGAGTAGTGAAGATGGTGACCACCGGCCCACATGTAAGACGCGATTAGCGCCCAAAAGTGCACGATAGATAAACGGTATGAATAGATAGGACGGCCAATCTGTACCGGAACGAAGTAATACATCATTCCTAAGAAGGCTGCTGTCAGATAGAAACCAACCGCGTTATGTCCGTACCACCACTGCACCATAGCATCCGTCGCACCACCGAATAGTGAGTACGATTTAAAGGCCGTTAGCGGCACTGACATGCTATTGACGATGTGTAGTAGGGCAATGGCAATAATGAAAGCACCAAAGAACCAGTTCGCCACGTAGATATGCGAGGTTTTACGTTTGATCAGCGTACCAAAGAATACGACGGCATAAGAGATCCAAACCAGCGCAATTAAGATATCGATTGGCCACTCAAGCTCAGCATACTCTTTAGTCGTGGTATAGCCTAAAGGCAGGGTAATCACCGCACCGACAATCACCGCTTGCCAACCCCAGAAGGTAAACCAAGCCAGATAAGGAGCGAATAGACGGGTCTTACACGTGCGCTGCACAATATAATAAGAGGTCGCAAAAAGAGCTGACCCACCAAACGCAAAAATGACCGCGTTGGTATGGAGCGGACGTAAGCGGCTAAAAGTCAGCCAAGGGGTATCGAAATTTAGCACTGGGAAGGCCAATTGAGAGGCGATAAACACGCCAATACTCATGCCGACGATGCCCCAGATGACCGCCATCACTGTGAAAAATCTCACAATTGTGATTTCATATTCGCGATCTACGGAGGCGACTGCTGTGTTTTGTAAATTCATGGGATGATTCCTTTACAGCCTAAATAATCAACAGAATTAGCCAAAGTTACGCCAGTGAGATTTGTCTCATGAGCTCTAAAAATACCCAGTTCTAAGCCGCGGCCTTCATAAGGCTTAACTCTGCGGTAGGTATTTATAAACGCCTAAAAACCAATACGGCAAACAACGCGGCATATTGGTGAAAAGGAGATAAAGCATTAATTAGGAGTTGCCGATAGCATAAGGCAATGGAGATTAGAGCTTGCTGCTTATATGTCTGTCATTAAATTTAGTATATTGGCAATGGCAGATAGATAAACAAAAAACCCTTGAAGATGCTAGCGGCAGCTGACAAAAATCGTTCGACCGTAAAGTTTGGTTAAAACTCCCGACTCTGTTCAGGGTATTGTAACGCAAACTCTGTCAAATATCACCATTCAACTGCAGTAAAGCATAAACTCTTTGGTAATATTTTTACGTTATGCTTACAAGGTAAGCGCGATTTATAGCTTTCCTAAGTCCCTATTAATAGGACAAATTAACTCATTATAGCTAAAGAATAGCATCAGCAAAATAGGAACGGATGAATAATACCACAATATTACTAGGGATTAATATTTAACCCACTAATAATGCTTACCCTAGAGCCGCGGCAAAGGGAGTTAAAAAGGGCAGCTACAGGCCAAGCTTGGAAGCGCCGCTAAAAAGAAGCACCGCTAAAAAATAGAAAAGTAGGGTTTTTGGATTTGTTATAGTGGGACTAACAAGGCAGATGTATGCACATGGAGCGTAAAGTTTGCATTGACGAAGTCGCATGGGTCAGTAAGAAACTGAAACCGAAAAGGGCTAAATAGCGTAGCCTATTAAGATAATATACTTAGGTATATTGTAAGGAAAACATGGAGTCTATTAGCCATTATAATTAGTGGCTAACTGGGCACTAAAATCAGTGTGCATATAATCACTGAAAACTATATTAAGCCAAGTAAAATGGGCTAAAGCTAATAACGCCGTGTTAAAACTCAGTGAACTAATATAAACTAATATAAGAATCAAGCGATGATAAAAGGTAGCCTTAGCAGACTACAAATTGTCGTGTGATTCTGTCGTATAAGTATGGTATAAAGCTGTTGGTAGTACTTAATATTATCCAGTTAACATATTTTATATGAACCCCCTAATTCAATTAGGCCACTAAAAAAGGACAGAACAATGGCAGTATTTTTATCAGAAGATTGGTTCAATCAAGTAGAGACGCTAGGACAGGAAGCTGGCGATCTAAACTTACCACCATCACTTGAAAACATGACTATGAACTTGAAAGTGAATGATGGCGGCGAAGAAACGCAAGCCAACTTAACCAAAGGTCTATTAACTCGTGGCTTAAACAACGATGCTTCAACGACTTTGTTGTTAGACAAGCAAACTTTGTTAGACTTAATGAAAAACTTTGACATGAACAGCGCTATGGGCGCATTCATGAGTGGCAAAATTCGCGTTGAAGGCGATATGTCACAGCTAATGACTTTGCAAACCGCTAAACCAAGTAGCGAACAAGCCGCTTTGTTTGACAAAATCAAAGCAGTTACTGAATTTGCTTAAGCCTTTCAAGGTATAAAGGCAAAGGGGTAAGTCATCCTTAGATAATTTGCCCCACAAAAAAGCCCCTTAATTCGTTAAGGGGCTTTTTGCTGCGCTATGTTATTTTATAACTGTGACGATTTTATAACCATTAAGGTTTTATAATCCTGATTATTTTCCCACTAGCCGTCTGTTCTTCAAAATAATATTTTGAAAAATAGAGGTCGGTCTCTAAACTGCCGTGATAAGCCTAAGACTTCTAGGTCCGTTATATAGCCTTGACTGTGCAGAGCCCTAACTGTGCAGTAACAGCCACATTAGGGTTGCCCCAGATAGAAAGAAAGCTATAGGCAATATAAAGCGTCTTAACCCTGCCGCTGCCGTAGCAGACAAAAACTGCTCTAGGGACGGTGAGAGCCTAGGGCTATCCGTGGTTTGAGGTGACAAAGGGGCTGCCAGCTCAGACCTTGCCGGTTCAGACGGCGCGGTAAAAGACTTTAGCATTAAAGGCAACATCGCAGTACTGCCTTTAGAGATGGGACGATAAATGGCTTTCATAGCGCTCTCTTAGAGCTGAGTTAAAAAATAAAACTATAATTGGGATGGGCTTAAGCGTCTTCTTGGTTGTCACCATGAATAGCGGCTTGCAACCAAATATTGGCCTGCACATAGTCATGGACGGCAATAGCCTTGGTGCTATCATTGCTCATAGCAGCGATACGTACCACAAAAGGCGTGGCCTCATGCTCCCGTAAGATGACCATATCAAATAAAGTCAGCTCCAGCCCATTAAAAGTGGCTTCCTGCTTGCCTAAGACCTGACCCTGACACCAAGCTTCATCTTCTTGGCCTAGCGTCTCGCCAAATAAATAGGCGCACATATTGCCCAAATTAATCTCGACCGGAGCGAGGGGTTTATCGCTATCGGGCTGCCAGTCTCTGATGAGCTCTTGCATGTTCTGCGGCACTTGGCCGTCGTTATTGGCCACGATGTCATTAAAGGCGCGGTGATAACGAATCGCTTCTGGGTCTTCAACCAGAATCACTTCTGACTCATCGCTTTTGCTGATCTCATACGCCCAAGCACTAAAATTCACAAAGTAATGGGTGCCTTGGCGATAGTGATAGCGGTTGGTGGTATACAGCTGGTCGAAAGCATAAATAATAGACCCATCTTCGCTACATAACCGTAGGACGGCATCTTGGCTACTGTCATTGGCAATGATGCGCTCGATGCGGCACTTCAAGCCATAAGGGCTGTTGACGCAAGGATAAGCATTAACGAAATTCTGCGGTTTACCGTCGCGCATGGCCAGCACTTGATTGATATGACAAGTGCTGTTTTCAGCCAATAACAGATGGCTACTGGCAGCGCTAGAATTGGCAAAGCTACTGTCCGCATTGTCCGAGCCATTCAGGCCTTTAGGGATAACGGCGCGTTCGATCATGGCTTGTAGCCACTGCGGCACGTCGTTGCTAATGTCTTTGGTTAGGATATGCCAGTGGTCAGCATGACCAGCGGTTTGTTCTTCAGTCAGCGTAATTTTGACAGGCGACTGAACATTCTTGTATTGGTATTTAATGGTCATGGACACACTCAAACTAAATCAGTTAAAAAGGCATTGGGGAGTCACGGTTAAGACGATGATACTAAAGGCAATGAATGCTAATGCTAAATACTATTCATAGTAGTGTTAAAGACAATTCATCAAATAGCTAACCGTCGTAACCTTGCTCAGCTACCCTTTAAATGGGGTAGGTTGGCTCAAGTCTCAATGCTAAAGACAGTTAAATAATGCAATTAAAGCAAATTGGTGCTTATAATCAGTGCTGCTAATAGGGTAGGTGGTCAGATAATAGTGATGCTGCAGCCAGTGCTCAAGGCCGTCTACTATAAGCAGAGCCCGTAAAGTTGAGCGCTACCCCCTATAAAAACCACTTCTAGCATACAATATCTGTGCGCTGACGCAAGCTGCAGCAAGGTTAAGCGGTAAAAATAGTACAAAAAAAGCGCATTTTATTAAATAGCGCGCCTAAAATAGCAAATATTGGCAAAACCCTGCTGATTTATGTCACACTAGCTTGCATTTTTTATGTCCGACCTGCCCTATACATGGCAACGCTTATAAACCGTTATAATGCGGCTATAATGCTGGGTGTTAGCGCTGCGCTAGGTGCTCAATAGTTACAGCACTATGCCTAACTGTGCAGTGCCCTCAACCGACACTAGCAATTCAATAAGAAGCCGTTAAATAACGGCTTTAGTTAAATAAAATCGGCAGTTGAATAAAGAGTCTTACTATGTTTCGTCCGCTTGCCTTATTTATAGGTCTACGCTATACCCGCGCTGAGCGCAGTAATCGTTTTATTTCTTTTATCTCCTTAATCTCGATGATCGGCATGACCTTAGGGGTCGCCGTATTGATTACCGTATTGTCGGTGATGAATGGCTTTGACCATGAGCTCAAGACGCGTATTTTAGGCATGGTGCCCCAAGCGACCGTGTCCTCGAGCGAAATCATGACCGATTGGAGCGATCTCGCAGAGGATATTAAAAAGGACCCTGAAGTCGCTGGCGTCGCGCCTTTCATTCAGTTGCAAGGCATGTTGACCTCTAACGGGCAAGTGGCTGGCATCATGGTGACGGGTATCGAGCCGGACTATGAGAAAAACGTCTCGATTATTGGCGAGCATATGGTAGCCGGTAGTATCGAATCGCTCAAAGGCGGTGACTTTAGCATCGTTTTAGGCGAAAAGATGGTTCAGTCGTTAAACCTGCAAATAGGCGATAAGGTCACTTTAGTGTTGCCAGAAGCCTCGCCGTCACCCGCTGGCGTGATTCCCCGTTTTAAGCGTTTTACCTTAACCGGTGTGTTTAGCATTAGCCCAGAAGTCGATACGCTGATGGCCTTTATCCCTATGGATGATGCTGCAAAGCTGCTGCGCCTACCAGCTGGGGCGCAAGGGGTTCGTATGCGTTTAAACGATATCTTTAATGCTCCTATGGCGGCTCAGAAAGCGGCTGCAGCTCACCCTGATAAAGTGCTTTATCCTACCGATTGGACTCAGTCGCATGGCCAGTTGTTTGGCGCTATTCAAATGGAAAAAGCCATGGTTGGCTTGCTACTGTTTTTAATTATCCTAGTAGCAGCCTTTAATATCGTGTCTAGTTTGGTGATGTTGGTCACGGATAAAAAAGCCGATATCGCTATTTTAAAGACTTTCGGGGCCTCACCGCGCTTGATTACGCAAATCTTTATGGTGCAAGGCGTCCTCATTGGTGTGATTGGCACGGTAGCCGGCGCTATTCTCGGGGTGATATTTGCCTTAACCGTAGGTGACATTGTGGGCTTTATTAACCAGAGCTTTGGTCTGCACTTGTTCGATGCTTATTTTGTCGACTACTTGCCTTCGCAATTGCGGATTACCGATGTGGTGGTGATTACTTTAGCTTCTTTTGCCCTCAGTTTCTTAGCGACGATTTATCCCGCGCGCCGTGCCGCCAAGATTCAGCCCGCGCAAACGCTACGTTATGAGTAAGGGCTAGGTTTAAGCAGATAAGCCTAAACAGGTCAGTAGCTACAAGCCGTGGTTAATAGTAGATATTCAGTAGTAGAGTGGGGTTTAGCGAGCCAGTAAAGGCAGGGCTGATATGCCAAAGTCTAAGCGCTGACTCCAGTCTACAAGTTGTTAGTAAGTTATTTTAAGGATAGGACATGTCGCCTATATTGGTCGCCAAAAATGTTAGTAAAACCTACGACGAAGGTAAAATTCGTACCCAAGTACTTACCGGTCTAGATTTATCCGTTAATGCGGGCGAGCGCATTGCTATTGTGGGCACTAGTGGCTCGGGCAAGAGTACCTTGCTGCATATTTTAGGCGGGCTAGATACGCCTACGGATGGCGAGGTTTGGTTACACGGTAAGTGCCTCAATACTATGAATGAGACCCAACGTGGACAGATGCGCAATGAGCATTTAGGTTTCGTTTACCAGTTTCATCATCTGTTAGCAGAGTTCACCGCAGTAGAAAACGTGGCCATGCCATTGTTAATGCGCCCCAAAGTGACCACCACAGAGGCCAGACAACAAGCCATTGATTTGCTAGAGAAGGTAGGCCTTGGCCATCGCTTAGACCATCGTCCTGGTGAGCTATCAGGTGGTGAGCGCCAGCGCGTAGCTATCGCCCGTGCGCTAGTGACCAAGCCTTCGGTAATCTTGGCGGATGAGCCCACGGGTAACTTGGACTATGATAATGCACAAAGTATCTTTGGCTTATTGACTGAGTTGCAGACGACGTTAGACACGGCGTTATTGATGGTCACGCATGACCGTAACTTGGCGGCCTTAGCCGATCGCCAATTGCTTATCCGTAATGGCCATTGGGAGCAGTATTAGCGGCTAGTTGGTTAGTAGTTGTCTGGTAGCTAAACTAGCTAATAGGGACTGGGTAGCTACTAGTTTTTAACACGCTATCGTCTCCGACAAAAAAAGCTAGATCACAATATGCTGTGGTCTAGCTTTTTTTATGGGTAATGCTAAGCGTATTGGCTTTGCGATATCAGAAATTAAGACCAGAAATTAAGATTTAGGCGGTTTATTTTTTTTGGGGCGATAGCCATGACGTTGTTGCCAAGTGGTCACCACTTTATAGCGCCACAAGATTTTAAACGTGATACCACAAACGATACTCGTGACCACCGCCATGATAACCAACCCTAAGCAAAACGCCGCGATGGAAAAGCTGCCTTGATAAGTAATAAAAGGGTTGGCGCCATCTGAGAATACCCAAGTGCTAAAGTCGGCAATCATCCGCGCAATCAGCCGTAAACTAATCATAGGAGCATCGAGGATGAGCGCACCAATATAATAAGCGGCATAGAAAATAGGTAAGGTAGTAAAAGGATTGGTAATCCAGGTAAGGGCTAATGCCATGGGGACATTTGCGCGAAACATCAGAGCCCCAATTAGGGCTAGCGGCATCTGCCCCGGTAGTGGAAAAAACGCACAGAGAATCCCAATATAGACCGCTTTATTGAGACTATGACGGTTAAAATGCCACAGTCGTGGGTCAGCTAAATGCGGCGCAAATAACTTTAAGGTTTTACTTTGGAGGATTTGCTCGGGCGTGGGCAGCCACGATCGGAGTTTCTTTTGGGGCACAGGGCAGCCTTAGTCATATCTCTTACTGAGTTGTTATTTTATTAACAGCATCTTATTAACAGAATTTTATTTGAAAGCATTGTATTCATAGCAATCATATTTCATAGCCGTCGTTGATAGCATTAAGAGCATGCTATCAGTGCCATATTTACGCATTAAAAAAATTACTAAAATAGTGGCAATATAGCCGTTTGATTATACCGAGCTTTTGGTAAAAGCCAGTATTTTTACTTAGCTTATTTGTCAGTGAGGCATCATAGCATGATGTTGTAGTAGCGGTGCTAGTGGCTTGAAGAGCATTATTGCGAATAGTAGAAATAATATCCATGCTTATTAATTATTTAATGGGGTTTTGAATTTAAATTATCTTTTGGTATAGCCGATAAAAATAGTAGCTTACTCATAGCATAAGCTAAGGCTGACTCATCTGAGCATAACTTAAAATAAATTTTTGCATAGTGTATATAAATAATAAAATTAGTAAAATTAAATTATAAAGTTGCTTTGTGGGCTGAAAAGCAGCTACTCTTAAGCCCTGCATATTATGGTTAAGGACTGGCGTGTTTTGGTGGATAAGTAGCCTAATCCTAACGGTGATGATGGGGGTGTTGGCCGTCGTGTCAGGGTCGGTCAATGCTAGCCCGCAGCTACACTGGCAAGGCCTTGCGCCACTAACAGCATGGCAGCCTGTATTATTGGGCAGCGTTATCCTCCTGGCTTATGGTAGTTATAGGCTAAGCCGTTATAAAATTAGCAGCTATGAAGTTACCCGTTATAAAATTAGCAGCTATGAAGTTACCCGTTATAAATTTAGCAAAATAAGCTTACTGCTTAGGGTAATACGTGCAGCCGCCTTAATGACCATCGTTCTGATGAGTATGTTGTTAGCACTAGTCAGTTATTATGAGGCGGAGCAACGTAGTCTCAAGCACGCTATGCGGGTGACAGCGCTGGTCACTATCGAGGGCTTGAGCGATAGTGTCTATGATCCGAGTTTAGATACGGGCTATCGGCAAGTAGCAACCTTAACTCGCATCCAGCCCCTGAGCCATGACGCAAAACAACAAATGGCCCGTCCTTGGCTAGCCTCTAATCCTACTAATGATGCTCCTATCACGCTGAATGCCGCCAATGCAAACACTCCCTTAAAAGTACTGCTCAGCGCCTATGCTTATAATGAGGGGGCTAGTGATAAAGCGGCGGACCCCTTAGTCGTGGTCAATACATTATTGCCGCAGCAACAAGTCTGGATGACCTTGGCTTTAAGCCCGCTAGCGGCTGATAAACAGAGGGCTCAAAATAGAGTCGCGGCCAGTGGCTTTGACAGTCAGCGGTGGTTGCATACTAGGCATATTGATGCGACGGCTAAAGTCATCCAAATCAGCCCTATTAAAGCGGCAAGTACCCGCTACGAACCCCCTAAGTTGGCATCAGGCAACCAGACCTTACGTTGGCAATTGCGTCAGCATTTTTTGCAAGACTGGCAGCAACTTAGCGAAGTGCAGCGGCAAGCTCGTGCGGTCACGCTCAGCCTACTGACGGGAGATAGGGCGCTGATTACCCGCGCTACCAAGTCGTTATATCAACTAGCGGGCATCTCGCATCTGCTAGCAATCTCAGGCACTCATGTCTTGTTTTTAGCTATCCTACTGGCCGCTCTGGTCACAACTCTAGTGACTAAGATTGCCGCTAGCGTTTATGTTTGGCTGCCAAGGTGGCAATTGCGTTGGGTGGTGATGGTAGCCACGGCATTTATTTATGCTGCTTTTACGGGCTTTGACGTGCCTGCTGCGCGTACGGCATGGATGTTAGTGGCTATCGGTTTGGTACGGTTGAGCTTAGTACCGGTACGGCCCTTAAAAGTTTTACTGGCGTTAGCCGTGCTCATGGCTTGGGTCGACCCTTTTGTACTTTGGCAGGTGGGTTATTGGCTCTCTTTTGTTGCTGTCGCCTTATTGTTGGTTTACGAACAAGGTCAAGTCTCGAGCCATCAGACCAACCCGCCTAACCCAGATAGCCCGCTTATTCTACGTGTCAAACAGACGTTACTAACGCGCAGTTGGCAGCTAATAAGGCTGCAGCTTTGGTTATTTATGGCCCTGTTGCCGCTGACCTTGTTGTTGTTTGGCAAGGTGTCGCTTTGGGGGCTGCTGATTAACTTATTTGCCATTGGTCTATACGGCATGGTCATCGTACCGCTGAATCTACTGGCCGGAGTATGCTATCTCTTATCGCCCTCAATGGCCGCCATAGTTTGGCAAGGGGTCATAGCAATTGTTGCCCTAACGCATAGCCTGATTGAGACTATTGTGGGCTGGCAAGTCTTAAGCCGGCAAAATGAAGCTTGGCTATATACCCCAGTAAATTTAGGCACTTTAATTATCGTGAGCTTAGCGTTATTGCCTTGGCTGCTCCCTAAAGGGATGCTCTCACGTTGGTTGGCCTTGCCTCCGCTGTCATTATTAGTGCTAACGATGTTGCCTGCACAGGCAAATGTAGAGGATGCGACCACTAAAGTCTATGTATTGCCTACTACGGAAAGCTACCTGCAAGTGGTGCTTATCAAAGAAGAGCAGCAGCAAGCCCATTGGCTACTTTTAGCCGACTATCGCAGTGGCAAGCAGCTTAGCTATATGACGCTAGAGGTGGAGCACGTCAGCGAGCGCTTGCAACAGCAATTAGGCATGCTGGGTATTAGGCGGCTACACGGGATTATCGTACAGACGCCAATAGCGACCGCTCATGCCACTACGCCTAGTTTAGCCAACGTAGCGACTGACCTAGCGCAGCGACTGCCAGTGGGTCAGTTTTGGCTGGCGGGTGCGTCATCGTCCCTAGTTCCTGCTGATAGCACCAATACTATTAGCAATCAGACTGCTAGCACCAATACTATTAGCAATCAGACTAACAACAACCGTGCGATAGCCCCAGCAATGCCTTGCCAAGCGGGTCAACGTTGGCAAACTGAGGCCGCTATATTTAACCTAACAGCATTAACAGGTTGGCCTACAGTGAATGCAGCAAGCGTAGCCAGTTGTGCGATTGTCGTACAAAGTGCGCAGCCTATCGAAATGTATAAGGTTAGTGCAGTCAATCCATTAGCGCCTGACTTAATAACCACCACTCAGCAGGATACTATAGAGACGACGGAACGTAGCCCTAATAATGCTCCGATGGATTTAAATGAGCGGTTGCCCGACCCCCAGTATCAGTTAATCATCGATGCTGCCAACCGCCCTCAACTGTGGCCGTTATGGCAATTATTATGTCCTGGGCAGGCTAGTAAGAGTGAGCTATCTAACACCATTTTATTAAGCCATAGCGACTCTCAAATAGGGGAGGAGCAACAGCAACGCTTAGGGATAAACGCCCGTGTTAATACCAGCACCCTAGTACAACACCGCTCCGCTCCTTAACCAATGACCCTCTAAATCCCTATTGAACCTAGCTTAAAATACCACCATACTTAGCAAACCTTTTTTTTAAGCCTCGTTCTAGGAAGTTCTAATGCCCAATTGGCCACCCGATCCAAATAAACAACCTGATGACCAGCGTCCGAACCCCCAACGACCCTCTGAAACCCCTAGCGCGCTAGTGCCTGCGCAGCCGAGTGGCCGAGAGTGGTTGTTGTTAGAGAAGACCTTACTCGCTAGTGTGGAAGAGCAGCGTCGCGCGCGTCGTTGGAGCATCTTTTTTAAGCTGTTAACTTTTGGCTATATCCTGTTGTTATTCTTAACCTTAGGTCGCGGTTGTAGCGGCAGTAAAGCGCCCACCGGATTAGAGGGCATGGATACCAGCAAGCCCCATCTGGCGGTGGTTGATCTGCAAGGGGTTATCAGCAATGATGATAAAGCCAATGCTTATGATATTAATAAAGCGCTAACCAAAGCCTTTGAAAATAAAAATTCGAAAGCCGTCGCGTTGAATATCAATTCACCAGGGGGCTCGCCGGTACAGTCCGACCAAATTTGGCTCCGTATGATGGAACTGCGTAAAGCGCATCCTGATAAGAAATTGTATGCGGTTATCGGCGATATCGGTGCTTCAGGCGCTTATTATATCGCCTCAGCAGCGGACGAAATATACGTCAACCCTTCGAGTCTAGTAGGCTCTATCGGTGTGATTATGCCGAGCTATAATATCGAAGGTCTGATGGATAAAGTGGGCGTAGAAGATAGAACGATCACGGCGGGTGAGTACAAAGACATCTTAAGCCTGTCTAGACCTTTGAGCGACTACGAAGAAAAGCATGTCAAAAATGTTTTGGCCAATACCCATAAACACTTCATCAACGCGGTAACCAAAGGCCGTGGTGATCGTCTGAAGAATCCCGAGCAGAACAAACTGTTCTCAGGGTTATTCTGGACCGGTGAGCAGTCGATTCAATTGGGCCTAGCGGATAAAACGGGCAGTGTTTACTCTTTAGAGCAATCGCTAAAACTAGACAATGTCGTCAACTACTCTCCAGTCGATCCGTTTGAGCAGCTGTTTGACCGTTTTGCTGTCAAAATGGGCGCAGGCTTAGGCGCAAATATTAAGTTAGACTTGTTACCAAACGAGCAAAATGCAGCCGAACTGCGTTAATACTGGCGCTAAAATAAACCTGCAGGCCGTACGCTGACGGCGCTATTTGTCAACTAGAAAACGTCGACTAGCTCGGCTTTTCTTAGCGCTGTTAGTGTACTATCTTATAGAAGCAAGCTGCGGTTATACCGATATTAATATCTTGATTCATATCAGTATTTCTCAGACTGTTTATGCACAAGCTAAGTGCTAATCCTAAATAGTAAGTTGTGCGCTTATGTGCCCTTAATAGTAGGTTGTCCCCTTAATAATAAGTGGCACTACCACCCAAACAGATGATGCTAGATGGCGTCATCTTTTTATTAGGCGCAAGGTTTCGGTTTAGGGCCTCTTAACTGAACGTGCTTTGCTAGGGCTATAACCGCTTCTGTCATTTGCTGTGTTTGCGCTCCTTTTGTTGATTAACTCTATTGATTACTTCATGGATGAAAAGATGCTAAATCCTCTTAAAAAACGCGCGTCTGCGCGCAATGCCGCTACTAAATTACCTGCTGCCTCCAAGCTGACCAATAAGCCCGTGATTCATTTCGCGCACGCGAATGGGGTGCCGAGCGCCGTCTATGCACCACTGTTTGCCGTGCTAGAAGATACTTATACGATTGAATATGTGCCGCTATTGGGACCAAATCCTGATTATCCGGTGGACAATCATTGGCATGCGCTCACTGAACAGGTCATTAATAGTGTCAGACAAGCTTGCAGCAAGCATGGGGTCAGCCAAGTGATTGGTCTGGGCCATTCGTTAGGGGCGCTCTGTACTTTACAAGCCACTTATCGCCGTCCTGAGCTGTTCACGCGCGTGTTATTGATGGATCCCCCTTGGGTCTATGGTAAAGACAGTTTTATTTGGCATATGGCTAAATTGGGCGATCGCCTACCCAAAATGAACCACCGTTTGATGGACAAAATGTCTCCAGCGAATATGTCTAAACGTCGCCGCGACACTTGGGATACGCGTGAACAGGCGTATGAGCAGCTGCGCGATAAAGGCATCTTTAAACATTTCGATGAGCGCTGCTTTCAGGGTTATATCGATCATGGTTTAACAGACTGTGAGGATGGCAGCGTGACTTTGACTATCCCTAAAGCAGACGAAGTGGCCATCTTCCGTACCAACCCTTCTTGGTATTGGCTCAAACCCAATAAGCCTCCTAAGGTGCCTGTAAAGTTAATTATTGCGGAAGACGGTATCTTTATTAAGCGTAAATTCCCACAGAAAATTAATAAGCGTCTGGGCATCGACTATGAGATTCATCCCGGCGGCCATATGTTCCCTTTAGAGCAGCCTGAAGCTGTGGCCAAGCGCATTAAGCAGCTGTTAGCGGCCACGAATTAGGGGTGATAGAATAGCGGTAAAATAGCCCGCTATGGCCAACCACCCTGAGACAATCATTATGACAGTAAGCACCAGTACAGCAGTTAAATCGCCTTTATTCAGTCGTTTAGGGGTGGTTGGACTCATCGTCATTATGATTGCCAGTTTTTTTGCCAGTCAGCTTATAGGCTTATACGCTGCGGCAAAAGTAGTGTTGCCAGAGGCCGGCCAGTTGAGTGTCGCCGAGCTGTTTACTCAAGGTGGCGCGCAGGGTACGGTAGTGAGCTTGTCGGTGTTGCTGTGCTTTGTTTTATTGACGCTGCTGACCTATGTCATCGTAGCTCGTAAAGTGAACAGTTCACGGCAGTTGTTTGAGTATCTGGGCTTGCGCCGCATCTCTGGTCGCCAATTTTTGCAGGGCGCCTCGCTATTAACTGTATTTATTATCATCAATGAAGTTTTTAGCGAGCTGCTGCAGCGCACGCCCTTAGACTTTGTCGACCCTTTGTTTGCCAGTACCGATGCTAAATGGCTGTTGATCGTTGTGATTGTGGTGGTAGCGCCCATCTATGAAGAATTGGTGTTTCGCGGGTTGATTTGGTCAGCTATCGCTGAGCAGTTTGACCGTAAGCGCGGGATTATTATTGCCAGTATCATTAGTAGCATTTTGTTTGCGGCTATCCATACTCAGTATGATTTATTTGAAATGGGCGCTATTTTTATCTTGGCACTAATCTTTTGTTATGTGCGGGTAAAAGCCAACTCGCTACTGCTCCCCATGCTATTGCATATCACGAATAATGGGGTAGCAATGGCACTTTACCTTACGATGGGCTCAGGCGCTTAAGCGATGCTATAAAGGCCTTTGTCTAAGTTAACAACGCTACCCAGGTTAGTTACTAATAAAAAAATAGCGACCCAGTGTGATAACTAGGTCGCTATTTTTTATCGGTTATTTATTATTGCCGAGCCAGCTTTGCTAAAGAGCGGAATTAATCTTGCGCCTCTAAACGCTCTTGGTAAGCGTCCTGCTGGGCAATAAACGCCAAGGTCTGAGCGGCAGCATCTTCTATTTCGGCTACCGTCAACGTTTGCTTACCACTGAGTGCCTGTCGCCATTTGCGTGCACCGGGCAGCCCTTGGAATAAGCCTAAGAAATGCCTAGCTATGGATGGCAGCGGCTCACCATTGGCCACTTGTTCCTGCAAATAGGGCATCAGACCGGCCAAGATATCTTCGCGACTTGGGGCCGTCTCACCCCATAAGCTCATAGCTTCAGCCATGATATAAGGGTTTTGGTAAGCGGCGCGGCCAATCATGACCCCATCGACATGCTGCAAGTGGCTTTTGATATCCTCAACTGTACTAATACCGCCATTAATCTCAATCGCTAGACTCGGGAAGTCCTGTTTGAGGCGGTAAACATCCTCATAGCGCAGCGGTGGAATCTCACGGTTTTGTTTAGGGCTTAAGCCTTGTAGCCACGCTGTACGAGCATGCACGATAAAGCGCTCACAGCCTGCTGCCGCTACCGTCTCCACAAAGTTATGCATAAACTCATAGCTGTCGAAATGGTCGATGCCAATACGATGCTTGACGGTGACCGGGATAGTGACTGCGGCTTGCATATGCTTGACTAAGCCGGCTACCGTCTCAGGCTCGGCCATCAAACACGCCCCAATTTTATTATGCTGTACGCGGTCAGAGGGGCAACCCACGTTAATATTCACTTCTGCAAAACCGCGCTCTTCTGCCAATTGCGTACAGTGGGTCATCTCTGCAATATCTGCGCCGCCCAACTGTAATACTAATGGCTGCTCACTGGCAGCAAAGCGCAAATGACGGTCAGTCTTGCCATGAATAAGCGCACCGGTACTGATCATCTCGGTATACAGATAAGTATGCGGGTTAAACAGTCGCGCGAAAAAACGATAATCGGTCGTAGTCCAGTCGATCATGGGCGCGATTGATAAGCGTTTGTCTTGCATAATATTTGGCATAGTCAGTAATGCTGTCTGCAGCTTGTAGGCTGAGACCCTTGTGTTTATTAAGGTGGAGATATTTCAGTAATCCGCTTATAGCAGTTATTGGCATTTATTAGCAGTTATCAGCCTGATTTAAAAGGTGGTAAAGCTGCTAAACGCCATTATACCTGAGTGTTTAAGCTCGCTAATGGTGGCGCACGCATGACATACATGCCAATAATCACCCCAACGATACCGATAAAGGTAATGTAGAGCGCCGGTGAAAAACTAATCTGCTCGGTCGCATAGAGCAGCGCCAAAGGCAACACGCCGCCCACTACGGCATAAGTGCAATTGTAGGTCAGCGCCACTGCGGTCAGACGGGTTCGGGTAGGGAAGAGCTGTACCATAATGACCGGACAGAGACTGATAACGCCCGTACTAAAGCCTAAGATGGCATACATCAGTAAGATATAATCCCCTGAACTGTTCTGTAAGTGATAATAGAACGCTAGAGACAGCAGCGCTACTGCCGTTGAGCCTATCATCAGCGCTTTACCAATATGACCCTTGTCGGCCATGAGACCAAAAAACACACAGCCCAAGGCCAAAAACAGAATCGCCAGACCATTAGAGAAAGCCAATAAGCTGGCATCGATACTGAATTTATGCAGAATCATTTGTGGTAACAACAGCGCCACGACGATCACTAAACTTGAGATATAGAAGCTGAGTAATACTGTGATAAAGATGGCGTTAAAGCGTTTAAAGGATAACTTAAACTTTTTATAGCGCGGGATATAAGGGCGCTTGAAGTTTTGGCTTAAAAATAAGGGGGTTTCTGTCAAATAGCGGCCCAATAGCACGGCCAATATTGCCATACAAGCTGAGATGACGAACGGGATACGCCAAGCATATTCTACCAACGCCTGATCAGTATACGTATTGAAAATTATCTTAAAAATTATCAATGTCGCTACGATACCTACCATAAAACTGGCCGATGAGACGCTAGAATAAAAAGCCATTTGTGACTTGGGCGCTTGCTCAGACAAATAGACCCAACCCAAGGTGGAATGGGCACCAAAGGCCATGCCCTGAGCGACGCGGGCGGTAAAGAATAAGATAGGGGCTAAGATACCGGCTTGCGCATAAGTGGGCAGACAAGCGGTGGCAAGGGAGGTGAGGGCAATAAAAGAAGCACTAATATAAAAAGTGGCTTTACGCCCCTTAATATCGCCAAACCTACCGAGCAGTAAAGCCCCTACAGGGCGCGAAAGATACCCTGCTGAAAACAAGCTTAAAGTCTGCAATTTACCCAACATCGTCGCTTCAGTAGCGGGGAAAAAAGCAGCGCTTAAGATGTCGGCCAGATATAAATAAATCAGAAAGTCAAAAAAAGCCGCAAAATTACTAAAAGAAATAATACCCAATTGTCTAAGAGTACGCGGGTTGGTATTAAAAGGCATCTGTACGACCTATAACTGTGCAATATAAAATATAAAAGCAGTAATAAACTATAAAATTACTAGTCTTGCGAATGGGTTGAATGAACAGTCATGCTCAGCGACCCGCATTTTATAACAACCAGTCAATAGGTAACCATGACATAATCGTAAGCCAAATTTGATCGGTTATATCGACTTCAGGCTCGCGATTATAAGTGACCAGTTGCCCCTTCTCTATAGTTTGCCATTGCAGCTGTCCCGCCTCCGTTATGGTGACCTCGTAAGCCTGATCTAACAGGTCGTCATCTAAGGCCTCATGCAGTTTCTGCGCCAGTTCATCATCATTAATAATGACCCCCATCTCAGTATTAATATTCGCTGAGCGCGGATCAACATTGTAAGAGCCGATAAACACCTGATGGTCATCGACGGCAAAAGTCTTGGCATGCAAGCTGGTAGACGATTGACTGCGCGCCCGCCAAAGTTTATTTTCGCGTTTTTCTTCGCTGGCGGTAGATTTCAGCTCGTAGATTTTAATTCCTGCATTCAGCAGAGCAGGGCGCCATTGGCTGTATCCCGAGTGCACTGCGGTGACGTCTGTAGCATCAAAAGAGTTGGTCAAAATCCGAATCTTAATGCCTTTATTGGCCAGTTGAATGAGGGCAGCTACCCCGTCTTTGGTCGGGACAAAGTACGACGAGATAATGGTGAGTTGCTCAGTAGGCGTGCCCAATAGCGCCCGCAGTTGATGGACCAAATTGCTGTTGGGCGGTGCTGTTTTGTTCAGTTTGCCCACATCGTCACTCAAAAACTGCATGTCGGTCCAGCGAAAAGGCACGCGCTTATTTACGAGGTCGGAGTCGATGGTTGAGTCTTGAATCGCCGCTTTATATACGGACAAACTGCTGCGCGGCCCGTTTTCCTCATCGCCATTAATCTTGTCGAGAGACTTTAGAAAATCGCCAGCTGGATCCTCGGCTTTTACCAAGGTTTCGATATCGTAGGACATAGCGGAGTCCCAGTAGCTGCTAAAGCTCTGGCTGATATCATTGACGACTCGGCCAATCAACAGCACGTCTAAATCGGCAAATTGACTGTTTTGATCATTACTCAGGTATTCGTTGCCAATATTGCGGCCCCCGATAATGGTAATCTGCTTATCGAACGTCATGCTCTTATTGTGCATGCGGCGATTGATACGCGGCAAGCTGGTGATGAAGTTGAGCGTCTGAAACTTACGGTAAAGCAGGGGGTTGATAATACGTACCGAGATATTCGGGTGGCTAGCAAAACGGCGCAAATGCTGATCAAACTTGGCATCGGTATTGAAATCATCGAGTAACAGACGCACTATGACGCCACGCTCTGCGGCATCCCATAAGTCTTTTAGCATCAACTGCCCAGCTTGGTCGTTGTGCCAAATATAATATTGCACATCGATATTTTTTTCGGCCATACCCGTCAAGATACTGCGTGAGGCAAAAGCGTTGGCACCCGTGACGATAGGGTAGTAGCCGGACAGCTCGGGATGGACCTTGTGTTGCTCAGTAATAGAGGCGGCTAAATCGTAATTTTGAATACGCTCAGCTATGGTGGACGGTTTAGAGTTGGCTGCAGTTACCGCGCCAGTATTTGCTGTATCTGTATTTACAGTGCTAGGCTCAGCCGTTTCGTCAATGGACTGCACGTCATCCGCACTGGCTACAAGCTCGCTATCTTCTTCTGACTGAGGGTTATTTGATGGGCTGCTATCAGGCTCGCTGTATAGCGCGGCTACCCGCTCGGTCAACGCTTGACTCGCTGGCAAATGCGGCTGCGCAGGCAGATGCTGACAACCACTAATCAATAAAGTCGGCGCCACCAGTAAGGGTAAGAGGGTCGTTGAGCGAAAACGGGACGGGGCCATGAGTCAAAACCTTGTAGCAGGATCGTCGCAATACGCATTGCTGTATGCATAAGCATTACTAGCCGACCTCTATTTTTAATGCCCAACATAGCAGGCTATGCGGTAGCCTCTAGAGAAATGGGCGGGCAAAAGGAGGGGGTCATAGTGCGACGAATCTAAAAATAAGAGGATTCAATAGAAGCAGCAAAGTGCTGGGTATTAAGCTAGGTGTTAAAAGGAACGGTAGCGAACCTAGCCTTATTTTGTCTTGTTTAACCTAGACAGGTATTACTGATTATCAGTGAATAATTATAACTATTTATGAGCGTGAGCTTAGACTATTTTACACGCTATTATTACACATTGATTAAAAATAAGCGGCTTATTCAGTAAGCTAATTAAAGAGTAGACGGCAAGGCCACTTTGCTCATTGCCGCTGTGATAGCGATAACGGCTAAGGTTTTGCCAAAATAGACTGTGGCATTGACGTTATGGAGTAAGCGTAAACCGCAAAAAACTGCTAAAGTGCACCTCATAATTTTATCTTTGTAGTCATCAGTTAAGGGGCGGTAATGACCCAATCTTCCAAGGCAACACCCAGCAATACTAGTAGCAATAATGAGTCAGTTCTAGACAGCAACTGGCAAGATGACGCTTTAGATTTATCTGCAGGCTACGGCATGCAAACGATTGCGATACGTGCCGGACAGCATCGTACGGATGAGGGCGAACATTCTGAGCCTATCTTTACTACCAGCTCATATGTGTATCAATCGGCAGCGGATGCTGCGGCTCATTTTGATGGCAGTAAAAAAGGCAACGTTTACTCACGCCATACCAACCCTAGCGTGCGTACTTTTGAGCGTCGCTTGGCCGCTTTAGAAGGCGGTGAGCGTGCAGTAGCGACGGCCTCAGGCATGGGTGCGATATTGACCATGTGCTTGGCTTACCTACAAGCCGGCGATCACCTATTGGCGGCCAAACAGTTATTTGGCTCCTCTATCGGCCTGTTTAACAACTATTTTGTTAAATATGGCGTTGAGGTCAGCTACGTCGATTGCACGGACAATGCGGCGTGGGCAGCCGCGATGCAAGACAATACCAAGGTCATCTATTGTGAAAGCCCGAGCAACCCTTTGGGGCAAATTGCCGACATGACCTTCCTAAGCGAGTTGGCGCATAAGCAGGGTGCGTTGTTTATCGTGGACAATTGCTTTGCCACCCCAGCCATTCAAAAGCCACTCGATTTTGGTGCCGATATCGTGATTCATTCGGCGACTAAATACATCGATGGTCAAGGCCGTGTGCTCGGTGGTGCCTTAGTGGGCAGCGAGGAGTTGATGCAGCAAGCCTTTACCGTGGTACGTTCTGGTGGTATCAGTATGAGTCCTTTTAACGCGTGGGTATTTACCAAAGGCTTAGAGACGTTATCTTTACGGATGCAAGCGCACTGCCAGAATGCCAATAAGGTCGCTAAATTCTTAGCTGAGCACCCAAAGGTCAGCCGCGTGCATTTTTCGGGTCTTAAGGACCATCCCGCTCATGAGCTAGCCACCCGTCAGCATTATCGTAAAGAGTGCTACGGCGCAATAATGGGTTTTGAAGTCATCGGTGCGGGTAAGTCGCCGAAAGAAGCAGCTTGGCATGTGATTGATAGCACGCAAATGGTCTCTATTACTAACAATTTGGGCGATATGAAAACTACCGTGACGCATCCGGCAACGACCACTCATTTCCGCTTAAAGCCAGAAGATAGAGCGGAGGCTGGCGTGACTGATGGCCTGATTCGTCTGTCGGTTGGCTTAGAAGATGTTGAAGATATCATCGCTGATCTGGCGCGCGGTTTAGACACGCTATAGAGATACAGGTATAATAGCGCTACTGAAATTATTTCTTCGCCCATAAATATTACTATTATCTGTAAGGATCTATCATGAATATTCAAGCCTTGATGCAACAAGCGCAAACGATGCAAAAGCAAGTCGAAGTGAATGTTGAAAAAGCTAAAAAAGACTTGGCCAACAAAGAAGTTCACGCTGAAGCGGGCAGTGGCCTAGTAAAAGTTACGATGACTGGCCGCCATGTGGTTAAGCGTCTGAGCATCGATCCTAGCTTGTTAGAAGACGAGCCAGATATGATTGAAGACCTTATCGCTGCCGCTATCAATGATGCGGTTCGTCAAGCTGATGAGCTTTCAGAGACCACTATGTCGAATGCGACTAGCGGCATGGGCTTACCACCAGGTATGCAGGGTCTATTCGGCTAATAGCTTATAGCGTTCTACTAAGTTAGTAGACTAGGTTATTGAGCTCAAATAGACTATAAGCGTCAGTATCGGGGTGGGTTGTCATAGCTACAATACCACCCTTTTTTTAATCGACAAGATTCGATATATTTTTTAGATAGAATCAACTATCCTACTGAATACCATGGTTTATTTATAATATAATTGCTGCCATTGCTAGGGCGTTATAGCGGTCATTTATTGTGTCGTTATTGCATTACTATTGTACGTTGTCTATTGAATATTGCCGGTCGAGCCGTCATTAAATGGGGAGGCCTAGCCGCTATTTTTACCGTGATTTTTATCGTGAGGATAGGCAGGTTTTTTTATTTAGCTTCTTTTTATTTAGGTTCTTAGTAAGGATGTCCATTGCTGACACAAAAGTTTGATACGCTAGTCAAGCAGTTGCGAGTATTGCCTGGGGTCGGTCAAAAGTCCGCCCAGCGTATGGCGCTGCACCTGTTAACGCAAAAACGCCCGCAAGGTATTGCACTGGCGCAAGCGCTCGATGTGGCCATGCACGATATTATCGAATGTCAGCGCTGCCACTCTTTTAGCGATGATGAGGTATGCCCTATTTGTTTAGACCCGCGTCGCGATGATGCGATATTATGTGTGGTTGAGACTGCAGCAGACGTGATGGCTATTGAGCAGACAGCAGGCTTCCGCGGTCGCTATTTTGTGCTAGGCGGGCATTTATCCCCACTCGATGGTGTCAATGCCGATGACCTCAATATTGACCAGCTAATATGGCGCTTAAAACAAGAGCCTATCGATGAGTTAATCTTAGCGACTGGCACTACCGTAGAAGGGCAGACTACCGCGCACTTTATCTCGGAGGCCGCCAAGAATCATGTCAGTCAGGTCACCCGTATTGCCCAAGGGATTCCTATGGGCGGCGAACTAGAATATCTCGACAGCATGACTTTATCGCAAGCGTTATTAAACCGCTCGTTTATTTAACCCCCACTTTATGACTTCATCAGTTTATTAAGCCACTACTTTATTAATCCACCACTCTAAGACACCATAATGACCGACAAAACCGCCAGTATCCATGACCCGGCTAAGATCACCAACCCGCAAGCTATTCTTGATGCACTGCAAGCTTCTCAGCAGTTGCCCGTACATTGGGTCACCGACTTTGATGGTTTAGAGGCCTGTCTTGATGATTTAGAAACTTGTGAGCGTATTGCTTTAGATACTGAGTTTATCAAGCGCGATACTTATTACCCTAAACTGGCACTGGTGCAGATTAATACCGGCGAGGCCATTTACCTGATTGATGCGCCGAAGCTGGATTTGAGTGAGTTTTGGGTGGTGTTAGAAGAGATGCCACTGATGATCTGGCATGCCTGTGGCGAAGATTTAGGTATCTTTTATTTATTGTCAGAGTGTGAAGCCCTGACCAATGTGTTTGATACGCAGATTGCTTTATCGTATCTGACCAGCCAATTACAAATGGGTTATCAGCAAGCGCTCAAAGACGAATTAGCGATTGACGTCACCAAGGGCGAGAGCCAGTCGGACTGGTTAGCGCGGCCTCTAACCGATGAGCAGGAGCAGTATGCTATCGATGACGTGCGCTATTTGCTCAGCCTTTATGATGCGTTGCAAGCACAGTTAGTCGCTAAAGATTTGGTGGATAAAGTTACCGAAGACTGCCAGCTGTATGCCAAAGAGCTCTATGAAGCGGCTAATGTATCAGACGAAGCGACCTATTTGGCGATGGCTGACTTTCGCTATACGGGTGAGCAATTGGCCGTGTTGCAAGCGGTATCGACTTGGCGAGAGGCCTTGGCGCGCGCGACCAACCAACCGAAGACTTTTATTTTAAAGAAACAAGCGGTACGCGATATCGTCACTGAACTGCCGTCAACCATGAAGCATTTGACGCATAAAACCTCGATGCACCGTAGTATGTTGCGACTGTATGGGCCTGAGCTTTTGACGGTGATTAATGAGGCGCGCGCGCTTAAAGAAAACGAGCAACCGCCTAAAATCATGGCGCCATATCGCTCAAAAGATAAGACTATCTCTAAAGCCGTCCAGAAAATCGTCGATGCTTATGAAGCAGAGACGGGCGTACCCGCCAACGTCTTAATGCGTAAAAAGTGGCTGTCGCAATTGTATGAAGTAGTCGCTTATGACCTGCCTTTGGAGCAACTTCCAGAAGGCTTAAAAGGCTGGCGCTATCCTTGGGTGGTCGAAACGGTTATTCCCTTAATAGCTACTCATAAAGAAGCGCTACAAGCGGGCATGGGTGTGGATGATGAGGACTATTCAGCAGCGGGCGGTTGAGTGAGGGCTTTTGGTGCTGGTATAGCGGCTGGCGCTTGATGGTCTCGGTAGTAACCATAAATAGTGAGGCCAATCACTACGGCAAAGACAGCTAGATATAACGTCTTTTTATCGATACCAAGGGGGCTCTCAGGCGCGGCGTCTTTTTGCGGAGATGCTTTTGGAATGGGCTTCTTGCGGGTAGGTCTACCGTGATTGGGATGGGACATATAGCGGTCTCGTAAAGTCGGGGTAGTGGTTTAAGGGTCAGTTAAAGACCAAGGTTTAGAATAGCTAATAGCTAATAGCTAATAGCTAATAGCTAATAGCGAGTTAGCGTTGAAAGCGACCGTGGTCTAAAAAGTACAGCATTTGCTCAGCGACCTTAGCATTGATGAGCATACCCGTATGGTTGACCGGCAGGATAATATGGTCCTTAGCATTGGGCAAGCGGGTCTCAGCAATATAAACCGAGCCATCGTGCTCACGCTCGCTTTGGGGTAGACGGGCACGCCGATTATGGTGGCTTAAAAACAACTGGCCGATTCCGTAAGGCGAGCTCCCGGCGATGACTCCCAGACAAATCTCATTAGGTAGAGGCGCAACCTTACCATCTAAGCCGGCAGCATAAGAGTGACCGACCAAAGGCGCTATCAGTCTTTTGGCATAATCGGCGCTAATGCTGCCAGTATGGGGCGTGCCTAAGGTGACACAGCGGTCAATCTGCCAATTTGGATAGCGATGAATAAAATCGCGAATGACCAGACCGCCTAGGCTGTGACCGACTAAGTGGATAGGCTCAGCAGGGTTATGATTAATCGTGAGCCAATCATGCAACTGCTGACTGTGCTGCGCCACAGGAGCGCGTAGGCTACGATAGTCCAATTCATAAGTGCTATAGCCTGCGCTATGCAAACGCTTCGCCAAAGGACGCATGACCCAGGCACGATGATGCAAGCCGTGCAGCAACACGACTAAAGGGCGGCTAGGGGCTATGTCAGTCATGCAAGTAGGTTTTCCATAAATGAATATTTTTTCTAAGCAAAGTGGATTGTAATATAGGCCAGTTAAACAAACAAAAACCCGCAAATCAAGCGCTGATTTGCGGGTTTTTTTGTGGCTTTAGAGGTTCAATAAAACCAATTACATATAGTTTTCGATACTAGGGCAGCTGCACATCAAGTTTTTGTCTCCATAGACATCATCCACACGACCGACCGTAGGCCAGAACTTATTATTGCGGATATAGTCGAGTGGGAACGCAGCCGTTTCGCGGCTATACGGATAGTTCCACTCTTCCGCAGTGATGACATATGCAGTATGAGGCGCATTGACCAACGGGTTATTGTCTGCGGTCCAACCGTCTGTGCCAGCTTTCACTTTCAGAGCTTCCGCTTTGATAGATTTTAGCGCGGCGATAAAGCGGTCTAGCTCTTCTTTAGACTCAGACTCTGTCGGCTCAATCATTAAGGTACCCGCTACTGGGAAACTCATAGTAGGTGAGTGGAAACCATAGTCCATCAAGCGCTTGGCAATGTCGGCTTCAGAAATACCGGTTTCTTCTTTGAGCGGACGGATATCGATGATGCACTCATGCGCTACGCGGCCATTGCTGCCGGTGTAAAGAACTGGGTAGTCGTCTTTAAGCTGGCTGGCGACATAGTTGGCATTCAATAGCGCCAATTTGGTAGCGGCCAAAAGACCATCACGGCCCATCATGGCGACATACATCCAAGAGATTGGCAAGATGCTCGCTGAACCATAAGGAGCCGCAGAGACTGCAGACAAATCTTTCGGTGCGTTATGTACAGGGCTGATAGAGTGGTTGGCTTTGAAAGGCGCTAGATGCGACTTCATACCGATAGGGCCCATACCAGGACCGCCGCCACCATGCGGGATGCAGAACGTTTTGTGCAAGTTCATGTGCAATACGTCAGCACCGACTTCGGCAGGCTGCATGATGCCGACCTGAGCGTTCATGTTAGCGCCATCCATATAGACTTGGCCGCCATGCTCATGGATAAGGTTACAGATATCACGGATACCGGCTTCGAATACGCCATGAGTGGAAGGATAAGTGACCATCAACGCGCCGAGCTTGTCGCTATTGGCTTCACACTTAGCTTTTAGATCGTCTAAATCGACATTACCGTTTTCGTCAGTATCCACGACCACGACTTGCATGCCCATCATTTGCGCGGTAGCTGGGTTGGTACCGTGAGCAGATTTAGGGATTAGACAGACATCACGATCAGGCTGACCGAGAGACTCGTGATAGCGACGAATCGCTAATAGACCAGCGTATTCACCAGAGGCACCAGAGTTAGGCTGCATAGAGATATCGTCAAAACCTGTGATGGCTTTTAACTGGTCTTGTAAGCTGTCAATCATCGCGATATAGCCACCGACTTGTTCACGTGGCGCGAAAGGATGCACGTTGGCAAACTCGTTCCAAGTGATCGGTAGCATTTCGCTAGTCGCATTCAATTTCATGGTACAGCTGCCGAGAGAAATCATGCTGCGGTTCATCGCCAAGTCTTTATCTTCTAAAGACTTCAAATAGCGTAGCATTTCGTGCTCGGTATGGTGCGAGTTAAACACAGGGTGCGTTAGAATCTCATCTTTACGCATATGCGCGTCATCTAGGGAAATACGAGCGTCAGCTGGCAAGCTGTTAGCTTTATTGACAAACAACTGGGTCAATACTTCAAAGTCAGTGTTATCGCTGGTTTCGCTAAAGGCGACCAACAGTTTCGTGTCGCTGATTTGCCAGAGGTTATAGCCTATGTTTTCAGCATTCTCAAAGATTTGCGTGGCCAGTTTCGCATCGCCACAATCGACAACGACTGAATCGAAGAATTGTGAATGGACGACGGATAATTTGCCATCATCAGCACTGATAACGTCAGCGAAAGCAGTAGCCATAGCATGGATACGCGTCGCAATACGTTTTAGACCTTCTGGGCCATGATAGACGGCATACATACCCGCTAGGTTGGCCAGCAAGACCTGCGAAGTACAGATGTTTGAGTTGGCTTTTTCGCGGCGGATATGCTGCTCACGAGTTTGCAGGGCCATACGTAGAGCAGTGTTGCCTTGAGCGTCTTTTGATACGCCAATGATACGACCAGGCGCTGAGCGTTTGGCTTTATCACTAAAGGCGAAATAAGCGGCGTGTGGACCACCAAAGCCCATTGGGATACCAAAACGCTGCGTGCTACCTAGAGCGACGTCTGCACCCATTTCTGCAGGCGATTTTAGCAGGACTAAGCTCATGATGTCGCTGGCGACAATAGCGTAAGCTTTCTTTGCTTTTACCGCACTGATAACCTCGGTTAAATCAACCACATCGCCTTCACGACCGACGTACTGGAATAGCGCACCAAAGAAATCACCGGCTTTCGCAGTTTCAAAATCACCAACGACCACTTCCCAACCAAAGTATTGGGCGCGAGTTTTGATGACGTCTAGCGTTTGCGGATACACGCGGTCATCGACGAAAAACTGGTTTGACTTGCTTTTGCTAACGCGTTTGGCCATCGCCATGCCTTCAGCAGCAGCGGTCGCTTCATCTAGCAATGAGGCACCAGCCAGCTCTAGACCCGTTAGATCAATACAAACCTGTTGGAAGTTCAGCAAAGCTTCGAGGCGACCTTGGGCAATCTCAGCTTGGTAAGGCGTGTAAGCCGTGTACCAGCCTGGATTTTCTAGCACGTTACGTTGAATCACAGCGGGCATACGGACTGGCGAGTAGCCTTGACCGATATAGCTCTTATTCACGGTGATATCGTCTGCCATAGCGCGTAATTTAGCTAGGGCGGCGTGCTCGCTCATCGCTGCAGGAAGGTCTAAGTCTTTGTTCATACGGACGGGTGCAGGCACCGTGTCATCAATGAAGCTGTCCATATCGTCATAACCGACGGCTTTGAGCAATTCAGCTTGCTCGCTCGCGTCTGAGCCTAAGTGACGATAAATAAATTCAGCTTCGTTAAATAAGCTGTCAAAGGTAGCGTTAGAGGTCATGTTAATCCTTAAATCACACGGTCAGGGTTAAGAGGAACTGAGTTTGGGGTAACCATAAGTGTCCGTTGCGGCTAGCGATAACATCAATTGCCATAGCAATGAAATCGGCGCTAACAGAAACAGACATAAACGTTGCAACCCACTTTATTAGCAAAGCAGGTTGGTTGGCAGTGACATAAATAGCGAATTAAAAGGGCAGTAATAGGGTGTTAATAGAGTGCTGATGGCTTGTTCATCAAGGTAGCCGCCATTAATAAGCGTTAAACGTGCTTTACAAACTGGTCGTAATCAAAGCGGAACTGCTCGTGATAGATGCCATTGTCGGCGCGTTCTCCCGCACCAATCATCATCACCACATGATGCTCATCCCCAAGGCCGAGCAATACTTTCATCGCAGGCTCATCAAAACCGGCCATAGGGCAACTGTCAAAACCATGCGCGCGCAGGGCTAGCATTAAGTTTTCTGCGGCCAGCGAGGTATTGTTGGTGGCCCAGTTTTTGACATCATCAAAAGTATAATAAGGCGATTTCATTGGGCCTTTGACTTGTCTTACCGCTTGGGTCAAGCCCCATTTTGCGACAGAGACGACATTGACTGGGCCACGAGCGAACTCTAATGGGACGAGTTTGGCGTAGTAGTCCTTCACTTTTTTGGGTAACGGTTGGATCGGGAATTCGCGCAAGACTTGCTTGGCGCTCTCATGCCAAGTGTCGGTACGGGCGACGACAGCGATTAAACGATTGGCCGTCTTAGCCGCATTTTGATTCATACAAATCTTATTAGCGCGGGCGCGTTTGTTTTCTGAATCAATCACGTAGAATTCCCACGGCTGCAGGTTGCTGGCATTTGGGGCCAGCATAGCCAGACGCAAACAATCTTGTAAGACTGCGTCGGTAATAGGGGTGTCTGTGAATCTGCGAACTGAACGGCGTGACTCTACTACTTCAGTGAAAGCCTGTAGTTGCGGGGCATTAGTAGGGGTGGATATGGCATTTTTCGAGACGTTAGCAGGTTCAGATTGACGCATTAAAAACTCCAGAACGAGTAAGGGGTGGCAGACCAGATAACCGATGGCTGATGTTCTAGCGATTAGCGAAGTCGTTATAGCCAAAACGAGCTACTACTTATGTTAATTTAGATTAAATCAAGGACACAGATACCGACTTGCCGCCCATATCTGTGTTAAAAATTCTTTATTACAACCAGCAAATTAACCATTAGCAAGATTGCTTACCATAAGCCGCAGCTTATAGGTCGTTTTGGTACTCTTCTGCTGACATCTGAGCTTCGTAATCGTCCATGCTGTCCGGACGGATTCTGAAGAACCAACCATCGCCGTATGGGTCAGAGTTGATAGTTTCAGGGGCATCTTCTAAATCTTCGTTGATAGCCACGATTTCACCGTTTAGCGGAGCATAAATGTCAGAGGCGGCTTTTACCGATTCAACAACAGCGATTTCACTTTCAGCAACTACAGTATCACCAACTTCTGGCAGTTCTACATAGACGATATCGCCCAATAGGTCTTGCGCGTGCTCAGTAATACCGACAGTGATGGTGCCGTCGTCTTCTAAACGTAGCCACTCATGGCTGCTCATATATTTTAATTCAGATGGGATAGTGCTCATGGGGTCTCTCCTATAAGGGATAAAAATAACAGGGAAAAAATAAAAGGGGTAAAAATACGGTCAACATAGCGAAAGGGTAAAGCTAAACCTAGCTAGCAATTCACAATGACTGAGTAATCGTTAGCCAGTTAAGCACTCTAACCGGCTAAATATAACAAAATAAACCAAAAAGCTTTAGTGAATATAACTTTAAATTAGCAATAATTGCACCAATTAATCGAATTGTTTTTGACCATTACGGACAAAAGGCAGTTTAATCACACGTAGGTCAACAAATTTACCTTTACCGCGTAAGTCGACTTGTACTACTGCATCATCCGCTACGCTAGCAGGAATACGCGCGATAGCGATAGACTGTTTTAGCGTTGGTGAGAAAGTGCCACTAGTAATGGTGCCGCGTAGACCACTGTCAGCGCCCTCGCTATCATTGATGACCACTTCCATACCTTCACGTAACACGCCACGTGACTCTAGCAATAGGCCCACTTGTTTCATAGCAGTGCCGTCAGCTTTAGCCTGTTTGCGTTTTGCTACTAGCGCCTCGCGACCGATAAAGTCACGCTCATCTTTTAACGCTAGCGTCCACGCCATGCCGCACTCGTAGGGGCTGACCGTCTCGTCCATATCATGGCCGTATAGGTTCATGCCCGCTTCCATACGTAGTGTATCGCGAGCGCCAAGGCCAGCAGGCTTGATATCATGGGCTAAAAGTAAGGCATAAAAGTCAGCAGCGTGATCGCCATGTAAAATCACTTCGACGCCATCTTCGCCGGTGTAGCCGGTCTTGGCGACGAACCAATCTGGTCCTTCGATGTCATTTAAATCCGCACCAACGAAAGGTTTAAGCTCGTCTAATACTGCTGACCAAGTTGGCTTGGCCGCTTTTAATTTTTCGATAGCATTGGGGCCTTGCACCGCTAGCATAGCCAGTTCAGGACGCTCAGTTAATTGGATATCAAAGTCGGCAGCAACTTTTTCAAACTGCGCCAAATCTTTATCTCGTGTAGCCGCGTTAGAGACGATACGATACTCGGTCTCAGCCTCATTCATACGGTAGACGATTAGGTCATCAATAATGCCGCCTTCCGCGTTAAGCATGCCCGAATAAATAGCTTTGCCTACCGTTTTTAATTTTGCGACATCATTGGCCAGTAATTTTTGTAGCCAAGCTTTCGCCTCAGCGCCCACCACATCAGTGACGACCATATGGGACACGTCAAACATACCGGCATCGGTACGGACGGCTTCATGCTCTTCGATTTGCGAGCCATAATTAATAGGCAGCTCCCAACCCGAAAAGTCGACCAGTTTGCCATCGGCATCTAGGTGAGATTGGTAAAATGGCGTGCGTTGTGGCGTAGTCATGGGGCAGTCCTTAATCAACAAAAGGGAAAGGTTAAATGATAAAAATACGGGTACTACAGGGCACTATTTTTGAAACTTAATCGTTAACATGAGTCTGCGGGTCAAGTCGAGCAACGACGCCTAACTTATGCTATCCGTACTCAGTTACTAATTTGCGCGCATAAAAAAAGAGCAAACAATGCCAGTACGCTGGTGAAAGGGCCTTAAATTCGGCGCTATTTCACGGCAGTCGCAATAGTTTGTTTGCCCTATCTGTCCTGTGACCTGAGATTTTCAATAATAGACCTATCTTAAAGAGCATGCTCTACAAGACAGGACTATTACCTTTGCCCCTTCGGTGGGTGAGGATCTAGTGCTCACCACTCTCCAGAATTTCCATCATTATAGGTTGGCACTGCTGGGCAGTACTGACTATAGGCAATGCGCTATAGCACGGGCCAAAATATACCGGTTGATGAGTCTCTCAGTCCGGTTACCTGAGCGATTGGCAGGGTGAATGCGCCTTCGGTGGTGGCCTTGGCAGCAGCAATAATGCTTATCTAGTCTTATTTAATTACCGATATTGATAGACCGGCTTTTATAAATAAGCAGCACTATTTTTACTATGAGCCACACTCTCCTGAGAGACGCTTTTATTATGAAAGGTAACGAGGTGTTTTACAAGCACAAAAAACGGCCATTTGTTTCTCACTGCCTTTTATCGGCTGAGACGAGATGCTGCAAACTGAGCGGTGGCTAACCACTAAGCTGTTTCTAACAACTGGGTTGTAGCTAACAAAGATAACCTAGTGCCATTGTGACACTGAGGCTGAAAAATGACCCGCTCATAACGTTTTTGCTAATTAGGGTTAGCCGTAAATATGCTAAGCTATGCGCCATGCCCTGTGCTATCCCCTGCGCTATAAATAAACACTTATAAACCAACGCAGGCTAGCACTTGTTGCGGTCTTAATTTACGCCCTACAGTTATTATTAAAGGTCTACTATGCATTGTGATATTTATAAATTCCCTAAGCATGACGAGATGTATGTCTATATTGCCCGTCCGAATTATCCTGATGATGTTGAGACCTTAACCGACTGGTTGGGTGTATTGCCAAAGGAGCTGCGCGCAAGCTTGGGGCAGGGAAAGTTTGTCATGCATCTGGACTTAGACGCTACCGAAAAGTTAGCGCGGGTGAATAAAGAAGACGTGCTAGCGAAGTTGACCGAGCAGGGCTACTACGTGCAAACCCCACCGCAAGATATCTTATTAAGACAGGCGCAAAACCGCGCCAAAGACGCCCAAGATAAGCGTTACGATTAATCAGTGCTAAATATTTATTATATAAAAAGTTTTTCAGTAAATTAGCGATTTATCTTGCAGTAGCTGCCGGCTATATCGAGCTATAGAGACGGCGCTACTTATTGAAAACTACGCATATAAAGGTAAGCGTGATAAACTAGCGCTACTTAATTGCCAGTGGCGCTAAGGCGTTCTATTGGCGAAAGTTATTATTATTTAATCTTTTATTATCTGACTATCAGAGTACTCATGGATTGGCTTAAATCACTGTTACAAAGTTTACCGCTAGATACCATCAGCGATATGTTAGGCAATATCGTGGTCTGGTGGAGTCATTTGGTTGCGGATGTGCCGCCTGCTGATCTGCCGATGTATGCCTATCTGGGCGGTAGTGTCATCGTGCTGTTATTGTGGCTGTTGGTCGCTCGTATGCTACCAAAACCGCTAGGCGGCATTAGCTGGGTTATCCTGTTTGCTGTTTTATTTGCGCCAGGTAGTGCGCTTAATGAGCCCGGTGTGATTGCCCCCGCTAGTATCAGTGTGGTGTATGCCGTCATGATGAAAGACATTGCCGGAGCTATCACGAATGCCTTGCCTATTTTAGTGGTGATGGCAGCGGGTCTGTTCCTCGGATTTATCTGGCAATTGCTACGCGGCGCTATCGAGCGTGGTATGGCCAAATCGCGCTTACGGGCTGAGCAAAACGCTGCGGCGAACATGCAATTGGCAGGAGCAGACTATATTAATCCATCGGCTGATAGCGATGCGGCTACTGAAGTCAACTTGGTCAAAGAAAAGAAAAAATAGCGGTTTATATTTAATGCTTAGCTAACGCAGTATCTTGTCTATACATTCCCATTATTTGGCTAAACCCAATTAACCCATAAATTTATACAGTTTATGGGTTTTCTTTTAGGGGGCAATTTCGGTACTATTAGAGCGCGTTTAAATTTTGTCTTTTTGCCCGCTATATTATCTAAGTATCGAGCTGATATTTATAGTGTTTAGTGGTGCTGCTTAAAGACACAGTTTGACTGCCTTATATGTCACATATCCTATATGTTACCAGCCTAGCTATAACCACCCGATTTAAAGTTCATCCATTGCAATTTAGCTCGCTTTGAGTCACCTGATTTTCATTTAACCGATTTTGCTAAAAATACTTTAAAAACCTTAGATTAAGCGCTATTACACCAAGAGCCCTTACACTAACAACACTTATATTAAGCCCCATCATATTAAGAGACATGCTATGACGACACCGACTTCTTTTACAGGTACTGAATCCTATATTGCTACCGAAGACTTGCAGCTGGCAGTCAATGCGGCGATGACCCTACAAAAACCACTGCTTATCAAAGGCGAGCCTGGTACCGGTAAGACCTTGTTAGCGGAAGAAGTGGCAAACAGTCTAGGTATGCCGCTGATTACTTGGCATATTAAGTCGACGACCAAAGCTGAGCAGGGTCTGTACGAATATGACGCGGTTTCGCGCCTGCGGGATTCGCAGTTGGGCGAAGATAAAGTCTATGATATTAATAACTACATCAAGCCGGGCAAACTGTGGGAAGCCTTCACTAGCGAGCAGCGTAGTGTGTTATTAATTGATGAAGTCGATAAAGCGGATATCGAATTCCCCAACGACTTACTGCATGAGCTCGATAAGATGTCATTTTACGTCTATGAGACCGGCCAAACCGTGACGGCTGAGCAGCGCCCTGTCGTCATCATTACCTCAAACAATGAAAAAGAATTGCCTGATGCGTTCTTACGTCGTTGTTTTTTCCATTATATCGACTTCCCCAATGAACAGACTATGCGTCAAATCGTCGACGTGCATTTCCCTAATATCCAAGAGAAACTGGTGAATGATGCGCTCGATATCTTCTATAAATTGCGCAATATTCAGGGTCTGAAAAAGCCACCTTCAACTTCTGAGTTGGTGGATTGGTTGACGCTGCTATTAGCAGACGATATGGCGCAAGCCGAGTTAGAAGAGAACTTACGTGGTGAGAAATCAATTCCACCACTATACGGCGCCCTGCTAAAGAATGAAGCCGATGTTAATTTGCTACAGCGCTTTGCTAATATGATGCGTCGCTAGTTGTAGTTAACTAGTAATAAGACTACAACCTAATTAAGGCGCATTGATGAGTACGTATTTCGAGGGTAAGTTTAAGGACTTACGGCTAGAGTATGGTTATGAAAAAGCGATAACTAAAGTTGTTGAAATTTTACTATTTCAAAGTAGTCTGCCTCTTAGGTTTAAAAAAGGATCAAATAAATTTAGTGATTTTTGGTCTTCTAACTTTATTAACGAGTTATCTAGTACTCAATTATCTACCGAAAACTATGTTTTATCTTTAAGCCAATATATTCGCTCTCCAATTATTGAGGCAGATATACTAGGCTGCCTTATTGGAATTGATGAAAGTAGTGTTATTAATGCTATTCGTATTTCGGGGATTATCGCTAAGATTGATCATCCTTCTTGGCATGTGCTGCAGAATATTAACTCTCAAGCAAAATATTACCTTTTAGATGAGTTTTTGCAAACTGTCGCATACATGCAAGTACAGTATCAAGTGCGCTTAGAAGAATATAAGCAAGTCAAGAAGCGCCTTAATCTCGATCAAGTGTCAGCAATGGTTTTTAGTGGCCTTTATGCTTGTCAATATCTGATGACAGCTACCGAGAATGCAGAAGATAAAAGTTTGTTAATACCCTATCAAGTAGATACTAATGATAAAGTGAATGTTGAGCATATATGGAGAGTATTTCATGAAGTCATTACTAAGGCTAATATAGATAAAAGCACAATCACAGAGAAAAAATTAGGCATTTTATTAAAAAGTAAATTGATGCCTTTGTTAACGAACGATAATTTAACATCAAGACTCATCCAAGAATATGAAGGATTTAAAGAGCTAGTTGCATACAGAATTGAAATTAATCTATATGAAAATCAAGTTATTAATTCTTATTCATACGAGTTAGCCACAACCTATTATGTTGAGGGTAAGCAACTAAAACTAGTCAAAAGAGATGAGCTAACAGACCCATTTCAGGAGAAGTTTTATACCTTATGGATGTATTGGCTATGGCGTGGTATTCAAGCCGTGCCGGAAAGCCCTTATTTCCATCGAATGGATAGAGGCATCAATGCCGAAGGTAATTTTTTAGCTTTAGCAAAGACGCAAGGTATTATGTTGCAATTAAAAGAAGTCTTTGGTATTGATCAGGCAGTTTTTGATCAACAGTATGATTTGTCTTCATTAATACTAACGATGCTATTGTCCCAGTCTCATTACAAACAAGATTTTGAACAATCATATAGAAGTATTTTGACGCAAAAGAATTGTCACCCGTTTCAAGCATTATTGCAATTGATGATAGAAGGGTTAATGATAGGTCAAAATCGTATGCCTCTTACTTTTAATAAGATAAAAGACAAAGCAATAAAAATGTCAGATTGGGTGGTTGATGAGAGTAAAAAATCAAGGGTAAGAAAGATGACCAATATTCTGAGATTTTGGTCGAGAGATTTGAAGTCTGATTCTAATTCAAATAGTTTTTATGCTGAAAAGACTTTTTACATTATCGATGATTTTATATTTGCATTACCTTGGTTATCGGCTCAGCAAAATTATAATACTGCTTTGATTAATAATTTTCGCAAGCTACATAAAAATAGAGCTTCTTTAAAATTTGAAACAGATACGATGGAGAAGAAATTAGCTGAATTATTTAGTCATAATAATAATACTGTTTATTGTCAGTATGAGCCTAGCCAGAGTGAAGTAGGAGAAATTGACTTAATAGTTATATCCGAGGAAACAGTTTTAGTTGTTGAGCTAAAATCCACCTATATTAAAAGCAGCATTAAAGAGATTTATGAGTATAAAAATTTTGTATTAAAAAAGGCCGCTTATCAACTTAATAAGAAAACTAGCTATATAAAACAAGTGCTATTACCTGAACTTGGTTATCTAAATCGGCAAGTTAGTATTCATTCTTGGATTGTGGATACTACTTTAGAGTTCGATCATGAAAATATCGATGGTTTCTTAAAAGTATCGTTTGAAGAGTTACTGATTGTTCTTAATAGGCATCAAGGCTTCATAAAAGAAATGGTAAGTGGTCAAGAAAATATTAAAAAAAAGGTAAGTTTGAGAGAGATTGTTAAAGATATTGAGTCTGATAGATTTTGGCAAGATAGCTTAGCAGTGGTTCGTGCAACCCCAAGTTTTAACACGAATAATTTTACTTTGAATTCCATGATGCAGACCTAGCTATGTTTATTAAACTGTTTTATACCCTGCGAACGTACGGCGTACCGGTCACTACCCGCGAGCTGCTCGACCTGAATGCAGCGCTCGATAAGGGGCTGATGATGCAGCCGCACCCTGAATTTCCCGATGATTTGGATAAGCGTACCTTTGCCAATCGGGAGGATATGTATCGGCTGATTCGACTGTGTATGGTCAAAGATGAGCGCCATTTTGATAAGTTTGACCGGGCTATGGCGGACTACTTCGAAGGCGTGGACAGCGTTGATATCGATGCGCTAATGGACAAGCTCACTCACATTCCGCAAGAGTGGCTCGACATGCAGCTCGACCCCAAAAACCTTACTGAAGAGCAGCGCCGACTGCTGAAGAAATACGGCTCATTAGAGGAGCTGATGAAGGCGTTAGAAGAGCGTCTCAAAGAGCAAAAAGCCCGTCACCAAGGCGGTAATAAATGGGTCGGTACTGGTGGTACATCACCGTTTGGCTCAGGTGGCGATCATCCGGAAGGGGTACGGGTAGGCGGAGAGTCGCGCAAACGTAGTGCGGTCAAAGTCTGGGAGCAGCGTAAATATCGCAATCTCGATGACGATGCTATCTTAGGTACGCGGCAGATTCAGATGGCGCTGCGAAACCTACGTCAGTTTGCGCGGACTGGCAGTGCCGATGAGCTCAATATCAATGAGACTATCAAACGTACGGCCAAAAAAGGTATTCTCGATATTCATATGCAGCCTGAGCGCCGCAATCGCGTGAAAGTGCTGATGTTGTTCGATATTGGCGGCAGTATGGATGTGCATGTGGAAGCCTTGGAAAAGCTATTTTCTGCTGCTAAAAATGAATTTAAGACGCTGGACTTTTTCTACTTTCATAACTGTCTCTATGATTATGTGTGGAAAGACAATAGCCGCCGTCACAGCGACCGTATGCCCACCTTTGAGCTGTTGAATAAATATGGGCGTGAGTACCGCGTTATCTTTGTGGGCGATGCCTCGATGTCCCCCTACGAGCTGTTTTCAGTCGGTGGTAGTGTCGAGTATATGAACGATGAGCCGGGTGTGGTGTGGCTAAAACGCATGCTCGAGCACTTCGATAAGGTCGCTTGGTTAAACCCAGAAAACCCCGACCATTGGGACTATACCCATACTATTGGTGAGATTAAAAAGCTTTTTGAGAGGCATATGTACCCGATGACCCTACATGGGGTCGAAGATATGACGGGCTATCTGGCGAGATAGGCAACCAACAATTTATAAATTAACCGGCTCTTTATGAGTCGGTTTTTTTGTCTATGGTGCTCTACTTTATAAGCGGCTATTTTTAGTAGGTCTATCTTTAAAAATTGTGTGTTATGAGAGTTGTCTTGAATAAGGATAAGACTTTACAAGGTGTATCTGAAGTAGCGTACCCCTTTATTTAATACCGTATTATTTTATATGAAATACGGGTAAATCAGATAATTAAGTACAATCATTCACTGAAATTACCGTTGTCGGCTATTCTTTGCTAGTATTAACCCTCGCAATGCAGGGCGCAAGCAGCTAAATTATTAGTAACAATCGCTATTAATAGCTATTTATAACCCGCTTTTATGATAAATTTTATAGCTCATAGATAACTGTTTAACGGCTTCACCCTCTTAGCCACCCCATTTTATAACTTATAGGATAGCCAATGAGTTCACAAGATAACACCAGTCCCCAGAATGACCCTGAACTGCAGCAGCAAGGTGCCTCCGCCATCAGCGCTGAGGATACGCCTATCACAGTATTTGACCCTATCGCTCGCGATGCGCTATTGGGCAATGAAAAGGACTTGCCGCTATTGGCAGAGACTAAGCTGTTAAGTGATGCGCTCATCCGCGTGATTAAGTCACAAACCTCGGCAGCGGTTACCCAGACGATTAATGACTTGCTGGCTGGCGAGAATCCTAAGCAGACCATTGAGCAAATCTTACCGACTTTAGATGATATCCAAACTGAAAACTTGATCCGTGCCTGCAGCTTATTTGCGCAGATGTTCAATATCGCAGAAGACCGTCACCATGAGCGCCGTCGCCGTGCTCATGAGCATGATGCGGTACCGTCGCGCTCAAGCTTTGAGAGTGTATTAGCGCAAATCCAAGAGCAAAATATTAGTGGTGAGCAGCTTGCCGAGCAGCTTGAGTCTACTAGTGTCGCCGCAGTATTGACGGCGCATCCTACTGAAGTCCAACGGCAGAGTATCCTGAACTTTCATCGCCGTATTCGCGAGGTATTGTCTCAGCATTCGCATTCATCAGGCTATCAGCAAGCGTTACTCGAAGAAGACATCGAGACGGTACTATTGGCATTATGGCAAACCAATGAGACCCGTCATTTTAAGATTACCGTTGATGATGAGATCGAAAACGGGGTAGGCTATTTTGACCTAAGTTTTTTCCAAGCTTTGCCTGCCTTATATCGTAAGTTATCGAAAACTTTAGAACAAAGCTATCCAGGCGCAAACTTGCCCAATATCATTCATATTGGCAACTGGATTGGCGGCGATAGAGATGGCAACCCTTTTGTCTCAGCCCAGACCTTACGCGATGTGTTTAAACGTCAAGCGGCTGCAGTATTCTACTTTTACCGCGATGAGCTGGCCAAGCTGTATGAAGCGCTGCCGTTGTCTATTCGCCGAGTGCAGGTGAATGCCGACGTCTTGGCGATGGCTGAGCAATCCCCTGACACCGAAATCTCACGTAGCGAAGAGCCATACCGCCGTGCGATTGCGTTAATCTCTGCCCGTGTGGTCGCGACCAGCCATGGCTTTGGCCTAGATTACGGCTGCCGTTTCGGCACTGCAGAGCCGTATGCTCATGCAGAAGAATTTCTAGCCGATTTAACCGTGATTCAGCAGTCTTTAATCGATAATGGCAGCACCAAATTAGCAGAAGGCAGACTGGCGGATTTAATCCGTAGTGTCAGTCTATTTGGCTTTTATTTGATGCCGATTGATTTACGTCAGCATGCGGCGCGTCATGCCGATTGTGTGCAGGACTTGTTTAAACATGCGGATTTAGAAGACTATCTATCTTTATCCGAGTCTGCCCGTCAACGGGTGTTGCTGCGTGAGTTAGCCACCCCGCGACCACTATTTAGCTCGTATATCGACTATGACGAGCAGACCGAGCATGAGCTAGCTATCTTTGCTGCTGCTGCAGATATCAAAACTCGCTTTGGTGAGCAAGCAATCCAACAAAGCATTATCTCGAACTGTGAGACCATGAGCGATATGCTTGCGCTTGCCTTGCTAATGAAAGAGACCGGGCTGTTAACCATCAAGGCCGGTCGTCCGGTCAGCCGCCTCAATATCGTGCCGTTATTCGAGACTATCGGCGCACTAGAGGGCTGCATCGAGGTGATGGACGCACTGTTTGCCAACCCTTGGTACCGTGACTTGCTCAACAGCCGCCATAATTTGCAAGAAATTATGCTCGGCTATTCAGACTCCAATAAAGACGGCGGTTATATTACCAGCCAGTGGGCGCTGTATCAGTCGGAGCAAAGACTGGTCGAAGTGTTTGCCAAGCATAATGTGCGTCTGCGCTTATTCCATGGTCGTGGCGGTAGTGTTGGCCGTGGTGGTGGTCCGTCATTCGAAGCTATCTTGGCACAGCCTGCTAAGTCGGTAGCTGGGCAGATTCGTATCACAGAGCAAGGCGAGGTTATCACAGCGAAATATGCCGATGCGGGCAATGCTGAGCGCAACCTCGAAGCGTTAGTCTCTGCTACCTTAAAGGCGACGCTACTGCCCGATGCTACGATGACGCCAGACCCTGAGCTGCTCGATAAGCTATCGACTACGGCGTTTAATCACTATCGTGAGCTGATTACTCACCCGTACTTTATCGACTACTTCATGCAGGCGAGCCCAATCACCGAGATTGCTAGCTTAAACATTGGTTCGCGTCCCGCCAGTCGTAAGACTTTGGCGAAGATTCAGGATTTACGTGCGATCCCTTGGGTATTCTCATGGATGCAAAATCGCTTGATGCTACCCGCCTGGTATGGCTTTGGTACGGCAGTAGAGCAGTTACTAGCAGAAGATGAAAATATGTTAGCCGTGCTGCAAGACCATGCGAAAAATAGTGCCTTCGTCGAATCGATGCTGTCCAATATGGAACAGGTAATGGCTAAAACAGATATCGATATCGCTAAGAGTTATGTCGAATTGGCTAAGGATAAAGACAATGCCGAAGAGATATTTGCGTTAATTCTAGAAGAATACGAGCGCAGTCAGAGAGCCTTGCTACTATTAACCGGACAAGATACTTTATTGACCAGCAACCGCTCGCTAGCCCGGTCATTAGCATTAAGATTGCCGTATCTCAATGCGCTTAACTGGTTGCAATTGGCCCTGCTTAAGCAACGTCGTGGTGATGGTACGGCTATGCTCAAAGACGATATCGACGATGCCAGATTGCTACAATTGACCCAGTTGACCATCAATGGAGTGGCACAGGGGCTGCGGAATACCGGCTAGTTTTTGTTAATTGCTACTTTGCTTAAAGTCATCATAAATAAAAAGGCGTAAGAATAATCTTACGCCTTTTTTAATGGTCAAATTTTGCGTGGTGAGTTTTGAGTGGTGAATTTTCAGTAGTGAGTATAAACGCTTTAACTAATCTGCAGAAAATTCATCAAATGCGGCAATCGCTTCAGCGGCATACATCATGCTCGGGCCACCGCCCATATAAATACAGACGCCTAAAGTCTCAGCGACTTCTTCCCGAGTAGCACCTAGTGCCAATAGCGCTTTGGTATGAAAGCCAATACAAGCATCACAACGTGACCCAACAGCTAAAGCTAAGGCGATTAACTCTTTAGTCTTCTTATCCAAGACCCCGTCATCACTGGCCGCTTGCGCCAGACCGGTAAAGGCCTTGCTGGTCTCAGGGATATCGCGACGTAATTTAGCCATATTTTTGGCAACATGTTTGGTGATGTCGTTAAATGACTTGCTCATGGGAGACTCCTGAATTGCTTTATAAAAGATGAGATTACAAGTACTACTGCTGGCTAGACTGACTCAATTTGATGCAATAGTTGCCTATTTCATAGGGCAAGTATTCATACCCAACATGGTATATAACGGGCAAAATCTAAATAGCCCTGTGAATAAAGGGATCAGCCCTACAGCGCCCCACCAACTGCCGAAGTAAACGCCCGCGGCTAAAATGACGATACCTGCGATCACACGTAATATTCTATCGGTACTACCCACATTAACTTTCATAACAACTCCTTAACTCGAACAGAGAGTAGGGTAGATAGCGATACCACCCTAAAGATAAATAATATATTAAATTATATAATATAAAAATATATATTATAAAGGTGTGGAAGTCAAGCACCTGTTTTATAGGAAGTTTTGATTGGGCGATGAGGTGTGAGGTTATACGGTTTGCTAATACTGGGTTTGCAGAGAGCTGCTAAGCTAACAAGGACTGGCAGCAACTTGCTAATGATTGATTTATAAGGCAATCGGGATATATCGATTTGCCGTAATCTAACTTTTATTAAAGAGGTCGTATTATGAAAACTGCCCAACAACTTGTCGCAGATGCTAAAGCCAACATTACCGAAATTGACGTCAATGAAGCTGAGAAACTATGCTCAAAAGCCGATATCGTGATTGATATCCGTGAGCCTGAAGAGTATGCAGCAGGACATCTCAAAGAAGCGATTTCAATCCCGCGTGGCGTATTAGAGTTTAAAATTGGCGATTTGCCGAATATCGATGCCAACAGTCAGATTATTCTGTACTGCAAAACTAGTGGTCGTGCGGCATTGGCGACCGAGTCACTTGAGAAAATGGGCTATGAGCAAGTACGCTCCATTACGGGAGGTTATGAAGCTTGGCTAGAGGCGGGCAAGCCGACGGTTCAGCCTAATGATGGAATTGATTTTGGGTAGGGGTGGTTTTTGAATAACTAAGATTAAATATACTATTGCGCGTTACTCATTACTTTAATGCCATCTTGCGTTGCATTTGGTCTGTTAATATAAGATATAAAAAAAATGTAAGGAATTATATCTTAACGTCATCAGCTGTCGCGAACAATTGACTCTTGTATATCCTAAACAGGAAGACTTTGCTATATTTTAACGAATACAGGATTTTTATTAATATCAAGGAGTTAATTAAGTGGCAAATTTACAAAAACAGTTCTTAGAGTTTCATGATGCTATTAAGTTAGGAACTTACGAAGAAAACGGCTTTTTACGCGATAAACGAGACTTAATCGTTAATAAACTTAAAGAAAAACTTAAAGAAAAACTTAAAGAAAAGGAGGGTGATGGCTATCCTCAATTTGTAAGAAGCTTTAACCAGGGAAGTTACGCTTTAAATACAGGCATCAAACCAGTCAGAGCTGGAGATTATGATATAGATGTTGGCGTACTGCTCGACTGTCATATTGAAGATTATGAGGACCCTGTAGAGCTAAAAGAGTTAGTAGCAGAATGTATCCAACATACTAATCGTGATGTGGTAGTAAGTCGATCTTGTATAACAGTAACATATAAAAAAAATGGGATCGCTGATTATCACGTTGATTTACCAATATATGCTAAATCTAACATTGAGTACGAGGACACCTTTTATTTAGCGAAAGGCAGAAAAGGATTAGCTGTAGATAAACGAACTTGGCAGCCAGCTGATCCTGAAGGTATCACCTCACTAATCAATGGCTTATTTAAAGATAATGATGACTATGAAGATAAAGGATCTGATCAACGTAAGCAGTTTCGTAGATGTATACGTTATTTAAAAAGGTGGCGTAATCATAAATACGTTGGTATTCATAGTATTGGATTGACTATGGCAGCGTATCATTGGTTAGAACCTGAAGTTAACGTCAACAATGACGGGGAGGTTCTACTGAATCTAATCAACACTATCCTGAGTAATTTTGATTGGTGTGGTCGTCTTTCAATTGATCTACCGGTAACTCCTTATGGAGACTTACTTAAGTCTGTCAGTGATGAGGATATGGCTACCATTAAGGAGCGTTTTGAAGCACTAAGAGATAATTTGCAATCAGCAGTTGATGAGCCAGATGCACATGAAGCTAGTAAGATTCTGAGAAAAGTTTTTGGTGATGATTTCCCAGAGGTTACAAAAATTGATAAAGCTAAAAAGAGTAATGAAGCGCCATATGTGAGTACTGGGTCATCAGCATAGGTGATGTCATGACAATTAGCGCTGATATACAACAAAAATTTAAAAACCATGTCCAATCTATTGGTGGCAATAACATCGATAGTAAGGATGTAAAAAATGGCTTTATAGCTATTGGTTTTGAATTAGATATTGATGGTCAGACAATCCCTTTATCAGTCAAATATATTGATCAGAAGCGTTAGCTATCACTACCTACAGTATCGGTTACTAAGTGTAATTTGCCAGCACTCGACCATGTGGGTAATAGTGGTTTGATTTGCATCACAGATCATCAAGGTGAAATGTTTGATAGCGCTGACTTATTGGGACTTTTTCAATATGCTTTAGATACAGCTATAAACATTCTTACTAACTCTCTAGAGTCTTATAGAGTTGGAAATAGAATCGCTTTATACAAAGAAATAGATGGATATAATCAGACAGTTGTATCAAATGCACCTGTTATTGTTGCTACACACAATCCAAATCAGTCTGACAGTTTGTATGCATGGTGCATTAATTATACAAGAAAGCGTAATACACCTCAGTGTCATCATATCAAATACTTAGTCGACGGAGCTATTCAAGAACCTTCTAGCTCTACCCCTTATACTGCTATAAAGGTAACTAAGATATCCTTACCCAACATTGAAGACTTTGTGATTCCTAATCTCTTTGAATCGTTCGATGAAAAGTGGTGGGAGCGGCAAACTTTAAACTTCAATGCAAAACAGTTAGATAGCTTAAAGAGGAGAACTGGTTTTAAAATCGTTCTTCTAGAAATTCCTGCGCCTAAAATGAATACATATTTGGTTATTACCTATTATCAGGATATGCCTGTAAATAAATATCGTGATTTTAGGGTCCAAACCTTACAACGTGGCTGGCGTGAATACTTATTAAATCGTACAGGCATTGAGTCTAATTCATCCAGTAAAAAAACAGTTGTAATAGCGGGCTGTGGTTCAGTTGGATCTAGAGTTGCAGAGATACTGGCTGAGTCAGATGTCGATAAGCTCATATTGATTGATTATGATGATATGACAACCGACAACGTTATGCGGCATTACCTTGGCATACAAGACGTCAATCAGTCTAAGGTCAGTGCGCTGAAAGATCGTATTCAGCAAAACATACCTGAATTAGAAATAGTAGTCCATAAGGCACATATATTGAACTGGCTTAACAACCAAGACGATGCAAACTTATCTGAGATTCATTCTATAGTATTAGCCACGGGTCACCCACCAACAGAACTGGAGGCATGCCGCCGCTTATATACTCGTGAGATTAGTGTCCATGTTGTATGTGGTTGGTTAGAAGCATACGGATTAGGTGGTCATGTTTTAGGATTCAGAAGTAATGAGGATGCTTGCTTGAAGTGTCTTTACCATGATGACGCTGGAAATTCTTCAAATTACATAAAGACCAGTTTGTTTAGTAATCCTTTAAATAAAGTATTATCAAAAAATATCACTGGATGTGCTGGAGCATTCACTGCATACGGTTCAATACACGCTATGAAAACGGCTGTGATAATGGCTGAGTTCGTAGTTGAACATAAAACTGGATTGCAATCATGGTGTGCTACCGATAAGTTACCGACCAACTATGACTTAGAAGCTACTAAGTACCAAGAATTGACTCTTCAAAATGGTGGTTACTATTTACAACCATTAAATGCTATTAAAGCGGCAGGGTGCTCATGTTGCAGTACTTAAACAACCGCATCACATGGAAAGAAATTAATAAAACACATGATGGCGTAATAGCAGAATCTGTTATAGCTACATGGTTTGATTTTAGACAGATACAACCACGATCGAAAGAGGCTGGCGGGATATTATTGGGTAGGTATTATCCAGATAGTCATACTATATTGGTAGACGACTTAACAACGCCCATGTTCAGAGATAAACGTACCCGTACCACTTTCTTTCGTTCCACATCTCACAATAAAGCCTTGAAGAAATATTGGAAAGAGACCAAAAATTATGGTGGTCTTCTAGGGCTATGGCATACACACCCTGAGCCGAAACCTAATCCATCGAATACCGATTTGAATGATTTAGCGAGTCAATTTACTGATTCAAGATATTTATCTAATAGAGTGCTTTACGTCATTGTAGGCACTACTTATATTGGATTCTGGATTGCTTACTCTCAAAACTCGAAAACATTTTTAGGGTATTTACCTTTTTCTATTGAATTGGATACTTAGCAGATGACCTCGAATAACATACCTGAAATAGTTCAGACTTCTCAAGATCAACCCTTAGGTAAAACTATATTTACCGAACTTGACTCAGCAAAACAATATCTAGATCAAATTCAAAGTAAAGGGTTGCAATGGAACCAAATTGGTTTATTTTCTGACGCAAAATATCATAATTTACTGACACTACTATTCAATGATGATGAATTAATTGATGTCTTTAGGTTTTCTCTTGAAGGTGAAGGTAATGAAAAATTAGTTTCTTACGTAAGTGAGAGCTATCAACTACAGGCTACGTTTAAGGTTTCTGAGAAGGAAGATTTCACTTTAGAAGACATACAAGAAATAGGAGATATTGAGTTATTATGGAATGATATCAGTATTGAATCTAAAAACCTTAATAGTAAGGAAACTACAAAATTATTCAATCGTTGGCAGACAGGTCGAGAGAAGAGTAAGGGAAGAGGTGATGGATTTAGTCAAGAAACTAAACGGATAGTGATGCAAGAGAGTCATGGTAGGTGCATGTTTTCAGGCTGTGGAAAAAGATTAGACTTAGATTCCTTGACTGGTCATAGAGGCAATTTTGGTTATTTAGCTCACAATATTGCGGCCTCTGAAAATGGTCCAAGGGGAGTACTTTATTTGTCAGCAAATTTAGCAGACGAACCAAAAAATGTTCTTCTATTATGTGATATCCATCATCGTTTGGTAGATAGAGTAGCAAGTATTGATTATCCAGCATCAAGATTAGAAAAAATGCGTGAGGATCATATTGAGTTATGTAATAAGTTACTTGATGCTTTGAATTATTCTCCAGTACCTATTTTTTTCATTCCATGGGGAGTTAATGGACAGGCTATAGAAAAGCCTTGTTCAATCTCAATTGCGAAATCATTAAGTGTAGTAAATCATAGAGCTTTAGATAATATTATTTCTTTACCTTATGGTGAAAATGAATCAATTGAATGTGTAGATGATTTCCATGCTAAATCTCCCACATTTATTAAGCAATGTGTTGAGAAGATACAATTACTGGCTGAGGAAAAGAGAATAGCGGTATTTGCTTTTGGCCCATCTTCATCGTTAATCGGCTTTGGAGCTAAATTCGGAAATAAATCAAAATTAATACCCATGTTGCGCTATAGGGATGCGAATAGTTGGACTTGGCCCCGTTCTGAACCAAGAAGTGATGCCATAATAATTGAAGAGGCCTTAATAGAACCTGAACATAAGCAGGTAATAGTGAGTGTCAAATTAACAGCTCCCGCTCCAAAAATAGATAAAACGATTGCATGGCTACAAGGAAAACAGCAATCTTCGATACCTGTTATTAATATATATCCTAAAGATTATGCCTATGGAAATGGTTCTGTTGCACATCCTGTTGAAGGTGAAAAGTTGGCTGTTAAACTTAAAAATATCCTTACAGATTTAAATGAAACTTATAGTGTTGAAACCGTCCATTTATTGGTTTGTGCGTCAAATGCTGCGTGTGTATATATTGGTCAGGCTATAGATAGATTTCAACCCGAGTTATTAGTTTATGATTTTAATCAGGAAATGATGGAGCCTAAGCTTAGGATACATAACGATGGTAATAATACTCTTGTGGAGTGTATTAACGCAGACTGCCGTTGAGGCCTTTCAGGAAGATTAATCCTCCCCAAAAGCAAACCCACCCCCCTCAATCTTACTCATCAAAGCCATAATCTCCTTATGACTAGCCTCTAAATACTGCGCTCTTTTATCCGCTTCAACCAAGGCGATAGAGCGCTTTTCTTTTTTTGGCTGATGAAATTGGCTCATAAACGCTTCATCATCAGCATTGTGCGTCAGCAAAGTAAAGGTATGGATGGGTTCATCAAAGTGTGGGTTAAACTCAAACATTCCAGCAATGGTAAAGGCCTCAGCATCTTTTTGATAGATGCGCTGCCAATGATTCTTACCATCGATATAGTACGGCTCAAAAAACGCTTTTATGGGCACAAGGCAAAATTGATTGTGCGTAAACGGCGGCTCAAAGGTCTTCTTATTTTCGATACCTTCCAAGCGAGCGTTATAGGTAGAGTAGTCGACAGGCTTATCAGCCCACTTCGGGCTTAAGCCAAACTGACCAGCGACCACGGTCATGCCGTCTTCTGTAGGGATAATAATAGGGCAGTAGTCTTTGGGATAGACGTGGGGTTTATAGTCAGCTAAAGGGCCGTCAAGATTCAACGCATATTGCGACTCTATTATTACTTCGATTTGATCAAGGGTAGCGGGTTCAAAGTTTGAGCACATGGTCAGTCCTTTTTATGCGTCATTTTAGAGGGGCTTGTTTGCTTCTTATTTTATAGTAACTACAGCTTATTATTGTATTTAAAACAGTGAATGATATCGTTGGATTTCGCGGACTTACTTTACCTGAAAGGCCATACGCCCCTATATAGAGAACGCGATAATTTAACCCTAACGCGACTTAAGCAATTCAATCTCCTGCTCTAATTCACCCCGTCGTACTGCAGTCATCTGGCTCAAACAAGAGTTTTTCTCTAAGCTATGGATACTGCCACCTACCGAGTTTCTAGTAGAAAATTCACAGGACTTATCTCTATAACTGATCCAAGCTAACTGTACTGTTTTTAACTGGGATTTTTCTTTCGTCGTCAGATGGCCACGTAGGGTTTTATAAGTTTGATTCAGGCGAGCGTCTTCATTCTTGTAATCTTGGCTAGCACACTGATTCATATCAGCTTGGGTTTGCGGGTTACTACACGAGTCAGCAGCCATAGCCTGCGCGCTGCCCAATAAACAAACTGTCGCTAGCCCTAGACTCATACTGATTTTATTCACGGCTGATAGTGAAGGCATAAAACTTCCTTATAATGAACTATTTGTAGTGACTATTAGCTTACCACCGCCAATCCACCGTCATCCTATGGCTATTGTATTTTTTTAATTCTCAGTGTTGTATTTATGAGAGTTTACTTTTAAAACTATCCCCCATAAAAAACCCCAAGCGAAAAGTGCTTAGGGTTTGGTAATCTTAAATTTGTTAGCGATTATTTGGTTTTAATTACATCCCAAGTGCCAAATTTGCCATCACCGTTTTTGTCACCAGGCTTGGTATCGTTGGCATAGAAATATAAAGGCTTGCCGTTCATGGTCCACTGGTACTTGCCATCTTCACGTTGGATGGTGGAAAACTGACCTTTGGTATTTGACGCTTGCGGCGCTAAGAAAGCCGGCCAAGCGACTAGACATACCGCGCCACAATTTGACTTGTTCATTTCATCTTTATCAAAGGTATAAAGGGTCATGTGGTTGGCAGAGTCGACCAATACACCATTTTCACTGGCTACAGGGGCCGTGCGGCTTTGTGCAGAGTGGACTTCATGAGTACCAGTAGTATCATTACCCGCTACATTTTTCAGCGTAGTACAACCGGTAAAGGCTAATGTGCAGGTAGCGAGAGTCGCTAATAATAGAGTTTTCATAATCGTACCTTTTAATAATAGTGAAGTCATTATGATAAGAAGACTGCTAACTTTCATTCAACCAGACTGGATTTAATGCTTTATTTTGAGTTTGGTGACAGAGCATTAAGACTAACGGGTCGGCATAACTCAGCATAGGGCAGGGCACATTAAGAAAGCGTTAAGATAGGGCAACCAAAAGTGTCATTGTGCAAGGTTAAGTAACTGGCAGCCCTATTTTTGTCACTAGCAATCAATGCGCTTTAGCACTGGCTCTTTGCTTAAAGACCAACAGACAAATCACGATAAAAGCCAATAGCGCAGCCGATGCCCCAAAGCGGCTTAGATCCAAGCCACCGTGGTTTAAGGGTTTGTCCAAAAAGTCTCCCAATACAGCCCCCAAAGGCCGTGTAAGCACAAAGGCGCTCCAAAATAAGAGGGTTTTGGAGATCTTGGTAGTAAAGTGCGCCACGGCGATTAGAACCAATAAGCTACCAAAGATAATAGCGCTGGTGGTGTACCCCATACCTTTAGTGTCAGCGACCCAGTCGCCAAGCGCCGTACCTAGCGTCTGCGAAAACATGATGGTGGTCCAATAAAAGACCTCAGCGCGTGGACTGACAATACTGTCTACAGCGATGCTGCCCATGCTTTTGTGCCAGACAAACAAGCACAACCCTAGCAAAGCCACCAATAAGGCAGAGCCGCCTGCATAGCCGATGCCCATAGAGCGGGTAACAAAGTCAGCAATGGTGGTGCCAAGAGTAGTGGTGGCAATGATCGTGCCCCAATACAGCCATTTATTGAAACCACGGGCTTTGATTTGCGCCGCCACCGCTAGCGCGAATATCACAGCAAATATGCCGGTGCTGACCAGATATCCTAAATTGAGGGACATGGATAGCGCATCACCAGCAGTCTCTCCTAAAGTCGTGGCCGCCACCTTGACTAGCCAAAATAATAGGGTGACTTCAGGCACCTTGGCGAGAGCGGCCTGCAGGGTGTTGTGCGCAGGAGGTATAGGCTTAGGGTTATAGTCGCTATTATTGTTGCTACTACGATCGTGGTAGTTGATGGGCACCGTCATGGCCTGCTCCTTGATAAGTCACCGACAGATTGTCTGTGGGTATAGCTGCCAAAATAGCGATGGAGGCGTTAAGATTGCGTCAAGATTTGGCGCTATTTGCTATTTACAACAAAGGAGAAATGCTGACGATATAAAATCTTGATTTGGCTTGTGACCGTGGCTTATGAGCCAGTAGCGATAAGGGTATTGGTCGGCGCTAGTCTTAGTCCCAGTATCTTTAGCAGCTGAGGTTTGCTTACAGACACAAAAAAACCCCAAGTAAACTAATACATGGGGCGAAACTTGCTCATAACAAAAGAGCTATCAAGGAGGGTATAAAAAGTGCTTTCGATGGGCGCACTTCGTACTTGATAAAAAAGCCCACCGCCGATTACAGCCGCTGCGCCTATGACTATAATTCGCAATCACATTAATATATGACCCCTTAATTGACGTGTGTATTTAGGTCTCTTTTCAGGATAAACATGAAAGGTTGATCGTTACCGCGAATATCCATGGCGCCAATCACCACATCAGGGGTGACCATGCGGAAGACGTCGTTGATTGGTAGGCGATCGTAAATCATCGTCGCTGAGAGCACACCACGATACTCTGTCATCCTTAGTCGGGCTGCCGGTTCCTTAGTTTGGAGCGCGGTGCTACCCAACTTGAAGAGTAGGCTTGCGGCGTTAGTGTTGGCGATGCTAGGAGGATTATTAACCATTCCAATAGGTAGCATCGCTGGATTGATAGCGAAGAGCGTGCCATCTTTTTTAGTGAATACTAGAGGATCAACCTCTTCAGTACTACGAAATCGTTTTCCATACCAATTGAAGCTTTCAAGCATACCGTCTAAGGGGTGGTCGGTCGCTATGCCGCTACCGCGCCAACTTCCTATCATGCTAGCGATAGGCACAGCCTCAAGGGAATCAAAAAACTCCAAAACTTGCTCGATTGTCGCTCCCTTAGACAGGGTGTCCAGTTGGGCTTGTTGTTGCGTAAACATGATATTGTTCATAACGCGTTACTCTCTTTTAGGGGGATTCAAATGGGTTGCGGGTTACTTAGTACATAGTTATTTAGTACCTAATTAGTTAGTGTCTAGGCCTGAGGCCATCCAGCAAGAGACTCAAGGCTTGCTTGGCCGTCGTTGCCCGATGGGCTGGATCACAGCCGTTGAGCGCACCACCAATCATCCGTCCCATCATGATTAAATCCTCGGCGGTCAGCTTCGTACGACAGAGGCTCTGGGCCTGGGCCTGGTTGATAAGGTTGGTAAATATCTGCTGGGATCGCATGAATGCGTTCTGTACCGCAGGATGATGGGGATCGGCTGCATTCCAGTAACGAACTAGATTGGCCCTCATTCCCATGCGACTGGCCATGAACTCCAGAAAAATCAACAGGCCATTGGGGTCTTCCTGGACTCGATCGGCCTCCTCGGCTAGTTCATCAATTGAACGCTCAAGTAGCGCGGCAAGAAGAGTGGGGCGGTCAGCAAAGTGACGAAAGAAGGTCGTTCGTCCAACCCCGGCTTTAAGGATCACGGCATCCAGGGAAACATCAATATCGTCGACTTGAAATACCGTGTCGGCTGCGTCTAGGATGCGTGCTCGGTTTTTTCTGGCGTCTTTGCGCTGTGGTACAGGGTCTGGTATAGCCATCAGGTATTCTTCATCAGCATAGGGATTGTGGAGGCCGGCAGCAGGTGCGAAGCCAGTGAGGCCATAACGGACCCCTTGCCGAACAACACATGGGCTTTGCCTTCACGCATTCCATGGAGTCCCGCCTGTGCCACCTCTGCAGGCGAACTGGCTTTGTCAGAGGCAAATAAATCTTTCAACATCGACTTGCCCTCGTAGCCATCGATATTGGCTGCTTGTGAAAACTTCGTGTCAGTCGCACCGGGTGTCAGGCACGTGACGTTGACGCCATACTCAGCCAGCTCTCCGCGAAGTGTAAAAGTGAAGAGGTTCACGTAGGCCTTAGTGGCACCATAAGCTGCAAACCGCGCTGACGGCACCATGCCTGCTGTCGAGCCAACATTGAGGATGTTACCACTACGACGCTCTTTCATCCGCGCGCCGAATAGGGCCGACAGTTTGGTCGTCGTGATGACATTCAGATGGATCATGTTTTCAATGCGGCTAAGATCTGCATCGACAACCTCGCCAAAGGTTGCAAACCCCGCGTTGTTGACTAGGGTGTCAATAACAAGCCCGGACTTATCACACCACGCGATAAGTGCTTCTGCGGAGTCTGACTCTGACAAATCTATTGCGAGCGTCTTGAGTTTATCGCCAAATTCAACGAAATCGATGTGCAGCTGGGCCAACTCTTCCTCTACGAGGCTCGCAACGAGGACGTTCGCGCCATCTTTCAAGAAAAGACGGACAAACTCGCGTCCGATGCCTGATCCACCACCTGTTATAAGAACTTGTTCACTCATGGTTATTACTCACTATGATATTGCCAAGTTAGGGTGTGGCGGTATTAACGATTTTGCCACATTAGTATGTGAAATTATTAGTTTATATATTAACATGAAGTGGTACTATTAGTACCGTTTTTATATTTTGGCTATCACTGGTGCTGTAATAATTTCTGGCTAGCTGGTCGCAAATAGAACAAAGTATTTAATTTTTTATAAAAAAAGGATTGCCCCTATTATGTTGCTTTACGATGCTGAATCCCCAAGCCCAAACGTTATGCCAGTACGAATGTTTATGCACGAACGAGGTGGATTAAAGTTTGATACTGAAATTATTAGCTTAGGCACACTAGAAAACCGCAGTCGCTACTTTTGTGAAAATATTAACCCACGAGGTGAAATGCCTGCGTTACGACTGGATGATGGCAGAGTTGTTACTGAAATCACGGCGATTTGTGAGTATTTGGATGAGGTCGCTGTTGGTGGTCGTTCCCTACTCGGTGATACGCCTGAAGAAAGGGCGCTTACCCGCATGTGGACGCGCCGTATCGATTTAGAAATTGCTGAGCCGATCGTTGCTTGGTGGCGTGGCAGTGACGAGGCTGAAAGTTACTATAGAGGTTTCCGTGTGCTTTCACCAGAGAGCCAGCATTACCATCGACTCCTTGCAGATAAAGGCATGAATCAACTAGATGCTGATATGACCGATAGAGAATTTATTTGCGGCAATCAAATGATGTTGGCAGATATCGTTCTCTTCGGGTTTATGTTTACGATGTCACCTACTGGCGATTGGATTAATAATCCTGCTAGAAAGAATATTGCTGCTTGGTTCAAGCGAATGCAGTCGAGCAAATCTGCGCAAGCGGCATTGGAATCATTTTCAGGACAGATAAACTTACCTGCAAATGACCAATAGCAGCAGCCTTTTACATCATGATTGGCTTTTATGAAATATTATTATTTAGGAGATAAATGATGTCTAATCAAATCGCACTTATCACTGGTGCTAGCCGTGGCCTTGGACGCAACATGGCTCTTCAGTTAGCCAAGCGTGGGATTCATATCATTGGCACTTATCATAGCAGTGCTGCAGAAGCCGAAACCCTAAAGCAAGAAATTGAGGCGCTAGGCGGTAAGGCAGCATTGCTGGCACTCGACGTCACCGATACCTCAAGCTTTCCAGCATTTTCTGAGCAAGTGATTGAGACTCTAAAAACCAATTTTGACCGTGAACAATTCGATTTTCTCGTTAATAACGCCGGTAACGGTATTTCCTCCAATTTCACAGAGGCAACCGAAGAGCAATTCGACTCACTCGTCTCTACGCATTTGCGTGGGCCTATCTTCTTGACTCAAAAAATGCTTCCTCTTATTCAGGATGGCGGTCGCATTTTGAATGTCTCGTCTGGTTTGGTGCGTTTCACATTGCCAGGCTATAGCCTCTATGCCTCAGTCAAGGCGGCGATTGAAGTTATCACCCGTTATTTGGCGCTCGAACTTGGTGAGCGTCGTATTCGGGTAAATGCGATCGCTCCTGGTGCTATTGCTACTGATTTCGGCGGAGGAGTAGTGCGTGATAATGATGAGGTCAACGCCTATGTGGCGCAAGGCATTGCGCTAGGACGGGTGGGCTTACCTGACGACATCGGTCAGGCTGTCGCAGCCATTTTATCTGATGACATGTCGTGGGCAAACGGAACCACCTTTGATATTTCAGGTGGGCAGCTGCTGTAAACCGCTTCTTTTACCATTGCGATACTTTCTCGGCTTATTGTGGTCTAGAAAGCATCTCATCATACTGATACATTAATATTTATTGGGAATAGGCGCTGTCAAATATGGCCATTTCAATGACCTAAGCCTCAACCAATTTACAACTATCTCTAGGGACGATTATGACCAATAATAAACAGTTCGATGTTCTATTCCGTTACACTATTAAGCCCGGCAAAGAAGCCTTGTTTCAGAGCTACCTCGATAAGGTTCTGCCCGTTACCAAAGCAGAAGAGCCTTACGTTTTGGAATACCAGATTTTCCGTGATGAAGATGGCAGTTTTCTACAACACGAGCGCTATATGGATGAGGCCTCGGTTGCTAAACATCTTGAGGTAACGGCTGATGGGCAAGCAGACTTTCATGCCTCAGTTGACCTCATTGAAGTTCGAGCCATTGGCGAGTTTACTATGAGCTTTTGGGAAGAGTATGAAGGTCCACACTTCTTCCGTTATAGTCGCTATCGTGAGGTTACGCGATAGACTTTTTAGAGATACCTAAAAAAGATGCTTTACAGTTTGTAGAGCGTCCTATTAGAAAATATCTAGGCTAGATTACTATGATGAATCTCAATAATAAGCAATTAAAATCATCATTATAAAACTTGAGCAGTTGGTCTGAAAGTGATTTCATTCACATCAACATTATTAATAATATGGCCCGCTTTTTGTCCGATCATCTGTGATAGGGCAATCGCGATTCTCGTAGGAAAAGTCTGGATACTTTGTGGCCCGAGTATCTATTATTTGAGCTTTAAAGTATCGATAACGGCTCGTAGCGCAGGGGACACATTGTGATGCGGATAATATAAATGAAAGCCGTCAAAAGTATGACTGAACTCTCGTAATATATGAATAAGCTTGCCACTCTTTAGCTCATCTTTAACCATATCGATGGGCACATACCCTATGCCCAGTCCTCTTATTGCGGCATTAATCACTGAATAATCAGTCGAAAACACCCATTGTCCTTGCGTCTTCAATTTATAGGGTTGACCCTCAATCATGAAGTCCCAGTGATACATACCGCCCCCCATAAATCGATAGCCCAAACAATTGTGATCGTTCAACTCCATTGGGGTTTTGGGAAAGCCAAACTCATTAAAGTAGTCTGGCGAACCGACCACTGCAATCTCTTCATCATAGTCGATACGCACCGATATCATACCTTCGGTGACTAAGCTGCCAAAACGAACGCCCGCGTCAAATTGTGTGCTGATAATATCTGACAAAGCCGTATCGCTGATCAACTCCAATTTAATATCAGGATATAGCTGCTTAAATTTAGCCAGCTTCGGTAACAGCACTTTATCAATAGCATATTGACCCGCACTAATGCGCACCAACCCCGCAGGCGTTTCGCGTAAATGCTTCAGCCCCTCTAACTGCCTATCTAATGACCCAAAACTCTGCTCAGCGGTCACAAATAATGCTTCACCTGCGTGTGTCAAAGACAAGCTACGAGTGGTTCTTGTGAATAACTGTAGACCTAGGTGCTGCTCTAATAACTTAATGGAGCGGCTCAAGGCAGATTGCGATATGCCAAGTTTGATAGCGGCCTTGGTAAAACTGCCTTCTTGAGCGACCAGTAAAAAAGCATACAGCTCATTATAATCCTCTTGCTGTCGCATATTCAGAACCTGAGTGAATAAATAAAAGTTAAAAAATGGGTATTATCACTAGAATTGTAGAAGTATAAGATAATCTCATGACTTTACAGAATATATTATAAACAACTTTGTCTTGTTTATAACCTGACTCTTTCCGCTCAAATCTTATGAATGATAATCAGATAATTGCTTATTTGCCATCACAAAGGACGACCAATGACCCTACCATCAATGTTAAAAAAGTTTAGCTTGGGCTTACTTGTTAGCTCAACCCTCTTTGGAGCGACTCATATGGCCCATGCTGCCACAGCCACCATACCACTCATACAACAATGGGATAAAACCTTTGCTCAAAGTAATAAAGTCACCCATCAAAAAGTAACTTTTAAGACCCGTTATGGCATCACGCTCGCCGCAGATCTCTACACACCGAAAAACTATGAAGGTAAGAAATTAGCAGCGTTGGCTATTGGTGGGCCTTTTGGTGCCGTGAAAGAACAATCATCAGGACTATACGCGCAAAAAATGGCAGAACAGGGGTTTGTCACTATTGCCTTTGATCCCTCATATACAGGTGAGAGCGGTGGCGAACCTCGTAATATTGCCTCATCGGATATTAATACCGAAGACTTTAGTGCAGCAGTAGATTTTTTAGGCCTACAAAAAAATGTGGATAGAAATAAAATTGGCATCATTGGTATTTGTGGCTTTGGTGGTTTTGCGTTAAACGCTGTAGCCGCAGATAAAAGAGTAAAAGCCGTAGCGACAACCAGTATGTATGATATTCCTAGAGTTAGCTCAAAGGGTTACAACGATAAAGTTACAGTTGCAGAGCGTACAAAAATGTTGGAGCAATTAAGCCTGCAGCGTTGGAAAGATGCTGAAAACGGCACCCCTGAATATGGTGCAAAAACCAATAAGGACACGCTGACAGGAGACGAGCCACAGTTTATCAAAGAATATTGGGAGTACTATAAAACCCCTCGTGGTTTTCACCCTCGTTCCGTTAATTCAAACGGTGCTTGGGCAACGACTTCTGCAATGTCGTTGACGAATATGCAAATTTTAGCTCATCTAAAAGAAATTTCACCGCGTCCCATGCTGTTGATAGCTGGCGAAAATGCTCATTCTCGATATATGAGCGAAGATGTTTTTAAAGAGGCTGCTGAGCCAAAAGAGTTGATGATCATACCCAATGCAGTTCACGTAGATTTATATGATCGTATGGACAAAATTCCCTTTGCCAAGTTAACCGACTTTTTTAACAAAAATTTGAAATAAAAAAGTAAGGTCGTCAGTCATCAAAATAACCGGCTACGTGATGGCCGGTTTTTGGTTTAGTTTAAAATCCTTTTTTTAATAGCGTCTTAATACAATATCGAGAGTGTGTATGTTGAGCACCAAAGCAATAGAAAGAAATACAGAACAGCCCGCTTACTGGAGTGGGGTCTTTGCCATGACCTTGTGCGTATTTGCATTAATTGCCTCAGAGTTTATGCCGGTGAGTCTACTCACGCCGATTGCAGTAGACCTCAAAATCAGTGAAGGAATGGTGGGCCAAGGTATTGCCATTTCAGGTGCTTTTGCGGTGATCACAAGTCTGACGGTCTCTCGTGTAGCAGGCAGCATGAACCGTAAAACGCTCTTGTTGCTATTAACCGCCATCATGGCTATCTCAGCAGCTATTGTTGCACTTGCGCAAAATTATATGCTTTACATGATAGGTCGCGCTTTGCTAGGGATGGTGATCGGCGGCTTTTGGTCAATGTCAGCGGCGATGGCGATGCGTTTAGTACCAAGCTCAGATGTCCCTCGTGCCATGGCAATTTTTAACAGTGGCAACGCATTGGCAATGGTCATTGCTGCCCCTTTAGGAAGTTATCTTGGCTCAGTTATTGGGTGGCGCGGTGCTTTTCTTTGTCTGGTTCCTGTCGCCATACTGGCCTTTATTTGGCAGTGGATCAGTTTGCCTTCCATGCAAGTCACGAGGGACAAGACTGACAAGCCTCCCTCTATTTTAGGGCTACTACGCAATCCTGTAGTGATGATTGGTATGTCGGCAGTCAGTTTGTTCTTTATGGGGCAGTTCTCACTTTATACTTATGTGAGACCTTTTTTAGAGACCGTTACCCAAGTTGATATTTCTACCTTATCATTGATTTTACTTGGTATTGGCGTGATGGGTTTTATTGGCACATGTGTTATTACTATATTTTTAGATCGTCGTTTTTATGGAACCTTGATTATCATTCCAATCATGATGGCCGCTATCGCAATGACTTTAATATGCTTTGGTACCTCGACCATGATTGTGGCTATATTGCTCGGTATATGGGGGCTGTTAGGAACAGCAGCACCCGTTGGCTGGTGGAGTTGGCTTGCTCGAACGCTGCCAGAAAATGCTGAAGCTGGTGGCGGATTAATGGTAGCGGTAGTGCAATTGGCCATTGCTTCAGGGTCAACATTGGGTGGGGTATTATTTGATCATAGCGGTTATCAAGCAACGTTTGTGTTGAGTGCTATTATTTTAGTAATTTCTGCGTTCTTAACATCGCGTTTGGCGATTAGGTAACTACTTCAAAGGGTTTTGATAGAGGAGTGTGAGCAAGCGCATTAAAACGTCTTAATATTAGTCAAAAACAGGACACTTAAAGTCCCGAAATCCTATCCAATCAAAAGAACTGAGTCTCAATGTAGTACCAGACTTTTCACAACCTTGGTCACGAAATGGTCACCGTTTGGTCACCAAGCCGTTGGTCACCGATTTTTAAAAGGCAGAGTGCATGTACGCAGACTTATAGAGAATACATTATTAAAGAGTAGATTGCTTCTTAGAAGTTTTTAAAAATAGAATAACTAACCCTTACGGATAAAGGCTTTAAGGAAAATTACAGACACAAAAAAACCCCAAGTAAACTAATACATGGGGCGAAACTTGCTCAGATTTAACATCCGAATTCGTTTTAAATATGGCGCAGCGGACGGGACTCGAACCCGCGACCCCCGGCGTGACAGGCCGGTATTCTAACCAACTGAACTACCGCTGCTTAGGTCGTATTTAGTATTTCATCTCAATTAAAAGATCCACTTTACTAAAATAGTGGTGGGTGATGACGGATTCGAACCGCCGACATTCTGCGTGTAAGGCAGACGCTCTACCAACTGAGCTAATCACCCTGAAGAGCGTATAAAAAAAGCACTGCTTTTTTGGCTCTGCAAGAGAAAATTCCTTAAAGGGAATTTTCTGAAAACTTAAAGCATCAACTCTAAATCTTCATTCAAAAATCCAAGAAGTAACTGTCACATCCAACTCAGATTTTCTAACAACGCTACCTTGTGATAATTTATCAATAAGGTCCGTCGCTGTGGATGTGTATTATATACATTTAACTTTGCCTGTCAAATCTTATTTTCAATAATTTTAATTTTACTGCAAATTTACCCGTTAGGGGCTAGGGTATAATTTTGGTTAGCCATAGTCATAGCCTAGCAACGTAGACCTAGGCGAAAGTCAGTCTCGATAACGATTCACAAATAGACAGCCGTCATCAAGTCGCTATGATAAGAGGATAGAATAAAACAATTAGGTCCGACGCTAAGTATTAAGGAGAGGGTCATAAATATTCGGGTGCCTGAGCAGCTGTTTACGGCTTGGTCATGGATTGAGGTGGCGCAGCTGGGTTTGATAGCGCATATCATCGCTATTATATTGCTCACTTTGCGGATTGTCTCGGTACAGCGCAATATTGGGGTGGCGATTGCCTGGCTGGCGATATTATATGCTTTACCGATTATTGGGTTTATAGCGTATTTGCTGATTGGTGAGCCCATGGTGGGTCAGCGTTATCTAAAACGTACTCAGCAAGCGCGTGCTCTGCTCAATGATATGGCGGTGCGTGAGCGGATCGTCTTTGATCAAGGTCAGGAGCTGTTATCGGAGACTTATCGTGGGGTCAGTCGGATGGGTACCTCGTGGACAGGGTTTGGTGTCTTTGATCAGCATAAAATGCAGCTACTTACCGAAGCCGAAGAGCTATTCTCTAGATTAATTGACGATATTAATCGCGCCGAGCGTATGATTTTAATGGAGTTTTACATTGTCTATCCGGAAGGTCAGGTCAAAGAAGTCTTAACCGCATTGTCAGCAGCAGCGCAAAGAGGCGTGGAGTGTCACTTATTAGCGGATAGTGTGGGCAGCTTTAACTTTTTTGGCTCAGAGCATCATCGTACGCTAGAGGCGGCAGGGGTCGTGGTGCATCAGTCCTTACCCGTGGGTTTATTCAAGACCTTATTTACCCGCACTGACCTACGCAATCATCGCAAAATCATCGTGATAGATGAAAATATTGGCTATACGGGCAGTTTTAACCTGGTTGATCCCGCTCACTTTAAACAGGATAAAAACGTCGGGCAGTGGATTGATTTGATGGTGCGTATTAAGGGCCGTCAGCCGCTCAGCGTCGTCACCGCCATGGCGAAGGTAGTAGTCACCGATATTGGCGCTGAGAGCAATACCAACTTGCTGGCTTTGGGCGGTCATATCAATACTTATACCCGCAAGCTGTATCAACGTAACCCTAGAATTAACGATATTAATGATTCAGCAGGGCGCTATATCGATTCTTTAGCGCTCACTGGCACGGTGGCTGTAGCACGAGGGGCGACCAGTACCGTAATCATGCCGGAGATTGAACCGGTAATTGCCCAGCTTATCCCTTCAGCGCCACAGGTCACCGCCCATGTTATTTATAATACTCTGGTGGCCGTGATACATCGTGCCGACCGCTGTATTCAAATCACCACGCCTTATTTTGTCCCCGATGAGGCATTGTTAGGGGCTTTAACGACAGCGGCTAAGCGTGGGGTAGCGGTGACGCTGATTATTCCCAAAAAAGTCGATTCTTTTATGGTGCAACATGCCTCACAAGCTTATTATACGGAGTTGCTAGAGGCTGGCGTGACGATTGCACTGTTCCGTGGCGGCTTACTCCACGCCAAAACGGTCGTGGTAGATGATGATTATTGCTTATTTGGTACAGTTAATATCGATATGCGCAGCTTTTATTTGAATATGGAAGTGAGTCTAGCGATTTATTCTCGAGAGATGGTAGCGCAAGTGGCCCGTTGTCAGCAGTCTTATCTGCAACATTGTGAGCTATTGACCCTAGAGCAGTGGCGTCGGCGTCATGGCTTTCAACACGTATTTGATAATGGCATGCGGCTGTTTAGTCCCTTATTATAATGATCCTAAAAATAGTAAGGCTGATAAATTATAACGATTTAATTTACGTTTTAGCCTTTATAATAATTTAGCTCAAATCCTTGAATATTATGGCTATATTGCTAGCCCTTATTTGCATAGAAGACGATAATTTATGCCCGTTAATAACCCCATTAGCCCTGTGACGCCTTCAACCAACCTTGACAGTGCAAGCGTCGCCGATGATAAAACGGCGATGGCCTATGCGCAAAGATTGCAAGAGTGCCAATTAGATCGGTCTCTGGCCAGCTTAAAACGGTTAGATTTACTCTTATCGCAAATTCGTCATGAATTGCTCGAGAGTAAAATCAGCGAAGCGGCATTGCTGACGCAGCCGAGTGGTCGACGTTTTCTATTGTTTGTGGGGCGTTATGCGGGTCAAGTGTTAGCGGGACAATGGCAGCAACCCTCGCAGTGGCTAACCGTGCCAGAGATTAGCGAAATTATTGAGGCGGTCACCCCAAATTTAGACGCGCCTGCTGGGGGTAATAATGATTTTTATCAGCAGCTCGCTTGTCAGTATTGCTATGCAGAGCATCATACGGATGTCTTTAATACCATTACTGAGATAACTGCCGTATTTTTTCCCTTAGAAGTCGTTGGTGCCAGATTATTTGCCAGTCTTGATCGCCCGTTTCACTCTATAACCGGCGAGCCGATAGAGAGTGGCTTATATCAAGCGGTGCGCAAACGCTTACCAGCTTCTATGAGTGATGAGGGTGCGGCGGCGGCTAGCGCTGATTTGGCTAAGCAAACAGCGGCTTTAGAGATAGCGCCAGCCATTGCGCAAAATAGAAGTTTGCGGCAGCAAGGGGAGGGAGAGGCAGTAACGGAGGCTAATAATCCCGCCACTCTAACGCAAACGCTAGCGCCCGTTCTTAATGAGCCTGTAGTCACGCCTGATTTGCATACCCCTAATCCTTTACACCCTGCGCCAGGAGTGATAGCGAGTAGCGAGGCCAAGCCAGTCGCTACGGCTAAGCTACCGGCCGCTTTAGTCACTACCCCGAAAGCACCAACTTTGGCAAACGAAACTTTGCAAAGTTTGGCCGCTGTGCGACCTAGCGAGTCTAAGGTAGCTATACTAGCTGTGCCAGCGGCTGACCCATTAGCTGCGCTGCATACTGAACTGCTAAAAGATTTAAATACTTTGGTTAAGCCACAGAGTGCGGGCGTGGATGAGTACCAAAAGGCGGTGAAAATCTTAGATGTCTTTGAAGGGTTTGTAGTGGCGCAGAAGCGGCCGCGTAGTGAGGTTAAGTTATCTGAAAGTCATACGGTGCTGCGTGAAGAGGCGGTGGCATTATTGACCGAATCAGCAGAGCAAGGTAATACCGCGGCCATGCTACGATTGGCGATGCAAATGATGTTGGGTGAGGGGATAGATAAGGATTTGGCAGAAGGCACCAGTTGGGTGCAGAAAGCCGCCAGTCGCGATGATGCACGAGCACAAAGACTCTTAAGTAAGCTGTATTATCAAGGGCTAGGCGTTAGCCAAGACTTAACACTAGGCAAGCATTGGCTAGAGCAGGCCGCGAAAAATGGCCATCCTGAAGCCCAGCACCTCGTTGAACAATGGCAGCAAGTGGAGATTCTGACTAGCGTGCAACAGCAGGAGCAAGTCTCGAATAAACGCTACTTGCTATTGTTCGTGGGCGTAGGTCTTTTAGCATTGCTGCTAGTGTTACTGCTATAAACCCTAATAAATATTTTATGCATGGAGTTTATGAATATAACTTGCAGTTATATACAGTTAGTATTTATCATCAGCGTCCAAAAGTGTGACGTCCCCTAGGCATCCTATGCGATTCTTTATTCCCGTATTATTAGTGCTATTGCAGTTTTCAACCTTAAGTATGCGGGCGTACTCCAGTCATATTAACCCTGCAGAGCCTAGGCAAGTGGCGCTACTAAAAGGTATTTATGTGAAAACTGGCAACGCCGCCACTTTCAAGACCGAAGACGAGACCTACTTGCTAGTCGATAAAAGAGGCTTATTAAAAAATGCGCCAGATACGCCGTTAGCTAAACAAGCCAGCCTGGTCATGCAGTCCTTTCGCCTGTGTCTGAGTGGTTATCTGCTAGCCAATCATGAAAAAAACTACAGCCAGTACCCGCAATTGCTCGTCGTGGAGCAGGTCTGCGAGGTCAGCCAGTAGCCCGCTAAAAGAAGTTTCAACAGACTTTGAGGTTTAGTGACTTGTAACCTAGGTATAGTGAACTATGCCCAGGCTATAAATGATAGAAAACCTTAGGGCTTCCTTTACGAGATATTTTTTAAATAGAAATTGCGTTAAAATCCTCCATTTTTGCTAGGCTAGTGCCGGCATTGAATAGTGCGTGACTGCGCATGACTGCTGTTATAGCTTAGTTTTTAGGTCTTATTATGTCCAACCCGCCGCCAGAGTCTACCCCTATTAAAGACAATACTACCTCCGTGCCAGACGCGCCATCGACTGCGGTAACTGACCCTGCTGCAGCGCCGCCTTTAAATAGCAATAGCGCTACGCTGGCTAAAGCTACACAAGTGACGCTCAGTGAAAGTCCGTCTCAACCTATGAATAAACCGGTAAAATCTCGCGTTATCATTGAGGACCCCAGTCTAGACTTCGAACCGCTGACGGCTAACAAAGTCAGTAGAGCGGCTGCTATTACGCCACCGCTTTACTACCGCGTGGCCATTGCCGTATTAAAACCGCTATATCGTCTGTCAGTCTGGAAGCGCTCGCGGCAACGGGATAATTATAGCGATGAAGTGGCGCACCGTTTTGGTAGGCAATATCCTGCTAGACCGTTTAGTGGTGGCAATAGCCGAGTTGATGCTATTACTAGTACGGAGGGACAGAGCACAGCGCTGAAAAGCTCGCCGCTTAAAAAGCCATTGCCTAGTGGGCGGAGCGTGATTTGGTGCCATGCCGTGTCTTTGGGCGAGACCAACACGGTGGCACCGTTACTCGATAAGCTGATGGCGGCCGGTTATGGCATTTGGTTGACCAATACTACGCAGACGGGTTTTGCCCGCGGGGAATCACGCTTTGCTGAACAGATAGCGGTTGGCGTGCTCAGTCACAGCTATGTGCCGGTGGATAGTGCGCCGGTGATAGAGACTTTTCTGCAGCATGTGCAGCCTGTTGCGGCGATGTTTGTCGAGACTGAGCTGTGGGCAATCACCTTGGCGAAACTGGCCGAGGCACAAATTCCCGCTATTATGGTCAATGCGCGGTTGTCAGCATCGTCCTTTGCCAGTTACCAAAAGATGGCCAAAGTCACCACCAGCATGATGCAAAACCTGAGCTTAATCATTGCCCAAGACGCGGACTCTGCCAAGCGTTTCCGGCAATTGGGAGCGGCCAGTGGCAAAATTCGCGTGGCAGGCTCGCTAAAGTGGGTGATTAATGCGGGGCAACCAGCGCAGTCTGCTATAGCGTCTGATTATGAGAAAGGGTTTAGGCAAGCGGGCTTAGAGCAGCGGCCCACTTGGATAGCCGCCAGCACCCACGCAGGGGAGGAGAGTATAGCGCTGCAAGTCCAGCAACAGCTGCTGCAGCAACAAGGACTGAGCAATGCTTTGCTAATTATCGTGCCGAGACATCCCGAGCGCTTTGAGGAAGTGGCGACCTTGATAGAGCGAGCGGGTCTCACCATGGCCAGACGCAGTTTAGAGCAGCCCATTCAGGCCGATACCCAAGTGTATTTGGCCGATACCATGGGCGAGTTGATGCACTGGTATGCGGCGGCGAATGTGGCCTTAGTCGGTGGCTCATTGGTGGATATTGGCGGCCATAATCCTATCGAGCCCTTGAGCGTAAAGACCCCAGTTATTATGGGTGCCTTTACCCAGTCGTGCCAGCAGGTCGTGGATACCTTGGTGAATAAAGGCGCCCTTTATCAATTACCCACAGCGAAAAAACCGCAGGCTACTGTGGCCGCCTTATCAGCACAGTTACAAGTTTGGCTGACCGATTTGGCTGCCGCTCAGCGAGCCGGGCAGTTGGGCTATGAGTCTGTCGAGGCGCATCAGAGCGTGTTAGATCGCCAGTTGGCTATGATTGAATCCGCTATCCATCAACGCACGGTATCTGCTACGACTGCGTTATTGGGTTAAATGGTTTTCGTGGCTGGTGCTTAACCTTTCATTCTTAGTGCGTCATGCTTAGTACGTAATGTTTAATGCCGCATGCCGATTTAAACATTTATGCTAGTCAGCGCGCTTGTCCACTGCTCCTTATTTTGTTATACGGCTTCCTTTATGAACTGTCTGTTATTGCCTCAATCTGCTTTTATACCGCCCGCTAACCTAGCCTCTGCTAGACAGCCAATAGCGCAAGGCTTTGCAAAAGAGCATTTTGCTGCTGCGAAGATTAATGACGCGCAACAAATAGCCCATATTCATACGGTATTAGCAGCGAAGGTGGGCGATACCCTCAAGATTGGCCGACAAGACGGCAATTTGGGCACGGGCATTATTCAGCGTATGGATACCCAAGAGATTGAGCTGACAGAGGTGAATTTAACTGAGCCGCCCCCACCTAAATTAGAGCTGACGGTCGTACTGGCTTTGCCGCGCCCTAAGGTATTGCGCCGATTAATTATGGATATGACGGCGCTAGGGGTGCAGCATATTATCCTAATCAACAGTTACCGCACCCAAAAAAGCTATTGGCAAAGTCCGATGCTGGCACGTTTAGATGAGTTTGTGCAAGAAGGGCTGCAACAAGCTTGCGATACTGTGGCGCCGCGTATTACGTTAAGCAAACGCTTTAAACCCTTTGTAGAAGATGAGTTAGCGTCAGTATTGGCAGGAACTATAGGCGTGGTAGCACACCCTTATGCGCCTACCAGCTTGCAGAGTTTTATCCAGAGCCGCGCTGCCGATGATTCTGTACAAAACCCATGGCCTAAGCTGTTATGTATAGGGGCGGAAGGCGGTTGGATTGATTACGAAATTGAGTTGCTGCAAGCGCACGGCTGCCAAGCGCTGTCGATAGGCCCCCGTATTCTGCGTACAGAAGCGGCAGTGAATGCTTTAATCGGACAATGGCTGATTCATTAAAATAAGCATTATTAAAATAAATATTATCGAGATACTGCGGAGCAATAAGTCAATCCCATTATTGGCTATACCCTGCAAAGGGCAGTAAGCCAATAGTTACTCTAGGCAGGGTCTTGAAGGTTTAGCAGCAGGTTTAATGTTAAATATAACTAATAAATACTAATGGAATGATAGGGTTAGCTTCCTAATCAACCAAGTCAATAATGGTATACCTTTGCGTTAAATAAAGTTATTGATAATTACTATCATTCATATTAAGATACGCTTTGTAAATATTAGTTAGTCTAGCTTAATATCTGGTTATAAATAACTTCTGAGACAACAAGTTTAGGAGAGGGTAGCAGAATTATTAAGCGACTAAACCTTGAGTTACACAACATTGAGCTACACAAATTTTTGGAGCGTATTATGTCGTCCGTCACACCTTTACTATCTAGCAAAGTTAGTCTGTCTGCAGCCGTGTTTGTTGCCATGTTGGGCCTAGCGGGCTGTAACAAGACGCCACCAGCAGAAGAAGCCACGAGCGAAGAAGTCACCACCGAGACTCCGGCTGTAACGGAAGGTGAGACTGCAGCAGTGACTACAGATGGTGGTACTGTGACGATTTACTCTTCACGTAATGAGCAGCTTATCAAGCCTTTACTGGATCAGTTCACTAGTGAAACCGGTATCAAAGTCGATTTGGTGACCGATAGCACAGGCCCATTGATGGCTCGTCTTGAAGCAGAGGGCGCGAATACGCCAGCCGATATGCTTTTGACCGTAGATGCGGGCAACTTATGGCAAGCGGCACAAAAAGGCTTATTACAGCCAGTCGCTTCAGAGACTTTAGAGAGCAATGTCCCGGCGAAATATCGTGATCCAGCAGGTCTGTGGACCGGTCTGTCATTACGTGCCCGTACTATTTTCTATGATCCGAGCAAAGTCCAAGCTAGCGACCTCTCTACTTACGCTGATTTAGCTGATCCGAAATGGAAAGGCAAATTATGTCTGCGTACCTCGAAGAAGGTTTATAACCAGTCTTTAGTTGCCAGTATGATTGAGCACTTGGGCGCTGAAAAAACTGAAGAAATCGTACGTGGCTGGGTAGCCAACTTAGCCACTGATGTCTTCAGCGATGACACGAAAATGCTAGAAGCTATCGCTTCAGGTCAGTGTGAAGTCGGTATTGCCAACAGCTATTACTACGGTCGTCTGTTAGACGAAAAACCAGACTTCCCGGTTAAATTATTCTGGGCAAACCAAAGCACTACTGGCGCCCATGTCAACGTTTCTGGCGCAGGTGTGGTGGCTAATGCAGACAATCCAGATGGCGCATTAAAACTGATGGAATGGTTGTCATCTGACAAAGCGCAGGGTTTATATGCTAGCGCTGATAAAGAATTCCCGGTGAAAGAAGGTATCGACGAGTCAGACTTACTACGCTCATGGGGCGAGTTTAAAGCCGATGATATCAATGTGCAGAAGTTTGGCGAGCTACAGACCGATGCTATTCAGTTGATGGACAAAGCCGGTTATAAATAAGCGGTCTTTTTTTGATAGAGTCAGGTTTGATAAAGTCAGCGGTCTACCGTCTTAAAGAAGGCTAGATCGCGATAGCCCTGCGATGATATCTATGCTGAAAGCAATTTCAGTAGCCAGATATTGTTGTGGGGCGCTTTTGTTTATGAGCGCTCAATACTTGAAGCTAACATTGAACAAAGTTGCCTAGCTATGGCGTTGGTTTTGCATTATTTATCTTAATACACCGATTTAAATGCTGTAGAATTACGCTGCTTACAGTTCTTCCTGTCCTAATTTATGTTGCTACAACAAGGTAGCCATGTCGAAACTACTAACTTCTAAATCACTGTCTTCTAAGCTTAGGACCTCTAAGCTCAAGCCCTCTAAACGCGCTGCTACTAATAAGCACAAGGCGGGCCAGGCTTTTATCGCTAAATCAGTGCTCACACTGATTGCGGTATTCATGCTTATTCCTATCGTCATCGTTTTACTGTCATGGTTGCAGCCGCTGGCGGATATTTGGCCGCATATGCGCGAATATGTGCTGCCCGAGGTGCTAAAAAATACAGCGGTTTTATTAACCATGGTGATTGTGATTGCCGGCGGGTTGGGGACAGCATTGGCCTGGTTGACGAGTATGTATCGCTTTCCTGGGCAGCGCTTTTTCGCTTGGGCTTTGATGCTACCGTTAGCGATGCCAGCGTACGTATTGGCCTTCGTGAGTGCCGGTATCATTGATTATAGTGGCCCTTTACAGACCACGTTACGAGCCTTTGGGGTAGCGACAGGCATCCCCTCGATTCGTAATGTTTGGGGTGCGGGGATTATCCTATCCTTGGCCTTTTACCCTTACGTCTATTTGCTAACTCGGCAGGCTTTTTTGTCACAAGGTCGCCGCGCTATTGAAGCCGGTCAGATGCTCGGGCTGAGTCGGTTGCAAGTACTGTTTAGACTGTCACTACCACAAGCGCTGCCGTGGATAGTGGGCGGTTTGCTGCTAGCATGTATGGAGACCTTGGCTGACTTTGGCGCGGTCTCGGTGTTCAACGTGGACACCTTTACTACTGCTATTTATAAGGCTTGGTTTGGCTTTTTTAGTCTGGTGACTGCTGCGCAATTGGCTGCCCTTTTAATTGGCGTAGTCTTTGTGATTATGCTCTTTGAGCAATTTTGGGAGGCGCGGCGTACTAATGGGGTGACCCAAGGTGATAACCGCCGTTTTGAGACTTCTACCGGCGCACGGCTACTGATGAGTCTGTTTTGTGCGCTGATATTCTCGATTGCTTTTTTAGTGCCTTTTTTGCAGCTGCTGTACTGGACCGCACAAAATTACCAGCAAGATTTTGATGAGCGTTACATTGGTTTTGTCACCAATAGCTTGATGATTGCCTCAATGACCACAGCTTTCATCGCCGTGCTGGCCATTATCGTGGCATGGATTAAGCGCCAATATCCTGATAAGGTAACTAAGTTATTGGCAACGTTTGCAAATTTAGGCTATGTCGTCCCCGGAACTGTGTTGGCGGTAGGGGTGTTTATCCCCATCGCTTGGTTAGACAATCAGCTGATTGGTTTTGGCGTTATCGAAAAGCAAATATTTTCCGGCAGCGTCTTGGTGATGCTATTGGCGTTATCCACCCGCTTTATGACCGTGAGCTTCCAGCCGATAGACCGACAGTTGCAACGCTTAACCGTCAACCAAGAGTCGGCTGCTGAGCTCTTGTCAGACAGCAAGCTGCAACGCTGGCGACAAGTCATTCTGCCCGTATTACAGCCAGGCGTACTCACGGCCTTGTTAATGGGCTTTGTCGAAGTCATGAAAGAGATGCCGATTACGCTTATGACCCGCCGGCAAGGCTGGGATACGCTAGCGGTGCGGGTGTTTGAGATGACCAGCGAAGGCATGTGGGGCAGAGCCGCCTTACCGAGCCTGCTTATTGTCTTGGTGGGTCTGATACCGGTGTGGATTCTGCTGCGCCAAAGTGATAAAAACAGCTAACAATCTTTGAGTGGCCGTCCTGATGACTTAGTTTTATTTATTAAAAGTTGCCGGTATTAGCAGCGCCATTTATTGGCCACAAAATTTATTAACAGCCCCATCTATCTGTATAGAGTAGATACGCCTTATGTCCAGACAGCTTTCCCCAACCCCAGATTCGCAAGACTTCACTAGCTTTAAAAACAGTGAAGAGCGCGCGCCTATTAAGGCCAATACGTCAGTCCTGCACGCTGAGGAGCGTGGCGTGACGCCAGCCGCTAGTACGCCGCCTTATTTTACGGTGACAGATATGGCGGTAGGCTATAGAGAGGTGACGGTCGTCGATGGCATGAGCTTTACCTTAGAGCAGGGTGAGATTGGCTGTTTCTTGGGCTATAGCGGCTGTGGCAAGACCACGGCGCTACGAGCTATTGCTGGGTTGGAGCCGATACGCCGCGGTAGGATTGAGCTAAACAACCGCTGCTTAACGTCGCAAAGCGCGCAGAAGTCCTATACGGTGATGCCTGCCAAGCGCGGTATGGGCATGGTCTTCCAAGATTATGCATTGTTTGGTCACTTGAGCGTCGCCAAAAATATAGCTTTTGGGATTCATCGGGCGCCAAAAGCGGAACAAAAAGCGCGAGTTGCTGAAATGCTGGCCTTGGTTGGCTTGACGGAACATGCAAATAAGCGACCCAATGAGCTATCCGGTGGTCAGCAGCAGCGCGTGGCTCTAGCCCGTGCTTTAGCGCCAAAACCCAAGTTACTGCTGCTTGATGAGCCATTCTCTAACTTGGATGTGGTGTTGCGCGAGTCTTTAGCGACCAACGTGCGCGATATTTTAAAACGTACTAATACCACGGCGATATTGGTCACGCATGATCAAAACGAAGCTTTTGCTTTGGCTGATAAAATTGGCGTGATGCAGGGAGGGCGTCTGATCCAGTGGGCCGCGCCAAGTATGCTGTATCATGAGCCTGCCACCCCCTTTGTCGCTGACTTTATCGGCGAGGGCACTATGATCGATGGCATCATGCGCAGCGACCATATCGAGTCGGTGCTAGGCCCGATTTCGATGGATCCGACACTAGACCCTTATCAATGTATTGAGGATGTGTCAGCCGCGCCGCCCAAAGTGTTCCCGACAGGGGCGACCGTCAAGGTCTTGGTGCGTCCCGATGATATCGTCCACGATGATGATAGTGCTATGACCGCACTGGTCGTCGGCCGGGTATTCCGCGGCGCCAACTATCTGTATCAATTACAATTGGCCGATGGTCAGCAGGTGTTATCGTTAGTGCCCAGTCATCACGATCATGCGGTGGGTATGCATATTGGTATCCGACCTTTGCTCAAACATTTAGTGCTCTTTGAAGAGTCGCAGGTCACCCAAGCCGCTGACCACTCAGGGCGGTCGGTGGCGCATTCTGCTTAGCCAGTGACCGTTACAACCCCTTATTAGCCGTCGTCTATCAAGCTTATCAATCCTGCTGTGCTGGCGAGGCCAAATAATGCAAATAGCGGCCCATCCATTTATACGGGTCTAAGCTGGAATAGCGCAGCTCCATCTCAATGACCGCTTCGGGATGATTGTGCCCGCCACGCTTTAGTGGTGAGTAGTCATGGAAAACCCGCAGTCCTGATACTCCTAACACCTTATAATCATGAGCCTCAAGCCATGCCGTGACCTCTTCTTTAGGTACCGGATTATTAGGCGTGAGCGTCTTTTTATTGTCCGATTGGTAATTGCTATTATTCAGCAGATTAAAATTGCCCATAATAAGATTGCGATAATCAAAGCTCACCGGATTATAAAAACATAAAGACAATACCCCATCTTTCGCCAGCCACTTGTCAAAAAAGTCCATGATTTCATGCGGCTGGGCCAACCATTCCAGCAGCGCATGGCATAAAATCAAGTCATACTGGCCCGTTAATTGCTCTTCTAGCGCTTGATAGGGGCACACTAACCATTGGGTTCTCATTAGCCAATCAGGCGTCGCTAGCGTTTCTGCAGCGCTATCCGTTGCTCCTAGCGCAATAGCCTTGGCCTTGCTTAGCATATTATTAGAGATGTCGTTGATCGTCACCTCGTGGCCTTGCTGTGCCAATTCGATAGACAGTTGCGCAAGTCCTGCCCCGACATCCAAAATTCTTAATGGTCGCTCTAGCTTTGCGCTTAATCGCTGAACTTGCTCGCCCAAATCCCGGCGCAAGACCGCCAGACGAATCGCGCCCTTGAGGCCGCCATAAACTTTCTTTTCAAAGTGGTCGGCGATACCTTCAAAGCTGCGGTCCTCTAGGATTGCCATCTCTAGGTTATCCGCTGTGCTGGAGGTGCCAGTTTTAAGCGCAGAGTTGGAGATTGGGGCCGTTTTTTGGGCATTTGAATTATTGGTGGTCATAGCAGTGTCAGTCACAAATGGTTGTAGATTATGAGCCATTATAAAGCACTTAGGGTTAGGTTCTGGGTCAAAGTCGCTATCGTTTTGGTGAATACGGTTTTAATGCAAGCTTTGGCCTGATTTTCAGCCATATTTCAGCCATTATTTCTCATGGATTACTTACAGGCAGAGCTTAGGTAAAAAACATCGCAATAGTGTGCTGATTCCGTAGAGGAATCCGAGGGTTTATGCCCTTTTGAGCGCAAAACTGTGGTAAAATAACGACTTTTGAAAACCAACCAATTTCCCTAATAATTACTAAGTTTAGCATGGGTTATTTCAGCATTAGCCCCCTCATTTACGAGCGGGTTTTGCCGCTTTTTTATTGCGAATTTCTTTAAAGTTCTGTAAAAAAGTAGCGAAGTTGAGATAACCGTGGCGAGTGCGTTTGATGCCCATAAAAACAGGCGATAAAATGCCTTATTACAGCGGGTTAAAAGCTCTCGTAGCATAGATTTGGTAAGCGTTTGGAGAATGACAGTGAAGGAGTGTATATGAGCGATTCGGTCAGTCCTATTGCCATCGTCGATGAAATGAAGCAATCCTATTTGGATTATGCGATGAGTGTGATCGTCTCGCGGGCATTGCCTGACGTGCGTGATGGCCTAAAACCGGTCCATCGTCGCGTGATGTACGCGATGCATGTGCTGTCAAACGATTATAACAAGCCGTATAAAAAGTCGGCGCGTGTGGTCGGTGACGTCATTGGTAAATATCACCCGCATGGTGACAGTGCCGTATACGACGCGATTGTGCGTATGGCGCAGGACTTTAGTTTGCGCTATACCATGATTGACGGCCAAGGTAACTTTGGCTCTATCGATGATGATCCACCGGCAGCCATGCGTTATACCGAAGTGCGTATGACCAAGCTGACGCATCAGCTGTTAGGCGATTTGGATAAAGACACCGTCGATTGGGAAGACAACTACGACGGCTCTGAGCGGATGCCAAGTGTGCTACCAGCGCGTTTTCCTAACTTACTGGTTAACGGTGCGACTGGTATTGCGGTGGGTATGGCGACCAATATGGCGCCGCACAACTTAACCGAAGTGGTCAATGCTTGCCTGGCTTATGCGGAAAACGCGCAAATTTCAGGCGAAGAGTTGATGACTTATATCTCCGGTCCTGACTTTCCTACTGGCGGTATTATTTATGGCCGCGCCGGTATCCAAGACGCGTACCGTACCGGTAAAGGTCGCCTGCACATTCGTGGCCGTTATCACATCGAGCCGTTGAGCGATACTGGTCCTAACCGCGATCGTGAGCGTATTGTCTTTACCGAAGTGCCTTATCAAACCAATAAAGCCAAGCTGATTGAACGTATTGCTGAATTAGTACGTGATAAAAAAATCGAAGGGATTTCTGAGATTCGTGACGAGTCGGATAAAGATGGCATGCGTATCGCCATTGACTTGCGTCGCGGGGAAGTCGCTGAAGTTATCGTGAATAACCTATTCTTGCAGACCCCGCTTGAGTCTAGCTTTAGTATTAATATGGTCGCGCTCGATAACGGCCAGCCCAAACTATTGACCCTGCGCCAACTGATTGCAGCGTTTGTGCGTCACCGTCAAGAAGTGGTGACCCGTCGTACCATTTATGAGCTCAATAAAGCCAAAGCCCGTGGTCATTTGCTAGAGGGCTTAACCGTCGCGCTAGCCAATATCGACGATATTATCGTGACCATTAAACAATCGGCCAGTCGTGCGGAAGCTCGCGAAAAGTTATTAGCGAATACTTGGGACTCAGGTACTGTGGTGGCTATGCTAACGGCTGCCGGTCGTGGTGGCGATAGCGAAACGGCAGTACGCTCAGTCCGTCCCGAGTTTATCGAAGGCGAAGACCTGAAAAACCCGTACGGCCTGATTGATAACAATGAGAGCTATAGTCTGTCATTAGAGCAGGTCAACGCTATTCTTGAGATGCAATTACATCGTCTAACCGGTCTTGAGCAAGACAAGCTGACCGAAGAATATCAAGATTTATTGCGCGTTATCGCTTACTTAGAGAGCATCCTAGGTGACTTTGATAAGTTAATGGCGGTGATTAAAGATGAGTTAATTGAGATTCGCGATAACTTTGGTGATGAGCGCCGCACCGATATTATCGATTCACGCACTGACTTTAGCCGTGAAGACTTGATTCCTGAACAGACCGTGGTGATGACCATCTCGCGTACGGGCTATGCCAAGACCCAGCCGATTGACGATTATGTCGCGCAAAAACGCGGTGGTAAAGGCAAGTCGGCGACTGCTATGAAAGAAGACGACGTCATCGATCATCTGTTGGTGACCTCGACGCATGCGACGGTGATGTGCTTTACCGATAATGGCCGTGTCTTTAGTCTACGAGGCTTTGAAGTGCCACTAGCCAGTCGTGGGTCGCGTGGTCGTCCGTTGGTCAACCTAATCTCCTTAGACCCGGATGAAACCGTGACTACCATCTTGCCAGTGCCGCAGATGAGCAATGATGTGGCAGGTCGCTACGTGTTCTTTGCTACCGCCAATGGTACGGTCAAGCGCGTAGAGCTAGAGCAGTTCGCTAGCATTCGCTCTAATGGTTTGATTGCTATCGGGTTAGAGGAGGGCGATAAGTTGATTAGCGCCCGTATTACCAATGGTGAGCAAGACGTGATGCTGTTTGCCGCGAGCGGTAAAGCCATTCGCTTTGACGAAAACGATGCCCGTTGTATGGGTCGTACCGCCAAAGGGGTGCGCGGTATGCGCATCGGCAAAGACGATGCCATTAAATCCTTAGTGGTCATCGATGATAGTGTGGATGAGATCCTGATTGCTTGTGAAAACGGCTTTGGTAAACGTACGCTAATCGATGAATTTAATGCGCAAAAACGTGGTGGCGGCGGTGTCATCGCTATTAAGACCAGCGAGCGTAATGGTAAGTTGGTCCGAGCGACTAAGGTCGATCCAGAAGACGATATTATCTTAATTTCGGACAAAGGTACTTTAGTGCGCACACCGGTTGCGCAAGTGGCCTCAGCCGGTCGTAACACCCAGGGTGTCACGCTGATTCGTCTGTCAAAAGATGAGAAGCTGGTCGCTATGGCCCGTGTTGAGTATCAAGAAGAAGACGAAGCCTTAATCGAAGCACTAAAAGAAGACGGAGTCTTTGATAGCGAAAGTAGCGATACCAATATTGATGCGCTCGGGCGTGTGAATAGTGGTGATGATACGGATTTAGAAGCTCCTGAATTAGATGACGTGGATACTGATGTAGAGAATGACTCAGACGATAGCGAAGATTAATTTAGCAGTCTCAAGCTTATAAAGCGCATGAGTCTTTAATAGTTTTATTAATAGTTTCATTGTCTTTATCGTTAGCAAAAGCCTCTGACCTTCGTGTCTGAGGCTTTTGTTTTTTTATATTTTATAAAGTTTTAAGGTCAGTTGTTCTCGGTTTGCTAATCGGTTGGTTAAGCCGTTCGCAGTGACCGTTAGCGAAGATGACTGGCCTATATTGAGGAGAGCGTATGAAATCGATGACCACTACCATGCAAGGGACGTTAGCCGCGGTTTCGTCGAATTTTTTATTCTCTATTCTATTTTTATTCGGCTTAATCTTAGCGCCGTTATCCGGGACTCAGGTCGCCGCCTGGCGTATGGTCATGATGCTGATCAGTCTGATCGTGTTGGTCAGCTTGCTCAAACAGTGGTCGCACGTTTGGGATTATCTTAAGACCTTAAAGACGCCACGAGACTGGCTGCTCTTTATTGCGCCGACCCCCATTTTAGGCGGACAAATTTGGCTGTTTATGTGGGGGCCTGTCAATGGCCTCGGCTTGGATGTGACCTTAGGGTACTTTCTGTATCCGCTAGTGATGATTATCATCGGCCGCTTTTTTTACCATGAAGCGATGAGTAAGCTGCAGTGGTTAGCGACTGGTTTCGCCGCCTTAGGTATTTTATTTGATGTGCTGCAACACGGCAGTATTTCGTGGGCGACGCTATTTGTGTGTTTGGGGTATCCGCCCTACTATCTGATGCGGCGTAAGCTGGGGGTGCCGCCTATTACCGGCCTGCTGTCTGATCTGACGTTATTGCTGCCGGTGGTCATCTTTGTACTGGTGCAATCCGATGGGGTAGCCTTATTAGCGGGAACCACGAAACTCTGGTATCTGTTGCCGCTGCTGGGCATTATCAGTACCGGAGCGATGGCATTAACGATGACGGCCAGTCGCCAATTGCCCGTCTCTCTCTTTGGCACGCTAAGTTATCTTGAGCCTATATTTTTATTCATATTTTCGCTGACGATATTGTCTGCCAGTGCCGAAGAGGGGGGCTCGCCATTCATGTACGCTATGCTCTTTGTGGCGTTAGTATTAATGATTATGGATGGCACTAAAGGCTACCTAGCCCGTAAACGGAGCGACAGCTTGCAAGGCTACAATGAGCCACAAATTGCCAGCTTTCCACCCCGTCGCCGGATTAAGAGTAAGCGTATTAAAGGTGTGCTCGCGGCGCATCGCTTTCGTAAGATTAGACGCTATCAACAAAAGATCGATAAGATGGAGCGTAAGTTGCAAAAGTTGGCGGCTACTGACGATAGGTAGCAGTCATATAGATAGTAGGGATGTTATAGACAGTTTAAGTATGGTTTATAGTCCTTTAGCAAAGGTCAAGGGCTTAGCCACTACTTTTGATTAAGCTGACTGGTACGTCTGTGCACTTTTACAGATTCGCCCTACATTCGCTTTGTGAATCAGTCCACAATCATACCAAAGTGACATAGGAAACATCAGGCAACTGCGCTATGATAAATCGCAAATAGTAGCCGCAACTGTCTGTTATCCTAATTAAAGTATCAAAGTTCAAAGTATCATTAGGGCATGGTGAATAAGTGACGCTACTCATTTGCTGCTAACTACAGCACGGCCTTATTATGGGTCATTGTTAGCCTATTGGGTGACGCCTTCTAAGCCAGCTATATTTGCTTGTGCGTCCTGATTTTATGGTTAAGGGTTTTATGATTAAAGATTACCCAAAACTTTGTCTGAATATTTTTCTGATTGATTGAAATACCCCGTTTAAGGAAATATTATGTTACACCTGCATCATCTTGAAAATTCACGTTCTTTTCGTATAGTTTGGTTGTTAGAAGAGCTGAGCCTGCCGTATCAACTGACCCGCTATGAGCGTACTAAAGCCTATTTAGCCCCCACTCAATTAAAGCAAATTCACCCTTCAGGCAAAGTGCCTATCTTAGTGGATGATGGCAAAGCACTGGTCGAATCTGCTTTTATTATTGAGTACGTGCTGAGACATTATGATACCGAGCATACTTTAAAGCCTTTAGACGACGATGAAGCGGCTTGGGAAAACTACACGTTTTGGATGCACTTTTCTGAAGCTTCCGCTATGCCGCCATTGGTAATGCGTTTGGTGTTTGCAAAGGTGGTTGAGCGCTCACCCATGCTCATTAAACCCGTATCAAAGATGATTCGCAAGCAAGTCGAAGGCAGTATGATTCGTGGCAACATCAATACGGCATTGGGTTTGATGGAGCAGCATCTCCAAGATAACCATTGGTTTGCGGGTGAGAGCTTTAGCGCTGCCGATATTCAGATGCATTTTGTGGTCGCCGCGGCCAATGCTCGCCCAAGTTTAGATTCTGTTCAATATGTGCATTTATTGAATTGGTTAAAGCGCTGTGAAGCCCGTCCTGCCTTTCAACAAGCGGTCGCTAAAGGTGGCAAGCTAGACTTCTAGTAGCTATCTTTTTTGGACACCCAAGGGCGCGTTGATTGAATTACAACGCGCTTTATTCGTTTATAAGGAATGTAGTATGAGTCAGCGCCCAGAGTCTAAAGAGAAAAATGTCGCTACTAGCCTAGATAAAAATAATTTGCTGCACAGCCGCTTGCAGGCCGATGCACCTGTAGAGGATACTGCTGGGAATGCGCAGCCGGTCTCAATCAAGTCTTGGCTACAAAAACTCTTGGTCATAGCCTTATGTGCCATAAGCTTTTACGCTGGCTGGCAAGCCAACCAATCGAGTATAGTGCGGCAGTGTCTGGAGAGTGGCGGTACTATGGATGCCGACGCCCCTGTGCTTAGCTGCCGCTGGCCTTAGAAATGATAGCTTGCAGCCTATAGCGGCCTAGTGCCATAGCACCATAAATCACCGGTAGTATAATAGCGCTAGTTACTGCGAATATAGTCTGTTATCAGGAATGCTGTCTTATGTATCAACTCACCTTTTTAGGGACTTCTGCGGGTATTCCGACCAAGCAGCGTAACGTGACGGCGTTGGCAGTAGAATGTGTCAATCCTTACCTAGCCGGCGATAAGGTAAAAAGTAAAAAGTCGCGGCCTTGGCTGTTGATTGACTGTGGCGAAGGCACGCAGCATCAGCTATTGCGGACAAAGCTGTCGGGTCATAATCTAGCGGCGATTTGTATTACTCACGTTCACGGCGATCATTGTTATGGGTTACCGGGTCTGCTAGCCAGTTTGGCCATGTCAGGACGCACTCAACCGTTGATGATTATCGCCCCCAAAGCGATCGGTGTTTTACTGGATACTTTAGCGGTCACTACCGAGCTACACTTTACTTATCCTATTGAATTTATAGCGATAGAAGAAGTGCTCGCGGTCACTGAGAAAGCTTCGGATGCGGCTGTAAATAGCGCTCAGCATAATAATAACCATGCTGATAAAGCTCACCCTATCACTCTGAACTTCTCTGCCACCCAGCAACTTACCATCGAGATCATCCCGTTATCCCATCGGGTAGCTTCGCATGCCTTTGTATTGACCCAACGCTTAGCGACCAACAAACTCAATACCGCTAAACTGCGGGCAGATAATATCGCCGCGGGTAAGACGTGGGGGATATTGCAACGGGGTCTAGACGTGACCTTAGAGAATGGAGAGGTGTTAAAATCGGCAGAGTATGTCGAGCAGGATGTTGAGGTGACTAAGATTATCGTTGCGGGTGATAACGATACGCCCAGTCTGTTAGCAGAGGCAGCTAGCGATGCGGTATTGGTCGTACATGAAGGCACGTATACCGAGTCGGTATTAGCGAAAATCCAAGCTAAGTTGACGAATAATGACTCGAGTAGCGGTATAAACCCTATGCACAGTACGGCTGCCCAAGTAGCAAAGTTTGCAGAAAATACGGGCGTGCCCAACTTAATCTTGACGCATTTTAGCGCCCGTTATCAGGGTTATGATGATGCGTCCTCAGATACCCCTAATATGGCAGATATTCGGGTAGAAGCCGAGCAGCATTATCATGGTAACTTGTGGTTAGCGAAGGATTTTGCTCAGTTTACGGTGGCGGATACTGTGAAACGAGTAGAGTAGTAGCGTGGGTTAGCGGTAGCATAACCCACGGAAAACCATCCATAAAAAATCACAAATAAATTTCAAGAATGTTAAATCACTGGTGCGCCGAGCACACCCTACGAGCAATTTTACAGATAACCAAAGGCTTCTGTAGGCTGCGGCGTTAGCCCAGCATAGTCGTAAGGTAACCCACGGAAAACTATCAATAAAAATCAAAGAACCTTTCCACTCAATCCTTACAAACCAAATCAATCTTATTGCCATGAGCGCCATCTTTATACTTTTTGATACTCTCCGGATCAATCAAATACTCCACCACCTTATTATCCACACAACGACTTAAATCTGATAGCGCTAAGGTATGGCCATCGCCATTGCGGGTGAGTAGCGCGGCGTTTAAATATTTCTGCATCGCCACAGCATTGGCATAAGGGGTAGCAGGGTCATTGGTCTGAGCCACTAACAGTAGGGTGGGGGCTTGCACGTTCAAGACGGGCGCATGCATGACATCGCTACCGACCATTGGCCAATAATAGCAGGCATCGAGTAACTCCTGACGTGTGGGCTCACGGTGATTGTCCCACGTTGATTGCGCCTCTACCAGCTTTGCATCGGCTAGATAGCGCTGCTTTTGCGCAGGTGTCGGCGCCCGATCGGCACAGTCTATCGCGGTAAAGGTGGCATAGTCGACGTTGCCTTTGTCCTCATCTATCATCAGTTGTAGTAATGAGAAATCACGTGCTGCTAGTAAGTGCAAAGCTTCATTTAAAATAGGCCAACGGTCTGGCCACACCATAAAGCCGTATAGCGTCCAAGAGATATGGGTGGGGGTGATGCGCTGACCGTCCAAATCTCGCACATCATGGCTATCAAAATAACTATAGATTTTCGCTATTTTCGCTTCTGCCTCAGCGCGCGTCGTAGTATCGGCAAAAAAACAATCCGGCTCAAGGCGGCACTGGTCAACGAAACGCTCAAACGTTTGCTGTACTGAAGCCTCTTGGTTCAGTTGCATACGCATATCGTCTTCGTTAAGATTGACCACACCGTCTAACACCCCCGCCCGTAATCTATCAGGGAATTTCTCGGCATAAAGCGCCGCAATCTTGGTTCCGTATGAGTAACCAATCAGGTTGATTTTGGGTTCGCCGAGCGCTTGGCGAATAGCTTCGATATCCCCCACGGCATAATCTGCGCCGAGCTGCACCAATAGGTCATTGGGTGTGTGCTGCCAACAGCCTTTGGCAAAGGCTTCGCTGTCCTCAGGATATAACACACGGTTGTCCGGATCACAGATGACATTTGGCGTGGTGGGATAAACGCCACGTGGAGCAAAGCCAATGATATCAAAGTGTTTAGACAGTTTCTTATAAGCTTTAGAGTCTACGGCTGACACGTCCAATCCTGACTGTCCAGGACCACCGGCGATACTAATTAAGGAGCCTAATTTATTACCGGTAGCGGGCAGGCGTGACAAAGCCAGTTTCACGACAGTGGGTGGCTTTTTTGCAGGTACTGCATTTGTATTGGCGGTATTTGTATTAACGGCGTTTGTAGTATCAGTATCAGTATCAGTATCAGTATCAGTATCAGTATCAGTATCAGTATCAGTATCAGTATCAGGAGCAGCACCACTCTCGTTTGCTGATAGCGGCATAGCGGCTAGCGTCACTTCGATGGTGGCACACTGTAAGGTATCAATATTCTCTGCATAGTCGGCAAACCAAGTGTCATAGGCCGGCAAAGTGCAGGACTGCCAGTCGATAGTGCTCTGGCTATTGGCCGTATTAATGAGACTAAGCGACTTTGGGAAAGGCGCACCGCTAGCACAAATAAAGACAATAATAGCTAAAGGTATAAGTAGGGCAACCTTGGCAGGCTTAGTAATTTTGGAGGGCATTATGCACCGACACCTAAATGGGTCATAGGCGGCGCAAAGTCGCTTGGGGTCAACTTGAGCCGCCTAGAGAGGGGATGAAAACTGTGATGAATAAAAAAGAGAGAGTGATTAAAGCGTCAGCTAACTAGTTTTGCAACCAGCCTTTTATACGAACATTACTGCCCCGTACTAGCATCTGCCAACAGCTGCTGACCGACCCAGTGACGACTAAACTGATAAGCGACTCGGCCCGAGCGGCCACCACGGCTTGAGGCCCATTGCAAGGCATGGAACTGCGCTTGCTCATCCCACGGCATGGCTTGTTCTGTCAAATAATGCTGCACGATATCGAGGTAAGTCGCTTGATTCATAGGGTAGAATGATAGCCATAAGCCAAAGCGATCCGATAGCGATACCGTCTCATCAATGGTCTCATAAGGATTTACCTCATCGGTCTGACCGTTATAAATACTGACGTTGTCTTTCATCAGTTGCGGCAATAGGTGGCGACGGTTACTGGTAGCATAAACCAGCAGTTTATCTTGCTCAGAATCGAGCGCCCCATCCAGGACACTTTTTAGGCTGCGATAGCTTTCATCTTGCCCGTTAAAGGCGAGGTCATCACAATAAATCACGTAGCGGCAAGTATTATCAGCTGGCAGCTGGCGAATGGCGGTACGAATCTGGTCCAGCACATGCAAGTCATCACGAGCAATCTCGATTACCCGCAGACCCTTATCATGCAGCTCATGCAAAAGAGCGCGTACTAACGATGATTTACCTGCACCGCGCGTTCCGGTCATTAATACGTGGTTGGCCGGATAGCCGGCAAGGAACTGCTGGGTATTTTGCAGTAATTTTTCCTTTTGCGTATCAATACCTAATAGGTCGGCTAATGATAAATGCAGATGCACCTCGATAGGCTCAAGTCGCCCTTGACGACCGCCCACCCAACGATAGGCCAACTGCTCAGGGTCTAAAGTAATAGGCATAGGCACGTGTTGGCGCAGGTACTGGGTTAACAGCGTGGTTAACTCATTAGGAAGTGATAGGGTGTGGGTTGCATCAGTAGAATTAGTCATAGCAGCGAGAGAGCCTTGGTCATGCGAGGGTAATAAATACGAAGTCAAAATAGTGCCAGTTATCGAGAGGGGTTGCAAGGTAGGTATTTCATATATCGTAAGATATAGTCTATCTGTGCCACCATTCTCGGCTATTGTGCTTATTGTTAAGGGTATGAGCTACAGTATAATCCTAAGGGGTGCCGTCATCACTATAAAATATTGAAAGAGGCCATAATTTGATGCGAAAAAACGCTGAGCACGCCATCGGTAAAGCAGCCATAACCCAGCTTGTCGGGCAGGTGCATGCATTAGCTGAGCAGTATCACTGTCATAGTGGCCGAGTACAGCGGTTAAGTTATGACATCAATAGCGATATAGCCGCCAGTGTCATAGTTGCCGATTCTAATAAATGCTCAATGCAGTTACAGCGGCTGCAAGGGCTGAGCCTAGCGCAGCATCGACCCTTTGGGGAAGTGGTTTTGAAGTGGGAGCTGTGTTTAGCTAAGCAAACAGACAGTAATCCGGAAAATCATGAGTCACAAATTGTTGATTCGTCTTCGCTAATCCATGAAGGCAAACTCTTACAACAGTTAGCGGGTAGGGGATGCAGCCCAGCGCTATTACAAACTATCGAAGAGGAAGTCGTTTTTTTAGAGCACAACTGGCATCTGACCATATTGGTACTGCCTTATTATCCGCTCGGTAGTCTTAAAAATTATATTAAGAATAATGAGCTTACTCAGCCACAAAAAATTGCAGTATTACTAGCAGTCGCCCAAGCCGTCTTAGCGCTACATCAAGCTGGCTGGAGTCATGGTGACATTAAACCTAGCAACTTATTAATCAAAGCTGATCAATTAATAATGGCTGAGCCACCCGACTTACAACTGCTGTTAAACGACTTTGCTTTAGCTGAGCCTATACCGACTTTATCACCAACCTTTCCTAGCACCTCAACTACCTTAACCTATCCAAAAGGTACGCCGGCTTATCTGGCACCGGAGTGTTGGCAGGGGCAAGGGTTATCTGTGCAAAGTGATATCTATGCCTTTGGCGTTATGATGTTTGAAGTATTAACAGGGGAGAAGCCGTATCAGATTGAGCGAGGCACCTCTGACTCGCAAGAGAAGCTATTGCATCAATGGGCCGTCGCACACTGTCAACAGCCTATACCAAGGTTGCCTACTGAGTGGCAGGAGTATCAACCGATACTAGATAGCATGTTAGCGAAGAGAAAAGCCCAGCGCTTGACAGAAATAGTAGAATTTATTCGATTAATGGAATAGGCCTTTTTATATCAAAGTGTTAAGCTATGATTTTGTTAGATTTATCGGTCATAGTGAGGAAGTGAAATGAAATACTGGTCAGGGTTTTGCATAGCAATTTTGATGATGGCGCCAGTCGCCCAAGCCAACGCACAGAATACCCCTTGCTCAGGAAAGATGGGCGGGGTCTCGCATTGCGAGAATGGTAAGTTTGTTTGTAAAAATGGCAAAATTAGCCAGTCAAAGAAGACCTGTGGTTAATTAGGGTAGGCGGCTAGTCGCTACGGCCTTAGTTAATAATGTTTTAGTGACTAATATTTTGCCAAATAAGAAGCCACCGAAATAGGTGGCTTTTTTACAGGTCATATTTTTTAGCTCAATGATTTTAGTGATATTATCACTGATAAATCTATTCAGCGGTAACTATTTAATTTCCAAAGTATAATTAACGATTTCAGCGCGGCTAGAATTTGCCATAATCTGGTCATACCTCATAAGAAAGCTAACACTTTTAGGAACGTAATGAGCAATAGCAATAGCAATAACAATAACAGCAGCAATAACCATACCCTCGCCTTTATAACCGTCGTTTTGCTCCTATTAGGGGCAGTAGGTTATACCATCTACAATAAATCTACGGCTGAGCAGTCAGTTGCGATGCCTGAGATGGCGCCTACTAATAGTTTGATGACCACCAATGAATCCGCTGAAGAGGCTTATAGACAGGAAGAGGGTGATAATAATGCAGGTACGGTCCAGAACACCGCAGCTATTACTGGAAAAGTAGTGAACGTGAACACTAATGCAGAAAAAAAGACCTTTATCAAAGTAAAAAGTTTCACGGATCAACGCGACTATACGTTGCTGACTAGCTTAAATCCTGAACTGGTAGACATCAGACTTGGCGATATCATTAGTTTTTCAGACAGTCTTAAGAAGAGTAGCAACAACGCCTATTATTTTATCAATAAGGTCAGCGACTATAATATCGTTGAAAAAAGTAGTGGGGGCGACACCAATGTTGGCGAGGTTGCTATTGCTGATATTCAGTCTGATATGGAAGGCCGTGACATCGTATTAAACGGCGTTATTTCAGACTTAACGACCAGTAAGAAAGGCCATACTTTCTTTAAAATAACAGACGCAGGACAGAGTATAGACGGGGTCTTATTTAATTCTGAAACTAATGAATTGGCAGATCGTCTCGCCTTATTAAACCAATATAATGACACCTCTAAAAAGGTGACCTTAGCAGGTAAGGTAAGTGTCTATAAAGGTAAGCTGCAAATCATCGTGGCCAAAGTCTATAACTAAAATATTGCTGAGTTAACAATGCCTTTTTCCTTACTGTTGCTGATTTATCTGTTATTTGCTTTTATCACTCATGATAAATTTGAGCTACTGCCCTTGCTAATATGCGCGCTCGTGGGGCTGATATGTGGCTACTTTGACTACAACCGTTATCTCGTTGACAAAAATATTGTGCCGATAGTTTGCCTACTGACGGTGATTTTATTCAGTAGCCTTTACATTGTAGATTTTGATTTTAATGTGCTACTGGTTGTTGTGGCTTTCGCCGCTTTAAGCATTGGCGCTGTGACCAGTATTCTGTTTCATTCGACATCGAAGCTTGAGAAAAGAGGCGCTGAGCTGCAGGCCATGATGGATCAAAATATTCAGACCATATGGGAGCTCAATAATAAGAATAGCCAGTTATCCAGCCAAAATACGCAGCTTGAAATTAATCTAGATCATGTTGCCAATCAGAAAAAGACCACAGAGGATGAGTTATTGTCCTTAGTGGCAAGCACCACATTAATGACGGCTAATCTCAAAGAAATTAGCCAATCTCGCCAAGATTTGGAGGGAGAGAAAGCACGCCTCATCCTTAAAGAGCAAACATTAAATGAAAAGATAGCCCAGCAAAAATCAGCCAATCATACCAGCAATACCAATGCGATTGCTGAGGGGCTAAAAAATGAGCTACAGAGCACTCGTAAGGCGTTACTAGACAATGAGCAAGAAAAGACTATTAATGCCGAAAAGCTGCAACGAGCACAGCACTCTTTAAATGTGCAGACGGCGGAGAAGGGTAAACTAGAAGGGAAGATTCAGGATATATTAACAGAACAAAAAGCCTTGATAGCCAGTACAGCAGCGTTAAAAAAAGAAAAAGACACGATTCAGAATAGCTTGCAGACTGTGCAAAACGAGATTAATTTTCATAAAGCGACTAATCAAAAGAATGAGCAAACGATAGCCAGTTTATCTTCGGAAAATAGAAGGTTGCGGATCAATGAGGACTTTTTAAACAAATGGTTAGAGACTGAGATTCTATTGATTAAGCATGCTTATCCTTCTAATGCTAGGACTCCATTAGCCTTAATCAATCATTATAATGCCATTGGCAAAATAGACCGCGCTTTACGAGACGATTTGCACGACTTAAGAATGAAAAGAAACGAGAAAAGCCATCAGCTGAATACGAAGATTTATGAGCAGGATGTTAGGAAGGCCGAAGACTGTTACAGCAGATTATTAATGTGTCTGAGCTGATGGAAGGCTGACTGCTAATGCTATAGTGTAGATAGCATAAGTGTGAATGTCATGGCTCAAAGCAACTTGCAAAATAAGAAGCCACCAAAATAGGTGGCTTTTTTAATGTGTAAATTTAACGGGGTACAAGTCTAATAGTGGCTAACAGCCAACCTTAAATCGCAGACAATAAAAAACCCGCTAATAAGCGGGTTCTTTGAATTCGGTTGAGAGTTACTTATTTGGTAATCTAAGTTAAAGAATATTAACTCAAGATGGTGGGGCTGGAGAGACTCGAACTCTCACACCTTGCGGCGCCAGAACCTAAATCTGGTGCGTCTACCAATTCCGCCACAGCCCCGATTCTTGATTTCTCTAACTGAGTTAGTGCGTCTCAGTGGTTGGCTATTATATAGAGTTTAAAACTCTTGGCAAGTCTTTTTTTAAAGTTTTTCTAATTTTTTTTAAATTAAAGCAATTTCTTGGCGCTAGCAGGGTCACTACTATGCTCTAACCACTCAAATAGGGTCTCTTCGATGCTGTCTAAACTTCTTATCCGTGCCCATTGCTCGGTAGTATCCCAGCCTTCTTGTGCTCGCTGTTGTCGTTGGCGCTGTGAGTATTGTTTGTAGTGTTGCACTGCCGCAATCAGCAGGGCGATATCTTGTGAATCAAAGTCTGCCATAGGGTCTCTCCCAACTTTAGCCACTGGCTAAAACGATAAAGAGCTAATCTCTACCGCTTTACTGTTTTTAGCTCAATGAGTTTGTTGAGCTTAATGAAGCTAATCGTAGCATAAATGACTAGCCAACACGCTAGCCTGCAGACATTTAGCGGCTAGTCTATATTTAACTGCTTGAGCTTACGCGTCAAAGTATTGCGGCCCCAGCCTAGTAGCATCGCCGCATCGCCTTTACGGCCTTTAGTATGGGCTAGAGCTACTTTTAACAGTATGCGCTCAAACTCAGGGGCGGCCGCTTGCAGGATTTCAGTTTCGCCATTAGCTAAGGCGTGGTGTGCCCATTGCTCAAGCGCTTGCTGCCAAGTCGGCTCGCCTATAGTGCTACCGAAAGTATAGGTAGAGGCTATAGCATGAGTATTATTTGAATGGGCTCCCTGACTGTTGGCATAAGCCGTATCAGTAGACTGCGAAGTTAAGTAAGGGTTTTTGTTATCAGCGTTATTAAGGCTATTAGAGCTATGAGCACTAGGTTGAGTACTCTCCGCGATATAACCGCCTTGCTCGTAGTTATCCGCGCGATGCTGATCTGCTAGCGGGTTAACAGAGTGACCAGAGCCTTGTTGTGAGCTGTGATTAAGCTTGGCAACGAACTCAAGCAATTCAGGTGGCAGGTCTTCTGCTAGTACCGTATCGCCGGTAGCCATAACGGTCAGCCAGCGGCAGACGTTTTCTATTTGGCGCACATTTCCTGACCAATCAAAGGCTTGCATGATAGCTAAGGCCTCAGGAGCAATATATTTTTGCTCCGTATCCATCTCCTGTGCCGCTCTGTACATAAAGTGGTTGACCAAATCGGGAATATCTTCGCGGCGTTGGCGTAGGGGCGGTAATGGCAAACGAATCACGTTAAGGCGATAGAATAAATCTTCACGAAATTTGCCCAATTTCACCAAATTTTCTAAGTTTTGATGGGTCGCTGCGATAATACGCACGTCTACCTTGATAGGTTTTTGTCCACCAACGCGGTAAAACTCGCCATTGGCCAGTACACGCAGCAATCGCGTTTGCGTACTAAAAGGCATATCGCCAATTTCATCTAAAAATAGCGTACCGCCGTTAGCCTGCTCAAACCGACCTTGGCGCATGGCAGCAGCACCGGTGAAAGCCCCTTTTTCATGGCCAAACAGCTCGGACTCGATCAAATCGTGCGGGATTGCCGCCATATTTAGCGCGATAAAAGGGTTGTTGCGGCGTGGGGAGTGTTGGTGCAAAGCATTGGCGACCAGTTCTTTCCCGGTTCCTGATTCGCCCGTGATCAATACGGTAATAGGAGAATGTGACAAGCGACCGATAGCGCGAAAGACCGTTTGCATGGCCACAGATTGCCCGATGATACCATTGGGGTTGCCGCTAGTAGCGCCATTGGTCATAGGGGTAGCTTGACTAGGAGCACGACTGATAGAGCTGCTGTGACTGTTGGTCGTCTTAGTAGGTGCTTTGGCGCGTGGTCTAGCCGCCACCGAGGTAATGGCCGTGCTAGAGGGATGTGAAGACGGAGTATTGCTGCGTACTGAGGAGCCGATAGCATTAGGGGAGACCGTGACCTTATTGGTGGTAATAGCTTTCTCCGCCGTATCGTTAGGCAGGCTTGCTGTTATTTTAGACTGGTCATTTGGCTTATTTCCGCCGACATTGCCTATAGAAGCGCTAGACAGAGTAGGAGTGCCTGTAATGGCCGCACCATTAACGCCAGTCCTAGGTTTAATGGCCTTTTTCACCACCGCTACGGCATCATCTAAATCAAAAGGCTTGGGAAGGTAATCAAAAGCACCCGTTTGATAGCTGTCTACCGCAGATTGTAAGTCGGAATGGGCAGTCATAATAATGATGGGCAACTCAGGGAAGTTTTTATGCACCCAATCACTAAAAGATAAACCATCCATTAGCGGCATACGAATATCCGTCAAAATGACGTCGGGCAACTCTGAGCGGTCACCACTATGAAGCACATCATTCAGTCGCGTCCAAGCTGCTTTCGCTTGGGTAAAGGAGACTACCGTCATCTGCGCATCACTAAAAGTATCGGCTAGGATGAGGCGCAACGCTGGGTCGTCGTCAATCAGCCATAGCGTACTTTGGGCTGCGCTAGTGTCTGGGGCTGTGTCTACAGCTTGATTAAACTCTGGGCGGGACATAGGCGCTCCTTGGTATCAGGCGAGCTGACGGATATTAAAATTTAAAAAATATAAAAAGTAAGTAATAATTTTATAATGTTAATTTAGCTGTTTTTATTGTCTGCGCGCTACTGACTAAACGGTAGATACACCGTAAAAGTAGTATGACCAGCGCTAGAGACCACATCAATCGACCCTTTATGGCGACTAATCATATCTTGCACTAACGCCAATCCTAAGCCGGTACCGTTGGCGCGACCGGTTACTAACGGTAAGAAAATTTGTCCCACCATAGTAGGGTCGATGCCGCCACCATTATCATGAATATCAATTTTTAACACCTGCTTATGTTGCACACTGCCGATGGTATGTTGGAAGGCGACCCGAGTTTGTAGCATGATTTTAGGCACATAGTCGGCGGGCTGCTCTTGCTCGAGCATGGCTTCACAAGCATTATTAATCAGGTTTAAAAACACTTGAATGAGTTGATCTTTATCCGCAGTCAGCTCCGGCAGTGATAAATCGTAATCGCGCTCGATGATAATAGCGGGGTGCTGACTGTGGGTTAGGGTCAGTACATGCTCTAAGGGCTCATGAATATTGACACTCTGCCAGTTCGCCAACCGGTTAGAGCCGAGCATTTGCCCGATAAGATGGGTTAGGCGATCGGTCTCAGAGATGATAATACCGGCATAAGTACTGATTTTGGTGTCAATACTGCTATCAATAATCGACAGCTTATCTAATTGTTTGCTCAGCAGCTGAGCGGCTCCGCGAATACCAGCCAGTGGATTTTTCACTTCGTGAGCTACGGCGCGTAGCATTTGCCGAGCGATGGCATGCTGCTCTTGTTGGCGTTGTTCTTGGCTGATGCGACTTTGGCGGTTTTTTTCCCACAGTTCAATCAAAAAGTAATCTTGCCCCTCATGGTCGACAGGGGTCACGCTATAGTCGACTAACACGCTGTGCGAGAGGCCAAAAATATGCTGATCATGATCCATAAAAGGTTGCTGATAGACCAAAGCATGGCGAAACTGTGCCGTTAATGGATCAGTCGGCTGCTGATGGGAGAGCAAGGGTTGTGAGCTTGCCGTTGATGTTGATAAAGTAGTAAGGCCATTAGTAGTGTTAAGCGCCTGGAGGTTATCGTTGCTCGCTGGACTAGTAACTGCCGAGTTATGGGTCGGCAGCGGATGCTTGCTATAAGGGCGTAATAGCTCAAACACACTGCGACCGCGCAGGCGAGCTTGACTGGCTGAAAATAACTGCTCGGCTTGGGTATTGGACCACTCAATATGACCACTAGCATCTGTCCATAAAATAGCCGTAAATAAATGCTTATTTATTAAGGCAAAATTGACCTCATCGTTTTGAGAGGCTGCGTTAGTGGTGGGCTTATTAATAGGTGGCGGCTTTGGTGAACGAGACACCATAAGAGGACGGACTCCTAATGAAAAATGAAATGAGCTCAATGCGCTCAGTAAAATGCTTTAATTAAGCTTAATGGTCTTAGCTGGTGCAAGTTCAGTACCAAGTTATCAGTACTAGGTCAGGCGTAATATAGGAACGGTTATGGGGCATTATTCAGGATTAATAGCGGTAAAAAAGCCACTAATAGCGGGGAAAATACTAACATAGCCCAAATTTGCACTACTATAGTGCTTAATATATAACATTATGGTGCATGCACTATAGAGTTGTTATTATTAATGAGTTTAGTTTTTTAGATAAACGGTAGGATAGGGGGCTATTAGTCAATCTATTAGTCGGCTGGCTACTGTCAGTAAGTCTTTTCTGTTAGGCATCCCTAACCATCCTTAATTACCTCTAATTATCCCTAATCACTGTTGCCACTAGATGCTGATCAATAAAACGCACGCTGTTATAACACAGTCAGGCAAAGACACCTTGGCTCATGCTGATTTTATTCATTGTAATTTCATTAACTTGGCCCTATAGCTATTTATACTGGTAACCCTAGAGTAGGGTGACGCTACAAGGGGATTACTGGTGATTTGGACAAAAAAAACGTACAATGCGCTCAGCCAATTTATAGCCAACTTATCGTAAAAGGTCCGCCATGCCCTCATCTTCTGTAAAGCCGCAACCCGTCACTGCACTGCCAACGGATGCCAGCGCCGATACTACTCCATCTGCCCATGCTGCTGCGGCTCATACAGTCGAGTCAGCCGTCTCCCTATTCAATCCTGCAGCTCGTCCAGCTCAAGCCGCCAGTACTATGCCGAAGGCCAGCCAACACAATATCTATAGCGGTCTCAACAGTGCTAGTGCCAACAGCGCTAATAAAAACAGTGCTGATGAGCCAGCGGCACCTTACCATCATAAAGCCAATCATAACCAAAACCGTAGCATTGGCCAAAGTGCTGCCAGCGCTCAAGAAGGTGCTTTAGACAATACGAAGACGCTAGCGCCAAAAGTAGGCTTTGTCTCTCTAGGTTGCCCTAAAGCTTTGGTCGATAGTGAGCGCATTATTACCGCCCTGACTAAAGAAGGGTATCGGGTCGCCGGCGACTATGACGGTGCCGATTTAGTCGTCGTGAATACTTGCGGCTTTATTGAGTCCGCAGTGCAAGAGTCGTTGGATGCTATCGGGGAAGCTTTAGACAAAAACGGTAAGGTTATCGTGACCGGCTGTTTGGGTAAAGATGCTGAAAAGATTCGCAACATGCATCCTGCTGTCCTTTCGGTAACGGGTGCTCATGCTTACGATGAAGTCATCAGAGCTGTCTCACACCATATGCCCATGCCGGCAAAAGACAAGCTTATTTATGATCCAAAAATCGACCTTATTAATGAAGCGGGTATTAAACTCACACCCGGTCACTATGCCTATCTAAAAATTTCTGAAGGCTGTAACCATCGCTGTACTTTCTGCATCATCCCAAGCTTACGCGGTGATTTGGTCTCGCGTCCTATCGACGAAGTGATGAATGAAGCGATGGCACTGAAACGGGCCGGCGTGAAAGAATTACTGGTGATTTCACAAGATACCTCAGCCTATGGTCTAGACCTTAAGTACAAAACTAGCTTTTGGAATGGGATGCCCATCAAGTCGAAGTTCTATGACATGTGCCAAGCTTTAAACCAACTTGGTATCTGGGTGCGCTTACATTACGTGTACCCGTATCCGCACGTGGATAAAGTGGTTGAGTTAATGGGACAAAATAAATTATTGCCGTACTTGGACATTCCATTACAGCATGCCAGTCCTAGCGTGCTTAAAGCCATGAAACGCCCTGCGCATAGTGAGAATACCTTAGCGCGTATTCATAAATGGCGTGAGACTTGCCCTGAGATTGTCATTCGCTCGACTTTCGTAGTGGGCTTTCCGGGTGAGACCGAGGCAGACTTTGAGTATTTATTAGAATGGCTCAAAGAAGCGCAATTGGACCGAGTAGGCTGCTTTACTTATTCGGAAGTGGAAGGCGCGGTGGCCAATGATTTGCCAAACCCTGTCCCTGAAGCGGTTAAACAGCAACGTTATGACCGCTTTATGGCGTTACAGCAAGAGATTTCGGCACAAAAACTGCAAAATAGAGTCGGCACGACTATGCAAGTCTTAGTCGATGAGATTGATATAGAAGAAGGCATTGCCATCTGCCGCAGTTACGCTGATGCGCCTGAAATCGACGGCCACGTCTATGTTGATGAGATTGACGCGCGTGTCCAACCAGGTCAGTTCTTAACCGTAACGATTGATGAAGCGAGCGAATACGATTTATTTGCTACTTTTGCTGGCTAAACTTGAAGGTCAACCAAGCCCGCACACTATTTTGCCAAGTAGCGAATGGGCCGTTGACGTTTCCCTGTGCATTTACACGTTAGATTTTGCTACAATTAGCGCAATTTAATCCTTATTTATTTTTTATTTCTTTCGCTAGTCGGTAGCTTATTGTCTATCTACTCATTCTAAAGGTATTCGTATGTCTAATAAAAATCCCCGCTATGCACGAATTTTGCTAAAACTGTCTGGCGAAGCGCTGGCGGGCGGCAAAGATATGGGCATTGATACAGCAGTATTGGATAAGATGAGCCTGTCCATCGCGCATCTATGTGGTCTGGGCGTGCAAGTGGGTATCGTCGTCGGTGGCGGTAACTTATATCGCGGCAGCCAACTGCAAAAAGAAGGCTTGGTCGGCCGGGTGACTGGCGATCAAATGGGCATGTTAGCCACAGTTATGAACGGCTTGGCCATGCGCGATGCTTTAGAGCGCCGCAACGTCAAAACCCGCTTGATGTCAGCCTTGCCAATTGGGGAAGTGACAGAGAGTTATAGCAGCCGGAATGCGATTCGCTACCTGAATAATGGCGAAGTGTGCATTTTCGTAGCGGGCACAGGCAACCCATTCTTTACGACCGATACCGCAGCTTGTTTGCGTGGTATCGAAATCGAAGCGGGCATTATTCTCAAAGCGACCAAAGTCGACGGTGTCTATGATAAAGACCCGAGCTTACATGAAGATGCCAACAAATATGACAGCTTAACCTTTGATGAAGTGTTAGAACAAAAGCTGGGCGTTATGGACTTAACCGCTATCGCCCTATGCCGTGAGCACGATGTGCCGCTACAAGTCTTCGATATGAACAAGCCAAACGCTTTATTGAATGTGTTAATGGGTGAAAATGAAGGCACACGTGTCTTTCATTAATTCCCGTTTCTAGGTCAACCCTGTTATTCTTAACAGTATCCTGATTAACCGTGTATTTATCACGTATATTTATTATAAGCAGCATTGAGGAAGCAATCCCATGATTAATGAAATTAAACAAGACGGCGATGCCCGTATGCAAAAGACCATTGAAGCGTTAGAAAACGCTTTTAGCCGAGTGCGTACTGGCCGAGCTCATCCCGGTATGTTAGCGAGCGTGATGGTCAGTTACTATGGTGCAGACACGCCGCTAAACCAAGTGGCTAGCGTCAACGTTGAGGACTCACGCACTTTGTTGGTGCAGCCGTTTGAGCGCACGATGGTGCAAGCTGTAGATAAGGCCATCCGTGAAGCAGATTTGGGCTTAAACCCAATGACGGCTGACGTGATTCGCGTACCGATGCCAGCACTAACGGAAGAGACACGCCGTGATATGCAAAAGCTTGCGCGTTCTGAAGCTGAAAATAGCCGCGTGTCAATCCGCAACGTTCGTCGTGATATGATGAATGATGTGAAAGACTTGGCTAAAGAAAAAGAAATCTCAGAAGATGACGAGCGCCGCGCTAGCGATGATATTCAAAAAATGACCGATAAATATATCAGTCTGATTGATAGCAAGCTTGAGAAAAAAGAAACGGAACTAATGGCCGTATAGGTCTATGGCTAAGTTTGGCAATGACAGCCTTAGTGAGTGATTGAAGAACTGGACTCCGGCAATGCTCATTTGTTGGAGTGCCAGTTTTTTATTAAGTGGCAGTTTTTATTAAGTACTAGTTTTTTATTGAGCACTGTATTGGGGAAGTTGCAAGCACTGGCTATTCTCTTGCCACAGTGGTGTTGCTAAAGCTATCCTCTAAGAGATAAAAACGGGGCGTCGTTTAAGCTTACATTTAGCAAAGATACGACAAAGTATTTTTATCAATACTGGGGCTTAACTGTAAATTAATCCTAGTTTTATCAATATTATAATGGCTCTAAAATGCTTAAAGAATTAGATGTAGAAGTTAAGCCGCAGCATATTGCTATCATTATGGATGGTAATAATCGTTATGGTAAGACGTTGGGTATGGCGAAAGGCCAGGGCCATGTGGCAGGCAAGAGTGCGTTAGATCCAATCGTAGAGTACTGTCGCAGTGTCGGTGTGCAGGTCGTTACCGTATTTGCTTTTTCTAGTGAAAATTGGCAGCGTCCGCCAGCAGAAGTAGCGTTATTGATGCGCTTGCTCGAGGCAACGATTCATGAGCAGTTGCCAAGGATGAAAAAATACGATATTCGCTTGCGTTTCATTGGCGACCGCAGTCAGCTCGATGCTAATTTACAAGCTTTAATGGCGGATGCCGAAGCAAAAACCGCCAATCATACGGCGATGACCTTGGTTATTGCGATTAGTTATGGTGGCCAGTGGGATATTGCGCAAGCGGCTAAAGCTTTGGCGCAGCAAGTCGCTGAGGGTAAAATAGCCGTTGATGATGTCAATGAGACCACACTCGCTAGCCATTTAGAGCTTGCGGATGTACCGGCAGTAGATATGCTGATCCGTACCGGTGGTGAATACCGCTTTTCCAACTTTTTATTGTGGCAAAGTGCCTATGCCGAGCTGTTTTTTACAGACACGCTTTGGCCAGAATTTAAACCTGAAGAATTGGCAGAGATGCTAACGGCCTTTAGTCGGCGCCAACGCCGCTTTGGCAAAACTAGCGAGCAAATTGAAGCGGATCCCGCTATCAGTAAAAGTTCAGAGACAGCGAGTACGCCGCTTAACTAGCCAGACAGAGTCACCGTCGACACTGTTAAGACGGACACTCTACTGGGCTTAAGCGCAACCGCTCCCTATATGTAATATTTTGATAAAGGTAACGCGAATGTGGCAACGAATCAAAACCGCCATTATCCTCATAATAATAGTAGGGGTGGCCTTATTTGCTAGTGAGTCGCCCATTTTATTCGTGCCTTTATTGGCCGTAGGGGTCACGATTGCGGCACACGAGTGGACTAAGCTGATGCCAAGATGGCGGCATCCGCCGTTGTTCGTCGCAATAGTCTTAGTCATTACTTTAGTCACCTTATTGTTTGAGGTAACTTGGGTAGCGTGGTGGGCCGCTTCGGTCGCTATTTGGTTAATGGCCTTATCGTGGGTCACTCAGTTTCCTGTTAAGACCAACTGGTATGGTAAAAAATTAGGCTTGATGGGATTAGTCATTTTGACTGGGGCCATCACGGCCATGTTCTACCTCTGGCAACTCTCGCCATGGTGGTTGATGTATGTGTTTGTTTTAGTCTGGTGTGCAGACAGTGGTGCTTATTTTGTCGGGCGCAAGCTGGGCAAGCGTAAGATGGCACCGAATGTCTCTCCCAATAAAAGTATGGAAGGGCTGTATGGCGGTTTAGCCACGGGCTTGATAGTGGTATTAGGGATTAGTCTCTTTAAGCTGCATTTGACAGGGGTGACCTTAGTGGCCTTTATGGCGCTATCTGGCATCACGATTCTGTCCTCAGTATTAGGTGATCTCTTTGAGTCCATGCTCAAACGCCGTGCTGATGTCAAAGACTCGGGCACTATTTTACCGGGGCACGGTGGTATATTAGATCGTATTGACTCTCTGCTTGCGGCCACGCCCATATTTGCTTTAGGGTTTTGGATATTGCAGCAAACGGGTCTATTTGTCTTAGTTTAAAAACGCTGAGTTATGCTATTAAGTTAGCCTATTTTAGCTTAGCGGCCTTTTAACCTAGCGCTCTTTTATAGTATTAATATTTATCTCATCAAATCTCGTACTAACAGGCAAGAATAATATGACGCAGCGCATTGCAGTATTAGGAGCGACCGGCTCGATTGGCGACAGCACGCTAGCGCTGTTAAAGGCGCACGCTGCGGATTATGAAGTCTATGCTTTATCTGGGCACAGTCGTTTAGATAAATTATTTGACCTATGTCAGAGTTTTCAGCCAAAACGAGTCGCCGTGCCTAGCGCTGAAGTTGATAGTTTTGCGCAGCGTTTGCAAGCCGCCAAGCTCGACATTGATGTGGTGGGTGGCGAAGCCGGTATCGTAGACATCGCGCAAGATTCGCAAGTAGATACGGTAGTGGCGGCTATCGTTGGTGCCGCAGGTTTGCCTTCTACGCTAGCTGCTGCCAAAGCAGGCAAACGTATTCTGTTGGCCAATAAAGAAGCTTTGGTGATGGCAGGCCCGCTAATGATGCAGGCCGTCAAAGACCATCAAGCCACCTTGCTGCCGATTGACTCTGAGCACAACGCTATTTTTCAGTGCTTGCCGCCCGTTATTCAGCAAGACAATACGCAAATTCATCAGCGTGAGCACGGGGTACGTAAACTGTGGCTAACGGCTTCAGGCGGGCCTTTTTTACATCAATCGTATGCGGATATGCAAAAGGCGAGTGTCGCTGCTGCAGTGAACCACCCTAATTGGACTATGGGACAAAAAATCTCTATTGATTCTGCAACCATGATGAATAAGGGGCTGGAGCTGATTGAAGCGGCGCATTTATTCGATTTGCCAGAGTCCAAGATTGAAGTGGTCATGCACCCACAAAGTATCATTCACTCCATGGTGGAGTATAGCGATGGTAGTGTGCTTGCTCAGTTGGGCAGTCCTGATATGAAGACCCCTATCGCTCATGCCTTAGCTTATCCCAAGCGTATAGAAAGCGCGGTGCAGCCGTTAGATTTATTTGACTTGGCGGCCTTGGAGTTTATGCGCCCTGATTTAGATAAGTTTGTTTGTTTGCGCTTGGCCCGTGAGGCTATGCAATCTGGCATGCTAGCGACTATTGCACTGAATGCAGCAAATGAGATAGCAGTGGCGGCGTTCATAGACGAGCAAGTTAAATTAACGGACATTGCCTTGATTAATGAGCGGACTTTGGACAATATGGCGCAGCAATCCTTGCAAACGCCTGGCCATATTGATGAGGTTATCGCTATTGATAAAATCGCCCGTAAGGTAGCTGCTGCGCAAATCCAAACCCTGTTAGCTTAAGTTGAGAGCATCGTTATTGTTGTAACCCTAATGCTGAATAGCGCTGCTAAAAGTAGTGCGATTACAGAAAAGAATTAGTATGCTAAAAGGTTATACCCACATAAACGGCATCATAACAGGTTGAGGTAATTATGGGATTTTCACTTACGGTACTAGCGGCTATCGCAGTATTAGGTCCGTTAATTGCCCTACATGAGTGGGGACATTACATCGTTGCACGCTTATGTGGCGTGAAAGTGTTGACCTATTCGATTGGTTTTGGTCCCAAAATTGCGGGCTGGACCAGTAAACGTAGTGGCATCGATTACCGTTTGTCTCTGCTACCTTTAGGCGGCTACGTCAAGATGCTCGATGAGCGCGAAGGCGAGGTGGCGGACGCTGAAAAGCACTTAGCTTTTAATACGCAGCATCCGCTAAAGAAAATCGCCATTGTAGCGGCGGGCCCTATTATGAACTTCTTGATTGCCATCGGGTTGTTCTGGGTCTTGTTTTTGACACCATCTGAGCAGTTGGCGACGCGGATTGGCTCGGTATTGCCGAACACGCCAGCGGCAGCAGTAGCCATGTCAGCAGGCGATAAAATCGTTGCAGTAGATGGGCAAGCGGTGCAGACTTGGGAAGAGATTAACTATCGCTTAGCCAATCGCATGGGCGAAGCGGGGACTATCGCGGTCAGCGTACAGCCTTATAGCGACAGCGTTAATAAAAGTGATAACGTTAATAATCAAGCAGCCGCTGCCACTGCGCAAACTTATAACTTACCCGTCAGCGACTTTATGCAAGGCGCAGATAAAGGTAAGGATGCTATTAGCAGCTTAGGAGCGATCCCTTGGCAACCTGAGATTGCCCCCATCATTGGTGACTTAACGCCAGATGGAGCCGCCAGCCGCCAAGGCATGTTCATTGGCGACCGTATTACCGCTATTAATGGCCAAGCTATTAATGACTGGGTGAGTGCGACGCGGATTATTAAAGACAGCCCTGAACAGTTGCTTAAGATCTCAGTCCTACGGGATGGGCAGCCAGTAACTTTAGAGATTATGCCGCAAGGCAAAAAAGATACCATGGGCAACCAGTATGGGCAGATTGGCGCTATGGTAGTCGCGCCGGAGATTACTGTGCCTGACGCGTATAAGACCACAGTTGAGTATTCACCGGCTATGGCGTTAGTGAAGTCGTTCCAAAAGACCGAGCAACTGGCGGTGATGACGGTCGCTTCGATGGGTAAAATGATTACTGGCAAGATTGGTATTGATAATCTATCAGGGCCTATCACCATTGCCAAAGTTGCTAAGCAAAGTTTTGATATTAGCTGGGAGATGGTATTATCCACCGCCGCTTTAATTAGCTTAAGTTTAGCTGTGTTGAACTTATTGCCGATTCCGGTATTAGATGGTGGGCATATCTTGTATTATGCTATCGAACTGATTCGCGGAAAACCGGTCTCAGAACAGATGCAAATTGTGGGTATGAATATCGGCTTGATATTAATGGCTGGTTTTATGATATTAGCGATTGGTAACGATATTAGCCGGCTGTTTTAGCATTTGGTTCAGTCTTCAGTTTGGCATTGGGTCTGGCACTCTAATTTAGCAGAATTATGAATAGTGACCCCAGTTTTTCAGTACAATAGGTTTTTTTAGTAGCCTAAGTTTTTAATAGCCTAGTTTTCAATAGCACTGTTTTTCAGTGCGGCAAGTTTTTAATAGCAAAGGGCTTAACAGGTATCAGCATAAGTTATGCTTTATACCTCATGCGGCCGACTTAGTACCACACTAGACAACGCTTATTTTTTATTATAACTTTAGCAAGTTTTTCATATACGGACAGTATTTATGCGTACGCCTTTATTAGTGAATGTGGTAGCAACACCGTTAATCGTAGCGATGCTGAGCGTTTCAGCCCAAGCTGCCGATATCAGCGTGACTGATATCAGTTTCACCGGTCTACAGCGTTTGACCCCTGACAGCTTATACCCTGTGCTGCCCGTTACGGTAGGCGATACTTTGACGCAGCCAGTATTGGCCGCCAGTATCAAATCTCTATATGCCACCGAAAACTTTGCCGATATCCAAGCGCGCACGGAAGGTGGCCAGCTGATATTTGATGTGGTTGAGCGTCCTATCATTGCTGAAGTCAATTTTGAAGGCAATAAACTGATCCCGAAAGAGGGCCTACAAGAAGGTCTGAAAAATGCCGGTCTGGCTGTGGGCGATGTGCTCAAGCAAGCCACATTACAAGGCGTGGCCAATGAGATTCAGCAGCAATATATCTCGCAGGGTTACTACAACAGCGATATCGAAGTCGAACAGACGCTGCTTGAGGGCAACCGCGCCAAGTTAGACATTCGCTTTATTGAAGGCAAAGCGGCGAAAGTAGTCGATATCAATGTTATCGGTAATAAGTACTTTAGCGATGAAGATATCAGAGATGTTTTCGCAGTGAAAGAAAGCTCGTGGAACCCGCTGTCTAAGTCAGACCGCTATGCGCAAGAGAAGCTAGCGGCCAGTTTAGAAAACCTTAAGGCCTTATATCAAAACGCCGGTTTTGTAAAATTCGCTGTCGATAATGCGGTATTGAATATCAGCGAAGATAAGAAAAGTGTCTTTATCGAAGTGAGCTTAACGGAAGGCGAGCAATATAAATTCGGTGAAGTGAATTTCTTAGGCAAACCAAATTATGAAAACGCCGAATTAGCGCCATTGGTTACCTTCAAGCAAAATGATCAATACTCGCAAGAAGTATTGGACAAAACTACGGCTGCCATCAAGACCTACTACGGCAATGATGGCTATTATTTAGCCCAAATCCGTCCGGTACCGCGTATCGATGAAGTCAATAAAGTCGTCAATGTGGATTATTATATTGATCCATCGCGTCCTATATATGTGCGCCGTATCAACTTCAGTGGCAACACGCGCACCCAAGACGTGGTACTGCGTCGCGAGATGCGTCAGTTAGAAGGCGCGTTGGCGACCAGTGATAAAATCCAATTATCGCGCACTCGTTTACTACGTACTGGTTTCTTTAAAAACGTTAGCGTTGATGTGAAACCAGTCCCTGGCCAGCTTGATCAAGTAGACGTCAACTACACGGTAGTCGAGCAGCCTTCTGGTAGCTCAACGATCGCCGCGGGTTACTCGCAAAGTGGTGGTGTGACTTTCCAAGTCGATTTGACCCAGAATAACTTTATGGGTACGGGTAACCGGGTTAAAGCGGCTTTATCACGCTCTGAGACCCGTGACTCGTATAGCTTAGGATATACCGACCCGTACTTTACTGAAAACGGTGTCTCGCAAGGCGTGAGCGCTTATTACCGCAACACCAAATATGACGATCGCAACGTTAGTAAGTACGTGACCGACTCTTATGGTGGCACGCTCAACTATAGCTATCCAGTCGATGAGACCAAGCGCGTTAGTGCCGGTTTAAATATTGATAATACCAAAGTGCGTGGCGGTCGTTTCTTAGGCGTGTCCAACGTACAGCAACTTATCGATGATGGTGGTACGGTCGAGCAGTTCACTGGCGATGATGCCGGTCGTACGAGCTTCAAAAACGACTATACCACTTATAACTTATTGTTAGGTTGGGACTATAGTACGCTAGACCGTCCGGTTTTCCCAACGGAAGGTATGAGCCATGCGGTCGATGCCACCATCGGTTTTGGTGATCAAAACTATCAAAAAGTCGTCTATCGCGGCAACGCTTACTATCCTTTATATAAAGACTTAGTAGCGCGCGGTTATGCGAAATTGGGCTACGGTAACGACCTGCCATTCTACGAGAATTTCTATGCTGGTGGTTATGGGTCAGTCCGTGGTTATGAAGCCTCGAGCTTAGGGCCTAAATCGCAAAGTTATATTGATGCTATCAACGATGATTTACGTTATAAAGACGAAGAGATTGGCGGTAATGCCTTGGTTAACTTCGGGGCTGAGCTAATTTTACCCATGCCATTTAAAGGTGATTGGGCGGATCAAGTGCGCCCTGTGCTATTCGCAGAAGGGGGTCAAGTCTTTGATACAACCAATAGAGAAGACAGAACCTTTGTTACGGAAGCGGGCGTAGATACTAAAGTACCTTTATTAACCCAAGATAAAGAAATGCGTTATAGCGTGGGTGCCGGTATTACTTGGTATACGCCAATTGGTCCTATCTCAATCAGTTATGCCCAACCTATCGGGGATAAAGAAGGCGATGAGACTGAAAAAGTCCAGTTCCAGATTGGTAGCACGTTCTAGAGTCGTGGTAGCATCTTTTATAGATGGGCTATAACCCTCTTAGCTTGCCGTATCCTTGCGAGGCTATGGCAAGCTAGCCAAATAAGTACCAATAATTAAGTACTAATAAATCAGTATCAATAATTAAGTACTAAAAACTAAGTGCTAATAAATAAGCATCAAGCGGTATCCAACCTAGGAAGTCCAAAAGCATGGTCACGATTGCTCAGCTGATAGACCGGATAGAGACCCGCCAAGCCGTGCTAAATAAAGCGGAGTTTAGCGCTGAGCAATTACAGACTAGGTTGGTTGGGGTCAATCCGTTAGATAAAGCAGGTCCTGACCAACTTAGTTTTTTGGCAAATCCTCGCTATAGCGCAGCCTTAACCACGACCCAAGCAGGGGTCGTCTTAATAGATAAAGCCAACAGCGACAACGTACCCGAGACCACGTTAGGGGTAGTCGTTGCTGCGCCTTATTTAGCCTATGCCAGTTGCAGTCAGTTGTTTGAGCCAGACTTTGGGAAGGAGTTAGTGGCTCAATCCGCTGCTAATTCAGAGCCTGCCGAGGTCGGTATTCATCCGCAAGCCTCTATTCATCCCACCGCCGTTATTGGCACAGATGTCTATATCGCTGCTGGGGTGGTTGTCGGCCCTTTTTGCGTTATCGAGTCAGGCTGCCGCATAGGTGTGGGTACTAAGCTAATAGCACAAATTCACCTAGGCAGTAAGGTCATGCTAGGGCAGGAGTGTGTGCTGTTTCCGCAGGTTATCATCGGTCACGAGTGTCATCTGGGAGATCGGGTACGCGTGCATGCGCAGGCCAGTATCGGGATGGCAGGGTTTGGCTTTGCGCCTACAGCAGACCCCGCTACCTCAGGCTGGGAGCATATTGCGCAATTGGGTCGAGTCATTATTGGCAATGATGTGCGTATTGGTAGCCAGACTTGTATCGATCGCGGTGCCGTTGAGGATACGGTGATTGGGGATAACGTCATTATCGATAATCTAGTACAGATTGGACATAATGTGACTATCGGTGCAGGTACGGCAATCGCGGCCAATACGGGCATTGCTGGCAGTACTAGCATAGGTAAACGCTGTATCATTGGTGGAGCGGTGGGTATTATTGGTCACCTTACAATCACAGATGATGTGACTTTGACCGCCATGACTATGGTGACGAAGTCGCTGCTGCAGCCGGGCTCGTATTCTTCAGGTACCGTGGCTATGCCTACGCCTAAGTGGCGCCGTGCAGCGGTACGTTTTCGCCAAATCGATTAGCTTAAGTAAAACCTTAGTTTGTAGTCCGTTTTATACTTTATAATAGTGGTTTTATAGCTGGTTATCATGACCTCGTGGTATTTTCATGAGTGCCAATATCGCTAGTATTTTTAATTCAGCTATCGTGGTGAATGGAGCTACAGCCAATCAAGCGTTCTTTTAAGACCAACGGCTGTTGTTAAGCCCCTGCTATTTATAATCTAACTGACACTACCATTATGTTCCAATAATGAAACCAAAAACGGCCCATTGATAGGGCCTGTAATCAAGGAAGAATAGAGATGTCCTCTCAGCTCGAACCCACCCCAACGGTTGGTGAAAAGTCGCTACCTACCATGCCTATGAACTACGATGCTATCAAGAATTATTTGCCGCACCGTTATCCTTTTATGCTGGTGGATCGCGTCACGGCTTGTGAGCCTTTTAAGTGTATTGAAGGGCTGAAAAACATTACCATTAATGAACCTTACTTTAATGGCCATTTCCCTGATGAGCCGATTATGCCAGGGGTACTGATGGTCGAAGCTATGGCACAGATATCCGGTATCCTGGGCTTTATTAGTGAAGGTATGACAGCGGAAGATGGTTATCTTTATCTATTCGCTGGGGTCGATAAAGTGCGCTTTAAGCGTCAAGTGATCCCTGGCGATCAGCTGATTTTGCGCGCCAATCTATTGATGCAAAAGCGTGGTATCTATAAGTTTGATTGTACCGTACATGTGGGCGACACCTTAGCCGCCAGTGCGCAAGTCATGATTGCCCGCCAAGAAAAAGCCTTATTAAAGCTATAACTTTAGAGTCTGTTGAGCAGTCAAATATTAGGGCGACTGCTTGATTTACTTCGAATAAGTAATTGTGATCGACGGCAATTACGGTCTATAACTTTTGGTTAGCTGCAGTGCTCGTGTTCATCGCGAGCTTTGCTATGACCTTTGATAACGTGAGCTACTGTTTTCGTTAGCGATTGTAAAACAATAGCATCGCCATAGCGTGTTATTATGCCTATTACTATGGGTAAAATTAATATTATTCATCAAGCTATGCAGCGCTTGCGCACGAGAACCTGCCATATTCAGCAGGCCAATATATTATGGCGTCAGCGGCTTAGCCGTATTTGTGATACTTAAATTTTGTAGTATTTCCCCTATTTTTTAGATAATTAGCCAAAGGCATATTTTATGAGTCAAATCCATCCTACCGCCATCATAGCGCCTGATGCGACCATTCATGAGACGGCTGTGATTGGTCCTTATTGTATTATCGGGGAGGCAGTAACGATTGGGGCTCATACGACTTTACATCGTCATGTGGTCGTGACGAGAAACACCCGTATAGGTGAGCATAACCAAATTTATCAGTTTGCTAGTATCGGCGAAGATTGCCAAGACCTAAAATATGCAGGCGAGACCACGTGGTTAGAAATTGGCGACCATAATGTGATTCGTGAGGCGTGTAGTTTTCATCGCGGGACCATCCAAGATAAAGCTTTGACTAAGATAGGCAGCCACAATCTCTTTATGGTGAATACGCATGTTGCTCACGACTGTGTGGTAGGCGATCACAATGTCATTGCTAATAATGTTGGTGTGGCCGGTCACGTACACATTGGCAGTCATACCATCATCGGTGGCAACTCAGGGATTCATCAGTTTTGCTGTATCGATGACTACAGTCTTATCGGTGGCGCTAGCTTAATCTTAAAAGATGTCGCAGCCTTTACTATGGTATCCGGCAACCCAGCTAGTGCCCATGGGTTAAATATTGAGGGTATGCGCCGTAAAGGTTGGAGTAAAGAAACCATTAATGTCTTGCGCCAAGCTTACCGGACTATCTTTAGAATCGGCCTCACCACTAAGCAAGCCTTAGTCATCCTCGAAGAGGAAATGTTGCCGAAAGAGCCCAAAGTGGCGTTATTAATTAACTCGCTAAAAAATAGCAAACGTGGGGTAGTCCGTTAAATCCTAATGACTGCCTTTAACCAGCTAATAGGGTTAAGAGGTGACGACAAAGCCTCAATGTTAGAGGTTTTAAAATTCAACTTTATTAATTATTTATAGCAGATTTAAGTCCTATTAACGTGAAATTTGTTTACTGTTATTCCTAATTAAACTTATTTTGCTATTAAGCCATAACGATACGTTATGGCTTTTTTTAATTGTGCTTACTTGACTTTTGCTATCAGTTAGCTGACACTTAGCGGTTATAAGAGGTAAACAAATCTTACAGGATGTTACGTAGAATGAGATCAGCGTAGCCGTACTAAGAATAAGGATAACGCAGTTATGAGTACACAAAAACAGGATCATGCCCAGTGGAGCTCTAGTTTTGGCTTCGTACTAGCGGCAGTTGGTTCAGCAGTTGGCCTTGGTAATATTTGGAAATTTCCGTACATGGTCGGTGAGAGTGGTGGGTCAGCTTTCGTTATCGCCTATCTATTCTGTATTGCGTTGGTTGGTTTTCCCGTCCTGGTTGCCGAATGGCTAATCGGTCGTCGCGGCCAGAAAAACCCAGTAAACACCTTTACTGATGTCGCCGCTAGCGAAGGTAAATCACGCACTTGGGGTATCGTTGGTGCCACAGGTATTCTTGGTGGTTTCTTAATACTATCGTTCTACAGTGTCATCGGTGGTTGGGCGCTAAACTACATTACCAAAATTGGTAGTGGTAGTTTTATTGGTCAAAACAGCGACTCAGTAGGCGCGACTTTTGATGCTATGTTAGCTTCTGCTGGCACCTTGACCATTTGGCATACTGTCTTTATGGCACTAACGGCGCTAATCGTTGGTATTGGTGTGACCCGTGGTATCGAAATGGCGGCTAAGATTTTAATGCCGTTACTTGGTCTTATCTTATTCATCATCGTAGGCTACAACGTCGTTAATGGTGGCTTCGGTGAAGCAGTAGCTTATCTATTCACGCCAGACCTTAGCAAATTGACCGGCTCAGTGATGTTGGCGGCTCTAGGTCATGCGTTCTTTACCTTATCTATTGGTATGGGCATCATGATTGCTTACGGCTCATATCTTGGTCGTGAAGTGAATTTGCTGAAGACCGCTCGTACGGTCGTTATCTTAGATACCGTTATTGCTCTAGCCGCTGGTTTGGCTATTTTCCCAATTATCTTTAGCCATGGTCTTGATCCTTCTTCAGGTCCTGGTCTTATCTTCGTCAGTCTACCCATTGCTTTTGGTAGCATGACTGCAGGTACTATCATTGGTACTTTATTCTTCTTACTCATTACTTTTGCTGCTTTGACCTCGTCAATCTCGTTACTAGAGCCTACAGTAGAATTTTTAGAAGAGCGTACGTCGATGAGTCGTACCATGTCGACTATTTCGGCCAGTATTGTGATTTGGTTATTGGGTATCGCTGCACTATTATCGTTCAACCTATGGGCGGATTTCACCATCATGGGCAACGGTATCTTTGATGCGCTAGATAAGGTCACTAGTAAGTTCCTATTACCACTAACAGGTCTTGCCGGTATTATCTTCTTTGGTTGGAAAATGGACCAAACCGCTATTCAGCGTGAATTGAATCTATCTGGTGGTACTTGGCAAGTTTGGCAAATCGTAGTTAAATTTATAGCTCCAATTGCTATTATTGCCGTTTTTATTGCGACTTTGATGGGTTAATAGCTCCTCAAGAAGTTGAATAAAGTGACACAAAAAAAGCATCCGATAGGATGCTTTTTTTATGGGAGAAATTTAGTAGGGATTACATAAGTTACGGAATAGTCCATCCTACCTAGTGCAGTATTTTGCTAAGGCAAGTCATACTCTAAAGTAACGTTAACTCCGGGACGGCTTGCCCGCGCTTGCTATAAAACTCAGTGACAAACTCATCAAAACGGTCTTGCTCGATAGCCTCACGAATACCCGCCATCAAACGTTGATAATAGCGTAGGTTATGAATCGTGCCCAATTGTGCGCCCAACATCTCTTTACATTTGTGCAAATGGTAGATATATGCGCGGCTAAAGTTCTGGCAAGCGTAGCAATCGCACTCAGGGTCTAGCGGCTGCTCATCGGTACGGTATTGGCTGTTGCGAATACGCACCACCCCTTGGTTTTCTGTATCACCGGTCACGAAGTAATGACCATTGCGCGCATTACGCGTGGGCATCACACAGTCAAACATATCGACCCCACGGCGAACCGCTTCAACGATATCTTCCGGCTTGCCCACACCCATAAGATAGCGCGGCTTATCCGCAGGCATATCATCAGGTAGGTAGTTCAAGACTTCGATCATTTCTTCTTTAGGCTCACCAACAGACAGACCACCGATGGCATAACCGTCGAAATCAATCTTTAGCAACCCTTCTAACGACTGCTGGCGCAAATCGCTATACATACTGCCTTGGATGATACCAAAAAGAGCATTCTTGCTCTCTAATCTTTGATGCTCATCGATACAGCGCTGCCCCCAACGTAATGATAACTCAAGCGAAGTTTTGGCTTCATCATGAGTGGCTGGGTAGGGCGTACATTCATCAAACTGCATGACGATATCAGAGTTCAAGCTATACTGAATCTGCATCGACTTTTCCGGAGACAAAAATACTTTAGCGCCATCGATAGGCGACTTAAAGTTGACGCCTTCTTCAGTAATTTTGCGCATAGCCCCTAAGCTGAATACCTGAAAGCCACCCGAGTCGGTCAAGATAGGCTTGTCCCAATTCATAAACTGATGCAGACCACCGAAGCGATCAATGACTTCAGTGCCCGGACGCAACCAAAGATGGAATGTGTTACCGAGAATAATATCGGCGCCAATGTCTTTAATATCGCGTGGCAACATCCCTTTGACAGTGCCATAAGTACCCACAGGCATAAAAGCCGGTGTTTGCACATCGCCATGATTTAAATGAACGGTACCGCGGCGCGCGCGAGTTTGCCCAGTGGCAGTTTTATGAAGCGTAAATTGCATAAAAGTATCTTAAACTGAAAATAAAATCAGGCTAATTATACCATTGTCGCCGGTAGTTAGGGAGAGCAAAGGCTGAGCGGTTTATTGTGCCTGCTATACCTTGTCTTATTTTATTTTGCAGCGTGTCTATTAACCTATATAGACAATAAGCCACGCAAAAACCGTTGTAGCAGCTGGGATAACCTCTTAAAGTAGCTAGAGTCTTATTTAATTTATTATTAATTGAGTTTTTCTTATTTAACTCCCCTTTATCCCCTTGCTTTAGAGAGTTCCGCTGATGCGCTTACTGCCTACCCTAAAAACAAGACGCCCTAAGTATGCGCTTACCCTATTGCTGACAGGCTCTCTACTATTAACTTCAGGAGCTGCTATGGCCACCCCCGAACCGAGCTATACCCTATTAGAGCAATTAGACGACTTCGAATTGCGTAACTATGCCCCCAAGATTATTGCGCAAACCACAGTGAGCGGTGATTACGAGGCTGCTAGCCGTAAGGGCTTTAAAATACTGGCGAACTATATCTTTGGTAATAACAGTGTTTCTAGTACGGAAGACGCCAAAAATAGCGCCAAGATTAGTATGACCGCGCCTGTCATTATGAAGCCTAGCGACGGGGTAGGTGATGATAGAAGCGACGATAAGGCTAATGATACAAGTGCAAAAATTAGTATGACTGCACCGGTTAGCATGCAAAAAAGTGAGGGCAACTGGCAGGTCTCTTTTGTGATGCCAGAGAACTACACTATGGCGACTATTCCTAAGCCGAACAATACTGCGATTACCCTTATAGAAATCCCCGAAGTGCGCTATGCGGTCATTAAGTTTTCGGGCTTAGCGGGTGAGAAAAAGGTAGCGGAAAAGACCGCTGAGCTGCAGCAGTGGATGCTGACTAAAAAATTAACCCCAATCGCTACTCCTGAACTGGCCCGCTATAATCCACCGTGGACGTTACCATTTTTGCGCCGCAATGAAGTTATGATTGCTTATTAACTTAGTGGGTTAAGGATGCCAAAAGGATGCAAGTAGATTGCTGGCAAGTACTAGAGATAGCGCCTACGGATGATGAACGGGCGATTAAACGCGCATATGCTACTCAGCTAAAACATAATAAACCGGACAAGCATCCTGAAGGCTTTCGAAAATTGCGGGAGGCCTATGAGCAAGCTTTGGCGGTGCGGCTATATTATTCTGATTTTATAGATACCGATGATAATGACTGGAAAGATGATACTGAGTCTAATGCTGAGCTTAGTGGTAACAATGAAGTCGAAGACATTGTTAATCTTGCAAACACTACTGATGTTGAAAACATTATTGACGTAGAAAAAGAAGACGCTATTGCCAGCAATATTGAAGTGACCAGTAATGACAGCGCAGCGTTAAAGGATGAGGTCGACGATAATATAAATGAAGCTATAAATGCTTATGGGGATGACCATAGCGAAGAGGGCTCTGATACCAGTAGCTATGTTAATGATGACTATCCTAACAATGACGGTGCTAACAATGACTGTGCTAACGGTCATGACCTAGCTAGCGAAAATAACGCAAGTACCCAAAGTAACGACGATGACAATAATTATGATGACAATGTAGATGATATTGACCAACCAGTAGTTTCTCGCTACGAGCTTATCGTGCCGCAAGATACCAATATACAGAAACCTTTAAACTGGCAGCAGCAATGGCAACAGCAAGTTGATAATGCTGAAAAGAATAATGCAGATTCACAACTCTTAATCTTATTACAAACCCAGTTCCAAGCTATTCAGCAGCTGCCGTTAGACGAGCAATATGATTTTGAAGAAAGCTTACTGGTCTGGTTGAGCGAGCAGCCACTGTATTATCCGGACAGTTATGTCGCTAGTAAGGCCTACTTTGACTGGGAGCAGCGCTTATTAAGTTGGGATGATGAAGGCTATCCTTGGTACCAACTGCGCCCGTTAGACAGTGGCTATCAGCAAGTGCTAAATTTTGCTAGCCATACAGGTTTTAGACAGTATTTATCTGAGCATTATCCACTGGTTGCGCAGTATTTATACCCTAGCGATTTATTGCCAGTTAATGCGCAGGGTCAAGCCTTAGACCTATCACCAAAGCTCGCTATGAGCCGCTGGCAGTTCTTCCGCAAATTTTTTGTACCAGCCCCTGCCTTAGCATTATTCAACCAACTGGAAGCCTTGCAAGAAGAATTAGCCATAGTCGATCAAGGGTTTATCCACAGCTATGGTGGGGCAGATAGCGATATAACTCGGTTAATGGCAAAGCTCACCCAAGCTGCTCTTATATCCAATCCGCCATTCAATGCGGATAGCCCCATGCAGTACCGCAATCCCGCCCACTATTGGCAAAATTATGCCCCCTTGTTGACGCTGCGCCAATGGGTGATGGGGCGGTTCGTCCGTAAGGAAGATTTCTTTAAAGTAGCAGCAGTGGGGGCGCTGTTTGTTGCAGTGCTGTGGGGTATTGATAAAGGCATCTTTCATTCGCCGCTACCGTGGGTGACCTATTTATATGAAATGGTAGGAGTGGCATCAGTACTGGTCATGGCGCTATCAGTCTGGCAGCTATTACTGATGCTTTATGCGCGCCCTTATCGCTTTATCAATGAAGACCGCTATCATGTGGGTAATTTGACTTGGCTGCTAGGTAGTGCTGCCATGTGGTTGTTATTCACTGCGCTATGGATGGAGTCTGCATCTAGAACGCAGGTCGGCATACCGCATGAGCTGAGCTATTATGTGGCTAATTTAGCGGGATTTAGCTTTTTGTTGGCACTCAATACACGCCATGACAATTTGTTAGTCATTCAAGTTATCTGGTATTGGGCGCTCGCTATGCTGTCCTTTACTGTGATTTATCCTCTGCTCATGTTAATCAGCGCGAATGGCGACACAGTAGCCCGCGAAATAAATACGGCTGAGCCAGTCAGTTGGATATTTGCACTAATACCCATGTTATTGGTCAATTTAGCTAGACTAGAGCCTTTTAGTTGGGTGGAGCCGATAGCTAATTGGTTCACTGGGGCGCTATTAATCCTATTAATCCCGCTATTTTTTATGATTGTGATGTTGTTTAATAGCGATCTCTTACCCAAGCTTGATTTGGGATGGATGGGGGCAGCGCTCACGCTATTTTGGACCGCAATGGCTTATATTTTACTCAAGTCTATTAGAATTCTGAATCAAGACTAGGGCATTCCCTGACAGCCAATTAAGGATATTTGAGTCAATGAAGGCAACGTGTTGGCAAATTTTGGCGATAGCGCCGACCAGTGATGCTAAAGTTATTAAGCAAGCCTACGCGGCTTTGTTAGCGGAGAATAAACCCGATAAAAACCCAGCAGGGTTTCTAGTATTGCGGGAAGCTTATGAGCAAGCTTTGGTGGAGCGAGTGTTTTATGCAGAGGACTTAAAAGATCCAGAAGGCGCAGAGGGGTTCGTTGATACCCTAGAGGCAGATGAGTTTTTTGCGGCTGATGATGCTAGTCTTAATAGTAGTTTTGATAGTGGTCTAAATGAGGCTATCGGTCATACTTCTGATATTTCAAAGACTGATACGCCAGTTGCGTTAGCGTCTAATACAGAACCGTTTAACGCCGTCTATGAGCCTTTAAACCAATTAGAGGTCTGGCAACATGCTTGGCAGCAGAGTGTGGCTTTGCCCGATGCTGACCAGAGTTTATATCAGACCTTACAACAGCAGTTTGCTCAGCGGCATCAACTGTCGTTAGATGAAGCGTTCGCATTTGAAGAGAGCTTGTTGGCTTGGCATTTCGAACATGCCACCAACTATCCGCTAAGTTTTGAATATTGTGTGCAGACTTTAAACTGGCGACAGCAGGCAAGCCAAATTCAAACGGGCGCCACATTCTCTGATAATTGGTATGACTTGTACTGGTTAATAGACGATTACGAGTCGCATAATCGGGCAGTGTTTTTACAACGACGCAACCAAAATATAGAGACTGCAAGCATCTTAGCCGGTTGGGAGAATAATTGGCGCATCAGTTTAATTAATGACAGCCTGTTGCAGCGTCTGGAAGACGATTTTGATTATAGTCAGGGTTTTGACAGCCACGCCCAAGCGTATCTTTCGCAAACGCTACTGCTTTGGTTCTATAAGCAAGCAGAGTTGCATGTGGACGCTTTCGAATTTGCTTATCAAGTTTTCTATTGGAAATATAGGCTAAAAGCACCGGATTGTTATCAATTTCCTTGGTGTTATTTGCCTCGCCTGCTAGAGCGTTATGAGCCGCAAATAGCTCTGAAGAATTCGCTGAAAATTACGGATATAGCCAGCTTTCAACGCTATGTACAGCAGCGTTATCCGCACCTCTTTAACCGCTGGTTTTTGGACCCCCACAGTCCTAAGCCGACGATAGTCATTACTAACCCTACAACTACTGACGTAATAGCCCTTGCTACTTTGCAGCCTGCGAAACCTAGCCGGCGGCAATTATGGACGTGGCGCTGGCAGTTTATTTGGGCGTTTAAGTTTGCTTATAATTTGTACCCTATTACGGAGCAACTGCAGGCTATTGACGCCATACTTGCTAAGTATGCAGCGGAGCAGACGGATATAGCCCATATTAATAGCAATGATGAAGCTCTAAATACTGCCAAGCCGTCAGAGGCTATGCGCAGTGATGTTGATCGCTATTGGCATGGCTCTGTAAAGCTGCAGCAATTATATGACTGGTCGTCAAAAGGCTTTATCCGACCTTCCTTAGGGTTATTTGTTGGCATAATTGTCGTAGCATTGGTACTGGTCATTAGCATCTCTGCGATATTTAAAGACACGCTAGGGCTGTGGCAAACTATTGCGCTAGATACTTTAGTATTAACCCTCATTCTTGGTTTTGCCCTGATATTTTGGCAATGGCAACTGACATTGTTTGCGGATATCCCAAGGTTTTTTGAGCGCAAGCAAAAGCTAGCTCGTTATGCAGCATGGGTGGGGGGACTGTGGCTTCTGGTTGTGCTACTGCCAGAAAGTATGCTTATCGGGTCTCAGGCTAATAGCATAACTGGGGTCATCGATGATTTACAGCCTATCCCGAGCCTAAGTCAAATAGCTTTATTCGTACTAAAGCATGTATTAGGTCTAGGTATGGCCACCTTGTTAGCTTATAAGACCGTAGATATCTATAGTGTTTTAGGGACATGGCATATCAGGTTAATGATCACGGTCATGGTGCTGCTCACCTTGATGGGTTGGTTATTGCCTAGTCATGAAGTATTAGCTTTTATTCCATCGGCTTGGCTGTGGGGAGTATTGGCTATACCCTTATCACTTAAGGTTAGCGCCAAGCAGCATCTAGAGCGCAGTGGCTTGAATATGTTAGCTGAAATCATGATATTTTTTATTGCCCTAGGGGCGTTATATATGATGGTTTATAGCTTCTATGTCATTGTGACGCTATTTTTGCCACAGATGATGGTGAGTGCAGGGGTGTTAATACTGCTGCTAGTCCTTTGGGGCTGGAATCTTTTCCAGTCTTGGGCATTTTGCAATGGCAATGCGGACCAGTTATTTAATTTAAAAGCTAGAATAACTCGTTAGATGAGGTAATTAGTACTCGTAAATTATGGGCATAAAAAAACCACTACCGAATAGATAGTGGTTTTTTCTTTAATAAGACAGCTAGAGTCTTAGATCCATTAAACAGTCTGAGAATTAACCTAGCTTATTTAGCATCTTGCTCACGGATAATGGTTAGCATACGACGTAACGGCTCAGCAGCACCCCAAAGTAACTGGTCGCCTACAGTAAACGCGCCTAAATATTCGCCACCCATATTCAACTTTCGGAGACGACCTAGTGCGACTTTTAAAGTACCAGTCACAGCTACAGGCGTTAAGCGATTCATAGCGGCTTCTTTATTATCTTCAACCAAGTCTAACCACTCATTGCCACTGTTGCGTAGCGCGTCTTCGATTTCCTCAAGAGGAATATCCTTGGTCAGCTTGATAGTCAAGCCTTGAGCATGACAGCGCATAGCGCCGATACGCACACATAAACCATCGATAGGCACAGTAGTATCGCCTGAATTGCCTAGGATTTTATTGGTCTCAACACCGCCTTTCCATTCTTCACGCGACTGCATATTGTCTAGCTGCGAGTCGATGTAAGGGATTAAGCTACCCGCTAATGGCACCCCGAAATGCTGCTGTGGGAAATCGCTGCTGCGTTGCGTCTCTGCGATTTTTCTATCGATATCTAGGATAGCGCTGGCAGGATCGGCCAATTCGTCTTTGACCGCATCACGCAACACGCCCATACCTTCGATAAGTTCGCGCATGTTTTTGGCACCAGAGCCACTGGCAGCCTGATACGTCATGGCAGAAACCCACTCAATCCAACCGCGGTTAAACAACTCGCCGATAGCCATTAGCATAAGCGAAACGGTGCAGTTGCCGCCGATAAAGTCTTTTTTACCGTTGGCTAGTGCTGCATCGATGACCTTGCGGTTGACCGGGTCAAGGACGATAATGCTGTCGTCTTCCATACGTAGCGTGCTAGCGGCATCGACCCAATAGCCTGTCCAACCACTATCGCGTAGCGGCTGATGGACTGCAGAAGTATAGTCGCCACCTTGGCAGGTAATCACTACGTCACATTCAGCAAGGGCGGCAATATCATTCGCATCTTTGAGTTTGCTACTGGTCTCAGTGTAGGTCACGCCCTCAATCTTGGGCGCGTCGCCACCGGCGTTACTGGTCGAAAAAAACACAGGCGTAATGCCTGCGAAATCATTCTCTTCAACCATACGCTGTATTAATACCGAGCCGACCATACCGCGCCAGCCTACCAAGCCAACTGTCAAATTACTCATGAAATTGCCCTCTTAAGGTAAATATTGATTTGTCCGTCCAACCGTTAACAATGCCGTGAATAGGGTGAAAATGCAAGGTATTTTGGCGAAAATGCGTAGTTTTTTAACGATAAGCAGGGGGTTGGCATGTTTAGGTATAACTAGACGGCTTATAACCTCCAACTGACCTGATAACACAAAAATTTCAGGAATATAGCGGCAAACTTATAAAGTTAGGAAAGGTCGTGACGACTGCCCCTTGATTTGTGATAATGAACGCCATAAGCACTCAAGTGCACATTAAAAATAGGTCTACGAGCGCTATGGATTATTTGATTTTATATTATGCCGTGCAGGTATTGGCAGGGTTTATCGCTTTTGTGACGATTTGGGGCATGATACCGCTCGATAACTGGTGGGTGCGCGGCGTTGAGTTTCCTCGATTACAGATTATTGCGCTCGGTACTTTAGCGTGGGTAGGTCTATTAGCGTTTTGGGTGAAATGGGAGGTGCTGCAATGGGCTTTATTCGTTGTGCTCGGTCTGGCCTTGGCCTTTCAATTGCGTATGGTCTTGCCTTATACCCGCATCTGGAAAAAAGAAGTCCGCCATGCCAAGCCAAAACCTAAGAGCCATCAGCTTAAATTAATGGTTTCCAACGTCTTGACGCCCAATGACAATACTCAAGCCTTGGTGGATTTGGTCAAAAAGCGTGAGCCGGATATTTTGATTACGCTTGAGTCCGATATGAAGTGGCAAAAAGCGCTAGAGGCCGTAGAAGACGACTATCCCTATAGCGTCAAAGTACCGCTAGATAATCTTTATGGAATGCATTTATATTCTAAGCTCGAGCTGATCGACCCTGAAGTCAAGTATCTGATGATTGACGATATTCCTTCTATTCATACGCAGATACGGCTAAAGACTGGCCAAGTGGTTTGGTTGTATTGCTTGCACCCGATGCCGCCGAGTCCGACCGAAGCGGATAAATCGACCACGCGCGATGCTGAGCTGTTAATGGTGGGTCGCCATATTAAAGAGCAGGGTCAGACGGCTATTTTGGCCGGTGATCTCAACGACGTCGCTTGGTCAAAAACCACACGCCGTTTCCAACGTATATCAGGCTTACTAGACCCGCGTATTGGCCGTCATTTTATTAATACCTTCCATGTAAAATATCCTTTCCTACGTTGGGCGCTCGATCATATCTTCCATAGCGAATGCTTTACTTTGGTCAATATTGAGCGTATGCCTTCGATTGGCTCCGATCATTTCCCCGTTATGACTATTTTGCAATATGCGCCTGAGCACAGTGCTGAGCAAAAAGAGAATGCCCCGACCGCCGCTAAAGAGGACCTAAAAGAGACTGAGCATAAGATTCAGCAAGGTAAGGAAGAGGGGTGTAAAGTTTCTGAGGAGCATCGTGAAGAAGCTGCGGAGTGTGGTTGTAAGGAATAAAGAGTAAGGGGCAGGGTTGGTAATATTAAATATTAGTGAGCCCCTATTAGATTGTAGAATAAAAAAAACCTCAAGAAATACGCCGATTTCTTGAGGCCATAAAGCAGTAAAAAGACCACTTTTAAAACGATAAGCTAGCTTTCGAGTCTAGCTTTTTTTAATTTTTCAAAAAAGTAGCGACGATTAATAACGTGCATCTTTTGGTTTTTTGCCGGTAGGCCAGTCGTTAACCTTGCCTGCAAAGTCAGGACGCGGTTTATGGGTAAAGAACTCAGCGACATCGATAGCATCTTGATCAGATAGTACGCCACCATGACCCCACAAGCCTTTAGTTTGAATCCCCATAGGCATGTTATATTTCACAAAGGCCGCAGCTTTATAAGTTCGTGCCATACCGGCACCAATGTTAAACGACTCATCGCCCCATAGTGGTGGGAAAACCACATCGCCACGCTTGTCTTTAATCCCTTCGCCATTATCGCCATGGCAGCTAGCGCACTGAACCTGATAGATTTTCTCGCCACGGACTGGATCAGGTACTAGGCTCTCATCGACTGAGCCTGCGTTTTTGATATCTACTTTCTGATCTTTTGGCGTGTTTTGCGATAGCCACTGCATATAAGCCAACATCGCCTTCATCTCTGGGCCTTCACGGTCGATCGGCTTACCGTTCATAGAGCGATTGAAACAGCCATTAATACGCGCTGCCAAATCAATCTCTTTACCAGCCCGTGGCATGACGCGTGGATAAAAGTTATAGCTGTTGATGTACGGATCGCCCAAAGGGATTTTACCCTGGGCAATATGACAGCTGTTACAGTTCATCGTCGCGCCCACGTGCTCAGGCAATAGACGTTTGGTCTCATTTAGCAAACGCTTACCGTAAAAGATTTCCTCGGCATTGGGCTCATCTAAAATAGCGGTATCCTGTGGCAAAACGTACTTGCCGATATCTTCGTTGGCATCGTCAGCGGTAATTAGATTGTATTCAGCCGCCGCGCGCTCTGTAGGCTCAGGCTGTGAGCAGGCCGCAAGCCCGGCTAGCATAGCTGTAGATAGGCCGAGGACTAGCGCATTACGCAGATAGCGGCTGTGGGTAAGAGGGCTATTATTTAAAGGTAAATTATTCATTGCCCGCTCCTTTTTTGCTGTCCGCTACCGTTAGATCTGGTGGTAAGTCAGTAGCAGTGGTGGGTTTTTTCTTCAAGAAGGCGCGCATTTTTACCACATCGGTAGTGTCAATCATTGGCGCTTGGTTGGTCCAGCTGTTACGCACATAGTTCACCACTTCAGCAATATCTGAATCGCTTAGATGACTGAACTCAGGCATAGTGAATGCCATACGGTCGTGCGGCGTTTCTGGCATACGGCCGCCACTCAAAGTAATCTGTAGGACAGAATCTGCATTGCGCGCATAGACCGCACTGTTATCATCAAGGGCAGGAAAGATACGCGGTACACCGCCACCATCTGCTCTGTGACACACTTGGCAGTATTCAGCGTATAAAATAGCGCCGCGAGTATCGTACACACCGTCCAATAATTTTTGGGTGGTCTCATCTTTCTTAACGGGCAATTTCACTTCTTTATTCGGCGCTGGCGTGAGCGTCTTCAGATAAGCTGACATCGCATTGAGGTCGGTATCCGTCATATACTGCGTACTGTGCTCAACGACTTCTGCCATGGCCCCAAATGCTGCAGTCTTATCGGTACGACCGGTCTTAAAGAAATCAACCAGTTCCGCTGTATTCCATGTGCCTAAGCCACGATGCTCACCACGCAAACTCTTCGCGCGCCAACCATCAATCACAGCACCGCTGAGGTACTCATCAGAGTCCGCGTTGGTTAAGGCTATTTCTTGGAAGCCGATACCGCGCTCCGTATGACAAGAGCCACAATGTCCAGGGCCTTCAACGAGATACTGACCACGAGCCACTAAAGAGTCTTGTGATTCAGGGGTAAATTCACGCTTGGGCGCAAATAGGACCTGCCAATAAGATAACGGCCAGCGCCAGTTAAAGACTGGAGGTAACTCGCTCGCTAGATTGGGTTGGTTGACTGGCTTCACCTCTGACATAAAGTACGCATACATCGCGGCGATATCGTCGTCCGGCATAATTTGGTATGACGGATACGGCATGGCAGGGTATAGCGCACTGTTGTCTTTACGCACGCCATGTTTGACGGCATTGCTAAAGTCAGCAAGGGTATAGTTACCAATACCCGTCTCTTTATCCGGGGTAATGTTGGTCGAATAAATAGCACCAAGTGGGGTCAGCATAGGCAAACCACCCGCATAATCAGCACCTTCTAAAGTAGTGTGACAAGCAACACAGTCAGCCGTACGAGCCACGTATTCGCCTTGTTTAATCAAAGCTGGGTCGGCAATATCAATCTGCATAACCGTACTATCAGTACGCATATGCGGTAGCAAAATGCCAATAACGAATGCTAATATCAAGCCGATGACGCCCGCCATCAAAATATACAACAGCCATTTTTTCATAGGCCTGACCTCCTAAATTAAAGTCTTAAAGCGCAAATATTCAAATAAAATCTGTCTTTATAAATTTTAAGAAAATTAAATAATTACAATATGTTACTAATAGTATAAGAAAGATAGCCAGCAGTTGATATTGTGGAAAACCACATCTATCATAGGGGTATAATAGTTATCCGTAGTGAAATGATGAGAATTTATGAAGCGCCGAGCGAGCATTCGATTAGTGCGCTATTTACCTGCGATCCCCCGATAGATCCCACAGAGGTCAGTATTCACATCGTCTCGCCGCCTAATCCTGAGCAAAAGCCGGCTTGGTGCTTGCCACAGATAAACGATATTGAAATACAGATGTGGCCGAAGCTGAAGTTATGGCTGGCGCATGTAGACTTGACCAAACCCTCTGTCCTGATTTGTGATATCTCTCAGACCACCCTCGAGCTGCATGCGTTAATTGATGTCTTGCACGCTAAGGATAGCCCGATAGTTTTAATTGTATTAGGTGGAGCAGAGGATGCGGCGGCGGCAGTGGCGCTGCTAAAACGAGGGGCAATTGACTATCTCAGCGTCCCTTTTAATGACCAACAGCTGCAAGTCACTGTGCAGCGCGCGCGTAACTTGACGTTAGATAGGGCCAAATTGCGCCATATGCGCCGGTTATATGAGCAATTAACGGACAAAGAAAAGTGTATCGCGCACGAGCTAATGCAAGGCAATATTAATAAGGTCATTGCAGATAACTTAGATGTGTCGGTGCGAACGGTGGAGGTGCACCGTGCCCATGTCATGACCAAGATGCAGGCTTCACATATTAGCGAGCTGATTCAGAAGCTGTTATTGGTGACGCTTTGGAAGGGATATGCTCCTCGTTAGAGGGCGGGCTGTTTTCACTTACTTAAAATTAAAAGCGCCTATTCGAATTGTAGGTTACTGAGATAATATGGCTTGCAAGGATATTTTTCCTTTTTAATAGTCTTTGCTATTACAAATATTAGTTAATTTCTGATTGTTAGGTATGGCCTGCCACCCCTCCCTAAGACTAAAATTATAGACCTCATAACTATTGTCACTAGATAAGCAACAGGCAAAATCTTATACTAAGTCATTAGTATCTATATAATCGGATAGGGACGCTTTTGTAGGTTTTTTTATATTAGTGTCTAAGCTATAGGTTGTCATAGTAGCTAAAGTAGTTAAAACTAATAAAATACTTTGAGGCTAAGTGATTTAAACCTCTTATTGTTTATAGTATTGATTGCCGACAACTTGCCAAATGTTACCGAAGACCGCGTAACTATACCAATTCATATTATCCTAATTAGATAGGTCGCCACCATAGCCGGAAGGCACTTAATTTCTGTATGTTTAGCATATGACGCCAGTCAAGCCACTATATCAAGGAACTTATTAAAATTTATGATAATGGGTTATTTCTCGGCGATGCTATAAGTGTCAGCATCTAGCTGCTCAATATAGTGTTCGTAACTGGGACTGTTGTATAATTTCAGACAAGAAATGAAAATATTATCACCTTCATAGCCTTTAAACGCACTTTGAACGTAATTCTCGTCAATGAAAGAAGCCACTTTATTGTAAGTGGCAAAGCTATGTGAGCCCGTTTGCAGGTAGGCGCTACTAGCTCTTGCATAATCTAAATAAGGTTGACCATTTTTGTCAGTAGTATTTTCCTTCATACAGTAAGCTAAACCATAATTTTTTAATTTTAGTCTAGCCTCTAACAAAGCTTGGCTTTCACTGGCCTGACAGCCTTGAGTGGCTAGAAAACAAAGTGAAATAACGATTGTAGTAGTCTTCCTAATCATCTTAGGTCCTGAAATATACTATATAAAATGAATACCAGTAGTTCTGGTCTTAAGAGAAAATCAGGCTATAGATTTGCTTCTAATTACTAATATGTATTTTGACTGAGGATATTAGTCTATGCTAAAACCATTAGTATATCTAAAACTACCATCAGTTTTTATTTACTGATAGCTTCTTCGTCAAAAAATTTATCATAGAAATAAGTCTTTATATTTTTTCTATATTCTTTAAGGCGTTCAATATCTTTTTTGATTTAGGTTCTATTTTATTGAATTCAGATTTTTTATAAAAGTAACTATAGTGAGTTATTTCTTTATTGGGATTTGATTGGTAAGAAGGCTCTTTTTTTACTACTGTTATATACGGTCTATTTTCATGATCTAGTAATACACTAAACTCTATATTAGTCATACTATCTCCCAGTACTAGTGTGTTGGTTGTTCTAATAAGTGCATACTTACCCTCATATTTAGCATAGATATTGTAATCACTGTATTGAGATATATTTCCAAAGTAATTGTCCTGTATTTCCGAATTCTTAAATATTAGATATACAAGGTTTGTAAACCCTATATTCTTATTTGGTGTGTATTCAACTAATTCATATCCATCTAGATTTATGTATATCTCAATATGGTCTTTAATTCTTTCATCTATGTTTATAGAAATAGCCACAGGAATTTTAGAGTCGTAATAACTTTTTATTAATATAACTGCACCTAGCATAGTTAATACTCCAAACAACAGTACGGTTATTTTGTTATTTTGAAAAATATTCATAATTTCATTATATTTATAAATCTATTTTTAATAATTAATTGGCATGATTCTGATTTTTATGAGACATTGTCTAAATATTTCTTACTTCTTTAGCATCTGGAAAGAGGTGAATTAAAAACGCTACTAGGCATGGAGCTGGCTGGTCCATCGTACCAAGAATGTGAAAATATACTTATCTCTTTAACTTCAACTTTTCCTTCTCCTCCTCTCTTAGAGATAGAGCTTTGAACAGTTGTAATCACTTCAGCTATGTCTTGTATAGGAACGTTAAAAATAAAATGAATATTTTTGTTATACCATGTCGAATTCTCTATATTAGACTATATAGGTAATACTGAAAGTTCTATATATTTTTAACTAATTGTTAATTTCTCTAACATATCAAAGCGACATTCCTTAATGGGATGACTGACCTCTTTAATACCCCATATTTCGTATATGACATTATTATTAATAATGTATGAATGATAATTATATCCATTGTCTAACATTATATTTTTATTAATATTTTCTAGATAACTAGAATATAATTCATTAAATATATCTTTTGATTTTTTGTAATCTCCTGTCACTAAATCAATAGTATCTGTTATTTGACTTTGTTCGGTTTCAGTTAATTTATGTCCATATTTGTTTCTATCAAAAGTATTATTGAAGGAATATATAATGCTGTATATTTGATTTTTTCCCAGTATCCGAATATTCCCTTGAGTATTTTCAAATGTAAAAGTATCTGTATAATACTCATTATCTACAAACTTATCTTTTAACGAACCCCACAAATTTGAGTTTCTTAATGCCTTAACAAAGTCTTCCCTAGCAATGATATTAGTTGGAGATTTTCGCTTTATTCCTGTATCCGGTATGACGGGAACGACCATTTCATATGGCTCTGGAGAGTCTAACGAACAATCTATATTTTTACTCCCCTCATCATTACTTGAATAAGTGAGATCATATTCACCACAGCCTATAAGAGATAATGTGAATATAGTTATTAGTAACCTTTGGATTTTTACCATGATTGCTATTTCCTAGTTTAATAGCTTATAGTCAGTTTTTCTAACCTGTCCAAACGAAACACCTTAATAGGATGATCTAGCTCTTTTATAAAACGAATTTTATATATAATATTATTATCAATGATGTACTAATGATAATTTAGATTATCTTCTAAAAGCTTATTATCTTTGATTTTTTGCAAATATTTTATTTTCAACATACTAATTTACCTTATGTTTATTTGCACATAAACTAACTGATACTTCTATCTTGACGCAAGATATCCCATTGCCATTTAAATAAAGCCCACATATGCCCACTGTAAGAATTTCGTCCTGCACTACTTCTACCACTAGTATCTAGGAAGTACGAATAATCCATTAAATTATCTGTGTAACCTTGATAAAAAATATGTTTAGTAAAGCTGTTACTAGCAAAGGTATGAGGCAAGCTAAAACTATGTCCTAATTCATGAGCGAAAGTATCGAGGTTGGTATTACCTTGATCAAATAATACTACCGCATTACCCCAAACCATTGAAAAGCAGTCTTCCGTAAAACTACAAGCTATATTTTCAAATAAATTTCTCTCGCGGGCCATTGCACTACCTAAGGTAATATATCTACCATCTGTTACTTGATAGTCAGTAAAAATGACAAATGTAATTTTATTGTTACGACCGTTGATTCCTCCATCAGGAACATATCTTTCACTGAAGTGTTCGTACAGCTTTACTATGTCTTCTTTTAAGTCACTACCTCCGCTTCTTGGCACTTTGCCCCCAGGAGGATATTTATTTAGAAAGATTCTGATTTTGTTATTGTTTATATGTCTTGCAACATATTTTTTTCTTTCGTCTATAATATTTAAATATCCTTCACCATTAATTTCACCTCTAACTAAAGCTTGATTAAAAGATCTTTTTTTAAGATAATCCTGATAAGCTGGGGGAGTTGCTACTTTTTGCTGACCTGCCTTAGTACAAAAATGAATGACCTTAATGTTAGCAAGGGGTATATCGCTATTAGGATATATCATTAACACCCCTACGTTACGGCTTGACCCTCCCTTTTTTGCTATCACTTTGACATAGCCTGTATTTCGATTGACGCCAGTAGCCCTTATGTTTATTTTCAACGACTTATCAGCATAATATTTTAAAGTTTTCGTGGATCCTAGTTTCTTGATTTTAACCCCATTTAAAATTAAATCATCAATTGATAGCTTTTTAGGAGTCACTATAATGTTAGGGCTGGCTTCAAATATAATTTCTGTACCGTCTTTAGTTAAAGTCTGATTATCATCTACAGACTCTTGATCCACTTGCAAGTATAAATTCACTCCATTGTAATTTATATTACTTGATGCTAATGGATGAGGACGACTAACTCCTTTCGTACTTGGAAAAATACCTAACCAAGAGGGAATATATGTTGTACTATCATAAGGTCTAATTTCTCTTACTTCAGGTAAAATAGACCCCTTAGGGTTTAGGTGAGTATATTCAGCTTTTAACTCATCAATGTGACCTTTATACAGTTTCTTTTTTACGTTACCTAATTCAGCTATTCTCTCTATATCGTAAACATATTCATCTCTTAGCCAATCAAAGCCATAAGAGCCATCATATCCTCCCCCAGTAGGTCGGCGAAAGTACACCAAAAATTTCCTCATAGGACGACTTATATTAATATTCTCAGATGGATTACCAGTGCGCGTAGTTGCAGAAGATGTTTGACTCATTGTTCTTTCCCTTTTTCTTCATTATGTTGCCAATATAATTCTAGATGAATATCAATTTTATCTTCTTGATCAGAATGAAAACGCTCAGTCCAACCCTTCTCATCCGTGACACCACTATAAGTCTCTTGTTTGGTTTTATTAACGGCAGTATATGGCGTGTTGGCATAGGGAATATCATCATCATCTGAGAATTGATAAGCCAAACTATAAACTCCATTCATTAACGTCTTCTTATTAGGGATTACGTTCGGCAACCCCCCAAGCCCCAACCCATCAAAACCCCCACCAGCCTTACTATGCTTCCCGGCCTTCTCGGTAAATTGCTTCGCCTCAATCGTAATATCACCACCCTCAAGGGTAATACGAGCACCGCCTGCATTCAGCGTTATCTTATTTTTAGCGACTACCTCAACCTCTTTGGTCGACGAGGCGATATTCACGTCTTGCTTAGCGGTGGCTTTAAGCTTGCCGGTATGCGCTGACAGCACGATATTCTCTTTCGCATTGGTCATACTCACGCTGCCATCAGCGATGACATTTAGCGCTTCACTACTGACTTGGGTGTGGGTATCACCACTCGACACCGTCATATTCTGCTGAGTGGTACTGAGCATCTCACCCATACTACGATGCACGATCATAGTCTCGCTGACGTAGCTGCTATCAGCGCCGCTATCAATGAGCGTATAAGGTCTTGAATGATGCGTAGATTGTTCCTGCTCTTTAGCAATGGCCTCTAGCTGGTATTTAATGTCACTATGGCCGTCAACTTGTCGTCCCAAGCCAGTCGACAGTTGCACCAATCGCTCGTTTAGATGCTGACCACCCAGGCTGGTTTGAGTGAGAGTAGGGGTATGCTGCTGATAATCGTGCTCACCCGATTGCTCATGGGTTTGCAGCTGAGTCGAAAGTACCATTGCTTCACCCGACTTAATGGCTACTTGCGCTGAGGTGTTTGCGTTAATGCCTTCTCGCTTAGGACCATTTTCGCTAGCAGGATAGACCACGCCCATCTTTAATGTCGCCCTAACCGCGCTTTCCACATTCAACTGCGAATAAGCTTGCTCGTCGCGGTGGTCGGTCACCCATTCGGACAGTACGCCATCATCCGAATGACGATAGCCACTCTCAATCGCTTGCTCTTCTTCACTAACGAACAGACTGGGTCGAGTAGCGGAGAGTAGACTGCCTGAATTAATTAAGTGCTCGCCATCCCCAATAGATTGCACCATGGTCTGATCATCGGCTCTATGGGTAAAGTGCGTGCCATAGTTCGCGCCTGCTTGCGCCTCTAACCGGTGGATAGGCTGAGCAGGGGCATCCAAGATAAACAGCTTGGTGGGGGTCATATGGTCACGGCTGTCTGTATCTGATTGTGCTTCAGTGATCCCCGTCATCGGCGGTAAGGATTGACGGCTGTACATTGGCCCTACCCAAGGGGTGTCCGCTAGGATCAGTCGCAGCTGAGTAAGGTGACTGCCCGATTCTAAGGTCGAGGCATGGCGCTCGGCATGACGATCACTAATAGTTAAGCCGGTAATGTGGGTCAGCGAGTTGCGAGCTAGATGGACAATACGGGTGGCTCTAAAATGATGGTTGAATGAGGTGTGACCAGTGAGGGTAAACGTATCGGCGACATTCAGATCCGTAGCATGGGCTAAGGCATAATATTGATTGTGTAATGAGGTGAAACTGTCGGCCAAGATAGCGGCATCATCAACACTTTCTGAGTCCGTAACTGGGGCAAAGGCGGCTGGACTATCTAGGGTAAGCTGAGTATCCGTTAATTCACTGCTATATATGACCCTGCTGTCTGATGACTGAACGGGATGGGAGACGCTAGCAGTATTAAAGCGGGACATAGTTACCGAGGCAGGTACGCTCACTACCTTTTGGCTGATCGCTAGTACAGGAGACTGGACGCGGTCATGCAGCACTTGATGGTAGCGAATAGCACCGACGTTGCGACTGATTGCGTCATCGTCACTGGGATAGGCAGTGGTCACGATGAATGATGGCGGGGTGTGCTCTAGCGTTTGCTCATGGCACAGGAAGCCTGTGAATCCCTGCCGAGATAAACGCTCACAGATATGCGCCCAATTGCTCAATTGCCATTGAGTCATGCGGGCGGGCGTCCAATCATGACTAGCGCTGCTATCAGTATCGTCTATAACATTAATAGTGAGGGTTGCTAGGCGCTCGGCAATCATGGTGAGTATTGAGGTGTCGGTATCAACATGACAGTGCGGATACTGATGCAATTGATAGGTAATGGGTTGCGCGAGTAGTCGATAGTAACCAAAGCTGCCATCATGGTCTAACTGGCGGATAGAGATCGTATGAAGGTGTCGATAGGTAATGCCGCTAGGCGTAGCATAGCTGATGGTGAGCGGTGCTCCGATGAGATGGGTAAGCGGGGTAAACGGTGGATGGTGGCGCTCATGGATATACACATGCAGTAGGTAACTGTCGATGCTGTGTTGATGGTTTTGCTTGGTACCATTCGGGTTGAGTAGCTGAATAATCTCCGCTTCGTCACGGGCTTGTATGAGTTGTTGCCGCCAACTGCTATGCTGATTTATATCTAGCCTGGCACTAGAGTAGGGCGCTTGAGTGCTGCCTTCGCTAGCATAGAGCCTATCGAGGTGCATGGGGATCGGAGTATTGAGTAAGCTAAGCATAACCATCATCCGTTTATAAGTTATTTAAATCGTGGGTTAGTCGCCGACAGTAAATTCAATGCGGCGGTTGCGCATGCGACCCTCGTTGGTGTTGTTGCTAGCAATGGGATCTCGATCGCCTTTTCCCGCAGTGCTAAGGCGGGAGGCATCAATGCTACGGCCGATAAGGTATTGCTTGACGGCTTCTGCGCGTTGATTAGACAGGACTAGATTGGCACTAGGGTTGCCGACATTATCGGTATGACCAATAATAGTGACGGGCTTGTCGCCGACCCTTTGCAACGCACTGGCCATATCATCCAATATACCTAGTCCTGTAGGCGTTAGGGTGGCGCTACCTGACTCAAATTCGATAATACGGTTGTCCAAAGTATTGTCGATCAGTTGTTGCTCACCTTTCGTGACGACCAGTTGGTTGTCGAGTTGGTACAAATCAGTCAGGCGGCTATGAATGCGATTTTGGATAGCCTGTTTTTGTTCGGCACTGTCGATTTTCCCGTGCAAGCTAATAAGGGTGCCATGAATATCAATACGCCCTTGGCGGATAGCGGCTATATCACTATCAATAATGGCACTAGCAACCTGTTGCCAATTGGTAGGGATACTAATATTAGCGCGCACTTCTACCTCATCTCTAACGGGTTTATTAGGATACTGCGCTTTAAGCTTGTCTAGCAGTTGCTGCTTGTCCGAAGAGGTCGCGACGACGCCTTTAATCACCACTGGGATATCCTGCCGCTCAGTAGTGATAGGTAAATCGCCATGGGCTGTAAATACTACTGCGCTCATTAGCAGAGCTACTATGGCTTTAGTGATGATTGCGACCGAGGGCGCTACCTCGCTAATGATTCCGCGCCACATCGGGGCAATGGTGACTGGGATAGATTTGGTCTCTAATCGCTGCAAAAACATAACGAACCCTTTAGGTAAACACCGTTAACTAACGTGGAGATTTGATAGCACAGACTCTCTGTCTACTGTGCTAGGAATATTTGTTTAAACAGTTGCCTGGCGTCATACAGGTTCAATTGCTCCGACTGCAGCAGCTTTTGGAAGCGACTCAATCCAATGTCGTCTGCAATATACCCTTCTGTCCAGTTACTATCGTCCATACTGATCCAGCCATCCGGTAAGGCATTATCCAAAGTGGGCAATTGACTGAGTAATTGACCATTCGGCTCGTTGAAGCTAAGCACCATCCGATAGCGTTTGCCACTAGAGAATAGATAAGTATTCAAGCACAGCTCATGAGATCGATAGAAGCCATGCAGCAAGTCGTGCCAAAAGGTCGCCAACTGGACGGCGCTATTTTTATCAGAGCCCAACGACCAGCAGAGGGTTTTATTAAGACCGTTAAAACCTTTGGCTAACGTGGGTAGAAATAGCAGACCTGTCGCAATAATTTGCCGGATCAGTTGCGCCTTACTTTGGCTCAACAGTTGGGCGATACGCTCTAAAGTCGTCGTATTAATAAAGTCGTAATAATGGGTACTAGCATGACTATCGATAGGCATATCAAACTCACTTAACGCTTTGATAGCTACGACGTTATCAGTTTGGTCACGGGCCATAGTTAATACTTGGTAAACCCTGTCCCAAGGTGCTAAAGATTTAATCGGCAAATAGTTCATCCAGGTTTTGGGTTTATCCAGATAGCAGACCCCAAAGCCAATCAGAGGATAATGGCGTTGGCTACTATCCTGGCTAGGAATCATCACACCCGTAATAATCTGCTTGGTGAGGGTATCGATATGGCTAAAGTTAATGATAGGGTTAGTCTCTAGCCAATGGCTATTCTCTAACCCGCTGTTGGCATTGACTACAGCTTGGCTCACCCAATCATCGATAGCCTTAATTTCAGTAAGATGCGACTTTGACCTGACAAAATCGCCTCGCGAGGGCAACTTGCCAAAGTAGACCAGCGGTAAGGTAGCCGGCATCATGATGTGGGTTCCTGCTGAGAGGGAACATTAGGCGAGGCCATGGTCTCTGGAGTAGCTGAGCTAGTCAAACTTTCAGGGGGAGTTGCTAGGGTAGTCACTGGGTTAGTACTATCCGCTTGAGCAGTATCAGAGGGAATTGTTGGCGTAGAAGTGGTAGTGATGGGTTTGGCACTACGAGTGACGCCTAGTCCTATGACCGCTTCAGGTAGCTTCATCCCCGTAAAAGGATTGCTCGATTGACTTTGGCCAGCTGACTGACGGCTGCCACTAATAATCCTAAAACGGACCGGGATAGTGATACCTTCTCCTGACCAGGTCATTTCAAAGACATCGTCGCCAAGCTCGGTTCGAGTCGCTGAATTAATCAGTCTCTCAACGCCAAAGCTGCCGGCCTCCTCAAAGATAGCGTAGTCTCTACCATCATAATCTTTTGCCCGAATACTGGCCCCCGGCTGCCGGCTGGGATTGGGCCAGACAAAGGTAGTCCAGGCTTGGGTGCCCATACGATAGCGCAACTGTTGCCCATCGACCACGATGGTGTATTCAGTGAGCCCGCTGACGGGTAATGGCATGATTTGGAATGTCGTCTGATTGGCGGCAGCACTGCCGGTAGATACCGCGTTGCTGCTAGCACGATTGCTCCCCGTATAGTTGGTAAAGTAGCGACCAAAATTAGCGACGAATTTAGGACTCAGCCCCAAGCACGCCCCATTCCAGATTTTGCTAGAGATTTGGTCACCTCGGCGGATAATAAAAGGCGATAGCGTCTCATTGACGAACTTCGCGACATAGCCGTCTTCCCCAAAAAACTGGCCTATTTCAGCGGATGTCGCTTCAAGGTTAGCGTTAGCTGTAAACGGATATTTGCTGGCAAGGTTACTATTAAAAGGCTTGTAAACTTGTGCTTGCCAGACTTTATTAATCTCAGATTTAGTGGGCTCAAGCAACATAGTAAATGAGCGAGTAAGCGGCTCACTAAGTAGCGGCCGAATGATTTGCTTCATAGTAGAGTTCGCTTGGCTAAGTATTTGCTCGTCCAGAATTTGTAGCGATTTGGTCAGCTCGGAGCCGTCCGGACTGAGCGTTTGTGACGCAAAGAGTAGGGCATCTGGACCAATATCATCACTGCGGGCGATGTTATTAAATCTCGTCCTGATACTGCCTAAGCTGGTGAGATAATTGTCCAATAAAGACAGCCCCTGATTGTCTTCTCTCGGCGTGACTAAGGTATGGATAGCGGCGAACTCTTGCGCGATGACCCCTGAACTAGCAGGGGTAGCGGGGGCTGCTTCAGTGTCACTCACTGAGTTGGCGTTCGTCATAGCCGCTTCTGCCTGTCTAAGTTCTGCAGGGCTTTGGCGCAGAATAGTCTGCTTAAACCAATTCACAAAAGAGCGTCTAGACTTACTCCCATTAGCAGTGGACGTACTAGCCGCTATATTATCCCACTGCGTCTGCCGGTCGACCGTCTCGTAAAGGGTCTTTAAGGGAGAGGATTCCCTATCAGAGAGTTGATTTAACAAGGCAGCGTGGTCATCAAAGCCTTCGCTGTCTCGGACATAAACTTGCGATAAAAAGCGCTGCCATTCTTCAATATAGTCTTGCTTATAGCGGCTGACTAAGTATTGACGGATTTGCTCTGGGCTACCTGTCAGAGTCAAGTCGTTTTGACTGCTGGTCGCCAATACCCAGTCATCTGCCACAATTCTGTTAGTAGCCGCCTGATCAATTTGCTCGCTAACAAAGCTATCCCAAGCCTGCTTGGTGAAAGTCCCTGAGACCACATAGCTACCGAGTAGCGTCTCACTATTTTTATTTTGAGTCTCTTGGGTAATCTGGGCCACTGTGACCGAGGGGAATCGAGCAGAAGCCCGCATTTTAATCTCTGAATAGACCCGTTCACGCGCGGGCATCCCTTTGCTAGCGGCGGCTAAGTTACTGCGCGTTTTATCGACCAAGCCGAGGTCATTTTGTAGTAAGGGGAAGTTAGGGTCATTAATGTGATCGAGAGAAAAGCTCAGGATGCGATCAGCTTGACGAATCATTTTGTCCCGCGGCATATCCGCTCGGTTGGCCTCTAACCAATGTCGCCAAAAACGCGTCATTTGATCACTTAAATGACTGCTCTCAAGGTGCTCATGATTGCCGAGCATCAGGTAGGCCTTTAACGCATTATAAGCATCCTCGACATCGGTAGGGTCAGATAGGATATAAGTGTCCGTATTCACAGAGGGCGTGACGTCAGCATCTGGGCTGGTACTCTTGTCATTAACTTGTAAGTCATCGGCATTGAGATTTACTTCAGTTAAAAACTTTTCAATATTTTGTTGGGTAGGGTCTAGGATGATAACGCTGATGCCATTGAAGTATTCTGCTAGCAGCTTTTGTTTTAGCTTATCACCTTGATAGAGACCTAAGCCTAGCTTTAATGGCTGCTTTTCTTCATAGCCTTCGAGTTGTTCAATGCGGCTTTGTAAGATCTCTAGTGACTTAAGCTGTGACGGCAAATCACCGTTAGCCTCTTGTTGAATCTCTGCCACCTGCTGCAAGTCCGCTTCGACGCGGCTGATAAGTTGCTTATTATTAGTATAAGACCACGTCCATAGCCCAGTGGTAACGCATAACAGGACTACTGAGGCTAGGGTTGCCAGGGCGCGGTAACTGCGTTTATTACGGTTTTTATGCTGCTTAACTAAGTGCTTATCTTTAAGAATAACTTTTGAAAATAAGTCATGCAAAAAGTAGGGCTCATCATTGATTTTTTGTGAATTATCTAGCGGCACCACAGGTGGATGTAGGTCATAATTTTGCACCATTTGCAGGGTCATCTGGCTATTAACCTGACCTTCCTGCAGAGCACTAGTGAAATAAAACCCCCGCAAGATGGGCTTAAACTGAAAGGGGTTGTCTTCAAATAACGCGTGCATGAGTGTTCTAATCACGGGTCGCAGCGATTGAAACTCCATAGGGAAAGTCATCAGGCTAGGAGAGACGGTACGCTGATGGCGTAAGGAGAGTTTAGTGGTACTTAAGTCTTTCAGCCCATTGACTAACACATTAAAGTGCTCGGCAAAGACGTCATCAATATTGATCGCATCGGGGTTATCAGGGTAAGGAATGGTCGCCCCCCACACCTGATTTCGCTCTTCCTGCTCGTAATCATTAAAGAAATCACGAAAGCCTGAGACTAAATCCATCTTGGTAAAGACCACATAGACTGGCGCATATACTTCCAACTGTTCTGTCAAATCCTGAACACGACTGCGTAAATTTTTGGCTAAATCTAGCGCATAATTGGGATCGTTCTTGGTTAGCTCAGCGATACTGACAGCAATGATAATGCCGTTAATGGGGGCTTTAGGTCGATTCTTTTTAAGCAGGTTTAAAAAGGCCAACCACTCGGAGCGGTCATCTTCATAAGCAGAGTAACGCCCAGCAGTATCTAGTAAAATGCCTTCGGTAGAAAAAAACCAATCACAATGACGGGTGCCACCAACCCCTTTAACCGACAGCTGATTGGTCTTTTCCATAAAGGGAAATTTAAGACCAGAGTGGAGAACCGCTGAACTCTTACCCGCGGCGGGATTACCAATGACCATATACCAAGGGAGCTCATAAAGCGCTGCCCGACCGGTTTCGTCGCCCAGTTTAGACTTACGAATGGTCTTGATAGCCTCCTGCATTTGCTGACGCAATGCCTGTACTTCCAGAGCATCCTCATTTTTATTCGTTGCTACAGTTAGCTCACTACCTTCAACATTATCTAGACTGCTCTCATTCACCAGCTCAGCCAGCTCAGCCGCGGCCCTTTTTCGCCGCTTGATTACGATGTAAATGACCATGCCTACTGTAAAAGCTATTACTACGCCTGCGACAATCAGCAAAAAGTGATTGAAGGCAACGTAATCGTACAGTAAGACCAGGGCGACTATGGTACCCAAGACCAACAAGACTCTTGGGTTATAAAGCAGATAAAAAAACCTCGAAAGCATACTTACAACCTAATAGAAATAAATGAACTTGTGGTCATGAGAGATCCTCAGGAATTTTTTATGGTGTCCACTTGCCAAAGTAAGCAGGAACTATTGTGCTGAGTGATCAAAAAGGCGATGTCTGACTCTTGTTCAATAATTTTACTCAAATCAATAAATAAAGAAATACTAATTAAACTCTTTAGATAAAAGCTATAAAGGTCATAATGCCCTAAATTATAATCGTTGACCAGTACCCCTTTTGCCCTTATAGCATCTGAAATTTGCATAATTTCAGATAAATCATAAGGTTGTTTTAATGGATTAATGTCTGATAAAAAATAAATATTTTTATCCATTAGGGAGTTGGTAATAGAGGAGGCTTCATCATAAGCAGACCTAAGTTCATTGTTATTACTGGCTAAAGGGCCGCCTTTATTGGGCTGGTTGTCTAAGTTATCTGCGGGTATTCCAGAGTCTGTTAGATAGTGGGCTATTTTTTTAAGGGTATGTAAGTACTGCTGCCGCGCAGGTTTACTCTCAGCAAAGTCGAATGGCGTCAAGGAATAGCGGCATTCAGGAATGAGGGCGTCGTTTATAGCCAATATTTTTTGTGCCGCTTCATTCCAAGCCAGTACTAGTACGCCAGTTTCGCTAGGGACTTTATAAGTCGGATCATAAGTAAGACTAGCCGTAATGTGGTGCTCAGCGAGCCACGTAGCATTGGTCTGTGACTCTGCAGCGAGACACAATGAAATCTCAGGCGCGGTCTGCTGAGACATAGTAATTAGGTGCTCAGCGAGGATTGAATCCGCTTGGCAGGTTGCTGCTGAGTCAAGTTCGATAGCAGTAATAACCAGTAGCGATTCAGCAATAGAGTACTCAGCGAGGCGAGTAGTTACGTAGGCTTTTACGGCATCAATATCAGTAGTGAGTGGCACAAATAGCTTTATAGACAGTTGGGTGAGAAAGGGGTGAGTAGCCCTAATGTCATCCTCTGTCCCGTCAGCGCTGTTTGCAATATAAGATTGTTGCCAATCAGGATGAATGCTAATCGCTGAGTTAGGTGTTTCGCTATACCGTTGCGCTGGGTCGACGAGGCACTCTGCAATAGCGCTAAGCGTTAGCTCGCTCAAAGTGAGTAGCTCGTCAATAATCATGCATAGTCTGTGAGTGACCTTAATAGCGTTGGGAGAGCTCTGCTGCTCAGCTACTTCTAAAGCTGTGTTATCGCCTAAAGCCGTGTCATCCACATATGGAATGTGATTGTCTAAGTCGCTATTGTCAAGATAGCCTATGGGCTTGATCAGTACGGGCAATTGATTCTCATCCAATAACTCATCACTTAACACCGTTAAATCCTCAGTATTAGCAATAATTTCAGACCAACTTTGACCCTCGGGCAAACAAAGACTGCTGTGTAGATAAAGCGCCAGAGAGTCAGGAGCCGTATCCGATTTTTCTTTAGCGGAGACCGTGAAGGGGTGCTGTTTTTGTTTTTCTACTCTTTTTAGTCGCCACTGGAGCGCTAAAATAAAAATAATAAAGACGATAGGGATGACCATGAACCAAACAATAAACGGGTTAGAGTCAAAAGCCATGGCATTGATTTTGAAGTATATCCAAACGATAAATAGGTAAGCCACTATGATTGTTATCACAGCGTAACGCCCCAAGGCCGATACATATTTCATAGCCACCGACGAGACTCCTTTTGCATAAGTTCGATAATTGTTTATAATAAAATAATTAAAGTTAGTTTATTAAAATTAAACAAACTGTACTAGCTAATTTAAAATAAAAAATTAAAGGTTGTTTGATTCAGATGGGTAAAAGCAGTAAAAGCTCTTGAAGGCGTATTGGTTTGAAGGTGATTTAGAGAGGTTTTAGCAGTCGCTTTGACTGATGGATTTTAAGGGATGACTAAGTTGAAGAGTATGACTTAGCTATTGCATTGGCCCTAAGGCAATATGAGACTGCGGAATTTTGGAGACGCTCGTACTGACATTATGATGTATTTATCGGTCGTTATTTTTACCCTTATTTCAATTGTCGTCGTCATTGGACTCTTTGATTATCCGCTATTAAAGGCGTCTATTCGCCATCTATATGGTCAGGTAAAGGTCTTTGAAGGCAAAGGTTGGAAACAGGGGTTTAAGAGGCATGGCCCAAGACAGTCTCCGTATTTAACGACTGACCATAAGCCACGAAAATCACCAAGATTACGGCATGACTGGGGAAAGAAAATAAGCCGATGGCCACTAGTCCCTACCGTCACTACTTTGCTCATTATGGTCACTGCAGGAGGGTGCTACTTACTTTATCAGCACAGCGCTTTAGAGGTTTACCATGCCCAAGAGACGCCTGCTGCTACCATTAATCCTCAGGTGACGCAACTGCTAAAAGGAGAAAGATTACGACCACCGTCAGCACCGCCAGCAGCATTATTTGCTGAATTAGAAGCTGAGCTAGCGAGCTATCAAGCGGCACAAGTAGGTGGTGCTTATTTAGGAGAGGGTGATTGGCCAGAAGCAACGACTGCTACTATTATTCATGGTCCCCCTATGAATGGATCATTAACTGATGGCTCATTAACAGACGCTCCGCTAGTGACTAGGGGACCAGGTTTAACACCGTTCACCAGTCCCGTTAAAAGTAGCGGTCATTCTGGTGATATGTTGGCAGTGCATTTGAGCAGTGGTCATATCAACATCAAAAATGCGGATAGGAACTGGAACAAGATGAATTCAGAGTTCGTGCAGCGAATGTTGACCGTCTATAAAATCATGCGCGATCAATATGGCTATGAAATGGTGTTGTTAGAGGGCTATCGCAGCCCGCAACGGCAAGCTCGACTGCTTAAAAAGGGTACCAATGTGACCAAAGCAGGCTCGTATAAAAGTTATCATCAGTTTGGTCTAGCTGGAGACAGTGCCTTTATTAGAAACGGCAAGATTGTAATCTCAGAGAGAGACCCCTGGGCTATGCGAGGCTATCAGTTGTACGGAAAAGTAGCCAAGTCAGCCGGTCTAATCTGGGGTGGAGACTGGCGAATGCAGGATTTGGGTCATGTCGAACTGCGTAAGAAAGGGGTGTTGGGTAGGCCTAAAATGGCAGAGATATTAACCAAACAATAGGTATTGGCCTAGGATTAAAAATTTAATTAGCAAAAATATTAATAATAATAAATTAAATATTAGGCGTTAGCTTATGAGTGCTGCACAGCGAGTTTTTATAGTTATTATGATGTGGGGAGGGGTACTTGGTAGTGTGTTATCGGGCTGTACGGTGGATAAAGCACTGCAGCCTGGGGATGACCAATCGACTTCTAGCATCACCGCATTAGTAAACCCTAACGTCGTAAAGTCTCTTGATAACGAGTCACTTGATAAAAAGTCACTTGATAAAAAGTCATTTGATAAAAAGTCATTTGATAACGAGTCACTAGATAAGACGGCAAACGATAAGACAACCGTCTTGTTAGCTCCGCCTGCCAGTAGTGACGAGCTAAAGGCCCTTCAGTCACAACTTGCTAGTCAGCAAGAGCGCCTTGATCAGCTAAATATGGCGCAACAAGCCTTGCAGGATAAGTTAAAAAGGCTGCGGCTTACCTTACAAGTTAACCCTTTAGCCAATGCTAATGCAGGCCTTACCAAGCAAGGAATGGCCAGCTCCGCTAGCGTGGCTTTTTTGGAAGACGAAAGCCAGTTCACCGACATCGAAGCACGCACTGCTAAGGAGGTTGCGCTGATCCCTGGGCGGAGCGCGGAGGTCATCTTAAACCTCCCCCAAGAGGCAACTTACTTAGCTATTAAGGTCGGTTTGCGCCATACCCAAAAACGCTCGCAGTTTTTATTGCCCCTGACCAGTATCAACTTCGATAGCCCGCTCGCTCTAACGATTGGGGCCTGTGACGTGCAGATTACTGCCGGCATCGATCCTACCCTCACCCCAACCTTCACTAGCAAACTTGAATATTATCAGCAGCCGCTCGTGCGCTGCCAGTAGGAGATCATTTTGAGTCATCATCGAGTATTATGGGGAGAAGGGCTGTTCTTACGGCCGCAACATTTTCAATTGCAAGATACGTATCATCAAACCCAGCGGGCGCTGAGTATGCAGCTTTTACACCCGTATGCGTACGGGGTAGTAGACAGTCAATTAGACCATCAACTCTTAGAGAGCAATTTACTAAATCTTCAGTCGCTCTACTGTGTGTTACCGGATGGTACGCTTTATCAAGCCCCAAGGACGGATGGGTTGCCAAAGGCAGTCAATCTTGATGGCCAAGATACCCGTGATGAGGTGTTTGTCTTTTTGAGTTTGGAGCTCCTCCATAGCGGGGGCGACAATATCCAGTCTGCAGATAACGACAATCCAACCCGCTTTGCTCGGGGGGCCACAGAAGCGCCGGACCTCTATAGCCAAGCAGCGGAAGCAGTCATTGATACCATTAAATTATCACCAACGCTTCAGTTGAGCCATTCGTCGCAACCCCCAGGCAAAGATACGGTTTCCGTATTAATAGCCAAGCTGACACGGACCACCCAAGGCATTTATCAAGTTGATGAAGATTACATCGTCCCTAGCGTCCATATCGCGAGCAATCCTGCCTTACTGAGTCAAGTTTATCGTTTGATGACGATGATTAATACAAAAGCATCTGCCTTGTATGATCATCATCGCCAGACCAATAATGATTTGCTCGAGTTTAGATCGTCAGACATTGCCTCATTTTGGCTGCTACACGCCCTAAATACGGCTTACTCTCAACTTAGTCATCTCTATAACAACCCTAAGCTGCATCCCGAGCGGCTATTTGAAGCCCTATTAAGTGTGGCTAGCCAACTGACTACTTTTAGCTCGCTCTACCAAGTGAGTGACCTGCCACAGTACCAACATAATCAGGCTCATGAAGCCTTTGTTGGTATCATCAGTATCATCCGCGAGCTACTCAATACCGTGATTGCTAGTAACTTTATCTCGATTCCACTACAGCAAACCAAGCCCTCCTTTTATCTCGGCGAGCTTAGCAGCGACAAAATTACTCGCAATTCACAACTTTATCTCTCGGTCAGTTCGTCAGTCCCAATGCATGAGCTGATTGATCTAGTGCCCAGACGATTTAAAGTGGCTACGCCGGACGGGGTGGAAAAGCGAGTCTTATCTGCTCTCCCAGGGCTGCCCGTCTCGCATGTGACCCAGGTCCCGAGTGCTATTCCCGTCCGACCTGGCTTTAGCTATTTCACTATAGAGCCCATCGGGGCCTTATATGATGAAATGATGAAAGCGGAGTCTATTTGTATCTATGTTCCAAATGGTTTTGATGATTTAAAACTTGAGTTGATGGCCATCGTTCAGTAGCTATTGTTGCATCTATTTATTAGTTTAGAAGTCTACAGTTAGAATAAGTGCTCTACTGGTTTCGTTACCGTAAAGTGATAGGTCGTCATCCAGTCAATAGAATCATAATATCTACCGCCATCTACATGAGATGATCGGCCGCCAACTTGATAAGTATTAGGGAGCTCTATGTCAGTGAACCATACGCCAAGTCCCGCACCCTCGTTATTGGATTCAGGCGAGGTGGCCTCTAAAGTCTCTGTCGAGGGACTAAACCGACGTCTGAGCAGTCAGTCACTCGTAGATATTATGTACGACGGCTTTTATTTAGTCTTCCTACTGCGCAATCATTACTTTAGTACCGAGCCTGCGCAATTTAGACAAAAGATTTATGACTTTTTAGATAAATTCGAAAGTAATGCTCGCAAAAAAGGCTTTGTGTCTGAAGATCTCCATGAGGCTAAGTACGCCTACTGTGCGCTCATCGACGAGACTATTATGACGTCGCAGGAGCCAGAGTTTGAAAACTTAAAAAACGCCTGGGAGCTCTACCCTTTACAGTTAGATCTATTTGGCTCGCAAGTAGCAGGTGATGAGTTTTTCGATAGATTAGACCGTTTGCGAGAACAAGGGGAGCGGCATCTTCCGGCCTTAGAAGTCTATCACTACGCAATGCTGCTAGACTTTCAAGGTCGCTATCGCTTAGAGGCCCCTGAGAAGATTCGCTATCTTATCTCACGCTTAGGCGATGAAATTGAGCATTTGCGGGGTAACAAAAGTGAATTTTCACCTTTTTGGGCTATCCCTGATCAAATCAAACATACCCTCTCTAGCGAGACCCCTTTATGGGTTATCTTACTGGTAGTCGGCATATTACTAGCCTCAATCTTTGGCTTTATGTCCTACTTCATGGACAGACAAGCTACCGAGCACCTGGCAGGCTATAACCATATTATTCAAGATAATAAAGAACAGATTCATATCTCTATATTCTTACCTTAAATAGACAAGGTAACTGATTCTTAGGGTAGGGTGAACCTAAAATATTGGCGGTATAGGGATATTACGGACTTTTCTTCATTAGTCATCCACTATCATAAGCATTCGATATAGGAGGAAGCTATGGCAGCGTATATTACCGTCGGCGCCAAGACCAGTCACGGCGGCACCGTCATTTCGGGATCAGCGCATACTTTGCATAATGGTATTTCTGTCGCGCGAGTAGGCGATAAGGTCTCCTGCAAAAAGTGCAAGAAGGTAGTGACCATTGTGACCGGAGACCCTTCTTATGTGGTCGACGGTCAGCCGATCGCACGCCATGGCGACTTAACGGATTGTGGCTCTAAGCTACTGGCTAGTCAGCAAGCGTTTGCGGAGTCGGATTTTACAGTGATGGGGGTTAAAGCCGCGGTTAAGCGATAAGCTCAGTATCCTACTAACGGGACAAATAATAATGATGACGAATAAGGGACCTCAATTAAGATTTAGCTTTTAGAGGACAAGACGCAGGAGCCTTTAATAGACTTAAATTAAACGCCAATTTTTTAAGATTGCTCACTAAAAAAGGCTGGTTTTGAGTCCATGGCCTCTTTTGACTGTCTTGAGTTGATGAAGAAGAGGTAAAAAGGGACTTGGAGTATTTGAATGATCAAGTCAACTTTGGCAGCAACCCTACGGCGGTGACACTCTGGAAGCAGGGTCTAAAATGGTTGGTTTTAAAATAATAAAAATAAGGATGATTTGGGTCATTCATTACATAAAAATACTAACTCTGCTTTGCTGTATTACCGCCTGTAGTAGAGAAATTCAACAACCATTTACCTTAGACGACCTCCATCATGCAGACCCTATAGCAGACGCCCAGAAAGCCATTGCAAAAGGTGATTTACATGTCTATGCACTTTACAGTCATCATCCCTATACACCTGATATAAAGCGTGGGTGTATTAGTGACGAGGATATTGTGCCAATAGAGGGTACTTCTGACACTGATCAAAGTTATGAAGAAGCCCAGTTTGATACGTTAGCGTCTTTATATGCCGAGTATTATAATTCTCAGATAAAGTTTCATTTAGTTAAGAAAGGTAATACCTGCTTTTATCCTTTTCATAAGAAATTTTATCCTTTTCATAAAGAATAAGTAGGGCTATTTAACCAATTTCACGCCCTGCATTTCCTAAATCAATTAGTACGTCTCTGAAAAAGCTCGTCCTTGAGCTATCACTTTTATACTTTTGCTTTGATTATTCCTCTTCCCCCGCATCCCCCTCAATCTTAACACTCACCATAATAGAGCGCACCTGACAAGGCGTAATTTGCTTAGCGACATCCGCTAAATTAGGTTTTTCGGACCAGCCTAGCCAATAAGCAAAGCCAATTTGTGTCAGGTCAATGCCACTATGGTTGGTATAGCCAATGCCACCAGAAGGTCGACTGTTAATCTCCAATACACGGTGTACGCCGTCATCATCTTGCTTGGTCTGCACGCTAACGACACCATCGCAGCCGAAGGCTTTAATTAGAGGCACGACCACGGCCATAACGCCTTCATCATAGCCAATATGCTGAATCTTACCCACCTTATGACGAGTCACTGCCGCCAATACCTCACCGCGCTCGCAAACCACATCGATAGAGTATTCCTGACCCGCTAAGTAAGGCATAAGCAGCATAGGAATAGGGCGCTCATGCACCATCTGACTGTTGGCGTAGGCGGAAATATATTGCACAGTATTTATCTTTTTTTCTTCAGTAAAGTATAAGTGCTCAAAGCTATCGTAGTTTTTCTCTTGCTCACTGTCAGGATGACGGGCATCTTTCGCTATCGTCGTCCCCGTATCCAATCGCCAAAACCCTTGCGCGAAGATACCGGTGATGGGCTTCACGCATAAAGGTTGGTGACCGTGTTTATCAAGCAATTGGGTTAATTCGTCCAAACTATCAAAGCGCCAACCTTCCGAAACCGGGATATCATGAGCCTGACAATGCTGGATAAATTGAAACTTATCATCGATTTTATCGAGCATTTCTACACTAGTTGCGCCAGTTAGCAGCCTGATACCTGCCGCCTCGAATGCTTCACGATGCGCTTCGTAGTCAATGCCATTACGACCCGTGAGCAGCACCTTAACGTTGTTGGCTTGGCAATGCTCAAGCACAAACTGCCAGCGGCTAACTGGAGCGTCAGTATCGACAGTAGTCGCTTCACTATCTAGTCTAGGCTCAAGAGGTTCATAAAAATACTGGTCGGCAAACTCAAAGATCTCAGCACGATGGGCACGGTGCGACGCTAGCACCGTTAGATCATGATGCGGATAGTCAGATTTTAACTGTTGTAAGCTGGCGAGCATATCGCGTTGGCTAGACTGGGCTTCGGCGAGCCAAACACTGGCTGTAGGTTGGGTCATGGGCAGGAGGTCTCGTATGGGATGTATCTTGTATTAAGGGTATCTTGTATTAACGATATCTTGTATTGAATAGGCCGAACTATAATATCGGCTAGTTTACTATGTGAGCGCCGCTACTTGCAGGGCTTTATACAATTATTTCTAGAGAGTGCACTGAAGCCAGAGGCTCTTAATAGTTAGCCTAAAGAAAATGCTGATGCGAAAAATTGCCAGTCTGCTAGACTAGGGCTAATATAAAAAACAGTCATTAAGCGAGAAATTATGAGCCAGACTTTAATTGCCGGTGCCAATGCTGCCTTGCCGACCGATACCATTAGTATTCGCATTTTAAGCGACCAACCGATTGATTGTGCGGCTTACCGCCTAGCCAGTACTGCGAAAGTGCGTGGTGATGGCGACATGGTGTTCTACGGACAGAAGAGTAGCGATGATGGCAGCGTATCGTTCCGAGGCCATGAGACCGATGGTTTCTTTGATATCCAATTGGCAACTCAGCCTGCGCAAATTGAAAAGATTGCTTTAGCTTTCTCTAGCGATAAGACCCTCGCACAAATCGGTAATGTCGATATTCAAGTGATGCAAGGCAGTACGGTTTTATTAACCTGTCAAGTCGAGGCGGGCAACCGTAGCGAAAAAGCCGTCATTTTAGGCGAATGCTATCGCCGTCAAGGCAGTTGGAAATTTCGCTTTATCTCGCAAGGGTTTGATGGCGGCTTGAAGCCCTTGTCTGAGCACTTTGGCGTTGAGATTGCGGATGAAGCGCCTGCACCAAGCCAAAATAATGCATTCAATAACAATCAAACCAATATTAATACCGCTAGACAAAACACCCCACCGCCTATTCCAGCAGCGGCGCCGCCAAGTCCAAGTGTTAATCTATCCAAAATTACCCTAACTAAGAATCAATCCAGCATTAACCTGCAGAAAAAAGACGACTTCGGCAAAATTTCTATCAATCTCAACTGGAATCAACGCCCCGACAATAGCGAAATGCCCAAAAAAGGCCGTCTAAGCGACTTGTTTAAGCAGCATTCTAAAGGTATCGACCTCGATGTGGGTGCGATGATTCACCTCAAGAGTGGCGAGAAAACTCTAATTCAAGCCTTGGGCAAACGCTTCGGTAGCTTAAATACAGCGCCTTATGTGCTACTGCGTGAGGATGATCGCACCGGTCAAAGTACAGATGGCGAGTGGCTCGATATCAATGGCGCGCAGTGGGCACAGATTGAAGAGGTCTTTATCTTTGCCTTTATCTATGACGGTGTACCCAACTGGTCGCAGACTGATGGCGTCGTGACACTGCATGTGCCGGGTCAGCCGCCGATTGAAACACGCTTGACCGAGGGTGCGAATGCCAAGCCGATGTGTGCCATCGCGAGACTGGTCAATAAACAAGGCAGTATCAACGTTGAGCGCATCAACCAGTATTTTGGCGGCCATAAAGATATGGATCAAGCGTTTGGTTGGGGTTTTAGCTGGCAGAAGGCTCGTAAATAGTACGGGACTGCCTGTCAAAATAGCCTAAGCATCTTTAATGTAAAAGCCAAAACAGCAACAGCGTGGCCTTGGCATCGGGGCTCTTTAGACCTGAAGAAATATGCGACTCATAGGCAGTCGTTCTTTCTACACTATGGCCGCGCCTCGTCCCGAGGCAAGAGTAAAAGCAAGAGTAAAAGCATATATTGGGAGCGTGTAAGGTGCGCCCAGCGCACCAGTCATTAGTAGATAATCTATCTTGCTTACAGGATTAAGTGCCGCGTAATTTTTTCCGCATTTGCTATCCACGCTGTGTCGTTTATAAAATCTTGTTCTTTAATGTGCTGGGCTAAAGCCACAGCCTACGCACGAGCGTCAAACAAGTTAACTTCTAATCCCATTTTCATTAAGAATGTTCGCTCCTTTTGTAAAGGAGGGTTAGGGTGGATTCGCTTTTCCGTGGGTGTTACTACCACGGTTCAAAAATTGTCACCCACACTACGTCTTTGTAGGCTGGTGCTTTCAGCCCAGCCAATTAGGTACATTTAATAAAGGCGCTGGGCAAAATGCCACAGCCTACGCGCGAGCGTCAAACAATTTAATTTCTAACCCCATTCTTATAAAAAACGTCCCCTCCTTTTGTAAAGTAGGGTCAGGGAGGATTTGCTTTGCTTCTCCGCAAGAGCTATCCATACCAACACTCTATATAAAACTCCCAAACAAAAAAACGCCACCAAAAAAAGGCAGCGTTTTCTTAACTTCAAAATTAACTCTAAAGCTTAAGCATGCGGAGCCACAGCAGGCATCAAGTCCTGGAAGGTTCGGCCCGAAGCGATTTCACCAATAGCATGCATTTTCCATTCGCCATTATGACGATAAACTTTCGCCATAATCATCGCCGTATGGCTGCCCTGCGACGATAGGTTATAGCGAGCCACCTCTTGATTATTACCTGCATTGATAATGCGACAAAAGGCATTCTCAACCGTTTCAAAAGTCTGGCCGGTAAAGCTATTTACCGTGAATACGAGCGATTGAACGCTTGCAGGGACGCGTGATAAGTCAACGTTAATCACTTCGTCATCGCCGTCGCCATCACCCGTGCGGTTATCACCGGTGTGCAAAATGCTACCATCTTTCGATTTTAACTGACCAAACCAGATCGCATCCACGGGCTGCTTATTGCTATCAAACATGATGCATGACGCATCAAGATCGATGCTATCGCCACTACCGCCGCCGCCACCAAATAAGTTGCCTAAGAAGCCGCCTTTCTTTGGTGCAGAAGATTGGGCAACATCCCAACCGAGGCCCATTTTAATTTGGGTCAACGTACCGCCAGCTTCTTTGCTTAGCGAGATTTTCTGACCTTTCTGAAGACTAACTGCCATGAGATTATCCTTTTTATAAATTTATCAGTGAAGTTAAAAGTAAATATGATTTTATTATGATAATAACTAGAGATACTGTATTAATGGGGTCTCAGTTACCATTGTTAAAGGCTTCGAGTAACTATTAGTATTTTTTAGATAGTTTTATACCGCTGCATCTTTAGCCAAATATTTTATCACTAAGCATTTTGCAAAGTAGGGTGCCTAGTAATAATGAGTGCCCAAAAAAAGGCAGCGATTCATTGAGAAGTCGCTGCCTTAAGTGAATTACATAATTTGGTTTAGTAGACCACCGCCGCCGCCACGACCGCCTGAATTGCTACCCAAGACGCTTTGCAGCCAGCCTTGATAACTATCACGATTGCGTGAGCAGATGACGACTTTACCGGTACCAGAGAATTTTAGCACCATGCCTTCGCCACTAGTGACGGAGTTGATGATGTTGCTCATAAAGCCTTTTTTCTTACTGGTAGAGACCGATAAATTATACTGAAGACGCGAGTCCCAGCAGACCACATGACCATTATCAATAATCACGTCTTTACCAGGTTCTACATCAATCTCAAATAATGACCCAAAGCCCGAGACCACTACTTGGCCTGCACCTTGGGTCTGCATGACCACAAAGCCACCGGTATCGCCAAATACTGCGCCACCTAAGTTGCGCTGAATGTTGGCTCGAATATCAACCCCGCTTGAAGCCGCGACATAAGCTCCATCGCTCAAAGTATATTGCTGCGCGCCTACATCCAAAATTTGCATATCGCCATCGAGGGTAGGGGCTAGCAGACAATCACCTTCGCCATGTTCAGCGACAATCTCTTGCTGAAACAGGGACTCATCATTAGCAAAGCGGCGCATCAAAGACTGCATGATGCCGCCCTGCAGTTTGCCTTTAAGCTCGAGATTGGTTTCCATCATTACCATAGCATTAGCTTCACAGTAAATAGTGTCGCCCTTTTTAAGGTTACAATGCAAAAAAGGTTCAATGGTGCCAATCAAGCTAAAAGTCGCTGCCATACTAAGGTGTCCTTACGGTCATTAAGAGTACTGAATGTCTGCTAATACAATAACGTTAAATAAGTGCTGCTAAAGTTTCGGTCAGCCTACTAAGGTAATCTTATGCCAGCAATTATACGTTCACGCCATAAGAAGCTGCTAATGGGCCTAGGCCGCCTGCAAAGCCTTGACCAACGGCGCGGAATTTCCACTCACCGCTATGGCGATAAATTTCACCAAAGATCATAGCGGTTTCAGTGCTGCCGTCTTCTGATAAGTCATAACGAGCGATTTCAGTATTGCCATTGTCATTGATGACGCGGATGAAAGCATCGCTAACTTGACCGAAGTTTTGGTTACGAGCTTGGCCTTCATAGATGATGGCGCACACTGCGATTTTATTGACGTCAGCAGGTACAGCCGCTAAGTTAACTTTGATAGACTCATCATCACCGTCGCCTTCGCCAGTACGGTTATCACCGGTGTGCTCAACTGAGCCATCGCCAGACTTTAGGTTATTGAAAAAGATAAAGTCTTGGTCGTTGCGCACTTTGCCAGACTCGTCTAACAAAAAGGCAATAGCGTCTAGGTCAAAGTCTTGACCGTCAGTAGCGCGGGGATCCCAACCTAGACCGATAGTCATGTTGGTTAAGCCTGGAGCTTCTTTTGATAGGTTGACGTTACCGCCTTTAGTTAAGCTAATAGCCATGTTGTTCTTCCTTTTATGGGTGATTTTGTAGTAAGTGGATTAAGAGTTATTGTGAATTAAAAAGTAAATATTTATTGTTCGTCTATTTATCGTGCATTTAGGAAACAAAATAGAAGTCAGTACGTTTCATGCTAGCGTTACTATAATCTCAACTATCTAAATGACCCATAGCAAAATAAGTCTAGATAATAGACTTATTATTCAGCGAGGGCGCTGTACCATATAATAAAAACCACATCATATGATAAAGGTGAGACCATAAAAAACGTGAGCCGAAACTCACGTTAACTATACTAATCCTACTAAGGTTGCGCAAGTGAGCCTGTAAAGGATTATGTAAAGAAGACGTTAAGTTATCTTAAGCATCTTCCTTACCTCTGATTGCTCATGCTAATCGCTTACCATAACAGCCACTAAGACAACTCTCGAGTAGCATCTTGAGACGCATTGGCGGCTTCTATCTTACGATATTTTAGCGAGGCAATAACTGCCCAACCAATGAAGGCCACACCGATAAGACCAGTTACGATCTCAGGGATATGGAATTTCATCGATAACAACATGATGATAGCTAGAGCGCCGATAGCATAGTGCGCGCCATGCTCCAGATAGACAAACTCGTCTAGCGTGCCTTTATCGACCAAGTAGATAGTCATCGAACGCACGAACATCGCACCAATAGCCAGACCTAACATGATGATAATCACGTCATTGGTAATAGCGAAGGCACCGATTACGCCATCAAAACTGAACGACGCATCTAAGACTTCAAGGTATAAGAAACCTGCAATACCGCCCTTCATAATGGCACTGCCTGCTGCGGCCGTATTAATACCACCCTCAGCTTCTTCTTCAGTCTCTTCAAGGTCGCCCTCAAGCATACCTGATACCACTTGCACGCCCAGATAGACTAAGATACCCCAAACGCCTGCGATTAGGACAGCAGAGTCTTGGGCAGCTTCTACCCATGATAGTGAAATCATAAGGATAGCGAGTGCCACAAACACGCTCATAGCATCGACTTGACCAAATTTAGCCAGACGGCTTTCTAACCAGTCAAACCAATGCACGTCTTTGTCATCAAACAGGAAGTTTAAGAAGACTAGCAATAGGAACATACCCCCAAAGGCTGAAATTTCAGCATGGTGTGCCATCAGCTTCGCTGAATATTCCGTTGGGTTATATAGGGCTAGGTTCACGACATCCATCATACCCATATCGGCGGTCACTGCGACGATGACGATAGGGAAGACCAGACGCATACCAAACACCGCCACTAAAATACCGACGGTTAAAAATATCATTTTCCAAAACTTGTCCCAGTGTTTGAGTACTGACGCGTTAACGACAGCGTTATCAAACGACAAGGAAATTTCCATAACAGCTAAGATAGCGGTGATGGATAATGCTGAAATTAGACCACCCATACCACCATGGGAATAGCCCCACCACGACGCTACAATCAGCGCAATAGCGGTAAAAATCATATCAAAATAAAAATGTCTCATGACATATCCTGTGTAGAGTCACTAAGCACTAAAGCAAAAAAAAGTGGCTAATATATTAACCACTTTTCGATATATAGTCTTGTAAATTTAGGCAACCAATTATCCATAAAATACTATAGGAATAATCGACAGTTAGCGGTGATAAAAGTCGTATCATTTATCCCCTATTGCCCCAGTCTCAGTCTTAAAGTGAGACCTTAAATATTAACGCCATACTGCTGGCACATAGCCTGCAAACCGCCTGAATAACCTTGGCCTACTGCGCGGAATTTCCACTCGCCGTTATGACGGTAAACTTCGCCAAATACCATGGCGGTCTCAATAGAGTAGTCTTCAGCTAAGTCAAAACGCACGACTTCTGTACCAGATTCTTCGTTTACGACGCGGATGAAAGCGTTGGCCACTTGACCAAAGTTTTGGTTGCGTTGTTGCGCGTCATGAATCGTTACGGTTACGACGATTTTATCTACTTCAGCAGGGACTTGCGATAGATTGACCTTAATAACTTCGTCATCACCATCGCCTTCGCCTGTACGGTTGTCACCGGTATGTTCGACAGCGCCGTTGTCTGATTTTAACTGGTTATAGAAAATAAAATCATGGTCACCGCGTACTTTACCAGCACTGCTAAGCAAAAAGATACTGGCGTCTAGGTCAAACTCAGCCCCAGAGGTTGCGCGCTCATCCCAGCCCAGACCAATAAGGAGTTTATTTAGGTTAGGGTCGGTTTTAGTTAGCGATAAGTTACCGCCTTTATTGAGTGATAATGCCATGGTAGATATCCTTATTTAATTGTGAAAGTTATTTAATTGACACAGTTATTTAATAGTAAAAGTTAAACAGTGAGTTAAAAATACACTTAAAACGCTATCACACAGCTGAGCTAAGCGCGTTTAGAGGTATAAAATCTATATAAGGTAATAAAGTATTGGGGTTTTAGAGATAAAGAATAGCGCCGTGCAGCACATAGCAATTTATTATTCTAAGCTATTGTTTATAATTATTATAATTGGGTGTTTGGCTCTAGTATCAAGAGCAAAGACACAGTAAATTATTATTGAATATCTCGCTATTTCCGTAATATACACTAACATCAAACCGGGTATTGTTAAGCTTTATAGTCACACTACCTGCTTATCAAGACTAGTTTTCTGCTGCACTACGGTCTTGTAAACATAGGCTTATTAACGCCCCTTAGCTTTGTAACATAGACGCGCGATAACTGCAAATGAGATAGGCTATCGACGCGTCATTAATTACATGCCCATTAAGGTTTAACGGCTAAGGTTTAAACGCTACTCTAAAATATCAGCCCCATGATGGCGAATCTCAAAGCTGCGATGAATGGGTTTTTTGATATTAAAATCAAAGCCAATCGTGTCATGGGTAATGTCTCTAATATCATAACGCTGGGTCAGCACTTCATCCAACTCAAAACGGGTAAAGTTATTAGAGAAATACAATACGCCATCGGTACGTAAGCGGTTCATCGCGCGATTAATCAAGGCAGCATGGTCGCGTTGCACATCAAAAGTCCCTTGGAACTTCTTTGAGTTAGAGAAAGTCGGCGGGTCAATGAAGATGGTGTCAAACTGCTCGGTGTTGTCTTTAATCCACTCAAAGATATCTTCGGCTACGAAACGATATTTACTGCCGCTGATGTCCAAGCCGTTTAAGGCAAAGTTTTGCTTGCCCCAATCCAAATAGTTCTGTGATAAATCCACGCTGGTGACCGTCTTCGCACCCGCGATAGCCGCATGCACACTGGCGGTACAGGTATAAGCAAATAGGTTTAGCACATCACCGCGATAGCTGTGCGATTTCACCAATTTACGCATATTACGGTGATCGACAAACAAACCGGTATCTAAGTAATCCGTAAAGTTAACAAAGAAATAGGCTTTGTCTTCGCGCACGATATAGAACTTACCTTTCTTTTCGCTCTTCGTTTGCTTGCTGTACTGCTCATTACCCGATTGACGGGCACGGGTCTTAATAAAGACTTGCTCACGGTTTAACTTCAACACTTCGCGCACGCCTAATAAAGCTAGGTTGAAACGACGCTTAGCAGTTTCGGGTGGGATAGTCTTTGGTGGCGCATATTCTTGCACATGGACGTAGTCGCCATAGACATCGATAGCGACTTTATAGTCAGGCAAATCAGCATCGTAAACGCGTAAATTGGTCACGTCTTCCTTTGCCGCAAGCTTCTTCATATGTGCCAAGTTTTTCTGTAGGCGGTTGATAAAGTCTTGGCCTTGTTCAAATAAAACTTCTGACTTATCAAAACTCTCGATAATACTGTCAGCCGTATCTTGGATTAGGGCGCCATAACGGAAATAGACGGTAATCGCACCATTATGACAACGCAGGGTCTGCGGCTCACTAATTGGTAGGGTGTCAGCATGCTCAACTTGCGCGGCTAACACGCCCAACGTCACTTGGCTGTGGTCTTTTTTACGCGGCTTACGTTTAGAGCCTTTGCCCTTCGACTTATTAGACTGCAGCGCTTGCGCGGCTTTAAAGGTATCTTGCAAGATAAGACCAAGCCCTTGATATAGCGGGCGAATGGTGTCTTCCGTGCCTAAACGCTCACCATACGGCGGGTTAGTGATAATTAGCGGACGCTTAAGCTCACCGGCCTCTAAAAATTTAGTCAAGCCGTCTCTTAGATTACTTAGGGCACGTTGCTCTAGGGTGATGTGCGGAATGATATCCTGCAGACCAGCAGCAATTAAGTTTTTATGCACCGCACGAATAGCTCCCACGTCTGCATCATAACCAATAATGGTCGGCAGGTAAGTCTCTGGCTGCTCAGTGACGGCAGCTAAGGCGTTATGGAAGCGTTCTTGAGCTTCGCTACGCATCTGCTCCCACAAGTCGGCGTCATGGTGACCCCAGCCATAAAAACCAAACTGGCTTTCGGCTTTATCGATACCTACTGGGTAATCACAAGTCATTAATAACGCTTCGATTAAAAAGGTTCCAGAACCACACATAGGGTCGATTAAGGCATCGAATTTACTAGCACGTTTAGTCACTTTATTCTGAGCAGTAGTCTCAGCTGCTGTGTTATCTGACCCTTCTGCAGACTCTGCATTGGCATCTTGCTCAATGGCATTTTGATCAACAGTCTCTAAACGTGGCACAGGGTTTTCATGCCAGCCGCTGCTATAAAGTAGCGCAGCCGCCAAGTTTTCTTTTAGCGGAGCATCGGTCATAGCGACACGGTAACCACGACGGTGCAAGCTGGTGCCTGACAGATCCAAATACAGCTCAGCTTGTTTGTCATTAATAGTGGCAAAAATAGAATAGTCAGGATTTTTACTGTCCACATCAGGACGGCTGCCCATTTTGTCGTTAAAGACATCGGCGATAGCATCTTTGATACGCAGCATGCCGAATTGTTGGCTGACACTCACACGCTTATCTACCGATAGACGAATAGCAAAGGTTTGGTCAACGTGTAATTGTTCAGTCCAATCCACTGATTTAGCTAAGCCGTAAACCTGTTCAGCGACATCATATTCGTTATTAATATTACGACGTTTAATTAGCATTAAGACGCGTGAGGCGACGCGTGACCACAGACAAATTTTATATAAATCTGCCAAGGTACCACGGACGGCCAAACGGCCCGTACTTTTGATATCACTGGTGATATTGAAGCTGGTCAGCTCCGTCTGCAGCGGCACCTCTAAGCCATCGGCGCAAGTAATAATAAAGTCAAACTGCGGAGTTACTGAATCGCTAGGGGTCATTCGGCTACCTATAAAAGAATGGATATAACAAAAGGGCGGGGTAAAAGGATGCTGCAAAGAGTGAGGCAAATGGGTATCTGCTAGGCGTTATGTATTAGCAAAATAAGCACCGCAGAGATTATTGGGTGGATTTTACCATATTTGCAGGCGCTATAGAAAATTCACAGCGGTAAAAGGCAGGAAGATACTAATCGCTATCCCCTTTATCTACGGCCATATGCGTAGTGGTCTCAAAAGGCTTAGTAGGGATAGGGTAGTCCACGTCTTTGGGCATGAGTAAACGCATATGCGGATAAGGAATAGCAATATTGGCAGCATCTAGGGCTTTTTTAACGTTCTCCAAAATCCCTTCTTTCATCTTTGGCATGCGCGCGACGGCTGCAGGGGTCACCCAAAAACGGACTTTAAAAAAGATACCATACTCCCCAATCTCATCGATAGTTGCCGAGGTCTCAGGGCGAGCTAATACGTTATTGGTCTCTTCCAATACTTTTAAAATAACAGCACGGGCCGCATCGATATCGGCTTCGAAGGCAATGCGAATGCGAATATCAAACCGGATGAAGTTTTTAGACGTTAAGTTAATAACCTCAGAGGAGGCGACGTTAGAGTTGGGCACAATGATAGTAATGTTATCGCGGGTCAGCACATGAGTAGTACGTAGGGAAATAAGCACCACGCGGCCTTCTTTGTCGCCAATGCTGATCCAATCACCCACTTGAAAGGATTGCTCCATCAAGATGGTGATACCTGCGATAAAGTTGGCCAAAGTCGACTGAGCGGCAAAACCAACTGCCAAACCAGCAATCCCTAAACCTGCCACTAGGGAGACAATATCAAAGCCAAACTGCGCCATGACGCTGGCCATGCCCAACACGATAATGAGCACGGAGAGGACGTTTTTAAGCAACTGCTCAATTGAAGCATTTAGGCCATAATGTTCTAAGACCCTATGAATCACATGACCTGAGGTGGTCCATAAGACAAAGTAAATACCGGCCCAAGTACTGGCTTTAGCCGTCGCTTTGACGGTGCCGGGCTCCACACTGGTTTGACTCATCACGGCAATGATACTGAGGACAATCCAAATATAGCGTAATACAGAGCGAGTGATTTTTAGCCGTCTTTCACTCAGTCGCAGCCGCTCTTGGTTGTGTTTAAGGATATAAATGGTGAGCCAGTACAGAAAGCCGACTAGGGCGAGCAAGATTATGATTTTAATACCGGTGCTGGCAAGGTCCGCAGCGCGAGAAGACCAGTCGCGGGTTTCTTCTTCTAAGGTGCCGCCAATTGCCAGATAAAAACTGGTATGCAAATCCCGCGCAATCTCCTGAAAGAATTCCGTTATGCTCGCTATTGCCATGTTTCAGCCCAGTAAAAAGTGACTTATTAAGAGTTGTTTATTATAAGAGCTCTTATCATACCATGACTGCTGTGACCTCACCGATATCGCTTTAGACAATCCTTTTAAATTAGGCGGCTGTTAAATTAGCTGCTCATTACAACTGCAGCTTATAAAGATAGCCGTCCATTAATCCGTTTGATGGGGAATATTCATTTTATCCTGCACACCACGTAGCGCTGTACGTAAGCCTTCTAATATCGTGGGATGATAAAATGGGGCATCTAATAACTGTTTGACCGTAATGTGATTGGTCAGCGCTGTGGCTAGAATATGCGCGATATATTCGGCGTCAGGCCCTACCATGCAAGCGCCGAGTACTTTATCGGTCTCCTTGCAGCCATAGATGCGCAGTAGGCCACAGTTAACGCCCATAACGCGGCTACGCCCTTGATTGGCAAAATCAACTTCACCGATGACATAGGCCAGACCTTCGTCTTCAATTTCGGCTAAAGTTCTGCCAACAGCCATGATTTGCGGCTCACAAAAGACTATCGAGATAGGTGGGGCAGGCTGACGAATATAAGCGGCGCTATTGTCTTTGCAAACGACTGAACCGGCACTAAAGCCTTCATCGCTAGCGACATGCAGTAGCGGGAAGTGCATATTGGCATCGCCGATGATATAGACGTTGAGCTCACCGATTTGACCGGTGTTTTTGCTCATATTCTGTGGGCGGTTTTTCTCATCTAAAGTCACACCTAAGTTTTCGACCCCAACACCGTCTAAATTATTTTTACGTCCGGTAGCGGCCAACACCCAGTCGCCCTGCCAAGTCTGTTCTTTGCCATCGGCATCGGTATAATGAAGCACGGCTTGGTCAGCAACCGTTTCAACCTTGGTGATTTTACTGCCTAATTCCATGGGTAATTCTTGCTGTAGACAAGAGATAGCACGCTCATTCACCTGGTCGTCTTTGATGCCGCCCACCCCATCCTGACGGTTGAGTACAGTAACTTTGACGCCCAATCTTGCAAAGCTCTGCGCCAATTCCAGACCGATAGCGCCTGCACCCACTACTGCCAATGACTGGGGTAAGTCTTCAATTTCAAAGATAGTATCTGAGGTGTATAGACGCTCGCCCAAGGCCTCCTGCCAACCTTCAGGAATAAAAGGCTTCGTGCCAGTCGCTACGATAATCTGTTTGGCTGCGATGACTTCATCATTGACTACAATGTGACCGTCTTTATTAATACTGGCTCTACCGTCTATTTTCTGCTGCTCATCCCAACTGTCGACTTGGTCTTGCACATAAGAGGTAAAGGAATCACGCAGTTTACGCACACGCTGCATGACTTGTTTGCCATTGATAGTCGCTTTACCTTCGATACCAAAGTCAGCAGAATTATTAGCATGATAAGCCCGTTCAGCGGCAGCAATAAGCAATTTACTGGGCATACAACCGACTTGCGCACAAGTCGTCGTCCAATAGCCTTCATTAATAATCAGCACGTTGTCTGTCTGTTTGCGGGCTTGCTTAAAGGCATTCTGCCCTGCAGTACCCGCACCAATAATGACGACATCGACCTGACGCGTTACTTTTTGCGATTTAGCAGTGGCGTCAGTAGCAGAAGAACTCATAAAAATCCTTAAAATTAAATAAAAAAGTCAATCAAAGTTAATAACAATCAGGGTTAATAACCATTTAGTTAAGTGAAAATACCATTAAAAAGGTTTTAGGACTGTAGGTTTATTATCATTATAAAGTCGTAGGTTATGGAGTATTGTTATCTGTGCTGAGAGATATTAAACACGTTAGCAAGTGTTTAGTAGCCTAAGCATCCGCTAACGTAGCGAGCAAGCGCACGGCATAGTCTTTTGCGCGCAGGTTACGCTGAGCATGGGTCAGTTTACCCTCTTTATCAAAGACAAAGGTAGAGCGCACTAGTCCTAAGACGGTTTTGCCGTACATATTTTTTTCTTTAATCACATCAAAATACTGACACAGACGCTCGTCGGCATCACTAATTAAAGTAATCTGTAAATCTTGCTTATCTATGAATTTTTTATGCGATTCGATACTGTCGCGTGAGACGCCGATAATGTCGTAGCCAAGGTCGTCAAATTCATTCAGCTTATCGGTAAAATCGAGTGCCTGAGTGGTGCAACCTGGCGTATTGTCTTTCGGATAAAAGTATAAGATTAGGCCCTTTTGCTTATGGCTCATTAGCTCTTTTAAGCTCAGCTCATCTTCAATAAAGTGACCATCGAGACGACGTACCATCGGCACGGCAAAATCGGGTAGGGCGAGGACTTCTTCAGTGGGCTTGGCCATAATAAAACCTTAGTATTATTAATATTAAGAATGGGTTGAAAGAGGGGGGTAAAGATATGCTATAAAAAAAAGCTGACAAATGCCAGCTTAATTAATAGAAATCAAAATCTTATTAGTCGGTAATAGCCTGAAGCTTAGCCTTTCTGTGGTGGCTTAAGATCTAGACCAGCGGCACATTGCTGTAACTCTTTTTGCATTTTTTTCACGTAAGGCAGGGTAGACGGGTCTTTTTTACTTTGCGCCATACTCTCAATTTCCCACATCTGACCTATGGTCATCTCACTGCGCACACCGACCGTACACTTGCACAGCTTAGTCGCGGTGGCTTTATCGCCCATCTTATATTTGACCGTGCCATTCACACAGTTATTAATTTGGTCTTGTTTAATATCGGCAGCATTGGCTTGTGGCATCATCACAAAACCTAATAGGGCAAGGGGTAGCACTTTTAATAGTTTCATCAGAATCCTCTGGTTTTCTTTTAGCAAATAATAGGTAGTAACGGTTGTAACTCAGCATTAAGGCATTAAAAATAACGATAGTAAATGGTTTAAACCTTTGAGCGCTAAAGGAAAATTATCCTTAAGTGCTATCAGACTATCACCTTAATATGAGTCAAGCCCTCATGAACTAAAAATCAGCTATAAGATACCAAGCATAGGATTAAATGACCACTTCTGCACTGATGTGATGATGCAATAAAATGTTGCGCGGTTGTAAGGCAGCTTGCATTGTGAGCTTTTATAACTGTGCAGGCTACCTTAACTATTGAGTATCATTATTTGCTAACCAGACTAAGGCAAATAAATATTAACTTTTGAGCTGAAACTATCCCAACATGCGTTTAAAGCTATTGCTCACATCGGTCACGATGACGCTGTAAATACTCTTAGGCGCGGTCTCTTGCGCAGTATTTTGTGGGGTGTTATCAATGATTTCTGGGTAATGGGGCACGAAGTCTTGTCCTTCGCTAAAGCGGGCTGATAGGTAGGTCTCGATAAAGCCATGGTTTTGACCATCATTTTGCTTTTGTACTTTAGACTCCCAAATGCCTCCTAACTTCTCGCCATTGGCAAAGCGCGGGGTAAAGTTGGCCACCATAGGCTGGCCCCCCTGAACCGCATGGAAGAAGTAGACCGCTTGGTCGTCCGTATTGGTGAGATAAAGGCCAGAGGGGCTGGTAGCGGAAACGTTGGCCACACCGACAATTTTTAAATTATTGCTCAGGCGTTGGCGCACTGCTGGGTCTTGCGCTAAGTTAGCGTATAGACCTTGAGCGACATAATTACCTTGCGAATGCGCCACTACCACCACTTTTTCACCGGCCAAGAGTGAGCGTTTTACTTCGCTCGCCATCTTATTGTAATGGTCTATCGCTCGGTTGCCCGCAGTATGAATAAAGTCAATTTTCCAATAGCGCTCTGCCCGGTAAGCTTGGTTGGCGCTATGGATCTCTTCATCGTAGATAGCTTGGCGTACCACCGCTAAATCGGCAGCGTCATAAGTATCCGCTAAGTGCTCACTTTCTACGCGAGCGTTCGTCGCTGCTAGGGCTCTTTTTTGAATCTTAGCCTGCGCATCGAGCTCGTAAATATCACCCAACAGCGGATCGGTCGGGTTATACAGAGTGCGTAAACTGACTTGGCGATTATCAATCAACTGGGCGAAATAACTGTCGTCTTTTAAGCGATTAAATAGGGCAATTGCTGACGTCTGCGCTTGGGTATCGGTGTTGGAGATGCCATTCAAAAAATACACGGACACAGGTTGTGACTTTTGACTAACAGTGGCTGCAGTCGCACTTAATGACGGCAATACATTCGCTTGAGTAGAGATGGCTAGGATAGGCAGGGTTAAGCATAAAGAGAGGGCTAGGGTGCGCAATGGCGGTAAGGTCATGTCATTCTCCTGACGATATAACTCAATTAGTTATCCAGACAACGGTCCTGTTGTCGGTAGTATAAGGGGGCTTTATTACAGGGTCGTAAAGGTCTTGGCAATCACTGCTCAACAGCTGGTAAATAACCTATCGATAGCTGATTAAAAATAAGCAATAAAGTTGATGTAAATCAGTTAATTAGCTTAACATGTAGTGTGCTTTATTTTATTGACCCGCGCAAGGGCTAACCGCACTGCCGTTGCTATCGATAGCGATTTCTACGCTTACCGGTGGCACATAATTTTTCAAACCATTCTTTATGATTGATTTCTTCTCGGGGGTATCAAAGGTGAGCGATTTGATAAAGTTTTGATCCGCTTGCGTCAGGCTAATGACACTACAATCGTAGCGTTTTAACAATGACATGGCATCTTGACTCGGCTGCTCAAGGTAGCTTTGTAAAATAGCGGCACCTTGCATAGCGGTTCGCAGTTCGGTAGCATCCTGATATTTTGCCTGTAAGATATGTTGGATATCGGCTCTAACAACACGTGGGTCTGCTGCTAGATTATTTAGAGTAGAGTTACCTAACCCATTGGCCCCGTTAGCAGTTGTAGACCCCATTTGTCCACTGGCAGAGGCACTGTTATTAACACTGTTGGCCACAGCATTTTTGTTACTGCTATAATTTTCTACCTTACTAACTTGTGCCTTATTAGCCGCAGCTGCGCTCGCTCGTTGAGCGGCGTCACTGTTGCCCGAGGTTGCGCAGCCATACCCCAATAGCGCGATCACCGCAATTAGGCTGCTACCAATGACCAGCGGTTTATTAACTTTAGCCATAAATCACACTCGCAATAAAAAGGGCTGAGCTTTAGTTATAGCGGTTATTGCTATATAAAGCCAGCCCATAAATCGTTGGTCGCTAATACAGTCCGTTAACTCAGAATCAAACTGTCATCATCCACTTTTTCGCCACGGGTGCGCTCAAACATATCGAGCAGGTCATGCACGTTCATACCTTTGCGCTCTTCACCCGAGACATCCAAGACCACTTGACCTTGGTGTAGCATCACAGTACGCGTACCATGGGCCAGCGCCTGTTGCATAGAGTGAGTGACCATCATCGTCGTCAATTTATTATCTATGACAATTTTATCGGTTAACTCTAGGACAAAAGCTGCCGTCTTTGGATCTAGCGCTGCCGTATGCTCATCTAATAGGAGAATCTTAGACGGTTGTAACGAAGCCATCAGGAGACTGACCGCCTGACGCTGGCCGCCAGACAATAGGCCCATCCGGTCGCTTAAACGGTTTTCTAAGCCCAGTTTTAACACGGATAACTTCTCACGGAATAGGTCGCGGTTTTGGCTATTAAGCGCAAAGCCTAGACCACGTTTGCCACCACGCTTAAAGGCCAACGCCATATTTTCTTCAATGGTTAAGGCTTCACACGTGCCGGCCATTGGGTCTTGAAACACGCGAGCGACCCAATGGGCACGCTGATGCGCCGACTTTTTGGTGACGTCGATGCCATTGAGTAATATTTTACCGCTATCGACACGGGTGGTCCCGCTGACAGCGTTCAAAAAGGTCGATTTACCTGCACCATTTGTACCGATGACTGTGACGAATTCACCGTCATCAATGTTTAGGCTGATACCGCGTAGGGCAGGGTTTTCAATAGGGGTGCCTGGGTTGAAGGTCAACTGCAGGTCATGGGCTTGCATCATAAGGACGATTCCTTGGTTACCATCTGGTCTTACTAAGAGCCATAATTCCTTTGGCATGCAGCGACTAATAGGCTGCGATGGCATAAATGAACTAGGACTCTAGGGATATTTTTTGGCTACAGCTAAAATCTTAGAGTGGTTTCGCTTTATGGCGACTGCGACCTGACAGCAATTTTGCTTTAATTTGCGGCAACTGCAGGGCGATGACCACCAATAGGGCTGTGATTAGGTTTAAATCTTGCGAACCAAAACCAATACTACGTAGGGTGTCGCTCGATAGCGCTACCTGAATGAATAGCTTATAAATGACCGCACCTAAAATCACAGCAAAGGTAATCAACCAAATCCGCTTCGCTGGGATAATGGTCTCACCAATAATAACCGCCGCTAGACCGATAACGATAGTACCAATACCGATAGAGATATCCGCGCCACCTTGGGTCTGTACGAACAGCGCGCCACCTAGAGCAATTAAGCTGTTAGAGATAGCCATGCCCATGATGGTGACCCAAGAGGTGTTAATCCCTTGCGCCTGTGCCATGCGTAGGTTTGAGCCCGTAGCTCGCATCGATAGGCCGGTTTCGGTACTAAAGAACCAATCCAAAAACAGTTTGGCTATGATAATCACTCCGCCGATAATGACACAGCGCATCCAATAACCGTTTTCATTGGTTACCAGCGTACTAAAGACCGTATGCTCACCGAGTAGCGGCAAGTTGGGCGCGCCCATAATCCGCAGGTTGACCGAATACAAGGCGACCATAACTAGAATACTGGCGAGCAGCTGTAAGATACCTAGCTTAACGTGTAGCCATGCGGTAACCACACCCGCGACCGCACCAGCCATCATACCAAATAGACAGGCCAGCCAAGGGTTAATCCCTGCGATAATGGCGACGCCTGCGACAGCGCCCCCTAAAGGAAAACTACCGTCAGCGGTTAAGTCAGGAAAATCGAGCGTGCGGAATGACATGAGGACGCCAAGGGCCACTAAGGCATAAATGAGACCACTTTCAAGCGCACCAAAAAAGGCAATTAGAGACATAGGAGGTATTAATTCAATAGGCAAGCTTTAGCAGCGGGTCTCTTAAGACAGCTATCAGAGAGCATCCTGCTAAAGACGCGTCGATTAATTTAACAGATTAAATAATCTGCGGAAAAGGTAAATCATAATATACCACGATGACCGTCATTTATAATCGGAGCAAATCATCGGGTATAAAGTAACAACAGGGGCTGCAATACTAACAATAGAGCTGAGCGCCGAGTACAATAAAATCACTGCTACGCCCGCTATAGTGTATAGATATAGCGGCTAGCGGCCGGCTTTATTCTAACACTTTCTGCGCATTATCAATGACAGCTTGGGGCAAAGTAAAGCCCTGTTCTTTGGCATGGGTTGGGCTGACATATAAATCGAGCGTTTTTGCTCTATAGACAGGAATAGTGCCAGGCGCCTCGCCCTTTAAAATTCTCGTGACTATCTTGCCGGTTTCGCGGCCTAAATCACGGTAGTTAATGCCTAAAGCAGCAGCGGCACCACGGGCGACAGTATCGGTATCAGCCGCCATGAGGGGGACTTTGCTTTCTTTACCCACTTTGTATAACGACTCATAGGCGGAGACCACATGGTTGTCCGTCGAGGTATAAATGAGGTCGACTTTGTCAGCGATACTGCGGGCGGCCATAGGGATGTCATTGCCGCTATTGGCAGGCGCTTCATGGACGGTGATGCCCATTGGCTCAAGTCTACTTTTAAGCTCTTTGAGCACGACGGTTGAATTGACTTCACCCGGGCTATAAACGTAGCCCACATTCTTGAGATTAGGAATGAGCTGCTTCATCAAGTCGATTTGTGGCTCATAAGGGCTAGCATTAGAGGCCCCAGTCACGTTGGTACCAGAGCCTGCTAAATCTTTGACTAATTTGGCAGCTACCGGATTGGTCACGGCAGAGAAGACAATAGGAATAGTGGTGGTTGCGGCTGCCATTGACTGTGCAGACGGGGTCGCAATAGCGACGATAGCATCAGGATTATCACCGACAAACTGCTTGGATATCTGACCGGCCGTAGCCGTACTGCCCTGAGCACTTTGAAAATTAACTTTAAGGTTTTTACCTTCAACGTAGCCATCTGCTGCCAGTTGCTCAATGACGCCGGCTCGCACAGCGTCTAGCGCTGGGTGCTCAACGATAGCGGTAATGGCCACGGTTTTGGTTTCAGTATTGGCCGCTGGGGTCGTATCTTGGCTGTCAGTAGGGGGCGTTGCCGTATCTTGGGCAGGCGGATTGCAACCCGTTAAAATGGCGGTGGCCATACCGCCCCACATTAGGGCAGTGACAAATCTGTTGGGGTTAAACATAGAGGGTGGTGCTCCTGATTATAATGACAAGCACAGTAGCAGGTTGCTATGGTCTGTGGTTGCTTCAACGACATCCTTGTTGAATTTTTTAATAATAGCGTAAAACAATAACTGGCGCTACCAAAGCGGTAGCACCAGTTGAAAGATAACTATAGTTTTGCGGGTTAATGATCACAGCCGCTTATTTAACGACTTCTTTAGCCTTATCAATCACTGCTTGTGGCAAGGTCAAGCCTGCAGCCGTGGCATTGGCAGGGCTAACATACAGATCAAGAGACTGTGGGATATACACAGGAATCGTACCTACGTCAGTACCGTTTAGGATACGCGCAACGATTTTACCGGTCTCACGGCCAAGGTCATAGTAGTTCACGCCTAACGCTGCGACCGCACCACGCGCGACTGAGTCAGTATCAGAGGCGATTAAAGGCACTTTGCTTTCTTTAGCGACTTGCGAGAGGGACTCGTAAGCTGACACGACGTTGTTGTCCGTAGACGTATAGATAACATCTACTTTATCCGCAATACTACGCGCTGCCATAGCAATATCATTACTACGCTGGGCAGGAGCTTCGTGGACAGTGATGCCCATAGGCGTCAATTTTTCTTTTAGATTTTTTAGGACGATAGTAGAGTTCACTTCGCCTGGGCTATACACATAGCCTACGTTTTTCAAGCTTGGAATGATTTGCTTCATCAAATCGATTTGTGGCTCGTACGGTAGGACATCTGAGGCGCCCGTCACGTTGGTGCCAGAACCGTCTAATTTGCTCACCAGCTTAGCTTCTACTGGGTCAGTCACCGCAGAGAATACTAAAGGAATAGAGGTGGTAGCAGCGGCAACAGATTGCGCAGAAGGGGTGGCAATAGCGACGATGACGTCTGGGCCATCAGCGACAAACTGCTTAGCAATCTGACCGGCAGTACCGGTGTTACCTTGGGCGCTTTGGAAGTTCACTTTTAGGTTTTTACCATCGGTGAAGCCTTCTGCGGCCAGCTCATCGATGACGCCTTTGCGCACAGCATCTAGTGCAGGATGTTCAACGATAGCCGTGATGGCTACGGTTTTCATTTCAGTCGCAGCGGCTGGCGTATCACCAGTAGCCGGCGTTTCTGCAGTCGTTTCAGCAGGCTTATTACAGCCGGTTAATACGGCAGCGGCAACACCGCCCCACATCAAAGTTTTAACAAATCTATTTGGGTTAAACATTCAGTATTACTCCTAAAAAATGACAGATAAAAGAACGGCTATCTTCGTTAAAGTGCTGTCTGAGAATAAGGTCATAAATAATATAACCTCGTACTAATACAGCGGCTTATCCCTCTAATAATGTCCTCTTACACTAACGAAACTTATTATTGATACAGGCTTGGTCGATGGGTTGAGTTGCCAAAACCTATCTCTATAAGCGCACGCTTCCTTACATGCTTTCCTAAATGCTTTGTGACATAAAAGCGCTTGGAAATGGGTATTGCTTTACAGCTTACTCTACTTTGCTTTTGGCTTTTCGTCTACATTAATAGCATCGGCTAGTAGCGCATCAGACAATTTTACCCCTTGCGCCGCCGCATTTTTTGGGCTGACGAATAGGGTTAAAGTATTCATAATCTCTGGTTTTACATTAATTACCGCTTCGCCATTTAAAATGCGATAGACCATCTTACCGGTAGTGCGGCCAAAGTCGTAATCGTTTACGCCAAGCGCAGCCGTCGCGCCACGTTGCACGCTGAACTCATCGGAGGCGATAATGGGGATTTGTAGCTCATTGGCAGCAGCGGTCATCGCTTCAAAAGCAGAGGCCACGTTATTGTCCATAGAGGTATAGATGATATCCGCACGACCTTGCAAACTGCGGGTCGCCATAGCGATATCCGTAGGGCGGTTGGCCGAGACATCCAGCACTTTTAAACCATAACTAGGCAGCACTTCTTGTAAGCGCTTGAGTAGGGCGACTGAATTTGCCTCACCTGGGCTATATACGTAGCCTACGGTCTTGGCATCGGGCTTAATTTTCTTAATTAATTCAATCTGTGGCTCTAACGGTAATTGGCTAGATAGACCCGTGACGTTTTCCTGAATAGGCACGTTTTGCTCGTTGATTAACTTTGCGGCTACCGGATCAGAAACAGCCGTATAAATCACCGGGATCGAGGTGGTTGAGGCCACGATTGACTGCGCTGAAGGGGTAGATATGGCGACAATAGCGTCTGGCACATCACCCACGAATTGCTTGGCAATCTGACCGGCCGTACCGGTATTACCCTGCGCACTTTGGAAGTTAATATCGAGGTTTTCACCGGCTACATAACCGTTGTCTGCCAACTCGTCTTGAATCCCGCGACGCATCTCGTCTAATGAGGGATGCTCAACGATTTGAGTAATGGCTAAGGTCTTAGCAGGTTTGTCAGTTTCGGCACTAGCGGTGGTGGTCTCTGCCGTTACGGTCGACTCAGGTTGTGAACAACCTACTAAACTGAGCGTGGTGAAAAGAGAGGTAATAATACCAAGGCGCAATTTAGAAATCGTTGTGGTAGTAGCTGTCGTAGCAGATATCATCGTAGGTCAACTCACTGTTAATACGGGTATAAAAAAGAAGCGCGGAAAATATAGCAAAATCAAAGTAATCAAAAATTAAATAAAAAGCACAGTAGGTAGTGATAAATAAGGGGCGATTGCTGGGCCATTTAGGGAAATGCCAAGCACAATAGCCACTGTTAATATCAAGTCATTCTATTATGACAGCTATGTAACATTGCGCAACTAGAAATTATAAGCAACGCAGTAGTCTAGGCTGTGATATTCGCCTTCAGGGTTAGCGTCTTTCCTATGGTCTTTCCCCTAATAGGGTCTATAGTCTTTATACTTTAAAAAAGAAAATTAGCGAGATTTAAGGGCTTTCACAATAAAGCGCTCGCATAGCCCTTATTCATTCAGGGTTGGGCGAGCGCTCTAGAGTGGTTATTTTAGGACAGCTATCTGGGTTGTTTAATTAGATAAACAATATTTGCTTAGCCCAATTTATCACCGACCGTGCACTCATCAGGTAGGGTAATGACTACTAAGCCCGTTTTAGGGTCACCAGAAGAGAGAATCATCCCTTCTGAAATGCCAAACTTCATCTTACGTGGCGCTAGATTGGTCACACAGATGACTTTTTTACCTTGCAGCTGCTCAGGCTCATAGAACTTGCGGATGCCGCTAAAGACATTGCGGGTTTGTGCCTCACCAACATCGAGCGTGAACTGTAATAGCTTATCTGCGCCTTCCACATGGTTACACTCAACCACATGGGCGACCGTCATCTCAACCTTGGCGAAATCTTCGATACCAATATAGTCTGCATCTTGGTTGTCAGCAGTATTGGCTTTATTATCCGTAGCCTGCTTAGTGTCACCAGAAGTTGGTGCCGCGGAGGCTTGCGCTGAATTAGCGGTGCTCTCTAACGAGCCTTTAGACGCTTCGACCATAGCTTCGATTTGCGCAGGTTCTATACGCTGCATTAATGGCTTAAACTTATTAATCTGATGGCCGAGTAGCGCTTCATGACGGCTAGCAAAGCTTAGGTCATCAATATTTAAGAAAGCTTTCGCATTGTCGGTCAGTTCAGGCAATACTGGCGCTAGATAGACCATCAATTGACGGAAGATATTAATCGCTACGGTACAGACGTCTTGCACCTCTTGTTCTTTACCTTCTTCTTTGGCCATCGACCAAGGTTTTTTCTCATCGATATATTCGTTGGCTTTATCCGCACATTGCATGATGAGACGCATAGCGCGTGAGAACTCACGGTTTTCATAAGCTACCGCAATCTCATCACCTGCACGCATAATCTCAGCTAAGAGTTCAGGTTCAGCATTGGTGCTGGATAGCATCCCGTCGTATTTCTTCACGATAAAACCCGCAGAACGACTGGCAATATTGACTACTTTGCCGACCATGTCTGAGTTGACCTTTTTCATAAAGTCATCAAAGTCTAGGTTAAAGTCTTCAACCTTGTCCGACAGCTTACTGGCAAAGTAATAGCGTAAGTATTCGGGATGCAGATGCTCAGCGTAAGTCTCGGCTTGGATAAAGGTGCCGCGCGACTTACTCATCTTCTCGCCGTTCACCATCAAGAAACCATGGGCAAAGACACTGGTAGGGGTACGGAACTCGCTACCGGCCAACATAGCCGGCCAAAATAACGCATGGAAATAGACGATGTCTTTACCAATAAAGTGATAAACCTCGGTCTTATGTTCGTTTTCTGCCAGCCAATAGTCATCAAAGTTCAATGCGGGCAAGCTAGGATCAGTGGAGTCTTTGCGCTGCTCGCATAAGTTTTTAAAGCTCGCCATATAGCCTACTGGCGCATCTAGCCAGACGTAGAAATATTTGTCCGGCTCATCAGCTGGCGTGTCAGGGATTTTAAAACCAAAGTAAGGCCCATCGCGGGAGATATCCCAACTGGCTAGACCGGCGTCAAACCATTCTTGGAGTTTATTAGCAATGGCAGGTTGCAGGCGACCTTCGTCACGTGTCCACTGGCGTAAAAAGCCGTCAAATTCTGGCAAGTCAAAGAAGTAATGCTTTGAAGTCTTTAAAACTGGGGTAGCACCCGACAACGTAGAGAACGGATTAACCAATTCATTAGCGTTATAAGTCGTGCCGCAAACTTCACAGTTATCGCCATATTGGTCTTTCGCCGCACATTTTGGGCATTCGCCTTTGACGAAACGATCGGCTAAGAACAAGCCTTTTTCCGGGTCAAATAACTGCTCGATATCTTTAGTATTGATATGACCGGCACTATTAAGGCGGCGATAGATTAGCTCAGAGAATTCTTTGTTTTCTTCTGAATGGGTGGTGTAGTAGTTGTCGTAGTCGATTAAGAATTTCGCAAAGTCAGCTTCGTGTGACGCTTTCACGTTAGCGATTTGCGATTCAGGGGATACGCCGTTTTCTTCGGCTTTGAGCATGATGCTGGTGCCATGCGCATCGTCTGCACACACATAGGTCACTTGATGCCCTTGTGCTTTCATGGCGCGTACCCAGATATCGGTCTGGATATGCTCTAGCAGGTGGCCTAAATGGATTTGACCATTGGCATAGGGAAGGGCACTGGTAACTAAAATATGACGCACAAAATCACCTTTAAAAGTATATGAGTTATAAGGGGTAAAGAGTGCGCCTATGATACCGTAAAAACGCTATTTATGGGTAACTGCTTGTGGCAGTGTGCGTAAGGTAAGCACAGTCAAATATTGGACAGGGCAGCTAAAACAGGGCGCGGAAAGATTATTGTGATATGTATTGTATCGGTATAGAATAATTACAGCTTATTATTTGTTTATACCTATTCACAGTTTCACCTATAAATATTTTTCTCATAAACATTGTGCTGATAAACAAGGAGGTTTATATGATGCGATTGCTGACCAATGCTAGCGTACAGTTGGTTAACCGTTATCTACCATCCCCATTCGTGTTTTCTATTGTCTTAACTTTGATTGCTTTTGTGGCGGGTCTAATTTTGACGGGGCAAGGGCCGTTGCCGATGGCAGGTCACTGGGGCAATGGCTTATGGTCCTTGCACAGTTTCGCTATGCAGATGGCGCTTATTTTAGTAACCGGCTATGCGTTTGCAAGTGCGCCTTTTATCCAGCGTATTTTGGATAAATTGGCCAGTAATATCACCTCACCCACCATGGCCATTATCGTATCGACCTTAGTGGGATTAGCCGGCTCATGGATTAACTGGGGTTTTGGGCTGGTGATTGGGGCGGTATTTGCCAAATCTTTGGCCAAAAAAGTCGCCAACGTCGACTATCCTTTATTGGTGGCCGCGGCTTATTCAGGCTTTATCGTTTGGCACGGTGGCTTTTCTGGGTCTATTCCTTTAACGCTAGCCGGCGGTGGCGAGACATTACAGACGCTATCGGGTGGAGTGCTAACCGAAGCAGTGCCTTTATCGCAGACTATATTTGCCAGCTATAACTTAATCATTATGCTGCTGCTAATCGTGATGTTGCCGCTATTAAATATGTTTATGCAGCCTAAAACGCCCACTACCGTCGACCCTGCCTTGATTAAAGACAGCGTAAAGGTGGTCCCTGAGCGTATTACCCCAGCACAAAAACTAGATGACAGCCGTATCGTAGCGTTGATTTTAGTAGCATTAGCGTTGATGTACTATATCAATGAATTTGGCACTAAAGGCTTTGATCTGGGGCTCAATATCGTCATCGGCCTGTTCTTATTTATTGGTCTACTGTCGCATGGTACTTTGGAGCGCTATTACTTAGCAGTCAAGTCAGGCATTGGCGGTATCGCTGGTATCGTGCTGCTATTCCCTTTTTATGGTGGCATCATGGGTATCATGACTGGTGCCAATGCTGACGGTATCTCTATAAGTACCCAGGTGACCGAATTTTTTGTGAATCATGCGTCTGCAGAGAGCTTTCCCATGCTCGCGTTTTTAAGCGCAGGGTTAGTCAACGTCTTTGTTCCTTCCGGCGGTGGTCAGTTCGCAGTGCAAGGTCCCGTAATGATTCCAGCAGGGGCTGCATTGGGCGTTAGTCCTGCAGTGACCGCTATGGCGATTGCTTGGGGCGATGCTTGGACCAATATGATTCAACCGTTTTGGGCATTGCCCCTCTTAGGGATTGCAGGACTGGATGCGCGCGCTATTATGGGCTATTGCCTGATGGTTTTGGTGGCGTCTGGCTTGGTCATTATGGGCGCATTTTGGTTATTGGTATAAGCTGCTAGTCATAAATAGCTAGTAAGTATTTTTGCAGCTAAGTACTATTTACAGCAGTTAATAAATGCTGAGCAGTAAATGAATGCTTAAATAAGAAAAGGGCGACCTAACTCAAAGTTAGATCGCCCTTTTTTATAGCTAATAAACGTCTCGTTACTAGCCAAAGTCCTTAGACAGCACTAGTTAGTCTTAGAAAGACCCAAATAGCGAGCCTAAAGTAATAATGACTACCGTCGCTAACAATGGAATGATCATAGTGACCATAGCAATGTTGAGATAAGACTGCTTATGGGTCAGACCACAGATAGCGAGTAGGGTAATGACGGCGCCACTATGCGGTAGCGTATCGAGACCACCAGCCGCCATAACGGCCACACGGTGCATCAATTCAGGGTCGATGCCGGTCTTGAGTGCCATTTGATAGTAATCAGCCCCTAAAGTGGATAGCGCGATACTCAAACCACCCGAAGACGAACCGGTAATACCCGCTAAGGTAGTCATGGCCACGGCTTCTGAAATCAAAGGGTTTTCAGGGTTTAAGTTCAAGATGCTATCACGAATGATTAGGAAGCCCGCTAGCGAAGCAATAACCGCCCCGTAACCCACTTCTGACGCTGTGTTGAAGATAGGTAACATTGAATCGTAAGTACCGCGGTTCAAAGTCTTTTGCAGATTACGCCAGTGACCAACGTTCAATAATATCAGTACGATACACGCTAGTACCAATGAGATAATGATTGACCATAAGCCCAATGAGCCGGCGATGTTCAAGTCTGGATACTGCGCTTGAATACCGCTAAAGTCCATCGCTGGGAATACGACATAAGTGAGTAGGGCGTTGAGACCGATGACCAATACTAGCGGAATCATTGCGGTGCCAAAAGACACGTGGCGCGTGGTATTCACATTATCCACTGCAGCGCCTGTGCTCGAGAGTGAGCCGACTTCTTCTTCCTCGTGGATGCCATAGCCTTCACCTGCCGCCATCGCTTTATTCGCGCGCGACTGTAGCCATAACCAACCTAAGGTAAACATAATTAAACCGCCGATGATGCCGAGAATAGGCGCGGCAAAAACGTTGGTATTATAATAAGGGATAGGAATGGCGTTCTGAATGGCGGGCGTGCCGGGTAAGGCAGTCATCGTAAACGTGAATGAGCCTAGTGCGATAGCGGCCGGAATCAGGCGCTTAGGAATACCCGCAGCTTTAAACAAGTCTTTAGCAATCGGATAAATAGCGAAGGCCACCACGAATAGCGAGACACCGCCATAAGTTAAGATAGCACAGACTAAAATCACCGCTAAGATGGCTTTATTAGCCCCAAGTTTTTCGACCACCGTACGCGCAATCGCGGTCGCTGCGCCTGAATCTGCCATAAGACGCCCAAAAATAGCGCCTAATAGGAAGATGGGGAAAAACTTCATTAAGAAGCCGCTAAGTGCGGTCATGAAGACGTCGGTGTAAGCGGGAATACTGCTCAAAAAATCGCCGGATAAAAACACAGCTAAGATGGCCATGATGGGCGCTAAAAACAGCACCGAGTAGCCACGATAGGCAAAATACATCAGTAGCAGTAAAGTAATGACAATGGCCAATGTGCTAAACATAGACACCTTCTCCTTGGTAAAATGACAATCCACCATCCTGATGGATTATTTAAAATATAACAGTCTTACGAGACCTCTTAAGCTCTTTTCATAGCCATAGCATAGCGTTCACAACTTGAGTAGTGTGCGAGATAAACTATGAGCCATGATAGGCATTAAGGCTTAAAAATTACGAATATTATGCCAATAATAACAGACACTAGCTGAACTAGAGATAACGCAAGGTAGACTAGGCAGCCTAATGACTGTGCGCAATCAGGTCTAGCTCGTATTGGAATAATGTGCTAAGTTAGCACAATTTATAGTGATAGGGAACGTATCAAGTTAATATTTATATTATTAATATAAGTTTACGTACTATTAAATGCTACTACCAAATATTTGTTAGGGAAATAATTTAAGCCATGATTAGCTTAATTATCTGACAAATCAATTATTTAATTTATAAAATCAAATATTCTACAGTTAACAACCTGACAGGGAGCAAGATTATGAGTCAATCCAAGGTATTTGGCAGTGCTAATGAGGCATTAGCAGACATTATTCAAGACGGGCAAACCCTCGCTATTGGTGGTTTTGGCTTATGCGGTATTCCTGAAGATTTAATCGTGGCGTTACGCGACACTGGTGTGAAAGACTTAACTTGTATCAGTAATAACGCTGGGGTAGACGATTTTGGCTTAGGTCTATTGCTCAAGACGCGTCAGATTAAAAAAATGATTTCCTCTTATGTCGGTGAAAATAAAGAGTTTGAGCGTCAATACTTAGGTGGTGAGTTAGAAGTTGACTTAACCCCACAAGGGACGCTAGCAGAGAAGCTACGGGCGGGCGGTGCGGGCATTCCCGCTTTTTATACCGCTACCGGTGTGGGTACTCAAGTCGCTGAAGGCAAAGAGACTCGCGACTTTGATGGTCGCACTTATGTGTTAGAGCACTCTCTAACCGCAGATGTGGCCTTAGTAAAAGCGCAAAAAGCCGATAAAGCCGGTAACTTAATTTTTAATAAGACCGCGCGTAACTTTAACCCAGATTGCGCTATGGCCGGCAAAATTACGGTAGCAGAAGTAGAAGAAATCGTTGAGATTGGCGAGCTTAATCCTGATGAGATTCATCTGCCTGGTATTTTTGTACAACGCATTGTATTGAATGCGACCCCTGAAAAGCGCATTGAAAAAGTAACGGTGAAAGCGGCGAGTTAAGCCCGTTATACGCTATTTATAGCCGTTTAATTTATAGTCGCTTAATGATAAAGGGGCTAAGCGGATAACTGAGTTAAACCGTTAGCAAAGTACGCCTTAAAAAAATTTACGCAAAACAGATATTACGCAAAATAGAACAAAACAATCAGGAGCATTACCATGGCATGGACAAGAGAACAAATGGCGCAGCGCGCTGCTCAAGAGCTGCAGGATGGCTATTACGTAAACCTAGGTATTGGTCTGCCCACGCTAGTGGCCAACTATATTCCTGAAGGTATGGATGTTTGGCTGCAGTCTGAAAATGGCTTGCTCGGTATCGGCGAATTTCCGACAGAAGAAAATGTTGATGCCGACCTAATTAATGCGGGTAAACAGACGGTCACTGCAGAAAAAGGTGCGAGCTTCTTTGGTAGTTCAGACTCGTTTGCGATGATTCGTGGCGGTCACGTCAACCTAGCGATTTTAGGCGCGATGGAAGTGGCCGAAAATGGCGATCTTGCCAACTGGATGATTCCGGGCAAGATGGTCAAAGGTATGGGCGGCGCGATGGATTTAGTCGCCGGTGTACAGCGCGTCATCGTATTGATGGAGCAGGTGAATAAATACGGCGAGCCTAAAATTTTGGCCGAATGCCAACTGCCTTTGACCGGTCAAAAAGTAGTTAATCGTATTATTACTGAGCTTGCAGTATTAGACGTCACTGACAAAGGTCTTAAATTGGTCGAATTGGCGGATGGGGTAACGTTCGAAGAGTTACAGAAGAATACCCCGGTTACTATCGCTCAGTAAGTCCGTTTAGTCCTATTATAAATACTCGTCTTAGTGGTCTCAGCACTGTGTAGCGCCATGCCACACAGCGCTAGCTTGTTGCTAAAAATGGTCATTTTATCGTTAGTAGTACGCAATAAATAGCAACAAACTGTCTGTATATATGGCTGATAGACAGCGAGTAATATTAGGGTTTATTGAATAATCAATCATCTTCAAGGAAAGAATATGGCGACGCAATTAACACAAGATTTAACCGGCCAAGTGGCTCTAGTCACAGGTTCAGCCAGCGGTATCGGCAGGGATATTGCTGAAACCTATGCGAAAGCAGGGGCTACTGTCGGTATTGCTGATATTAATATTGAGGCGGCACAAAAAGTAGTAGACGCTATTGAATCTCAAGGGGGCAAAGCCATCGCCATTGAGATGGATGTGACCTCAGAGGACGCGGTAAATGCTGGCGTGCAAAAGCTAGTGGATAGCTTTGGCAGTATTGATATCTTAGTCTCTAATGCCGGTATTCAAATTATCGATCCCATCAATAAGATGAGCTATGACAACTGGAAGAAGATGCTGGCTATTCATTTAGACGGTGCATTTTTAACCACCAAAGCCGCCCTGCAGCATATGTATCAGAATGATAAAGTCGGCACCGTGATTTACATGGGCTCGGTCCATTCGCATGAAGCCTCAATGTATAAGGCGCCTTATGTGACGGCGAAACATGGTCTCTTAGGGCTATGTCGCGTTCTGGCAAAAGAAGGCGCTGAACATAATGTGCGTGCGCATGTCATTTGCCCCGGTTTCGTTAAGACTCCGCTCGTAGAAAAACAAATCCCTGAGCAAGCAGCAGAGAAGGGCATTAGTGAAGAGGCTGTAGTCAACGACATTATGTTGGTGAATACCGTGGATAAGGAATTTACGACGGTCGACGATATCGCGCAATTGGCTTTATTCCTAGCCGCTTTCCCAAGCAATGTCTTTACCGGTCAATCGATCGTAGCTAGCCATGGTTGGTTTATGAATTAAGCCAAACCTAGTCATTAAGTTAGGGATGGCGGTGCAGCCAATAAGGTTATTAATAAAGTGCGGACTACTAAAAAAGTAAGAGTAGTGGTATTAATTAGAGTGGCTAAAATTGTGTTTACTGTTGGTTATTAGTCACCGCTAGCACTCAGTAAATTATCATTAGCTTGCTAATAAAAACCCAATCCATTAACATCTTGTTTTATTTAAAATTTGAGCCAATTTATTGGCTCTTTTTTTTGTTGCTTGCTATACCGTTTAGGTCAGTGACAAGTAAAGTTATGGAGTAAACCTTATGAATGTGCCTTCTTTTGCGTTGATGTTAAGCAACGCCATTGAGCAACAACAGTTTGAGCAAGCCATTACTGAGCTTGAAGACCTACGACCTATCGATATTGCAGACTTATTAGCTCTGATTAAACCGTCACTGGCTTGGCAACTGCTCGACCGTCTACCCAATCGCTCCACGATATTTTCTTATCTAGACGCCGATATTCAATTAGAGTTGGCTGAAGAGTTTCCACAAGATAAATTAGTGGCCTTAGTTGGCGAGATGCCTGCGGATGAGCGCGCTGATTTATATAAATGCTTTAATCAAGGGCAGCGCGATGCTTTACTGCCGGCACTAGCTCAAGCTATGCGGGAAGATATTCGCCGCTTAGCAGCTTATCGGGAAGGCACTGCTGGGGCCTTGATGACCTCAGATTATGCGACTCTGGCTGCGGAGATGGATGTCGCTGAAGCCTTAGCCTCTCTACGTAGAGAAGCACCTGATGTAGAGACCATTTATCATGCTTACGTGATTGATGCCCAACGTAAATTACTGGGCGTAGTCTCATTGCGCGCCCTGATTTTGGCCCCGCCAGAGCGTGCCATCAGCGAAGTCATGGTCGATTCTGTAGTCTCATGCAATGTCAATGAGGATCAAGAGGATGTGGCAAAGACTGTAGCGCGTTATGACTTGATTGCCCTACCTATTATTGATGACAATGGCGCTTTAGTCGGGATAGTGACTCATGATGATGCGATGGACGTCGCTAGTGATGAGGCTACCGATGACTTTCATAAGTCCGGTGGTGTCTCCACCATGGTGGGCAAACTCAAAGACGTCAGCATTCGTGTCTTATATCGCAAACGAGTATTTTGGCTGGTATTTTTAGTCTTTGGTAACCTGCTTTCTGGTATTGGTATCTCGCATTTTGAAGAGGTGATTGCCGCCAACCTAGTCTTGGTATTCTTCTTACCCTTATTGGTCGATAGTGGCGGTAATGCCGGCTCGCAGTCAGCTACCTTGATGGTGCGAGCATTGGCCACCGGCGATGTGGTCATGCGTGACTGGTTCTCGCTATTGGGTAGAGAGGCGATGGTCGCCCTGCTATTGGGAGGCACGATGGCCATAGCTATTTCCATTATTGGCTATATTCGTGGCGATGAGGTGGTGTCCCTAGTGTTAGCCCTCAGTATGATGTCGGTGGTTATGATTGGCTGTGTGATTGGTATGAGTTTGCCTTTCGTACTGAATAAATTGGGCTTTGACCCCGCTACTGCCAGTGCCCCATTAATCACTTCAGTCTGTGATGCTTCAGGCGTCATTATCTATTTGTTTATTGCCTCAAGATTTTTAGCCTTCTAATGGCTTATCTTTATAAGTTTATTCTTCTATGTTTTTATCTCTATAACTTTTTCCCTATTAAGACAGCCTCTACCTCTAAAGTAGTATCGCAATTTAACCACGATGTCCTCATACCGGCGTTGTGGTTTTTTTATAGTCTAAACTCGGCTACACTAAACGACATTGCTAGCACCCCTCAGAAATATGATAACTAAGGTCTAAATCGCTATGTTCAACTTCATTAAAAAAACACTAAACTCCTCACAAGATAAAGCGTCCACTACTGAAACTCCAGCGGAAATGGCTCAATTGGATTCGGCTGTCGATAAGGTGATATTGGGCTACCATGTGGGCAATGTGAGTATTGCGCAGATGCTAACGGGCTTGAACCGTGAGGGAGATAGCGTGACCTTAGATTTGCGCCTGCCAGCAGACAGTGACCCAGAAAATATTCAACGAGAGCTTGGCCAACTCCTAGAGCCGCATGGGATTAAAGAAATTAATATGAACGTGACAATGTTGGCAAAAGATAAGGGGCTAGCAAAAGATAAAGGGTGGTCAAAATCCAATGCGACTTCGAATGACATTCCTGCAGCGGGGCCGAATAAAGGCGCAGGTCGAACCTTACCTAAGACGACCGATGCTATGGGGGCGAGTAAAGCAGCGGCTGAACCTGCTAGCGCACAACCTGCGAATACCTCAGAACCTGATGAAGCTCCTATTACCAAACGTGCGCCCACCCAATCAAGTATCGCACCGCATCCACGCATTCGTCATATTATCGTCGTAGCCTCTGGTAAAGGTGGGGTGGGTAAATCGACGACGACTGTTAATATTGCCTTAGCGCTGAAAAAATTAGGCAACCGTGTGGGGGTGTTAGATGCCGATATCTACGGTCCTAGCATTCCTACTATGCTCGGGGTAGAAGGCGTCAAACCTGATTTAGAAAACGAGCAATTTGTACCCGTTGAGGCGCACGGCATGCCAATACTGTCTATCGGTAGCTTATTGGGTGGCGACAATACCCCAGTAGCTTGGCGTGGCCCAAAAGCCACCGGTGCGCTTATGCAACTATTTAACCAGACCAACTGGCCGTCGCTTGATTATCTTGTGATCGATATGCCACCCGGTACCGGCGATATTCAATTGACCCTAGCGCAGCGTATTCCGGTAACAGGTGCGGTCATTGTCACCACTCCGCAGCATGTGGCGTTAATGGATGCGCAAAAAGGCGTCGAAATGTTTAATAAAACCAATATTGCTGTGTTGGGTGTGGTCGAAAATATGGCGCTGCATACCTGTTCAAATTGCGGGACTACCGAAGCTATCTTTGGTGCGGGCGGTGGTGAGACTATTGCCAAAGAATACCAAGTACCGTTATTAGGTCAATTGCCGCTGGCGAGTGGTATTCGTGCTCAAGCCGACAAAGGCATCCCGAGTGTGATTGCTAATGACGGTGCTGGCGATGAGTATGCGGAGTACTATCTTAATATTGCTAAGAATATTGAAACCAATATCGATAAATTTGCGAAAAGTCGCGATGACGGGCGTATTTTTTAATAGACCCAGCAACCGTCATTATGAGATATTTAATTAGTTGAATGAGTTTCCAATCCGCCTAGCAGCGAAGGATAACCTATGAGTCGAGCAAATGCCAAAAAGGTAGTGCTGTTTAAGTTGCTTATCGTGGTGCTATCCTTTGGGCTCTTGATCGTCACTTGGCAGGTGGCCTAAACTGAGACATAGGCGTCTATGCGCTTGTTCTATGAGGTAACGATGTTTACAGATAGAGACAGCCGTTATAGCCTTTAAAAATCCTTATTACTTTCATAAATTTCTCTAAAATTTACTTAATAAATATGTAAAATCAATCTGTTGCTAAATAATAGCTGGTGAGTGATTAGAGAGGGGTTTAGCCGCTACTCTAAAATTTACTAGAGCAATCCCAACCAGTGCCTCCTATTTTTAAGGAAGAAAAATGAACACTCTATTAAGTAACGGACCGTTGATACCTAAATTAGCTATCATCGCGTTGTCATTGGGATTGTCCGTATCTGCTTCGGCCAGCATCCTGAAACCAAATGCGAATTTAAGTTCCAGCCTAAGCTCTGGTTTAAGCTCTAGTATAAGTAATAATACTAAAGCCTTAGCAGAGCAAGGAGATGCCGAAGCCCAATACGAATTGGCATTAGATTATGATGAGCAAGAAAACTATATTGAGTCGGCCAAGTGGTATCGCAAGGCGGCCAACCAAGGCCATGCAGAGGCTCAATACAATTTGGGCTGGATGTACTCGCACGGGCAAGGTATGCCACAGAATTATGTGCAAGCCTATAAATGGTATCTTAAAGCGGCCAACCAAGGCGATTCGGATGCGCAGTACAATGTCGGTATCTATCATGATGAAGGCAAAGGCGTGCCCGTAGATCACGCCAAGGCGGCAGAGTGGTATCGTAAAGCTGCAGATCAAGGTGATGCAGATGCACAATATAATTTAGCCGTGGCTTATGATGAAGGCGAAGGGGTCAAGCAAAGCCATGCCAAAGCGGTAGCACTCTATCGCCAAGCGGCTGAACAAGGCCATGCTACCGCACAATATAATTTAGCGGTCTCTTATGACGAAGGGGAAGGCGTGCCACAGAGTAAAGCAGAAGCTTTTAGATGGTATACAGAATCTGCTGAGCAAGACTATACGGATGCGCAATATAATTTGGCGATAATGTACTATAACGGAGAGGGAATCCTTCAAAGTAATGATAAGGCTAAAGAGTGGTTTGGTAGAGCTTGTGATAATGGTGATTTATTGAGTTGTAAAGAATACAAGGACCTTGAGTAAAAGCGGGTACGGCTCTAATCAGCCTTATAATCAAACTCTAATATTAAAAAAGACGTAAAGTCTGAAAAGGTGGTCTATCTTTTGGGGTAGGCCATTTTTTATGTCTAAATTTTGCCAACCATTTTTAGTTTGGTTAAGTTTATCTGACGACCCTAGCTGTTTTAGGTAGAATCAGTGATTATGCAAGGTATCTGATAACCTATAACAACTATAAATGACGGCCAATAAGTTAAAGCTGACTATGAGCAACCTCTGCAATTAGGCTTAGGCAGAATTAAAGCAGAAATTGGCTAAAGTGCTTTACAAGCAACAAGGAAATCACATGAGCGTATCAGTAAGAGACTCTGCCCACTCTCTCCAACTAGACTCAATAAATAATAGTTTACCCGTTTTAGATGCTCTGATTCAAAAAGGCCAGCCAACCTTTGGCATCTTTGCTGGGGTAAAGCGCATCAACTACTTGGATTATCACAGTTATCTTATTTCACAAAAGTCCTTGTCGAATTGGCGCAAAGATTTCAAAGCCAATCAATTTGCCTTTATTCAAATTGTGCAACCGCCCTATAGGGTTTGCATAGCCTTAGCGACGATTAAAGTGGCCACCACTGCCTTTGTTTACCTCTTTAACGAGGATACGCAAGAGATGGAGATTGGCGAGGCGTTAAAGCCGCTAAAGCGCGACGCTCTATTTGACGGCGACCATTATCAAGGGCAGATAGCTTTTGAGCACCCGCATCTTAAGTTGAAGATAGCGTTTAGCCCGACGCAAGTTAATGTCACTCTCGACAGTACTACGATAACGGTAACAGCGACCTTAACACGCTATCAACAACCCTTAGCAATTTGTACACCAGCAGGTCGGCGAGGCTGGACCTTTACCCAAAAAGAACCCTTCCAAAAAGTCTCAGGTCAGCTGACTATTAAGCCCCAATCAAAGTTTTATAGTAATAGCCCAGAAGAAGTGCTTGAGTTTGATAAGCAGACTTTGGCTAATTTGGATTGGACCCTCGGCTATATGCGCCATGAGACCAATTGGTTTTGGAGTTGTATTAATACTTATCTGCCCGATGGCCGCCAGTTCCTACTCAATCTATCGATGGGGGTGAATGAGACCGGTGCTAGCGAAAATGCGTGCTGGCTAGACGGACAGATTCACTATTTGCCGCCAGTTATGTTTTCTCGTGGTGACAGTAATCAAGAAGATAAAAGTGGTGCTAAAGCTCCTTGGCGGGTATACCATCAAAATTTAGGGTGGAGCAACGTCGATATCGAGCTGACCTTTTCACAACTGCGAGTTTATAAAAAGACCGACAACTATGGGGTGATAGCCAGTATTTTTGAGCAATGGCTGGGGGAGTATAGCGGTGAGGTTCGCTTGGGTGATGAGGTGATTCAACTGGATAAAGTGATGGGCTTGGCAGAAGACCATTTTGCTAAATGGTAAGGCTTGGCAAGGTTAAAATCAGTTCAGCTCTATAATTTTACGGCCCAATTCCTTATACTTGTCATCATTCATTATAGGCAATCGCTGTCTAACATTATTTAAGTGGTTATTACTCAATAAGTATTAAGGAAATTAGATGTCTATCAAGTCTGACCGTTGGATTCGTAAAATGGCTGAAGAGTACGGTATGATTGAGCCGTATGAAGCCGGTCAAGTCCGCTTTAACGAAGCGGGCGAAAAGCTAGTCAGTTACGGCACCTCAAGCTATGGCTACGATGTACGCTGCTCACGAGAATTTAAAGTGTTTACTAACGTCCATTCTGCCATCGTCGATCCGAAGAACTTTGACCAAAACAGCTTTATCGATATCGTGGGTGATGAGTGCATTATTCCGCCAAACTCGTTTGCTTTAGCCCGTACGATGGAGTATTTCCGTATTCCACGGGATGTGTTGACTATTTGCCTAGGTAAGTCGACCTATGCGCGTTGCGGTATTATCGTCAACGTTACGCCGCTAGAGCCTGAGTGGGAAGGTCATGTGACCCTTGAGTTTAGTAACACGACTACCTTGCCTGCGCGTATTTATGCCGGTGAAGGCGTCGCACAGATGCTGTTCTTCCAAAGCGATGCTGATGACGTCTGTGAGACCAGTTATAAAGACCGTGGTGGTAAATACCAAGGTCAGACGGGTGTAACCTTACCGAGAACTTAAAGGCAGTACAAGGCGCTGTTAGAGATAAAAGAGAGCGCTATTGGCAGCAAAAAGGGAGAAACCAATTTATGGCTTCTCCCTTTTTTTATGGCTTGAAATTAGACAGCTTAAAATTAAACAGCTTAATGCTGCATTTTGCTAAGACTTCTTGATCTGAAAGCTTTGCTATTTTAAAACTTTTAAGCCTGCCTTATTTTCGCGTTTTTCTTTTGGCTTGGCCGGTGCAGCTGGCTTATCTGGAGTATCGCGTAAGTCATCAGCAGGTGGGGTATAGTTCTCATATTCGGTAGGATCAAAGAACATCCCTTGCGAATTTTCTTTCGCATAGATACCCATCACAGCTTGAATAGGGACCCAGATATCACGAGAGACGCCACCAAAGCGCGCACTAAAATTAATATAGTCGTTTTCCATCGACATGTTACCGGTAGCGCGGCTAGCAATATTTAAGACAATCCGGCCCTCTTGGACAAACTCCGTAGGAACTTGGACATTGTCAGCGGTCGCATCGACCATCAAATAGGGGGTCAGATAATTGTCTTCAATCCATTGGTAGATAGCCCGCACCATATAAGGGCGAGTGGGGGTAACCTCTAAATCGGTATCGGTCATACAGTAGCTCCAATTGTACATATATATTAGGACATGCCCTAGTCATTATAGCGATAATTTAGCAGCCAACTCGGTTACAGCGAGTTATTTTTCGCAAGCGCCTAGCATGATTAAGACACGCTAGCTTTAAAGCCGCTGCGCTCGAATAAGCGCTTTTGGTACTCGGTTAATGGCCGCGTAATCCCAGGAGGGAGTTGAATACCCATCTCATCTAAGCGCCATAATAACGGCGCTAATAGCGCATCACACCAACCAAACTCGTCCGCCATAAAATAAGGCTTATGGGCAAATAAGGGCGATATCGTAATAAGTGAGTCTGCCAGTTGCTTTTTTGCGATTGCTCCTTCTGCCTTATTAAAGCTGTCTGGATGAATCAGGAGCTTACGCCCTAAAGCTAACCAGTCATTCTGTATTCGCCAAGCCAATTGGCGGATAATGGCGCGCTCTTGCGGGGTCTCCGGCAGCAGTTTATGCGCATGATAACGCTCTTCTAGATATTCAAAGATAACATTAATCTCATAGAGGGCAATATCGCGCTGTTGCAGTACTGGCAGGCTATGATAGGGGTTTAGCTCAGTGAGGTCTTCAGGACGCTCAGAATGCAGACGCGAATGATAGTAGGCTAGCTGCTTTTCTTCTAGCAGCAAGCGCACCACATGGCTGTCATAGCCATCGTCAGCATATAACACGAGCTGACTGTTAGGGATATCATTGGCATCAATCATGTTGGGCTATCATCTACTTATAAGACTGCCATCGTAAACAATGTATCCTTTATTATCAAGGCTAACACGGTATTATCCGAGCAAACGCTTCAGTAGCAAACGACGGCTGGTCATTACTGCAGGGTATGAAATATTGAGTATGGCTATGCCATAAAGGCTAATGGTGAAACTACAGCCCATAAAAAAGAGCAACACCTGAGTGCTGCCCTTCCTCTATAAATAATTTTAACGCTAAATCTAGGGGTAACCGTCTTATTTAACGTCTTTCCAGAATTCTTTATTCAATAGATATACTGGAATTAATAACACTAATAAGAACAATATAACAAAACCACCAATCACTTTACGATCATGACGGACCGGCTCGCCCATCCACGCCATAAAGTTGACTAGATCGCCCACTTCGCTTTCAAACTCTTCTTTACTGAGTTCTTCTTGCATATTATGCAACACGTGAGGCATAGCCGCGTTTGGTAAGACTAAGTTATTAGCCCCCCAAGGACGGCTAGGATCTTCGTAGAATGACAATAGGTAAGTATATACCCAGTCATCACCACGTAAACGAGTCTCTAGTGACAAATCTGGTGGCGGTGCACCAAACCAATTTGCTTGGACATCAGGGTCAATGCCAGCAGTAATGTGGTCACCAATTTGATCGGTAGTCACCATCAGATACTTTTGTACTAGCTCTGGTGGAATCTCAAGATCTTGTGCGATTCTAGAGTGGCGAACATACTGAGCCGTATGACACCCCACACAGTAGTTCATAAAGATCTTAGCGCCGTTCTGCAGTGAGCCTTTGTTGGTAAAATCAACAGGGGCTGTACTACAGGCCAAATGCTCTTCTACGCCTTCGGCATTGGTAAAAGTACCACAACCTCCGCCACCAGAGGCTGCTGCACTACCTGCCGCTAAAGTCAATGCAGCGCCTAAGCTAATTCCAGCTAAGGATTTGGTGAGCATATTCATTAGTGACCTCCAGTAACGCGATCGGGTGGCTGTTTACACTTCTCAATAGCAGTGTAAATTGGCATGAGTAAGAAGAACAAGAAGTACAAGACGGTAAAGATACGCGCCATAATAGTGGCTGTTGGCGAAGCTGGTGTCGCGCCTAAATAACCCAATACTAAGAAGCTAATGGCAAAGATAGTTAAAGCAATCTTAGACAAAATACCTTTATAGCGGATAGAGCGTACTGGTGAACGGTCTAACCAAGGGATTAAGAACAGTACAGCAATCGCGCCGCCCATAGCAATAACACCACCAAGCTTATTAGGTACCGCACGTAAGATAGCGTAGAACGGGGTATAGTACCAAACTGGGGCAATGTGAGCTGGAGTCTTCAGGGCATTCGCGCCTTCAAAGTTAGGTGGCTCTAAGAAGAATCCGCCGCCTTCTGGAAAGAAGAATACTACCGCAAAGAAACAGATAAAGAAGACCACAATACCGATCATGTCATGCACAGTATAGTAAGGGTGGAAAGCCACACCATCTAACGGCACACCATTTTTGTCTTTTAGCTTTTTGATATCGATACCATCAGGGTTGTTCGAGCCAACATGATGCAGCGCGACCATATGCATAAAGACCAGACCGACTAGCACTAGTGGAATAGCCACTACGTGTAGGGCAAAGAAGCGGTTAAGCGTAATACCTGAAATTAGATAATCACCGCGAACCCATTCAGCTAAGCCATCACCGATAACAGGGATAGCCGCGGGAAGGTTAAGAATAACCTGAGCACCCCAAAACGACATGTTACCCCAAGGTAATAGATAACCAAAGAAGCCTTCAGCCATTAGACATAGGTAAATACCCATACCAATTAGCCAAATAAGCTCACGTGGTTTCTGGTATGAGCCGTAGAGTAGGGCACGGAACATATGCAGATATACGACTACGAAGAAGGCTGAGGCGCCTGTCGAGTGCATATAGCGAATGAGCCAGCCGCCTTTTACGTCACGCATGATATATTCGACAGAGGCGAAAGCGCCTTCTGCACTAGGGTTGTACATCATGGTTAGCCAAATGCCGGTTACCAGCTGGTTGACCAATACCACCATCGACAACACACCAAAAAAATACCAAAAGTTGAAGTTTTTTGGTGCATAGTATTTTGACATGTGGTATTCGTAGGTTTCAGTCGCGGGAAAGCGCGCATCCACCCAGTGCATCATTTTTTTGCCTATACTCATGATTAAGCCTCCCCGACCGTCAAGATGGTACCATCCACGTTATAGTCTGGGATGGGTAAGTTGAGTGGGGCTGGCACCCCTTTGAAAACTCGACCTGACAGATCGTACTTAGAGCCATGACAGGGGCAGAAAAACCCGCCAAACCAATCATTACCACCAAGATCAGCGGCTCCTACTTCTGGACGGAAGTTAGGCGCACACCCTAGATGGGTACACACGCCTTCTACCACCAAGACGGTTGGCTCACGAGATCGAGTTTGGTTGGTACAATATTCAGGCTGCACTGAAGCACTTGAATCTGGGTCTGAGAGCAATGGCGTAACTTTATCCAAGTTAGCCAGCATATCTTCGGTACGTTTAACGACATAGATAGGCTTACCACGATACTTTACGACAATCATTTGTCCTGCTTCAATAGATCCAATATCTTGCGTAACAGCAGCGCCTGCCGCTTCTGCTTTCGCACTCGGATACCATGAACGGACAAAAGGTGTAGCCACTGCAGCGACGCCTGCCGCTCCAATCGCGGCTGTCGAGGCAATAAGAACTCTACGGCGTTTTACATTAACGCCTTCGGCATGGCTCATTAAAACTTCCTCCAGGTGAATGTAATGGGATTATCCCACACTGGGTTTGTGGCGGTGGGGAGCATGAATGTTGCACCTGAACCACTTTTAGCTGTGCCTAGTTTTGCTAATTGTTACTATTCTAAGCTATTTTCGTCATAAAATAAATTCATAGGCGCAAAATAAAGCAAACCCCTGAGTAAAATTTTACCAGGGTTTCTCTGCTTTTAAGACGAGCTAGCTATTGACATTATAGCAAAGTTTCACTCAATTCCTTAAGCAGTCTAAGGAATTTATTTTTTTATTAAAACTATACGAATATTCGCTGGATTTTCGGCACGATATCAGAGCTATTTCTACGATATTCACACAGTATAGCCAACAGATATTCTAAACATTTTATTATTACTAGCAAGACTAGGCATAAAAATAGTAATACCAAATATAAAACTAATTTATTTACCTTTTCTACTTACTTAAGAAACGGGGCAGCTCACTATGGAGGCCCCGTTGTGGTTGTTATATATAGAGTTGAGCGATAGTTATCTAAGACATAGTTATCTAAGCTATAAATAGCTAGCTAAGCTGATTATCGGTAAACCAGATCGGATTACCTTAAAGCCTTTATTCTTGCTCTAAAGCTTCCCAGCGTTCCAGTTTCTGCATCAGCTCGTCATCAATAGCGGTCAGACGTTCGCTAGCCGCCGTTGCCGCTTCCAAATCTTGGGTAAACCAAGAGCCATCCGCTAACTTAGCTTGCAAACCGGCTTGTTCTTCTTCTAACAGTTTGATTTGCTTAGGAAGAGCGTCGAGTTCGCGCTGGTCATTATAGCTTAGCTTTTTCTTATTTGCAGCGGGCAAATCACTATCGTTAGCTTTTGCAGGGTTGGCCTTATTGGATTTTTTACTGTTAGCAGAGGCTAGAGGCTTATCGTTACGGTCTTTTTGTACTAAATAGTCTTGATATCCACCGACATACTCTTTGACGATACCATTGCCTTCTTCATCTTTATCAAACACCCAAGTGGATGTCACGACATTGTCCATAAAGGCACGGTCATGGCTAATCAGTAAGATAGTACCGTTAAAGCTCGCTACGGACTCTTCTAATAATTCAAGGGTTGCCATATCCAAATCGTTGGTAGGCTCATCGAGGATTAGAATATTGGCAGGTTTTAGCAGTTGCTTGGCCAATAGCACACGGTTACGCTCACCACCCGATAAGGCTTTAACCGGAGTACGGGCACGCTCTGGGGCGAATAAGAAGTCTTGCAAATAGCTCATGATATGCGTTTTGCGGCCGCCCACTTCGACGAAGTCAGACCCTTCTGAGACGTTTTGTGCCACACTGGCTTCAAGATCAAGCTGATCACGCAGCTGGTCAAAGAAGGCAATCTTGAGGTTAGTCCCTAAGGTGACGCTGCCCGTTTGAGTGAGATCAGCATCCGACATATCTAAGATAGCTTTAATAAGGGTCGTTTTACCCACTCCATTAGGGCCGATAATACCGATTTTATCACCACGTACAATAGTGGTACTAAAGCCATCGACCAACACATCACCGTCATATTCAAGATGCAAGTTTTTAACCTTACAGACGAGCTTGCCACTCTTATCGCCACTGGTCATGGTGATATTGACGTTGCCCACTTGCTCACGACGCGACTTACGCTCTTCACGCAGTTGTTTTAATTCGCGTACGCGGCCTTCATTACGGGTCCGACGCGCTTTGATGCCTTGGCGAATCCACACTTCTTCCTGAGCGAGCTTTTTATCAAAATTGGCGTTGTTCTTTTCTTCTGCTAAGAGTTGCTGCTCTTTTAACTCTTGATAGCGAGCATAGCCACCAGCGCCTTGGGTCACGTCATAGCTGGACAACTGGCCACGATCGAGCTCAATAATACGGGTCGCAAGCTTATCGACAAAGGCACGGTCATGCGTGACGAATAATAGCGTCAGGCCTTGCCAGTCCTTTAAGAATTGCTCCAACCATTCAATACTATCGACATCCAAATGGTTGGTTGGTTCGTCAAGAAGTAAAAGATCAGGCTTAGTCACTAGAGCTCGGGCTAATAGCACACGACGTTTACGGCCGCCAGATAGGGCAGAGAGGTCGTCTTCGGGATTCAGTCCCATATTGGTAATAAGTGTAGTGGCTTCGCGCTCAAGGTCCCAACCGTGTACTGCATCGATATCGTGTTGCAAGGTGGCCATCGCGTCACAGGCATCCATATCGCCATCAGCACAGGCATCTAATTTGATATTATAGTCTTTAAGCAGTTGCGCAGTACGAGGGCTACCCCCCATGACGATATCTAAAATACGCCCTTCCGATTCGGGCACGTCCTGCTCTAGCATAGCGATGCGCACACTATTATTCATAATGACTTCGCCGCTATCGGGCTGCAATGAGCCATTAATCAACTTAAATAAAGTAGACTTGCCTTCGCCATTACGTCCAATTAAGCAGACGCGCTCGCCTTCACTGATGCTCAGATCTATACCATCTAAAATAGGCGCAATGCCGAATGCCAGATGAATATTTTTTAAATGTACTAGTGCCATAGCTAATTTGTCTTACCCAAGGTTAAAATTGCCCAGATTATAGCATGCTATTGCCAGATATTCGTGTGATAGCTCGACTGTCTTTAAGGGTAAGGCCTCTTAAATTTTAATTAAGCTTAAAGCTTGCCTAGCATTTTAATTAGCGTAATTTTTAGCGATAGCAGGCTTTATGAGCCTAGTAAATAACACATTAATGATTTACCAATGAGGAGTACAGACATGTCACAGGATTTAGCGCAGCAGGTCACTGACTTGCAAATCACAGTTGCCCATCTAGAAGATACGCTAGAACGTCTGGATAAAGTCATCGCAGTGCAGGATAAACAAATGCAAGATATGCAGCGTCAACTACAGTTGGTTTATGGCCGTATTGACAATAAGAGCGAGGAGGGCGTAGCACCGTTTGATGTCATGGCTGATAAGCCACCGCATTATTAATAAAAAATTATTAATATATGGAAAATTCTAATCAATAAAACATATGAATTATCTTAATAATAAACAACTTAGCTTAGAGGTTCTTAATAAAAGCCTTGAATGAAAGTTAGAGTTGTTATAAGAAATATCAATTAAATCAATAGAGAACGGTTGTGTTCTGAATTGTTAGTAGAATAAATAACATCATACTTTTACATTTAGTAAAGCGAAATTTCTTACTGGTAGCATTCTTATTCTAATGTTGTATTTGCGTGTCATTTTCATTACTATGGGGACGCGTTTCTAGGGCAACTATGCCTAACCATGCCTGTTGATTGGTTGGCATTTTATTTTTAACAATTTGGACGTTTGGAGCCATTCATGATCCACAATTTTTCTCTTAAGACTTTGGCAGTTGCCATCACTTCTTTATCTGTTGCTAGCGTAGCGGGCGCTGCTGGCCTTGATCGCTCAGGTCAAGATATCAGTGCTTTCTTACAAGATGGTCTCTATGCTGAAGCCAGCTATACCTATATTGATGCTAAAGTTACTGGTAATGATAACTCTTACATGGGTATTGCAGACTTAAGCAAATATAACCAAGGCAATAAGATTGACGATATCGCTGAATCTTATGACATGGCGCGTTATGGTGTAAAAGTTGACGTAAACGATAGAGTTAGCGTTGGTATCTTATACGACGAGCCTTTTGGTGCGGCCGCTAAATACTCTGGCAACAATAACTTCGTAAGTGGCGATGCTGCACAAATTGCTGCTAATGCTGATCAGCTTGTGGCTGGTTTGACTCAAGACAAATTTAGTTCGGTAGCAGATGCTCAGACAGCCTTCAAAGGTTTGCAAAATGCTCTAGCTAACCCTAACCTTCCTGCTGAACAAAAAGCCATTTTGCAGGCTCAAGCGCAAGATTTAGGTACTGCATTAGGTGCAACTGATAAAATCATAAGTGGTATTAGTGCAACTACAGGTCAAGGTACCAATGTAGAAGTAAGAAGTGAAAACATCACTGGTCTTATTGGTGTTAAGCTAAATGACAACTTCCAAATTTATGGTGGTCCAGCTATTCAACGTCTAAACGCTGATGTAGCACTGCGTGGTCCCGCTTATTTAACAGCTGCAGGCTATGACGCGCATATCTCTTCTAGTGATGGCTATGGTTGGGTTGCCGGTGCCGCATTCTCAAAGCCAGAAATAGCTCTAAAAGCTGCATTAACTTATCGCTCAGAAATCGATCATGAAAATAATATCGATGAGACGATGCCAGTATTTGCTGCAAGACAAGGCAGCAAAATTGATATCACTACCCCTGAGTCAGTCAACTTTGACTTTCAAACAGGCGTTAACCCAACAACCTTAGCTACTGCTAAAGTTCGTTTTGTGCCTTGGAGCAAGTTTGAAATTGTTCCACCTTTATATAATGAACAGACAGACTCTGCTTTGGTAAGCTACGATAAAGACCAATGGCAAGTAGAGTTAGGTCTAGCCAAACGTGTTGCGCCAAACTTAGCGGTATCAGGTAGCTTAGGTTGGGATAGTGGTGCAGGTAACCCAACCACTTCATTAGGCCCTATCGAAGGCTATTATAGTGTAGGTGCTGGTGCTAAGTTTGACCTCGACAAAAACTGGGCAATCTCAGCCGGTGGTAAATACTTGATGTTTGGTGATGCCAATGGGTCATTACCTAACCGTAAAGTCGTTAGTAACTTTGAAGATAACGATGGTTATGCTGTAGGTGTTAAACTGTCTTATCAAGAAAAGTAGGCTAATAAGATTATATAAACACTTTTATTTCATTGTTTTAAATTATTGCAATAATTGATAAATGTTTATAAATAAATGTATTAATAGAAAAGCAGCCCAGAGAGGCTGCTTTTTTATTGCAATAAATGTCAAATGGTAACGATATTCCATTGCTAAGTTACAATAATTTAACTATGATACTTACAGAACTTACGTTATTAAACATTATGACAAGGTGATAGGTAAGGGAGAATCTTCTCAATTACTAGCCTGCATAATAGCGTATGACCAATTTAGGTGGGATTTACTTACTAGATAAAGTAAGTAAGCAAAGCCAGTTAGATTGACGACTATGGACGTTGTCATTTTTATCATCATGGAGGACATTCAATGTCAAAAGTCTTTACCTTATCTCAGCTTACCTGTGCGCTAGCCGCCTTATCTCTTACTTCTTTAGCAGGCGCTTCTGGTCTTGATCGTTCAGGCCAGCCCAGTGAAGACTTTAGCTCAAGTGGGACTTTAGCTTATGTTAGCGCTTATCACATCAGTCCTGATGTTTCAGGCGTAGACGTAACTGGTAGAAAAGTCGATAGCCTTGCAGAAGAGTATGAAGGCTATGGTTACGGTGTCAAAACCGATGTCAATGACAAAGTTAGCGTTGGTGTATTCTACGATCAACCTTTTGGTGCTGCAGTTAGTTTTGAAGGTGATAACCTACTAACTAAAACCGCTAACGGTCAATTTATGCCCACTTCGGCTGATGTTAGTACCGATAACTTTACTGGTATGTTAGGGCTTAATTTAGGCGCTAACAATAACTTCAAAGTTTATGGTGGCCCAGTGCTACAAAAGATTGAAGGCGATGTCAAACTTAATGGTGCTGCGCTACAAGCTTTAGACGGTTATACTTTAAATATTGCTAAAAATGATGCTTATGGCTATATGGCGGGTATTGCTTACGTGAAGCCAGAAATTGGTTTAAAAGCTGCTGTGACTTATCGTTCAGAAATCGAGCATGATGTAAATTATGCTGAAGCTATGCCTGCTCTTAATGGTTCACCATATACATCTGCTCAAACAAAAGAGAAAGAGTTGACCACCCCTAAATCAGTCAATATTGATTTCCAAACGGGCCTTAATGCCACTACATTGTTAACCGCAAAAGCCCGTTGGGTGCCTTGGAGTGACTTTGTAATTGCACCGCCATTACTAAATGATAACGTTTCGGCTCTACTAGGTGTTCCTAAAGCTAACTTGCTACAGTATAGCGATGACGCCTATATGGTAGAAGTGGGTTTAGGCAAACGCCTTACGCCAGCTTTAGCGGTATCAGGTTCAATCGGTTGGGACAGTGGTGCAGGTAACCCAGTCTCACCATTAGGACCTACTGAAGGCTATTACAGTGTTGGCCTTGGCGCTAAATACAATGTCACGCCTGCATGGTCGGTATCAGCCGGTGCTAAATACTTAATGCTAGGCGATGCTGATGGCGTTCTAGCTGCCAGTGGTAGTAAGATTGGTACGTTTGAAGACAATGATGCCTATCTCTTTGGTATGAAATTGGCTTATCAAGCTAAATAAGCATTTAGTTAGTAGTAGGATTGCTTTAGTCCAGTCTCAAAAGTGCCGTATTATAACTAAGCCGCTATCAATTGATAGCGGCTTTTTTTGCTCTGTGTATTGCTATATTTATAGAGATAAAAGGACGCTTATACTCGAAGCCTTTATAACGTATAAGGTTTTAAAGCATAACCAATGGCAAGGAAGTTACGTAGTATTGAAATTGTCATATTTTATATATTCAGTTACATTTTAAAAAATTATAGTTAATAATTGCTTAATAGTTATTTAAATAATTTAATTGATATTCGACCGTATATTTGTTTATCTATGATAGTTGCATATGTCTCACGGCCTGTAAGAAGTACATTCTGTACCTATTGCGCTGTATGGCTATGAGTGAGTGTTGAATGCGCAGATGCGCAAGACATTTCATACCAAATAATCATGGAGGAAATATAATGTCCCCTAAACATCAAAGGACTATCAACGGCAATCTACCAAAACGACCTAACGTCCCTCTCAAAGCTAGCGTGGCTATTATCACAGCTATTATTCTCTCATCCTGCTATGGCGGTGATGGTGCCTCATCTTATAGCTTTGATGAAGTCTTTAACCACAGCTCAGTAATCCAGCCTAAGACTGACGATACTACAACCGATGACACAACAGCTGATGACATAACGACCCCTGAAGCAGAGCTTACTGGGGCCCAGCACGTACTTATTGATGCTACAGAGGCAGGGCAGGGTAAGCTAGATACCACTACCAGAGATTTTACAGCCCGCTCTACCGCTGATATAGATGCTAGAGCAGAGTTGGCGGCGCCAGATATTATTTCAGAGGCTGTGCCTGTGATCATCTCCGGAGATAATGACACGGATACTGAGCAAGGCTTCAAGTCTCACTCTGATAATGCTACCGTTCAGTCTGCACTAGGTGAGCTTGAATTAAACTACGACTCTGTCTATAAAGACTTCGATGATGACAATGTTATGCGTATTGGTCATATTGATGGGCCAGTAGACGTTGCCGCAGTGGGTGTTACAGTACCTGTAGATGGGGTATTCGTCGTAGGTAATGCTACGCAAGAGGCCAATATGCCATCGGAAGGTAGTGTGGAGTACAAAGGCGATGCCACTTATCGCTTAACAGGCCTTGATAACGATATTGAGTATGGCAGCTCTGTATTTACCGCTGATTTTGTTGCCAGTACTGTCGGTGGCACACTATCTTTTGACGACGTGGATAATATTAATTTAGCCGCCAGTATTGATGGTAATATTTTCAGTGGCACTAGTGATGGCTACAATACTGAAGGCGGTTTTTACGGCGGTGAAGCTGAATATCTAGGCGGTATCTACGAAGGTAATGGGGCACAAGGTACTTATGGTGCAAATAAAGAGGCTACAGCACCACCACCAAGCACAGATTTAACAGGTGTTCAGCATGTGCGTGCGGATGTTAGAGATTTGGGACAGAATACCAATTCAGTGCGCGCTACGACTCGTAATTTTGATATTCGCAGTTTAGATGATATCGATGCTCGAGCAGATTTGCTGCTGCCTTCCCTAATCACAGATCCAGTAGCTATGCAGCTTGCTGGTACAGATGATGTTGAAACAGAAAATGGCTTTCAGACGTATGAAGGCACTGCTAATGTCTTGGCAGATGATGACTTAAACTACGTGTCTGTATATAAAGATTTCGGTGATGACGGTGAGATGCGCATTGCTCATGTAGATGGCGCTGTAATGGCTGATACTCTTGAAGTCCCTGTAGATGGAGTCGCTGTAATAGGGCAAGAGACGACTACGATGCCTACAGAAGGCGCAGTTGACTACAAAGGCGATGCTACTTACCGCAAAGTGGGTGCAGGCAACGAAGTCAATTACGGCAGCTCTGCTCTTACCGCAGATTTTGTAGCGAGTACAGTAAATGGGGCACTAGAATTTGATGAGGTTGCGGATATCGAAATCGCGGCTGTTATAGAGGGTAATGAGTTCTCAGGTCGTAAAAATGGCTATAACACAACAGGTGGTTTTTATGGCACAGATGCTGAATATGTAGGCGGTATCTATCAGAATAATAGAGCGCAAGGTACGTTTGGTGCCTCTAAAGATATGGGCACCACAGACCCTGAACCGCCTGTCAATCCAGAAGTACCCGCTGAGTCAGATATTTCAGGAGTAATGAGCAACACACTCAGCAGTGTACAAGGTCTCGGTACTACTAATCGTATTGGCTATCGTCAGTTTGTCACAGATGACCAAACCTTTACGGAAACTGAGCCGGATGCCAATGGTGAAGAAGGTCCTATCATTACTCAAGAAGGAGATAACTTCACCAGTTATGATGCTTTTGATGCTCGCTTAGATATTGTCTCTCCGTCGCAGTTTACGGAACCTCAAGAGATAATTACCGTTCGCGATAATGATGTTGATGCGGGTAACGACTTTAAAAAGTCTGCCGCTATGAACAATGTTAAGTTCCAAAATGTAAATTCGATTCTTGGTCCGTTAGAACTTAGCCTTGATTATGACTCGGTTTATCGTAACTTCGATACGCAGATGCAGATTGGTCATGTCTATGGTCCTATTAGCAAAGAAGGTGGCTTAGGTAGCGGCGTTAAGTCTCGCTACTCTAACGTCTATGCTATCGGTAATGCGACTGCTTTAGCAGATATGGACTATCTAAAATCGGTGGCTCAGTACAATGTTGATAATGATATCAATGATGGTACTGTTCAATATGAAGGGGTCGCCACCTATATCGAAAAGCTGCACTTAGCCGATGGTGATCGTGATGGCCCAGTGGTCGATGGCACCTCTACCTTTAATGCTGATTTTGTCGACGGTACTTTAGAGGGTACTTTAAACTTTGCTGAGGGCGACTATGTCTATATGCCAGAAGACAATGAAATTAATATTGCCGCTACGATTGATGGCAATGAGTTCACAAGCAAAGAAGACATTATTGCTACAGCAGGTGGGTTCTTCGGTCAAGATGCGCAGTTCTTAGGCGGCATCTACCAAGAAGCGCGAGAAGAAGAGGGTGCACTGACTCCTGGCACAGGGACTATAGCAGGTACAGGAACTAACTTCCAAGGTACTTTCGGTGCTGAAAAACAGTAAATATTAATAGCGATATATCTATTAGAAAAAAGCGTCCTAGGGCGCTTTTTTCTCTATGAGGTCTGAGTTATTGGGCTAGATAGCCCTGTATTTATTGTAGTACTTTAGCCAAGGAAGTCAGCATTATGATGGTCGTTAAAATAACACCCGAAAAAGCTTTATTAGCTATTAAACAAGTCTCACCCTTAGCATTACGCATAGTAGTGCCTACTGTAGTATTACCTTTAACCCTAAGCACTGCTTTTGCGGCAGATGAACAGGCGCCTGCTCAGCCGGCTTTATTAATACAAGAAGCTATTTTTACTCAAACAGATCTGCCAATACAAGCCGCTACAGTCGAATTACTCACTGACAGTAGTGAGGTTAATTTCGCTCAATCTGCCGTACCTACCGCTCGGCCTACTCTCGAAGAAACCGAAGACGCTCTACAGCGGCAACGCCAGCAGAAACTCGCGCGCTCTTATGATTTACCAACCCTAAAGTCTGACGCGGTCTTATTTAGTAAGTACCTTAATCAAGCCTTGGCTGCAGGAGACATGGCTACCGTGAAGCAGCTGCTACCTGAGTATAAAGCGCTAGCTAATAATGATCCCACTTTGATTCAATATGCCGAAGCTTTGGTCTATCGCAGTAAAGGAGACAACAAAGCCGCTATCGCTATTTATCGCAAGATGCTAGCCACCGACCCAAATTTTCATCCTGTACGCTTAAATTTAGCTACTGCTCTATATGTTGATAAGCAATATGTAGCGGCTAAGAGTCAATATCTAAGATTACGGGCAGAGCCTTTGCCAGAGCAAATACTAGCGAGCATTGAGCGTTCACTCCAGCAATTAAAGCGGGTAGATGAATGGCGGTTCAATACGTCGATTAGCTATATCAGCGATGATAATGTTAATGATGTTCCCGGAGATTATTCAGTCGCTCCCATCAAAGCAAATGGGCTGCAGGCTACTATAGGGGCAAAAAAACGTATTAACTTACCCAAAAACTACTACGCAACTGTGGGTGGCAATGCTTTTATTAAAGGCTATTGGGATGAGAGTGATTACAACGATTATCTGTTCACAGTATCTACCGGTGTAGGCTATGCCGATGCAAAAAATGATATTTCGCTGAGTCCGTATATGAGTAAACGTTATTATAATGAAGCGGACTATAGCCTAAGCAAGGGAATCTCTGTACGTGCCTCTCGCTGGGTCAAGCCAAAGCTAAAATTAACCTTATCCAGTCGCTATTCTAATGAAAAATTTGAGCAAAAAAAGGATAAGAATCGGGAGGCCGATGGCAAGTTTATTGGAGCCAGTGGTCTCTATACCAAAAATGCTACAGAATACTACTACGGTGGTGTCGATCACTATCGTAATGAGGTACCAAGGTCGAGCATCATTAGTTATGACAGAAATGGTGTCAATGTAGGCTGGGGCAAAGAATGGCCACGTGGTATCTCGACCTTAACTACCCTTGGATATGCTATCAAAGATTATGACAATCCTAGTGAAACTTATCGACCAGGTAGTGGAGGGTATATAGGATATTACAACTCATTTGGCGGTGAGTATGGCAGTAATAGGAAAGATAAAACGACTTCGCTCGGCCTGCAAGTCTGGAAACGTGACTTTACTTTATACGGCTTAACACCAAGAGTGGTTATGAACTATGCTAAAACCTCTAGCAATTTTCGCTATTACGACAATCGTGATGAAAAATCTGCAACTGTATTGTTAACTAAAAGCTTTTAGATGAGCCCTCTAATAACTGTAACAATCACAAGCCATTTATCAAATATCTTCTCTCTGAAACGTAATGAATTAAAACGTGTCTATTATAAATATATTTAAAGAATGATTGCTATATTGTTTAGTTTTATTTATTATAAAAATTAAATATTATTAAATATAATCTTTAATCCATTACCTACTCACGCCCCCGAATACTAATGGCAGACTATTAAGTAAACTTTTGAATTTTTTGGCATAGGATGAATTGCCAATTTTAGTATCGGCTTTAAGCTTAAGAGCAAAGCACTTTGATATTTATTTTAATCATGGAGGATTTCTAATGTTGCAAAAGTTTCCTATCTCAAAAATAACTTTAGCTTTATTGTCTCTAGCTACGGCCCCTTTATCACAAGCGGCTGGTCTTGATCGTTCTGGACAAGACATCACTGGGTTTTTCAACGAAGGTGTCTATGCCGAGATTGATTATGCCTATATTAGTACCGATATCACCGGTCATGACGATGGTAGCGCAATTGGCATCTCACCTATTAAGGACGAATATGTTAAAGGCAAGCCCATTAACAATATTACAGATGATGCTTATACCTTTATGCGCTATGGGGTCAAAGCTGATATAAATGATAATATAAGTATTGGGGTGTTCTATGATGAGCCCTGGGGGGCTGAAGTCCGTCATTCAGGCGATAACAACTTTGTCTCTAATGCTGATCAACAAGTCGGTTTACCAGTACCTGGCACTGCCGATTTTATTTCAGTACCAATAACTGATATTGATACTAGGATTGGTGAGCCAGGTTATGACAGTGCATCAAATGTCAAAGTCTTTACTGAGACCTGGACAGGGTTATTAGGGGTTAAATCTAACGGATTCCAAGTATACGGCGGTCCGGTATTACAAAAGGCCGAAGCGGAAGTTCATCTGCGCGGTAATGCTTATGGACCACTAACGGGTTATGACGCTGCAGTTAATAGTGATACGGCTATGGGTTGGATAGCGGGGGTAGCGTATAGCAAGCCTGAGATTGCCTTAAATGCCGCATTAACTTATCGCTCTGAGATTGACCACGAAACTCCTATCTCAGAGACTATGCCTGCTCTAAATAATGAGATCATTCAAGCGGTAATAAGAGAGGATGGCTATACTGGGCCATTATCAGACAGTGCAACGACAGATACTACCGTGACCACGCCGAAATCTGTCAACTTGAATTTACAAACCGGGCTTAGTCAAGAGTATCAATTGTTAGGGACACTAGATGTACGCTGGGTACCTTGGAATGATTTTCAAATTGTCCCACCACTTTATAATGCTTTCTCGAAAGTCTCTGTGGAAGAAGGCTTACCCCTCATTGACTATGATAAAGACCAATGGCAGGTGGACATTGGACTAGCCAAGCGCTTTAATGAGAAGTTAGCGGGTACGGTAGTAGTCGGCTGGGACTCAGGTGCTGGAAATCCAGTAAGCTCTCTTGGTCCGGTTGATGGGTACTGGAGCCTTGGTGGTGGCGTTAAATATAACGTCACGCCAGAATGGGCAATCTCTGCCGGTGGTAAATATTTAATGTTTGGCGATGCTACTGCAAAGCTACCAAATGGCTATATCGTAGGGGACTTCCAAGATAATGATGGCTATGCAGCAGGGGTAAAACTTTCTTATCAAAGTCAGTAGTAGCAACTAAAAATAAGAACCTAACGTGGAATAATAATTAATTTTTGAAAAAGCTTATCTAGTTATTAGATGAGCTTTTTTATGAGTAGTTTTTAGTTAAAACGATATGTAATGTATCTTTTAATTTAGTAGGGATAATTGGTTACATATTATAAGTTACGTATTGTAAGCGTTTGATAACTTTTAGATAACTATTGATTGACTTTGAAAAGTATTTTTGTTTATCTATGTAAGTTGCTCAATTAGCTAGAATTATGTTGAGAACATAAATATATGGAAATATTTATCTAATCATTCCTGGAGGAATAAGAATGTCACTTAACCGTCATTCCAATATTACGATTCGTTCGCTCAAGCTGCCTACCACACCCCTAAAGGCTAGTGTAGCTATTCTAACTGCTATCATTTTATCTTCTTGTGCTACTGGTGACGGTGCGCCTTCTTATACTTTTAATGATGTCTTTGGTGTAGTAACCAATCCTAACGGCGGCGATACTGACGGCGGCGATACTGACGGCGGCGATACTGACGGTGGTGACACTGGCGGCGGTGATACTGGCGGCGGCGATACTGGCGGTGGTGATACAGGCGGCGATACTGGTGGCGGCGATACAGGCGGCGGCGATACAGGCGGCGGTGATACAGGCGGCGGCGATACAGGCGGTGGCGATACTGGTGGCGGTGATACAGGCGGCGGCGATACAGGCGGCGGTGATACAGGCGGCGGTGATACAGGCGGCGGTGATACAGGCGGTGGCGATACTGGTGGCGGTGATACAGGCGGCGGTGATACAGGCGGCGGTGATACAGGCGGCGATCCAGGCGGCGATCCAGGCGGTAATCAGCCTGAAGCTGATAAAACTGGCGTACAATCAATAAATATAAACGCCGATCCATTAGGAGCATTTAATACTACCACTCGCGACTTTACAGTTAGTGAAGATGGTTCTGTAGTAGATGCTAGAGCTGACGTTGCAACCACAGATCCAAAAAAACCAGATGATGGTGGTCTTTTGCCAAAGGTACCTGTAACTATATCAGGTGCTAATGATACTGAGCTTACTGATGGCTTTAAGTCTCATAAAGATAGTGCAGTGATTGAAGCGCTCAATACGGAATTACCGCTAAATTACGTTTCAGTCTACAAAGACTTTGGCAAAGATATGCTGATAGGGCATATAGACGGTGCAGCCGATGCTACATTACTGATAGGTAAAAAGCTTCCTGTAGATGGAGTAGCTGTCACAGGTAATGCAACTCAAGCCGCTAACGTGCCCACAGATGGCACAGCTAAATATACAGGCGATGCCACTTATCGCAAGCTTGGTTTAGACAATGATATCGAATTTGGTACTTCAGTATTCACTGCTGATTTTGTCGGAAAAAAAGTTGCTGGCGATTTAAAGTTTGCGAAAGCTGGCAACATTGGTTTAACCGCAGGTATTACTGGTAATAAGTTCTCAGGCAGTGCAGCAGACAATGCTGGCTATAATACTGAAGGTGGATTTTACGGTGGCGATGCAGGCTATTTAGGTGGTATCTATGAAGGTAATGATGCTCAGGGTACTTATGGTGCTGAAAGAGTAGCCGATACCGGTGGTGGTGATATTGGTGGCGGTGATACTGGTGACGGTGATACTGGTGACGGTGATACTGGTGGCGGTGATACTGGCGGCGGTGATACTGGCGGCGGCGATACTGGCGGCGGCGATACTGGCGGTGGCGATACTGGCGGTGGAGATACTGGCGGTGGAGATACTGGCGGTGGAGATACTGGCGGTGGAGATACTGGCGGTGGAGATACTACTCCAATACCTCCTGAGAATCCAGTTGCCGCTGTTAGCTCAGATGTCACAGGTATCATGAGCAATACTCTAAGCAGTAAAGATGAAAAAGTATTTGGTATTCAAGCTACTGTAGATCGTATTGGTTATCGTCAATTCGTTACTGATAATGAAACCTTTACTGAAGTTAATGAAGATCCAAATGTACCAGGTGAAAATGCTCCAAACATTGTTAAAGATCAAAGTGTAGATAACCTTCCTAGCTATAGTGAATTTAACCCAAGAGTAGATATTACTTCTCCTGATCAGTTTGCTAAAGATAAAGTTACCAAAGAGCCTACTGACAAAGCGACTTGGGATAATATTACTACTGTACGTGGGGATGATGTAGATGCTGGAAATGGTTTTAAGAAATCTAAAGCCGCCAATAACTTCAAATTCACAAATGTACCTACTCCAGTAGGAGCTAAAGATCTTGATTTAGATTATCAATCTGTTTACAAAAACTTTGACTCTCAAATGCAGATAGGTCATGTCTATGGTGATATTAGTCTAAATGCACCAGTTATCGGAGGTGTTAAATCACGTTATTCTAATGTCTATGCAATAGGTAATTCTACTGCACAAGTCGATATGGATTACATGAAAGCATTGGCTCAGTTTAATAAAGATAACAATATCAATGACGGCACTTTCCAATATACTGGTGTTGCTACTTATATTGATAAATTACATTTAGGTGCTGGTGATCGTAGTGGTCCGGTACTAGATGGTACTTCTGAATTCAAAGTTGACTTTGTTACTGGCTCTTTAGAGGGTAACTTAAATTTTGGTACGGATAAAGATATTGGCATTGGTGCCACTATTGATGGTAATACTTTTACAGGTACTAAAGGCAAGGTAGAAACTGCTGGTGGGTTCTTTGGAGAAGATGCGAAGTTCTTAGGTGGTATCTACCAAGAAAACCAAGGTACAGGTGGTTCAGGTACTACACCAGGTACTGGCACAACCTTCCAAGGCACTTTCGGAGCTGAGAAACAAAAATAAGCTGCTTATTTAATTATATAGTAGAAATAGAAAAGCACCCTTGGGTGCTTTTTTTTGGTTAAAAAATAAATATTTAGGTAAAGTCAAATAATAAAAAAACCAATAAGTTTACTGTTTAATGTTGACTAATTTTAATAATTACATCGGATGCTAAAATTTTAAAATGCACAAGTCTAATTGCCTGAAAATACACCAATGTTCATCCTAATTAGAATATAAAAATTAGTTTCATAAGTTAAAAGCTTATTTTATATAAGTATTTTAGATTTTATGGATAATGATTGTATTTGTATCATTATAGTTAAAAGAACAAAAAACCGTTATTATCACTTCTTCACCTAACATATAGTTACAATTGAGATAGGTATATAGCACATGGTATGAGAACTTTTGTTTAATAATTTAATTGACTTCAAGAAGTTATTTTGGTTATCTATCTCAGCTGTATGATTATTGTATTCAATAATAATCACAGGGACGTCTAATCATTTATTCATGGAGGAATAAGAATGCCATCTATCCGTCATTCAAATATCACTACTCGTTCGCTTAAATCCCCTAATACCCCTTTAAAAGCCAGTGTCGTAATCTTGACAGCTGTGATTCTTGCTGCGTGTGGTTCGAGTGGTGGTAGTTCTGTTACCCCTAAGCCAATTCCTATGCCACCAGGTAGTGGAACAGGAACAGGTGGCGGTAGTACCGATAATGGAACGGGAAATAACGGTGGTGGCACCGATAATGGTACAGGAAATGGCGGTGCGGGAACTGGTGGCAATGGTTCAGGTACCGTTACTGGGCCGGATACAACAGAAGCTGAGAAACAAGAAGTAGAAGCGCTTAAAGCCGAAGCTGCTGCAGCCAAAGCTGCTGCCGAAGCTGCTAAAGCAGAAGTAGATGCACAGATACTAGCCAATAGTCAGACAGCATCTACGGCGCAGATTGAAGCTGCCAGAAAAGCGGCTGCAGAGGCTAAAGCCCGTGCAGATGCTGCCGAAGCTGCTGCGAAAGACGCCAGAGCTAAAGCGGAAGCTGAAATTAATAAAGTTGTCGCTGACTCTGAAGCTCGTGCAAAAGCTGCCGAAGAAGCCACTAAAGCTGCCCAAGCTGCTAAAACTAAAGCAGAAGCTGCTGCTGCCGCTGCAGAAAAAGCAAAAGCTGAAGCTATTAAGGCGAAAGAAGCTGCTGAGAAAGCTTTAACTGAGGCCGAAAATAATGGTGGCAGCGCTGGTAGTAGCTCAGAAGCGCTGCAGAAAGAAGCTGAACGTAAAGCTAAATTAGCTAAAGAGGCTGCAGATACCGCGACTGCTCAAGCAAACGCTGCTACCAAAGCGGCAGCAGCAGCAGCAGCCAAGGAAAGTGCCGCTGCCGCCGCTACTAAAGCCGCTACCGATGCTGCCAACGCTGCTAAAATTAAGAATGCTCCTGAAGCTACTAAGACCGGCGTACAGTCCCTTAACGTGAATGGCGGTGCTCTCGGTGTATTTAGTACAACCACTCGTGATTTCGCAGTTAGCAAAGATGGCTCTTTAGTTGAAGCTCGTGCTGATATCGCTTCGCAAGATCCAAAAAAACCGGGTACACCAGGTCTCTTGCCAAAAGTCTCAGTGGTCACATCAACTGCTAATGATACTGACTTAAAAGATGGCTTTAAAGAATATAAAGGCAATGCTGAGATTGTGGTAGCAGCACTTGGTCAAACCCTACCGTTAGACTATGTCTCAACTTATAAAGACTTTGGCGATGACATGCGCATTGGCCACATTGATGGTGGTGCTGAAGTCGCAATTTTAAGCCAAACGCTACCGGTAAATGGTGTGGCGGTAATGGGTAATGCGACTCAAGCGGCTAACGTACCCACAGATGGCACTGCTAAGTACTCAGGTGATGCCACTTATCGCAAGTTGGGTTTAGGCAATGACATTGAGTTTGGTAAGTCAGTATTTACTACCGACTTTGTGAATAAAAAAGTAGCTGGTGATTTGACCTTTGCCAAGGCAGGCAATATTGGCATATCAGCAACTATTGCAGGCAATAAGTTCGCAGGCAGCAAAGATGGTTACAATACCGAAGGCGGATTTTACGGTGGGGATGCCCAATACCTCGGTGGTGTCTATGAAGGTAAAGATGCTCAGGGTACTTATGGTGCAACTAACGATGCTAAGAAACAAGCTTTAGAGGCGGTCCAAAGCACACAAGCAGCTGCACAAGCCGCTACCAAAGCCTTAGAAGCGGCGAAAGCACAAGCTGCCGCAGCACAAGCGGAGGCAGCAAAGGCTCAGGCTGATGCGGCGAAAGCTAAAGCAGATGCAGACAAAGCTCAGGCCGCTGCAGATAATGCAGGAAATGGATCAGGCGCAGGTGCCTTACAAGACGCCTTAGACAGAGCGGCGGCGGCTGAAGCTGCGCAAGCCGCTGCAGAGAAAGCTGCTAAAGTTGCAGTAGACGCTGCTAGAGCCGAAGCTGCCGCTGCAAAGGATGCTGCCACTGCCGCTAAAGCAGAAGCCAATGCTAAAATAGCTGCCGCCCAGAATGCATCTACTAGCCAAGTTGCTGCAGCTAACAAAGCAGCTACAGAGGCTAAAGCCCGTGCAGATGCTGCCGAAGCTGCTGCTAAGAGTGCTGATGCTCGCGTCAAAGCTGCCGAAGCTGAAGTTAAGGCGGCTCTAGAAGCCAAAACTAGTGCTGAAGCACAGGCCAAGGCAGCAGAGGCTGCTACCAAAAATGCACAGGCTGCAACTAATACTGCTCAAGCAGCTAAGGCTAAAGCAGAGGCTGCAACCGCAGCAGCAGAAAAGGCTAAAGCTGAGGCTATCAAAGCTAAACAAGATGCAGAAAAAGCTTTAGAGGAGGCGCTGAGCTCAGGCGGTGGCTCAGAAGCACTGCAGAAAGAAGCTGAACGTAAAGCTAAATTAGCTAAAGAAGCGGCTGCCGCCGCCAGTGCTCAAGAAGCTGCGGCCACCAAAGCACAAGCCGCCGCCACCGCTAAAGAGAGTGCCGCCGCTGCTGCCGCTAAAGCCGCTACCGATGCTGCCAATGCTGCTAAAATTAAAAATGCTCCTGAAGCTACTAAGACCGGCGTACAGTCTCTTAACGTGAATGGCGGTGCGCTTGGAGTATTTAGTACAACCACTCGTGATTTCGCAGTTAGCAAAGATGGCTCTTTAGTTGAAGCTCGTGCTGATATCGCTTCGCAAGATCCAAAAAATCCAGGTAAACCAGGTCTCTTGCCAAAAGTCTCAATGGTCACATCAACTGCTAATGATACTGACTTAAAAGATGGCTTTAAGGAATATAAAGGCAATGCTGAGATTGTGGTTGCTGCACTTGGTCAAACCTTACCGCTAGACTATGTCTCAACTTATAAAGATTTTGGCGATGACATGCGCATTGGCCACATTGATGGTGGTGCTGAAGTCGCAGTTTTAAGTCAAACACTACCAGTAAATGGTGTGGCGGTAATGGGTAATGCCACTCAAGCGGCTAACATACCTACAGATGGTACGGCTAAGTACTCAGGTGATGCCACCTATCGTAAGTTGGGTTTAGGCAATGACATTGAGTTTGGTAAGTCTGTATTCACTACTGATTTTGTGGCAAAGAAAGTAGCTGGTGATTTGACCTTTGCCAAGGCAGGCAACATTGGCATATCAGCGACTATTGCAGGCAATAAGTTTGCAGGCAGCAAAGATGGCTACAATACTGAAGGCGGGTTTTACGGTGGGGATGCTCAGTACTTAGGTGGTGTCTATGAAGGTAAAGATGCTCAGGGTAGTTATGGTGCCACTAGTGATAAACAGACTAAAGCTGAGCAAGACGTCAAATCTGCTCAAGCTGCTGCTCAAGCCGCTACGAAGGCATTAGAAGCGGCTAAATCACAAGCGGCAACAGCACAAGCGGCGGCAACAAAGGCTCAGGCTGATGCGGCGAAAGCTAAAGTGGATTCAGAAAAAGCTCAAGCTGCTGCAGAAAATTCAGGAAATGGAGCTGACGCTTTACAAGACGCTCTAAACAGAGCGGCTGCTGCTGAAGCTGCGCAAGCCGCTGCAGAGAAAGCTGCTGCAGAAGCTGTATCTGCTGCCAAGGCAGAAGCTGCCGCTGCAAAGGATGCTGCCACTGCCGCTAAAGCAGAAGCTGCTGCTAAAGTAACTGCAGCAGAAAAACTTGCAAGCCAAGGTAACGCCGCCGCCGCTGCCGCTACTAAGGCGGCAAATGAGGCCAAAGCTCGCGCTGCTGCTGCCGAAGCTGCTGCTACGGATGCAGAAACTCGTGCTAACACCGCTGTTGCTGATGCTAAGAAAGCAGCGGAGAAGGCTACCACTGAGGCTAAAGCTCGTGCTGAAGCAGAAGCTCGTGCTACTGCAGCAGAAAAAGCGACCCAAACTGCTCAAGCGGCTAAGACTAAGGCAGAAGCTGCCGCCGCCGCCGCAGAGGAAGCTAAGGCTGAAGCTATTCAAGCTAAAGAAGACGCTGAACAGGCTTTAGCAGATGCGCTTAGCTCAGGTGGCAGCTCTGAAGCTCTGCAAAAAGAAGCTGATCGTAAAGCTAAATTAGCTGAAGCTGCTACCGCTGCCGCTAAAGCTGCCGCTACTGCTCAAACTCAAGCTGCTGCCGATGCGGCCGCAAAAGCTACTGCTGCTGAGGCTGCTAAAAAAGCAGTTACTCAAGCTGAAGCTGCTGCGAAGATTAAAAATGCTCCTGAAGCTACTAAGACCGGTGTACAGTCAATCAATATCGATGCTGCAGACTTAGGTGTATTCAACACGACTACCCGTGACTTTAGCGTTAATGCAGATGGTTCTGTCGTTGAGGCTCGAGCTGATATTGCCTCGCAATTAGATCCAGCAGCGCCAGGCTTACTACCAAAAGTTCCTGTGACCATATCTGGAGCTAACGATGCTACCCTACAAAATGGCTTTAAAGAGCATGCGGGTAATGCAGAGATTTTTGTTGAAGCCCTTCAGCAAGCCTTGCCGCTAGATTATGTTTCAACCTATAAAGATTTCGGTGATGACATGCGTATTGCTCACATCGATGGTGGGGCTGATGTAGCGCTATTGGGGACAACATTCCCTGTAAACGGTGTGGCTGTGCTAGGTAATGCAACCCAAACCGCTAATGTGCCAAAAGAAGGCTCACTAAAATATACTGGGGATGCGACTTATCGCGAGCTAGGTTTAGACAATGATATCGAATTTGGTAAATCGGTCTTTACCGCTGATTTTGTTGGTAAAAAAGTTGCCGGTGATTTAACTTTTGCGAAAGCAGGTAACATTGGTTTATCAGCTAACATTGCGGGCAATAAGTTCTCAGGGACTAAGGGTGACTATAATACTGAAGGGGGCTTCTATGGCGGTGATGCCCAGTACATAGGTGGTGTCTACACTAGTGATAAAGCTCAAGGTACTTTTGGCGCTACAAGCGATAAACAAACCAAAGCGGAACAAGCTGTCAAAACTGCTCAAACACAGTCTCAAGCAGCTACTAAAGCTTTAGAAGCGGCGCAAACGCAAGCTACGGCTACCCAAGCTACTTTAGAAAAAGCGCAGGCTGATGCTATAAAAGCGCAACAGGCTGCCGTTAAAGCTCAAGAGGCAGCCGATAATGGCGGTGGTGGTGAGGATGCCTTGCAAGCTGCTCTAGATAGAGCTGCTGATGCAGAAGCGGCTGCCATTAAAGCAGAAGCCGACGCTACTAAAGCAGTTGCCGCTGCAGAAGCGGCAGCTGCAAAAGCCTCTGCTGCTGCCCAAGCAGAAGTTAAAGCCGCACAAGCAGCCACTGTCAAAGCTCAAACAGAAGCCGCAGCAGCAAAAGCCGCTGCTGAAACCGCAAAAACAGAAGCGGCTGCCAAGGTTGCAGCAGCACAGAAAGCCGCTGAAGAAGACGTTGGTACTGCTAGAGCAGAAGCAGAAGCTGCAGAACAGAAAGCTACTGCAGCAGAAAAGAAAGCCGCTGCAGCAGAGTTAAAGGCTAAGGCTGCTGAAAAGACCATAGCAGAAGCAGAAACTAAGGCTGTAGAAGCCGAAGCAAAAGCAAAAGCTGCAAAAGACGCTTTAGCAGCAGCTCTGAAAGTTCCACCACTTCCCGTCAATCCAGAAGTTTCTGCAAGCAAAACTGTCTCAGGTTTCCAGAACACTATTGCAGATAGTGATAACAGTAGCATTAGCAAAAACACCTCAGCCAGCTATAACCGCCTGACTGTCCTTGCTAATGATACGGGGTCACGTGACTTTAAAGACACTCTTGACCTTCAAATCACTAACTCCTCTGATGTAAATTTTGGTAGCGGCTTTAAAAAGAGTGACCTGTATAAGATTGGAGGTTTCGGTGAGAACAAACTAAATTACACATCAGTATATAAAAACTTTGATGGTGATATGCAAATCGGTCATGTGTATGGTGATTTGAAAGCCCCAGCTAACCTAATTCGCAAATCTAAGATTTCTAATGTATATGTACAAGGGAAGGCCACTGACCTTAAAGATATGCAGTATAGAAAAGACGTGGCTCAATATAGCGTTGATAATCGGGTTAATGATGGCAAAGTTGATTACCAAGGTGTTGCTACTTATATAGGTAACGGTACCGATGACATTATCGGTGCAGATCCAATTTTAGGTACGTCTAAGTTTAAAGTTGATTTTGTAGATCAGCAGGTAGATGGCACGCTGTCTTTCGGTTCTATACCCAATAAAAAGCTCAAGGCGGAAATCAGTGGGAATACCTTTAAAGGTAATTGGAATGGTGTTGATACGCAAGGTGGTTTCTATGGAGAAGATGCTGGCTTATTAGGTGGCGTATATCAGGATGGAAATGGTAAGGGGACATATGGAGCGAATAAAGTAACGCCAGATCCAGTAGTTCCAGTTGACCCAGTTGACCCAGTTGACCCAGTTGACCCTGAACCAGTCGATCCAACAATACCTCCTGTTAATCCAACTGCAGCAGTTGATACTAATGTTTCAGGTGTCATGAGCAATACTCTAAGCAGCAAAGATAAAGTAGTATTCGGTCAGCAGGCTACCGTAGATCGTATTGGTTATCGTCAGTTCGTCAATGATAAGCAAACGGTTACTGGTATGGATGGTAAAGATAGTAATGGTGGTATTCCAATCGTTGAGGAAGATGAAGATGAAGATAACTTTGTTGACTATAAAGTATATAAGCCACGTGTAGATATTACTTCGCCTGATCAATTTGTTAAAGCTAATCGCGATAATATTACTACCGTACGCGGTAATGACGTCGATGCGGGTAATGGCTTTAAAAAGTCTGCTGGTAAAAACGCCGCCAACTTTAAAAATGTACAGACTGGAGTATCCCTATCCCCTACAGCTGATCTCGTTTTGAACTATGACTCTGTTTATAAAAACTTCAATTCACAGATGCAGATTGGTCATGTCTATGGTGATTTAGACAAACCATCAGGAACAGGTAGTGGTATCTCCTCACGCTATTCTAACGTTTATGCGATTGGTAATAGTACCGCACAAGCTGATATGGACTATATGGCAGCCTTAGCTAAATTTAATAAGGCTAATAATATTGATGATGGTATCTTTAAGTATTCTGGAGTCGCTACTTATATCGATCAGCTGCATTTGGCTGAGGTTGCTAATCCGACCACATCAACTCCGAGAAATGCACCTATCTTAAACGGTACTTCTGCATTTGATGTCGACTTTGTTGGTGGGAAAGTAGGTGGTAAGTTAAACTTTACCGGCAAGCCACAGATCGATATAGCTGCAGATATTACCGGCAATACTTTCGCAGGTACGGCTAAAGGCATCGAGACTGCCGGTGGCTTCTTTGGTGAAGATGCTAAATTCTTAGGGGGTATCTATCAAGATAACCCAGGTAATGGCGGAGCAGGTGGCAAGGCTGGCACCGGTACTAAATTCCAAGGTACCTTTGGCGCAGAAAAGCAATAAGATAACTTGACTATTTAGCATAAGAAAAAAGCGTCCTAGGGCGCTTTTTTTCTCGCTAAAGTACTTGAAAACGCTTAGGATAATTGAGTCAATCAAGTGTAATTAGAGAATTCGGTAAGGATACCTATGAAAGATCAGTTTATATTTAAGCCATTGACGGCCTCCCTATTATTCATTATGTCAGTCATTTCGGTATCAGCAGTTGCAGCACCTGATACTGATACAGCACCTGACCCAATCGTGCCTGATAATGACCAAGCTAGCGAACTGCTCAAACGTGAGAACCAAACCCTGTTATTGGGTAATACGGTCCCTTCTACTAAAGTGACTGATGCGGAAGCGCAGCAAGCCATTCAGAGTCGCCAACAAGCAAATGCAGCGTTGTCCTATGACTTAGAAGCATTAAAAGCAGATCCTGTACTATTTACTAAGTTTTTGAATGGCGCATTGGCCGCGCAGGATATGGTGACAGTCAAGCAGCTGCTGCCACATTACAAAGCGCTAGCAGTGAATGATCCGATGCTGATTAATTTTGCGGATGCTTTGGTTTATCGTAGTGAGGCCAAGAATAAGCAAGCTATTGCTATCTATCGTGACATGTTAGCAGCAGATCCCGACTTTCATCCTGTGCGTCTCAATATGGCCATGGCCATGCAAGCAGACAGACAATATGCTGCCGCAAAAGAGCAATTGCAAAAGCTGCAAGCAGCTGACTTGCCAGCCCCAGTTATGGCTAAAGTACAAAGTTCCTTAGCGCAAATTAATAGCATGGAAGAGTGGCGTTTTGATGCTTCAGCCAGCTATGTGCGAGATGACAACCTTAATGACGCCCCCTCAAAAACTATCCAATCACAGCTGGGTAAATCAGTCGAGCAAGAGTCAGGCAATGGCATACAAGTCTCTGCGAGTGCTAATAAACGCTATAACTTACCCGATAATTTTTATGCCACTTTAGGGGGCAATGCCTCGCTAAAAGGGTATTGGGACACGAGCGATTATAATGATTATCTATTTACGGCCTCAGCTGGCGTGGGCTATGATGATGCCAAGAATGATGTCTCAGTGACCCCATTTGTGACCAAGCGAATCTATGATGAAGACCCTTATAGCCTGCGCAAGGGGGTCACCGTTAGCGGCTCACGCTGGGTAAAGCCGCAGCTTAAGCTATCGGCTACGTGTATCGTATCCAAAGAGACGTTCGATGATGATAACGATGCTAACCGTGAGACGGATGGGCAGTTTTTAGGTCTAAATGCTTTATATCTCAAGGATGCTAAAGAGTACTTTTATGGCGGTCTTGGCACCTATCGTAATGACGTGCCTAAGTCGAGCATCATTAGTTATGACCGTAACTCCTTAAACGTGGGTTGGGGTCGCGAGTGGAAAAAAGGACTGTCTACCTTAGCTACAGCAGGCTATGCTATTAAAGACTATGATGATCCTGCCGATGCTTATGAGCCTGGCACAGGGGGCTATTTAGGGTACTACAATGCAGTAGGGGGCGAGCCTGGTAGCAAACGAGAAGATAAGACGACTTCGTTAGGCTTACAAATCTGGAAACGTGACTTAAGTTTATACGGTCTCACCCCACGCTTAGTCTTTGAATACGATAAGACTTCGAGTAACTTTGGCTACTATGATGACCGTACTGAAAAGCTAGCAACTATTATTTTGACGAAGAGCTTTTAAGCCCAGTCCGTAGCAGAAAGTTGGTCGTTTTACGCGCTTATAATTTAGCAGTTACAAACCTCGTCCAATGTGGCGAGGTTTTTTATTTTATTAATCGAACAAGTTTATAAAACCAACAAGCAACTTTTTCTCGCAAAATATTTTACAAGCGTTTAGGATTAAGCCGTGATGAATGGGTCATTACCATAAAGTAGGTAGAATGATGATAGCAACAAAAGCCGGTAAGCTGCCTTTAACAATGGCCATGAGTTTTGGTTTAGTAGCGGTCACTATAGCTGGAAAGGCAGCTGCTGATGAAACTGTTGTTATAGATGGCTCATTAGCGACCAGTAGTGCAGTCACTGTGCCCGCTACTAAAGTAGCTTTAGTAAACAAGCTTAAGCCCACGGATAAAGAAACCACGGCAAGCCTTAGCGAAAAATACGATATCGAGCAGTTGCAAGCCGACCCGCTATTGTTTGATAAGACTTTGCATCAAGCCATCAGCGCTAAAGATTGGCAGAGTGTGGTGCAGTTATTGCCTTATTATCGTGCCCTGGCCTCAAGTGATCCCACGCTGATTAAGTTTGCTCAAGCGTCAATAGAGCAAAGCCAGAATAAATTTAAGCCAATTATTAGCCTTTATCAAGCCCAACTGCTCGATAAGCCTGAGGACTATAAGGTTAGATTAAGCTTAGCGCTGGCCTTACAAGCCGATAAGCAATTTACTGAGGCGAAAGCACAGTTATTGCTCTTACAAGGCGTGGCAGTGCCAGAAGCTATCAGCACAAAAGCTGAGCGGGCACTGGCTAGTATTAATAAAATAGAAGCTTGGCGGTTTAATGTCAGCACGAATCTAGTCATTGACCCCAATATTAATGATGCACCGCCAAAATATATTCAAGATCGTTATGGCAAGGTCATAGAGCAAGAGGTGGGGAGTGATGTCTCGGTATCCGCTAGTGCTAATAAACGCATTAACCTGCCTAAGCGCTACTACGCCACAGTCGGTAGCAATGTATTTTTAGACGGCTTTTGGAAAGACGGTGATGAGATTAATTATTTGCTTACCGGCTCGGTAGGGATAGGCTATAACGACCCAAAAAATGAGTGGGCGCTTACGCCTTCCATCACGAAAAGAATTTATGATGATACCTCTTATAGTCAACGCCAAGCGTTAAATCTACGCGGGTCCAGATGGTTGGGTAAAAAGTTAAGAATGAATGCGACTACCACGTGGTCGACAGAAAACTTTGATAGAGATTTGATCGATAGGCGTAAAACAGACAGTCGTTATCTTGGGGTTAGTGGCTTGTATGTACAGGATGCGCAAGAGTCTCTGGTGGCGACTATAGGCCATCAAGAGACTGAGCTACCCAACTCAGTGAGCAGTAGCTCTGAGTACAATACGCTCAGTATTGGCTGGAATAAGCAGTGGGAGAATAATTTCGCAACGGCTGTAACCGTTAGCTATATGGTGAAAGACTATGCAGATCCTGCACTAAGATATGGCGATGGCAGATTAACAGAGGCGCAGGCAGCGGCATTAGCACGTTACTATAATAGTGTCGGTGGCGAGTTTGGGGCGTTAAGACAAGACCGCACTAGCGGCTTAGCATTGCAAGTTTGGAAGCGTGACTTTACCTTTTATGGTGTCACACCGAGGCTTAATCTAAAATACAATAAAACGGTCAGTAATTTTGATTATTATGATGATCGCAAAGATAAAGCAGCGGTAATTCAACTGTCGAAAAATTTTTAGCGCTATAGGCAGTGCCCTCAAGATTTGCTACAAAGTCATCGGAATCAGTTGGCAATAAAAAAACCTCGCTAAAGATTAGCGAGGTTTTTATTTAACTAAGTTTGCTATACCACAGCGTATAGCGGGTTGGAAGGAGCTTATTTTAGGTTAAGTTCCATCTCTTCAAACTTAGCCACTACAGAAGGCTTCGGACCACCGGTGGCAATACTAACCACAACGATAGCGATAGTGCTTAATACAAAACCAGGAACGATAGCGAATAACCAATCGCCTAGAGGCACGCCGTCCGCTGTAGTAAAGCCACCGTAAATCCATGCGATGACCGTCAAGGCACCAATTACCATACCGGCAACTGCACCGTTACGGTTCATACCTTTCCACATTAAGCTGATAATGACCAGTGGACCAAAGGCGGCGCCAAAGCCTGCCCAAGCGTTAGACACTAAGCTTAGTACTGAGCTGTCTGGGTTTGAGGCTAAGAAAATAGAGACTATGGCTACTAATACCACTGAGATACGACCGACCAATACCTGACGAGCTTCTGGCGCGTCTCTGTCGAAAAATAGTTTATAAACATCTTTCGTTAACGAGCTAGAAACCACCAACAGCTGCGATGAAATCGTACTCATAATAGCGGCTAAGATAGCTGCTAATAAGAAACCTGAAACTAGCGGGTGGAATAAGAACTGAGTGAATACTAAGAAAATAGTCTCAGGATCGTCTAAAGTCATGGCTGTTTTTTGCACATAAGCACGGCCTGCGAAACCGGTCATCAAAGCACCGATCAAGCTGATAATCATCCAGACCATACCGATGTTACGCGCTGTTGGCACATCTTTTACTGAGCGAATCGCCATAAAACGCACGATGATATGCGGCTGACCAAAATAGCCTAAGCCCCATGCTAGTAAAGAGATAATACCAAGAGTCGTCATGCCACTAGTGATATTAAGCAGTTGTGGGTCAATATTACGGACCGCAGTCGTAGTAGCATCAATGCCACCCAAATCGGTAAAGGCTACAATTGGCACGATAACCATCGCAAACAGCATGATGACACCCTGCACGAAATCCGTCATCGACACAGCTAAGAAACCACCGAATAGGGTATAAGCTACAACTACCCCTGCGGTAACCCAAAGGCCGGTACCATAAGACAGATTTAACGAGCTTTCAAATAATTTACCGCCACCGACGAGACTGGCCGCCGTATAAACCGTAAAGAATAAGATAATTACGATAGCTGAGATGACGCGCAGCATATGCGATTTATCTTCAAAGCGGTTTGCAAAGTAATCGGGGAGGGTAATGGCATTGTCCGCCACTTCGGTATAGACCCGCAAGCGCGGTGCCACAATGATATAGTTTAAGAAAGCACCTGCGGTCAGGCCTAAGGCAATCCAGATACTAACGACACCATCGGCATACATGTAGCCAGGTAGACCGAGGAGCAACCACCCTGACATATCAGAGGCGCCTGCGGAGAGAGCGGTAACAGCGGGGCCAAGATTACGGCCACCCAACATATAACCTTCAGAGTCATTGGCTTGCTTAAAGTAAGCATAAATACCAATACCAATCATTACTAAAAAGTAAGCGCCTAACGAAACGAGGACGCCGGTTGAAATTCCATTCATAAAATATCCTTAATCTAAATTCTGGCGTTTAAATACAAAAAAAGCCATTATGGTCTAGGCGGCATAATGGCTTTATTAATAAACTCTAATAATCTATGACGACGGCTAAGGTAATAAATGACTGACGTTACTATCAGAAGTGTTACCAACATAGCTTTTACCCATAAAAATCACTATTAATGAGTCTGATCATTAATGAGATCAGCCATTAATAAGTCCCTCTAAAGCAAATCCTTTACTTTACTACCTGAAGTCGCTTTTTTAAGACTCTTATTTTTAACGTATTGGCTTTTTATAGTAGGTAATAAGATATTAGTAACGTCAATTATTTTGCAAAACCTTCGCATCGTTCAGGTGAGACCTATTAAATTAAATAGGCACCAAACAATCACTGGAAACAAGACAGCGACTAGACAATAAGAGCACCAATAAAGTGCCATTGAGTTTCATCTATATTTGCCTAAACTTTAGTTACGGGTGCTCTCTAATAAATTATGCTGATGACCAACTTGGCTATGAAAAATACCAGCAAGATAACAGCCCTATAACTAAACAAACTGTCACGTATTATAACGCATGGTTAATGTGATTGCTAATTAGCTTTGTTTTTCTAGAAAAATCAATAAGTTTTATAAAGGTAGCTTAAATTCATACGCCACATCAATACTGGCAATGCTCAGTATTAGGGCAGCGTATAAGAGGGTTGTCGGGCTCGACTTGAAAAACCTAAAGAGGCTGATTAAAAAAACCTAAAGCTACTGTAGCTAGCCGCTGCCACTAATCTATGGGGGTCAGCATCTCTAATAGAGCGTCGACACTGGCTGAACGCGTCAAGCTAGGGTTAATCACCACCCCTAAATAACGCTGCAACTCTATATTATCGGCCATATCGATTTGGGCCAACTCTTGATTCACCAAAGTTTGCGGCAATACTGACCAGCCCAGACCTACTGAGACCAGCATCCGAATCGACTCTAATGGATTGGTGCTCATAGTGGCATAAGGCTTGAGATTATTCTTAGCAAATTCTGCCAAAGTAATTTGACTGGTGAAAGTATTGGCAGACGGTAGAATCGCTGGATAATGCGCCAGTTGCTCTAGCGTGACGTTATTCTTTTTAGCCAACGGCGATAAGGTGCCAGTCATGAAATATAACGGATCTGACCAGAGGGTGTGATAGGTTAAGCGCTTATCATAGACCGGTGGTAGCGTTAGAAAGGCCAAAGATACATCGCCATCGAGCACCGCTTTATGCGCCTCTTCTGAATCGACGAAATGCACCTCTAACTGTACAGCTGGATAGGTCTGGATAAAGTTTTTCAAGACCGGCGGCAAATGATGTAGCCCAATATGATGGCTAGTGCCTATGACCAATTTGCCAGAAACCGTTTGCTGCGAGTTTTGTAGATTAATCTTAAAGTTTTCGTAGTCATCCAGCCATTTTTTGGCATGGGGCAGCATTTCATTGGCGGCTTGGGTGGCGACAATACCGCGGCCAACCGTATCAAACAAGGTAATCTTAAACTCTTCTTCAAGATTTTTAATGCGCTTACTGACGGCAGGCTGCGTAATAAAAAGTTTTTCGGCGGCACCTGATATGCTGCCGGTCTGCATGACGGTTACAAACGTGGTCAAATTCGTCGTATTCACATCTTAATCCTTGTAGTGGCCATTTAAAAATAGGATGGCTGGTTAAAAAAAGATAGGGCAATAATTGTTTTGAGTGGGTCGGTCGATATAGCTTAAAAATAAGGGATAGCCATTATTTTTAAGGTGCGTAATAAGATTTTTAAGGTGCGTAATGAGGGCAGTTAGCGGCCACTGATTTTTAAGCCATCAGGCTGCTGCGCAGAGCTAGCCATGGGGCATTCTCGCGTTTGGCTAAAGCAGGCAATATGGTATAGTCACAGGGTTAAATTCACCTTACTAATGTCGTCAAAAGTCAGCACTGTGCTAAGATAGATTTGCACCATATTGGAGCATTTTTTAACTAAGCAGTCTCTGGACTAATAGGAAAGTTATAGTGCTTAAAATTTGCTTAACTCGTTACGGTGATTGATTTTCTGGATGCCATAACCGTTAGTTGAATAGTATATTCGCTATAAGACAGAATTAAAAGTTTTTAAACTAATAAAAATCATCAATTATTCTTATAGAAATTTAACAGGTATAATCAGGGTTATAGAGACGGTTAGCAGACTCGCTATTGATGGGTTTTATGACTGCAGCATGACAGGCGACTACAGGCCTAATATTAACGCATTATAAACGCAGGTCTGAGTACGAAATCCTTGATTAGATAGCTTTTTATTATCGTCTAGCTAGCACTGAAGACTCTCATCAAGTAATACTACTCATCAAGTAATACTAGTAGTCACTCTTAAAATATCGTTCCTATTGCTGTATAAGCTTTTTAAATTATTTATATTTTATTTTTAGTCTCGCCACTGTTTATGGTGATGCGGCTGCGTTGAGCTATTTTTTAAACTTATTGTTTAGTAAGCTCAGCAGTCGGTCAGTATAGACATAGCCACTTGTAATTAAAGGACATAACTATGGCCGGTCAAACTTTATATGACAAACTTTGGCAAGCTCACGTCGTCAGCCAACGCGATGATGGCTCTTGTTTAATTTATATCGATCGTCATTTGCTCCATGAAGTGACAAGTCCACAAGCTTTTGAAGGTCTGTCATTAGCGGGGCGTCAGCCTTGGCGCTTGTCGGCCAATATCGCCACGCCTGATCATAACGTACCTACCGTCAGAAAAGAGCGTTTAGAAGGGGTGGCGGGTATTCAGGATCAGGTATCGCGCCTGCAGGTTTTAACTTTAGATGAAAACTGCGCAAAGTTTGATATCGCAGAATTTACGATTAATGATGCGCGTCAAGGTATCGTCCATGTCGTTGGTCCCGAGCAGGGCTTAGTTCTACCGGGTATGACCGTAGTGTGTGGCGATTCACATACCGCGACTCACGGTGCTCTCGGGTGTTTAGCGCACGGTATCGGTACCTCAGAAGTGGAGCATGTGCTCGCAACCCAGTGTCTCGTACAGCAAAAAATGAAAAATATGCAAATTCGCGTGACCGGCCAATTGGGTGCTGGCGTGACCGCGAAAGATGTCGTCTTAGCGATTATTGCTAAGATTGGTACGGCAGGTGGTACGGCGCATGCGATTGAATTTGCAGGTCAAGTGTTTGAAGAGATGAGCATGGAAGGTCGTATGACCGTCTGTAATATGGCTATCGAAGCTGGCGCGCGCGTCGGCATGGTCGCTGTGGATGACATCACTATCGACTATGTGAAAGGCCGTCCTTATGCGCCAACCGGTGAGCAGTGGGAGCAAGCGGAAGCTTACTGGCGTACTTTGTACTCGGATGATGATGCGGTATTTGATACGGTCATCGAGATGGATGGTAGCCAAATCGCCCCGCAAGTCTCTTGGGGTACTTCTCCTGAGATGGTGGTAGAGGTCACGGAATCTGTCCCTACATTAGACCAAGCGCAAGATGAAACCCAACAAGAAGGCTGGGAGCGTGCGTATAAATACATGGGTCTTACCGCAGGCCAGCCGGTCACTGATATTCAGCTAGACCGTATCTTTATTGGCTCATGCACCAACTCGCGTATTGAAGACTTACGCTCAGCCGCCGCTGTCATTAAAGGGCGTAAAGTGGCGGATACCGTTAAAGAGGCCATCGTAGTAGCTGGATCCGGTCAAGTAAAACAACAGGCAGAAGCGGAAGGCCTAGATAAGCTGTTTACTGAAGCTGGTTTTGAATGGCGTGAGCCAGGCTGCTCAATGTGTCTCGCGATGAATGCTGATAAATTACAGCCGCAAGAACACTGTGCCTCGACCTCCAACCGTAACTTTGAAGGACGTCAAGGTAATGGCGGGCGCACGCATTTAGTGAGTCCTGCGATGGCCGCCGCTGCTGCGTTGGCGGGTCATTTCGTCGATGTGCGTAACTTTTAACCCCGATCATATTGCTCTCTCTGTTCATGTAGGCTTAAGCTTAAGGGGTAACACCAAAGGCTGGGTTTGAGATGGATGGCTAATTTTATACAAGGATGAATAAAATGCTGACACTTTATAAACTGCCTTTTCAGTCACGAGCTGAGCGGGTGTTATGGACCTTAGCAGAGCTCGGACTAGAGTATGAGGTCAAGATATTAAACCCGATGACCGGCGAATCTCGGACAGAGGAGTATTTGGCGCTCAACCCTTATGGCAAGGTGCCAACGCTAGTACATGATGACACCACGTTGACAGAGTCAGTAGCGATCATGGAGTATCTCAATGATTTGCATGCCGAGCGTCCGTTAACGCCAGATGCTAATGCCCCGAGCTACGCTATCGACAATTTCAATTTTCGTCAGGCGTTATCTTATGGTATGACGGAGATCGAAAGCTACTGTTGGTTACGCGCCCAGTCTACGTTACTAAATGGCTATTACAAATGGCCTGAGGGTACCGCTGAGCGCAGTCTAAAAAGTATTGAACGCGCTGTCCCGACGCTTTGGCAGTGGCTCGAGCAACGCGATTATGTGGCGGGCAGTAAATTCACCTTAGCCGATATTTATTATTATCAGCTGATTAGCTGGATGAGAATGTTGGGTTTGAGCGAGCTACCTGATCATGTACAAGGCTATTTAGATAAATTAGCAGCGCGGGAGAATTTCCCCGCAGCGATGAAACAAGCAGGACCGAAATTTTAATCGAATTTAAGGAAGACCTATGCAAGCTTATACCACGCAAACCGGCATTGTTTGCCCACTTGATCGCTCTAATGTAGACACCGATCAGATTATTCCTAAGCAGTTTTTGAAATCTATTCAACGCACAGGGTTTGGCGTCAATCTCTTTGATGAGTGGCGTTATTTAGACGAAGGCTATCCTGGACAAGACCACAGTGTGCGTCCTATTAACCCAGATTTTGTCTTAAACTTGCCACGCTATCAAGGCGCAAACATTCTGCTTACCCGCAAGAACTTTGGTTGTGGCTCTAGCCGTGAGCATGCGCCATGGGCCTTATCAGAGTATGGCTTCCGTACTGTGATTGCGCCAAGCTATGCCGATATTTTTTATAACAACTGCTTTAAAAATGGCATGCTACCGATTGTATTGTCCGAAGACATTATCGAGCAACTGTTTGCTGCAGTAGAAGCCAATGAGGGCTACGAGTTAACAGCTGATCTTGAGCGTCAGGTCGTCATTACGCCAGAAGGTACAGAATACGCTTTTGAGGTTGATGAGTTCCGCAAACATTGCTTACTCAATGGCTTGGACGATATCGGGCTGACCTTGCAGCAGAGCGATGCTATCAAAGCTTATGAAGCAAAGATGCAGCAGCAGACTCCTTGGATCTTTAATGATGTGCGTGCGTAACTGTTGTAGCTATAAATAGAAAGCCGGTAAGCGTATTTAGCGATTTATAGTTTGGGCATAACTCTGCTCATTTATATCTGTGAGTCGCTATGTGCTAGTTTTAAAAAGGATTGACTATATTTTCTAATAACAGAGGCTACCCAAGGCCAAGTTTGAATGATAGTCTTGAGCTAAGCTATAGTTTTGATTTAGATAGGAGAAGCCCCGTCATCCTTAACAGACGACATCCTATCTACTCATAGCGGGTGTACATTGAGTTATGCAGGATAACTATATAAAATGTATAAAAGTTTTTAATCGCGATGTGATATCTCATGAATAAATATATGGCTTGGCTTGCTCCTAAAACGACGGTACTGGCTGCGACAGTGGCTATGTTGGCCTTATCAGGTTGTCAAGTAATCAATGGCTATCAGACCCTGGATACTCCTGAGGCGCCGACCCCTTCAGCCGATAAGATTCACACCTTTCCCGGTGAGGTCACGGTAGCCTGTGAGGGCACTTATCATTGTGAGCTCACGCAAATCGATAAGAAACTATTGATTGATTCAGACTCTCATGCGCCTGCAAAAGGGGCAATAGTCACGCAACCCGATGAATTAAAACAAAGTAAAGGTGGCTTAAGTACGCCTAAGCTGGTGCCACTACTGAGCACGAAATTAGCAGGCTTAGTCAATTACTATGCTCGGGTTATGCCAGGCAAGCATGAGATACATACCAATTTCTATCCGGAAAATAACGATGAGTATGTAGAGCGCTTTGCGCTGATTCATGACTTCAAAGTGCCGGGTGATTATCGATTACGGGCCTATCGTACGGCCGATAATGAGAAAGCCGAGAGTTTATTAGACACGGCTTCACCGAATCCATTGTGCGTGGAGCTTTTGTACAATACCAAACCGATTCGTCGCTTTTGTAAGCTGCCTGTAGACTCGCGTCAGAATGAGTTTATCGAAGTGACAGGCATCTCTGCAGGTCCAGAGACCCAAGCTATATTGTCATCAGATGATGCGGTATTTGAAGATTAAATATTAGGGCGTGTCCTCAATTAACAACACTAGCGTGTAATGGACTAAAACTGGCTATATTTCCGTCACTCTGCGAAAATTTCTAGACAATATGCTCATATTCTCTGCAAAATTTCCATGGACTGACGAAAATCTATCTCACTTTTAGCCTCATGATTCAATTGAGGACACGCCCTAGTATAGACTCAAGATTTACCCGATTTAAGCAGGATAGCTGATATATCCTGCAACAGATTGTTTTAGCGTTATCCTTGCAGCGTTTTAATAACTCTGCATTTTTATTTCTTTATTTTGAACTTTCACCCCTAACTTTTATTTCTAATCATGCAAAGGAATCACATGGCAACCGTATTAACTCTAGCTGGCGATGGTATTGGCCCTGAAATCATGACACAAGCAATCGACGTGTTAAAAGCGGTTGATGCAAAGTTTGGTTTGGACTTGACCTTAGAAGAGGGGTTGATTGGTGGTGCGGCTATTGATGAAAGCGGTGAGCCTTTACCAGCAGCGACCTTAAAAAAAGCTCAAGCCGCAGATGCCGTATTATTAGGGGCAGTGGGCGGGCCTAAATGGGATACGATTGAGCGCAGTATTCGTCCAGAGCGCGGTCTATTGAAGATTCGTAGTGAGCTAGGCTTATTCGCCAACTTACGTGTGGCTAAGCTGTATCCACAACTGGCAAATGCCTCTAGTATTAAGCCAGAGATTATCAATGGTTTGGATTTGCTCATCGTGCGTGAATTGACAGGCGGCATCTATTTTGGTGAGCCTCGCGGTATTCGCACGCTAGAAAATGGTGAGCAGCAAGGCTATAACACCATGGTGTATAGCACCAGTGAAATCCAACGTATTGGTAAGGTAGCGTTTGAATTAGCACAAGTCCGTGCGGAAGCGCTAGGCCGTCCTGCTAAAGTGTGCTCAGTAGATAAAGCCAACGTTTTAGAAGTCACCGAGCTGTGGAAGCAGACGATGACCGAAATGCAGCAAGAGAGCTATACCGATGTGGCGCTATCGCATATGTATGCGGATAATGCTTGCATGCAGCTGATTAAAAATCCGAAGCAGTTTGACGTCATGGTCACGGGCAATATGTTCGGCGATATTTTGTCAGACGAAGCCGCTATGTTGACCGGCTCAATTGGTATGCTGCCTTCAGCAAGCTTGGATGCGTCTGGTAAAGGCATGTATGAGCCTTGTCATGGTTCAGCTCCAGATATCGCCGGTCAAGATTTAGCCAACCCATTAGCGACCATCCTGTCAGTTGCAATGATGCTGCGTTATACCTTTAAGCAAGAGGCTGCTGCCGTAGCTATCGAAGACGCCGTCAGTGCGGTATTGGATGATGGTCTACGCACCGCTGATATCTTAAGTGTAGATAGCGATACGGCTGGTCTGAAAAAAGTCGGCTGCCGCGAAATGGGCGAGGCGGTCTTAGCTAAATTAAAATAAAGAGCTAATCAAATAAAAAGCTAAGCAAAATAGTCTATGACAATGAAAATAGGTGGTCTTAACGATGTTGCTGTATTAATGCACAATATTGCTACGAGTAGCCACACATAGACACAGATAAATTTAGCGTTATCTGCGATGATAAAAAGGAACTTATACGTAAGTTCCTTTTTTTATTTATATAAAATATTATTTGAATAAAAACATACTAACTAGACTCTATTTGCAGCAACCACTTGTATATAACTGCCTGTTTAGAAAGCTAATTTATATAAAAATTAACCTATAGGATGTCTTGAATAATGCAAAAGAAAATAATAATAACCAACGTACTCGGAATGGCGTTAGCATCTATTATGCTGGTCAGTTCGCCCGTTAATGCAGCCACCACGAAGGCCGCAACTACGAATGCTACTAGCACTACCAACGCTGCAGAAAAGTCTGCCACCATGGTCAGCCAAAAGTTCACTGGACAAGGAAAAGTAATCACGACTTTAAATAAAGTCTTGCCGGTTATTCCTTATTCCACAGATAATTTGAGCAGTACCGCAAAAAAGGTCAACAGTAGCCAATGGCAAGCGGGTAAAAAAATAGATCGTAATGTCGGCGCGAAATTACAAGCCTTGCTCAATTGGCACAATCATGGCGTTGGGGCTGTCGATGGTCGTTGGGGTAAAAACACTCGTAAGGCCATGCAAGCCTTTCAAAAGGCCAATGGGCTAGCAGTAACCGATAGCTTAAATAGTGAAACGTGGCAAGCGCTCACGCAAGACAGTACTCTGACCCAGCAGCCAGTATTGGTCAATTACATGATTAAAGATGGTGATGTGAATATCAAGACCACGACTATCCCTGCTAGTACGGAAGCAAAAGGCGAGCTTGAGGGCATGTATTATGAAAGTGTTTTAGAAGCGTTAGCAGAAAAGTTCCATATGGATACCGACTATTTAAAAGCTTTAAACCCCAATAAATCGTTTAAATCAGGCGAGACCATTACTATTTATAACCCAGGTACGCCGACCACGACCGCAGTGAGCCGAGTGGTAGCGGATAAGACTACACAGACGCTTTATGCTTATGATGCCAATGATAAATTGGTTGCCAGTTATCCTACCACTGTAGGCAGTACAGCGACCCCATCTCCAACAGGGACGCATAAAGTCGAAGTTAAGGTGCATGAGCCTAACTACACTTATACTGCGGATGATGGCACCAAGACGATCATTCCACCGGGCGCGAATAACCCAGTAGGCTTAGTTTGGATTGGCTTAAGCAAGCCCACTTATGGCATTCATGGCTCGCCAGATCCTGAGCGTATTAGCCGTCAGGCCTCTTCTGGGTGTGTGCGCTTGACCAACTGGGATGCGTTGACCTTGTACGGTCTAATCGATGATGATGCTACGGTTGAGTTTAAGTAAGGGTGCTGGCTAACAGTATTGTAGATATTAATAACGGCTGGGCTATTAATGAATAATGAATGGTGCAGCCGTTACTGGCTATAAACTAGCCATTATAAAAGTTGTTATATCAATGTTGTTATATAAATAAAGCAGCGCCCATAAAAAAACACCGCGAAATGGCGGTGTTTTTTAGTGCTGAATTAAAGTCGTAGCTATTGGCTATTCGATTGTCTTTAGCTCAGCAAAGTATTTGACATATCAGCTAGGCTTAAACGTAATAGAATCACTCAAAAGAGCTGTTACGCAGAGTTTACTATCCGTGATTAGTTTTTGCCACGGTAAGTAATACGACCTTTGGTTAAGTCGTAAGGGGTCATCTCGACCTTAACTTTGTCACCCGTCAAAATACGGATATAATGTTTACGCATTTTACCTGAGATGTGCGCGATGATTTCGTGCCCATTCTCTAAACGCACTTTAAATAGAGTATTTGGAAGGGTGTCGATGACTTCGCCTTCAAATTCAATAATGTCGTCTTTTTTTGCCATAGTCGCTGTCAATCAATAAAAATAAGACCGTATTATACGTAACTTGGTGAATAAACGCAATATGTAGCGCCTGTAGAAGCGCTCACAGTAACGTGGTGTTACAGAGTAATGAGTTAAGGCTTAAGCTAGCGCTATAAAGTTAGCAGATTAAGGTAAATTAAGCCAAGTTGGGGTCAAAGGCAGGTCGGGTAACAGCTGCTGAAACTCAGGCGGGTAGTAGGCATTAATAAAATATAGGCCGTCCCCCGAGGCGGTAGGCGGAGCAATTGTACGGTCTTTTTTTGCCATAATATTTTGTAAATCTTCTGGGGCGAGCTCCCCTTTACCAATCGCAAATAGCGTGCCCATCAGGTTGCGCACCATATGGTGCAAAAAGCCATCGGCCTGTATGTCGAATACGATAAAGGCACCATGAGCAAAGAGCTTGGCGTGGCTGATCGTTCGTACCGGTTGGTTGGATTGGCAAGCAGCAGCACGGAAACTGCTAAAGTCATGCGTTCCTTCGATAGTCTGTGCAGCTTGCTGCATCTTGGCTAAATCTAGCGGCTCATAGATATGGGTCACTTGATGGTTGAGCAGGGCAGGGCGTAGTGGTTGATTTAAGGTAATATAACGGTAACGACGGGCAATAGCGCCAAAGCGGGCATGGAAGCTACTGGGCATCGGTACCATCCAACGCAGCGCAATATCGTCTGGCAGCAAGCTATTGATACCACGTAGCCAATTGCGCACCGGTCGATAGGCACTGGTGGTAAAGTGCGCAGTCATATTACTGGCATGCACGCCTGCATCCGTACGCCCTGCTGCCACCACTTCTACGGTTTCATTAGCGACTTTGCTAATGGCGGCCTCTAACACCGCTTGCACCCCGACGACTTCTTTTTGGCGCTGCCAACCGCGGTAGCCCGTCCCTATGAACTCAATACCAATGGCTAACGTATATTGCTCAGACGGCGGTAGCGTATTATCTGGGCTGTCAACTAGCAATATATTAACGGACTCTTTCGTGGCATTGATATTCGTGTCATTGGCAAGGTCAGTATCTTGGGCAGTAGCAGTCATAGTAAGCAACAGTTATTCAGAGAAATAGGGGTTGGTCAAAGTAATCGGGATGAAGAATAAGACGATTAGCCTTTTTATAACTATTTAAGTAGCATCACTTCAGCCCGTTAGCTTCTAACCAGCGTCGCTTGATTAATGCTATGGGTCCAACGTTGTCGACGGCGAGCTGGCGTATCAAAACGCAGGTGCAACCAAAGCAGCCGTGCAAAGATAGCGGGCAAGGTCAGACGACCGCCACTAATCACGTGATGCTCATATTGCCAGCTGCCTGCTGCATAAGTCTCACCGACGCCGCCAAACGCACATTGGCTAGCACTGACGACCAAATGACCACGCTGATAAGCTTGATCTAGTAGCTCGGCTATCGCAGGCGAATAAGTCGCGTTACCGGCGCCAAAGCCGATAAGGATAATACCACTCGCGGGGCGATCAATTAGACTGCGCAGCTGTAACTCAAGTACAGCGCTATCATTGGGCATGCAATACAGCGGATAGACTGCCGCCTGTGTGCTACGCTCGATGATTTGCGCATTCACGCTCATCTGATCATCTAGCCAATGCTGCCGGCGGGTATCCGGTAGAATTTTGCTATAGCTATTAGCAGGATAGGCGGCGCGGCGATGACCAGTAAAGGCCATAAAGTCGTGGCTGTGAATTTTTTGCACAGTCTGTGCCTGCCAGCTTTCGCCAGCGAAGCAAACGCGAACGCCAGGCTCGCCATGGGCGGCTAATTTGATAGACTCTACTAAGTTGCCCCAAGCATCCGACTGGTCATCGACTACATAGCCCTCGAGCTGGTCAGGATCAAACAATGGCCGCATACTGCCAGTGACGACGATACAAATATCGCTACCGACAAAAGCCTCGGCTAAAAAAGTGCTTAAATAGCTCAAGCTATCCGTACCGGTAATCAGCACGAAGCTGCGTTGACCTGTGGCATACGCCGCTAAAATTAACTGATAAAAATGCACAAAGTCGCTAGGCGTCAATTGGCTGCTGTCTTTAATTAATGAATTGTCTAACCAACAGGTTTGCGGTAAGTATTGCTCCGCTAAAAGCTGCTCTACGATAGGTAAAAACTCAGCTGCGGCAATCGGCGATAGCGGTTTACCATGGCAACCAAAAGTGCCGCCAGCGTAAATGAGTTGGACGTTGTTATTGTTAGCTGTAGCAGAATCATTATTAGTAAGTTTGGATGAAGGCATGATAAATCAGAGCTCAAAATAGATAAAATGGGAGAGAAGATAGGGAGAATAATACCATTAAAAAACGCATAAAACCGAGGCTTTATGCGTTTTTAAAACGGATTAAGTAGAGATAATAACTAGGTTAAGTTCACACTGGTTATTCTCTTAAACCGCTCTGGCTAATAAGGACTCAACTTGCGACTGCTGCTCAGCATTGCCTTGATTCGCTACTTCCTGGAGCAGACGCTTAGCACTCTCATACTCGCCCAACTCTAAATACTGCGCTGCCAAATCAATGGTGACCTGCACGCTATCCAACTCATTTACATAGTCGAAATCTGCAGCAAACTGACTGTCATCCGGGATGCTAACGGGCGTATCAGCAGACTGAGCGGTCTCTACAAAATCAGCGCTAGTAGGTTCAACATCGGCCAATTCAGCAACAGCTGCAGCAGGTGCTGACTCAGCGACAGGGTTTGCTACTACTGGCTCTTCGATTGCCAAGCTATCTGCGGTAAAGTCAGACGCTTCTTCCGTCTCTAGCGAGAAAGATGAGTTGGTGTCCGTAGGGGCAGATTCTTCTGTAGTCACCGCGTCCGTAGTAAACGAGAAGTCGTCATCCATACCCAATTCATTGCTTTCGATATCCGCAAAACTGAGCTCGTTATGCTCCATATCAGTAGCATCGAGTTCAATCGTTTGGGTCGCCGCTGCGGCATCAGCCAACTCTGTATTTAGAGAGTCTGTTGTGGTGTCCTCTGTGACTAAATTATCCAGCTCTAAAAAGTCACTTGTGGCTGTTTGCGGAGCATCTTCTGCAGGAGCATCGCTAGTTACCGTTGAGCTGCTAGAGAAGTCGAAGTCATCGTCTAGGCTAAAAGCATCATCAGTGGCTACGGTCTCTGATGTTGTTGTAATAGTTGCTGGCTCGTCTAACTCTAGGCTAAAGGCGCTGTCATCTGCGACAGGTTGCGTAGGCTCAGTAGTCTCTAATGACAAACTCTCAGCGTCTGCATCACCAAAGTTAAAGTCTAGACCTTTATCTGTATCGGAGACAGGAGTGTCAGAGGTATACTGTTGCTGAGTGGCGAGGCCATCATCTGCTAAGAGTTGGTTTTCTAAATCATCAAAAGATAACACCTTTTCTTCTTGCTCAACACTATCCAGCTCTAAAAGCTCTTCGCTAGCAGCAGTGGCCGCTATAGCAGCAGGCGCGTGCTCAACAGTCGTATCGTCTAACAGATTGAAATCTAAACCTTCCTCATGACTGTCCGCCACAAAGCTATCACTGGCCGCTACAGGAGCAGGTCTACTTGAAGCTTGCTCTTCATCTAGCAGAGACTTGATATTGTCTGCCGCTGCTAGGGTTGCCGCATCCCCTTGCATCTGAATCGTTTGGTATAAGTCACTAAACGCCTCAGTACGGTTGGTTAACGCATAGATATTCAGTAGCTTGAGGGTAAGGTCTTTATTTTTAGGGTGGCTGCCTAAGCCCTGCTTTAATTCACTAATCGCATCGTCATAACGCTGTTGATCAATAAAACGCTGTGCAACCGTGAGTCGGTCTTGATAGTTCGGCGCAGCAGCACTCGGTACAGCAGCTTGACTGGCTCGGTCATGCACTGGTCTTGGTGGTGTGACCGCAGCAGGCTTACGCGGCGGCGGTGTCGTATTCTTGCTGCGTAATAATACGAAGGCTAGAATAAGCACAATAGCCAAGCCGATTGCTATATAAATAAGGTTGTTCATGTTGGCTCCCACACCGGTCGTCCAGAGACTCTGACAATATTTAATTATTTTTGGAGATAAATAACGGCAAGCGCTCGCTGCCAATATAAACCCTATAAGCTTAATTATATAAGTTAAAACCTATCTGTCTTCATACTAACAATATAGGTCGATAAAAAATAGACTTATTATAGATAGGTGACTATTAGTAATAATATTATTAATTAGATACTTAACGATTACGCAGCTCTTTTAAACGCTCTTCTAACTCGGCAAGCTTCTGACTTTGCAGCTGTAATTTCTTATTATCGCCCGCTAACTGCTGAGTGACTTCGCGGACTCGCTGTGCCTGTTGGGCTGTTTGTTGCCGCGTCGTTTTTAGGGTATTCAGCGTATCATTATTAATTCCTGAACCCGTAGCTGCTGACGCTTGCGTCTGTGTGCCGTCAGCGCGGCCATCTTTACCAGGCGCTAACACGGTCATGGTAGCTTGCGGTAATTTTTTACTTAAATTACTTTTGGTCACGGCGGTCGTAGTGCGAGTCACGACCGGAGCAGCAGTAGGTTTAGGCTGTACAGGCGCAGTGGCCACCGTACGGTTATTGCTGTTTGCTCGTGTATTACGTGCTTCAATAGCCGCCTTTAAGCCTTGCTGCGAAGGAATGACTTCATAATTAGGCAGACTCAGCTGGGCTTGAGCTTTTAATTGATTAATATCATTATTGATAAAAGCATTGGGGTTTAAGGCTTTGATTTGCTGCATCACAGCACCCACCTCAAGGTTATTCTGCCGCGCTAATTCATTAGCAATTAGCCAGAGACTATCATTGCGCTGTACCGTATAACGACCTACTGTAGGCACTGGTGTTGGTGGTACCACGATATTACTAAAGGCATTATTCTGAGGTTTGGGTTGCGGTACAGGCTGCGTAGGCGTAGCGGCAAGCTGAGTATTATTAGCTAAGTCGTTCGCAGGGGGCACTGTGGTATTAGCGGCGACTGCTGTAGGTACACTCGCAATAATTTTGCGCGTGACCTCAACGTTTAAAATATCCAACTGTCTGTCGTTTACGGGATTATTGCGCGCATTGCTTGTACTATTCACACTATTCGTCGTAATGCCGGCCCCTGTATTGGCACGGTAAGTGTTTTGGAAACTGTTTTGGGGACTGTTTTGGAAACTAGGCTGAGCAATAGTAACCGGAGCAGTAGACTGTCTTGGTAAATTCACAGCCGATAAAGCCTCTGCATTGGTGTTGGATAATAAGGGGGGTGGCGCCGTGCGTTTCACCCGTAATGGGGTGCCAAGCGCTGGCGTGGTCACTGGTAAATTAGGTCTGGCGGCAGTCATGGCAGGAGGATTGGTCGCCACGCGAGTAGCTGTCGCTGAATTCTGTAGCGGCATCAATAACGTTTTAGGAATGATTTGCTGGCGGTCTTGTGTACGGATAGCGATGACGACATCGGCAAAGGGTGCGGTGACGGGTCGCGAAGTGGTAATCAAAATACGCCCCGAGGTTTGACTGGTCGCCTCAAATCTGACATCCATCGAATCGTTAGGCTGCAGTCCCATCTGACGATAGATATCTTGACCCACTAGGCTGGCTGAAAAGTCGTTTATATCGATGCCCGATACCGCAATAGTGGCACTGAGCGGTTGGTTCTGGGCAGATTGCACTTCCGTCTTACCAATATCGGCCGCATGCGTCATCGGACCCATACTTAATGTGCCAATAGCAGCAAGTAATGCTAACGATAGCGCCTGTCGTAACTTATTTGGTCGTTGCCCAGCCATGCGCATCCCTTGTCATCAGCGAATTATTATAAATACTAAAAGTGAAGTCATTACTACAGACCATTAGGCCATGCTTACTGCCTTCTATGTAACGCTAATTAAACCAGCTCTAACCCTGCTTAAATTAATGAAATATAAAAGAAAAGTGTTAATTAGATATAGGGTTTAACTCTGTCTATAGCCTAACGTTGACTACAAACTGTAAGCTATCGGTAATACTTGCCTATGCATTTATAACAAAATCAACACAGTATTACTAGCAGATTTGGACTATCTGACCTAAGCAGTATTGTGTCACAGCCCGTCTAAGCGCTCGTAAGCTTATCCAATAACATCGCATCGCCATAACTAAAGAAGCGATACTGCTGAGTCACGGCATGCTGATAGACCTGCTCAATATTGGCTTTACCGGCAAAGGCGGAGACTAACATTAATAAGGTAGATTTAGGCAAATGAAAATTGGTGATTAAGCGGTCGATGACGCCAAACTTAAAGCCAGGATAGATAAAGATTTCGGTATCACCAGCCCAAGCCGATAGCGGCGAGCTGTCTGTCACGGTCTGCTGATAAGCGGTCTCAAGCACACGGGTCACGGTAGTGCCCACAGCTATCACGGCATTGCCATTGCGATGGGTCTCATTAATCAGGTCGGCCGTAGTTTGTGGCAACTCCGCATATTCGCTATGCATCGTATGATTCAGTAGGTTGTCCGTCTTCACCGGAGCAAAAGTCCCAGCCCCCACATGTAGCGTCACAAAAGCGCTGCGAATGCCTTTGTCTTGTAGCTGCTGCAAAATAGCGTCGTCAAAATGCAGACTGGCGGTAGGCGCGGCAACACTAGCTAATTTCGCAGGGTCATGAAAGACCGTCTGATAGCGGGTATTATCGGTCTCATCGGCATGACGCTCAAAGTAAGGCGGAATAGGCAACTCACCGTGCTGTTCTAAATCTGGCAAGATAGGCTTGGTGAAGGCTAATACAAATAGGTTCTCTTGGCGGCCAATCATTTCGCACTGTATCGCACCATCGGCTAATAGCAGTGTCTGGCCCAGTTTCGGCGCTTTGCTCGCACGTACATGACATAGCGCCACATGCGCATGGCCTTGGGTAAACTCCACCTCATCAGTAAGACGCTCGACTAAAACTTCGACCTTACCGCCCGTATCCTTTTGCCCAAATAGCCGAGCTTTCATAACCTTAGTGTCATTAAAGACAATCAGATCGCCGGCATTGAGCAAATCCGGCAACTCAGCAAACAGTCGATCTTGTGGCGCGGCACTGGCTGGCAAGTACAACAGCTTGGAGGCAGAGCGCTGCTCTAAGGGATAGCGGGCAATTAGCGTATCAGGAAGGTCGTAATCGTAGTCATTGACGCTTAGGTAGGGCTGCTCAGTCATAAGAACTCTGCAAGGCTCAAAAGGAGAATAAAATAAGAGGGGTTTGAAGTGGCGCTATTTTAGCAGAATGTGACGGTGGCGGGAATTGACGTTGTGGTTTAAAAAGAAATCCACCCCAACCCTCCTTTAAGAAAGGAGGGAGCATTCTTGCATAAATATGACATTAGAACTCTTAAAAGTATTTTAGTTTATGACAAAATTAGTCATCAAAAATGTCAAATAAGTCTGGCTGCGGGGCTGGCTCGTCCGCATTGCTTAAAGTGGAGTAGGTCACGCCAACCAAGCGAATAGGTAAATGGCGTGGTACATCCGCAAGTAATTTCTCTAACCAATAATGCGCAGAATCGGCATCGGGGAAGGGGGTATGTAAGGTATGCGAGCGGGTAATCTGAGTAAAGTCAGCATATTTAATCTTTAGGGTGAGGGTTTGACCTTGCTGGCCTTTTTTGCCCATTTGCGTGAAGGCATCGGCGTTTTGCTCAAAGATTTGCTCAAGTAAGATGGCGGTATCGCTAATATTATCGCGAAAGGTAGTCTCAGAGCCGACCGACTTATACTCGCGCTCAGACTTCACGGGGCGCATATCACGGCCATGAGCAATCTCAGAATAGAAGCGACCGCGCTTACCAAATTGATCGACTAAGGCCTCTACAGCAGCAGCCTTTAGGTCAGCACCATTACGAATACCCATATCATGCATTCTACGCGCCGTCGATTTGCCAATACCATGAAAGCGCTCAATCGGTAACGCAGTAATAAAGGCATCCGCCTGCTCAGGGGTAATGACCGCAATGCCATTAGGCTTATTAATATCCGAGGCAATCTTGGCAAGCATCTTATTAAAGGACACACCTGCCGAAGCACGCAACCCCGTCTGCTCATAAATCTGTGCGCGTAACCAATTCGCCATCAGCGTCGCCGAGCCTTTATGCGCTTGAATCCCAGTGACATCCAGATAGGCCTCATCTAACGATAGTGGCTCTACCAAATCGGTCAAAGTATGCATAATCCGACGAATATCCTGACTCACTTCGCGATACACGTCAAAGCGAGGCCGCACAAACACCGCATCAGGGCAGCGTTTTTTTGCCTCATAGCAAGACATCGCTGAGCGCACCCCAAACTGACGAATCTCATAGCTTGCCGCTGCTACCACTCCACGACCACTGGGATCACCACCCACAACTAAAGGCTTCCCGCGCAATTCTGGGAAGTCACGCTGTTCGACACTGGCGTAGAAAGCATCCATATCGAGATGGATAATTTTGCGCTGGGGCAAATCAGCTAGCGTATTAGGTTGGGACGGTGCAGAAGTGGCAGTCATGAAGTCATTATTGAACAAGTCGTCATTGAGTGAAATGTAGCAGGTTTAATGGTCAATTTACTGTGATATAAAACCCCTTGCAAGCTAGGTTTTGTAAGGGGTACTGTGTATTTAGCTAAATTGATTTCCACCACAAAGTTTTGAGAAATAGCTTGCCTGGTCTTAATACTGCGCCTTATAACGAGCATAAGCGGCTTCATCAACATGATCAAAATCAATGTCGAGGATGGCATCGCTACACAGCATATTGAGGTGGTAGTTAATATCAATGCCTAACCCTACACGCTGAGGAATATGGCGAATATAGTCGATATCCCATGAGTTTGGCAGATTGACCAAAGTTCTCTTGGCTATGGCAACAGCGGGGTCGTCCTTATCTGCAATGATAACCGCTACATCGTTAGGATTACTCGTGGGGAAGGACAAGCGCATCTCTTGGGGTATAAACGTACTGTCTGCTAGTGAGTCCTTCAACGATTCCTTAGGATAGATACACGGCTCTACTAATAGGGCAGGTAGGTTATATTTATGAGCAAAATGATTGGCAAACCATGCGCCTAGACCTTCTCCTGCCAATACGAAAACTTCATATTTTTTGATATGCGCTTGGATCAAGGCGTCATAAATTTCGAATACTTGAGCAAAATCCTTTCTATAATCCACCGTCTCGCATAGCTTTTGCTTGCGCTTGATTTCAGTAAAATTCACCGTCTTATTATCCGAGTCTAGTCCATGGAAAAACAACACCATCGACTCTGAGTTATTCAATACATCTAACATTTTATAATCCTTGTAGTATTTATAAATAGGAGCGTAGCTGCGGGGCAAGCAAAATTAGTAGGAATATACCAGCAGTGGTTTCGTCCAATATCTGCTGGTATAGCATGCTCGGTGTTAAAGTAAGGCATTATTGTGAGTTGCCCACCAATCAATCGGTGAGTTTTTATATTTTTTTGCATGAAGTTAAGTATGAAGCAGCGTCTGCCGATCAAGTTGAAGGCGAGCTTGATAAATTAGCTTGGATAAAAATAAGTTCTAATATAGCATGGGGTTAAGCAAGAGGCGTGCCTTCCAATGCTTGTTTGTTGCTCATGGATTGGGCTTAAAGTTTATTCTAAATAAAACAGAGGACTGACAAATGATTCGAACCATAATTAAAACTATTGTGCCTTTGGCTTGCATGCTTGGAGTAATGCAGGCGCATGCCGAAAGCATACGTTATGCATACTGCATATCAGATTTTAAAACTCTAAGTTCTGGCCCGGGGTCTTATAAGGTATCGCAAGGCGACAAGATAATATTGTTTTCACCAGTTTTTAAGGTGGATGTAAGTAATCCAAAGACATCAAGGCTTGAGCTTGCAACCAAATTTGAACAGGCTGTCTTTGCTGAGCGCAACAAAGTCAACTCAAAACCGGGTACTTGGATGGCGGACATCCCTCTTAATCACAACCGATGTAATCTTGACCCGACCTCTCTAGATGAAGCTAAAGAGCAATTTGATCGGGATTATATGAAGGTGAAAAATCTAATCCCGTATTTTGAAAGAAAATGCTCAGCAATTGGTACTTACCAATGGACTCCTGATGGGCGTGAGGGTCTTTATGCAACAAAAATAACAACGCTAACTGGATCTAATATATCTACTCAATGGTGCGATAGCGACGAAGGTCCATTGTATAAGTAATTAGATTGATTACAATTCACACAAACCATCCCAAGCTCTCAGAAATACCACAGCCCTAACACTTAACGCATAACTAATATTATGCCTACCGTGTAAGGGGTTTTTTAATGTCCATTCGAACTAAACTCATTACCTATAATCTGACCGACCGTGGCCGTCAGCAGAATGGTGTGGACAGGTCTGATATGGACATCCGGTCTATGATCAATCAAATCAAATCTGCAGCAACGCAAGAGCCTGTTCAATCAGGCGATTTATTTGGTTATAACGGCCATAAAATCCACGCTCGTTTTGGCATGAATCCACTAAAAAAATGCGTCCATCCATCCAGCCACTGGCAGCGATATCAACATTGAGCTAGGCATTCGCACAGTTAAATTATCTGCAGACTGTTAACTTGATGTGCCTTCAGTGTATATCAAATTACCGAGGAGTTTTGAATAGAATAATTATATCAAACAGTTATAATGTATATTTCAAAATTTGTTGGATGGAAATATGCAATTTATACCTAACGCACATGTTTTTGCTGCACACGAAATGAATAGAATCAATCCCAGTTTAACAGGGAGTTTTGAAAGCCTCATTCTATGTCTGTCTATAAATACAGAACTAGCTCCAAAGTCAAGAAGTCTAAATATACTAGACGGTTCTCAAGAATACATAACAAAGCTAGCTAATAATTTTAATACATCTAGGTATATTAGAGCCCCAAAACTTCCTTCAACTACTCCAGATGAAATGGTATCTGAAATATTGAACATCTATTTTGATATCCCTGATTATAAGCTAGAGGAAGCAAAGCACCTACATATGGCATCTATGGCTGCAGAAAATATAATAGGAGATTTGCTTGAGCGTTATATAGCATCTGTAATCGAGCCAGAAGGATGGGTTTGGTGCTCAGGATCAACTGTAAAAGCAGTAGATTTTATTCGACCACCAGTAAAGCCTGGTGAAGAGTGGAGCCTCCTGCAGGTAAAAAATAGAGATAACTCTGAGAATTCATCAAGTAGCGCAATCCGTCAGGGCACTCAAATTATAAAGTGGCATAGAACCTTTTCCAGATCAGGCGCGACAAACTGGGAAGCTTTTCCTTGCCTAAATGCCAGTAATAATCTTAGTGAGAATGGCTTTATCCAGTTTGTAAGGAAGTATCTTTCAAATGTGCGAAATAATTAATTTATTAAAACTAAGCTTTTCACTTTATATCTAAAAAAGTAAAAGTAATAGAGGAGTTATTTCTTAATTGATTTTAACCAGTTTGTATCATTAGTAAATTTGTACCTAGAAAACTTAAAATCAACAGGCGGAGTTATATCAATACCAGCAACGTGGTTTTTCAGTAGATTGCCAATGGCAAAGCCAAGGCTTACTGGCACGGCATTACCAATTTGTTTGTATTTATCCTTGGTCTTTCCCGCAAAAAACCATTCATCAGGAAACTCCTGAATTCGAGCATATTCTGCCACACTTAATGGCCTATCTTCTATTGGATGGGCCAAGTCTGTGGCAGGCATTGTCGGACTAGTCAATAACGTGGGACTTGGTCTATTCCAAGCTAATCGCCTAAAAAATCCTGTCTTGCCACCTCCTGAATTATAAGCGTTTCCCATAGCTTCTCGTTGTAAATTTTCAGGTAAGGACTTCCAGTTACCGCCGGGGCCAATCATTCTATAATATTTCAATCTACCTTCTGGGAAGACAGCGCATTCCTCATTATCGTGATCAGACAGATTAGATACAGCACTTTCAAATGTATTCCATGGTGGTAACCCCCAAGATTCATCATCAGAATGTGTAGGGTTTAAATATGGAAGTTTCTTCCCGTCTATGGAGGCGACAATAACTATTCTTTCTCTAATTTGAGGTGTACCATAATTAGCTGAGTTATAAAGGTTAAATGATATGCCATAGCCCTTACTTTCTAAAAAAGACAATATATACTTAAGAGCTCCGCCCGGCATTTCTTCATTAGTTAGGGGAGGAAAGCCTTCTCCACGCTGGTTGTGCGGGCGATGTTTCAATGGAGCTGATAGTAACCCTCTTACATTTTCGATTACAATAAACTTAGCATTGAGACCTGTAGCAAGTTCAAGGTATTTTATAAAAACGTTGCCACGTTCGTCTTCAAATGACTTTCTAGATCCAGCTGTAGAAAAAGCTTGGCATGGCGGCCCTCCAATAACTAAATCAACACTATCGTTTTCTGTTATACCAGCAATTGTCCTTATATCAGAAACAGAGTAATCCCTTATGTCCTCTATTAAAGGGACATTCGGCTTGTTTGTTTTTATAGTTGAAATGCAAAATTTATCTACTTCACATACCATAAGTGGTTCAAATCCTGCTTTTTCAAGCCCAAGATCTAGTCCTAATGCACCACTAAAGAAACTAAGATATTTCATATAAAACTCAAATATTGTTTATTAAAATTAAAAGTATATTAGATCGTTGAATCATTGAAAGCCTATTAAATATAAGGCTTGCTCAACTATAGCATAGTAATATTTGTATTTATTTACTCATTATGTTCATCTCACTATTAGTGATGCGAAACTAGATTTAACGTAGTGTTGATATGAAAATATACAAATAATTGAAATCTCCTGTCTATCACATTTTTATCAATTATCTCTGTCGTGACTTTCGTTAATTATACTTTTCTGACTTTCTATGTTGAAAAAATTTTACAAACAATAATAGTAAGCTAAAGACTTAAATATAATGTTGGCCAAGAAGTTACTCTAAGATACTCATTAACTACAAACAATAAAAAACCCTTGAAAGCAATAAGCCTCAAGGGTTTCGTATATGGTACCGGTGGTCGGACTTGAACCGACACGCTTTATAGGCAACGGATTTTGAATCCGTCGTGTCTACCATTCCACCACACCGGCATGTAGGGTTAGCAGCAATATCGTGCTATGTAGGGTGCGTATTATAGCAACTTATTGATGCCCGTCAAGGGTTTTCGCACTATCGATTGGCATAAAATGCAAATTAATTAGGTCATCAAGCTTAGCATCAACACTAAGCCCCCAATTTAGCGGATTACAAAATCATAAATACAGCTAAATTAGGTGCTCACTGGCTTATATACCAACCTCAGTAATCTTATTCTCACCCGCTTTCACACGCAGCGTTTTACCGACCTCAGCAGAGTAAGTCGGCTTGAGGATATCACTGACTAAGATCCACTCAGACTGACACTCGCTCGGGGTCAGCGTAATCAGCATATAGCCGCGCTCATTGGTATTGGCATATTTAAGCGTACCACCTTGCACGAGTCCTGGTAGCGCGGCGGCAAATTGCGCAGGAGGAATATCAGACAGATACTCTTCAAAGCCTGGCGAGCTGACCGAACTGGTCGCAAACTCGACACCCACGGCATCACCCTTACTGTCTTTTAAGTCATTCGCCCAAGCGTTATGGGTATCACCGGCCAGCACGACCAAGTTAGCGTTATTGGCCTTGGCCAGACTTAACAAGTTATCACGGGCAGCGCTATAGCCATCCCAAGCATCTAGGTTATACGGGATAGCCGGCTGCGCTAAGATATATTTTTCGGTATCGGTTAATGACTCAGGCGCGGCTTGCTGCTTCGCTAATATCTGAAAATAGGTGGGCACAGGGACGCCAGTAGTCGGGTCATTGAAGTTGAGCAGGAGCGGGGCGGGAATCCACATTTTACCCATCAGGATTTGCTGTCCTAATACTTGCCATGTGGCTGTAGACTTTTGCAGTTGGGTCGCTAGCCAGTTTTGTTGATTTAGACCGAGTAGGCCACGGTCTTTTTTCAGTAAATCTCCGAAGAAGGCCAGTCCTTTAAAGCTGCCATCCGTCTCGACATAGTTGCCATAGTCGAGCGGTTGGTCACGACCGATGATGCGAGTATCCATCATATGTAGGCTTAGCAGGTTGCCAAAGTCAAAGCTGCGGGTGATGTTATTGATGACGCTATTACGGGTAGGCAGCCACTCGTGATAGGCGGTCATGGCGGCGAGTTTACGGTCTTCCCAATCGCCTTCTTTATCAGGTTGGTGGTTTTCACCGCCATCTCTATAAGCGTCGTTACAGAATTCATGGTCATCCCACACCGAAATCATCGGCGCGCTAGCATGTAAGTCTTGCAGATTGGGGTCACTACGGTACTGGGCATAGCGGCGGCGATAGTTGCTGATGGTGGTGATTTCATTAGCGGGTTCTACTTCACGGTCTAGCGCTTTGGCATTGGCAGAGGCATAAGCGGTCTCTTCAGTCAGCCCGATATCGGTAGTGACCAACACGGTACGACCATACTCATAAATATAGTCGCCGAGATGCACGCAGACATCGATGTCTTGGCGTTTGGCCGCATCGGCATAGGCATGGAAATAGCCTGCCGGATAGTTGGCACAGCTAAATACCGCCAGTTTGACCTTGGAGACGTCACCGCTGGGCAGGGTTTTGGTTTTACCTATGCGGCTTTTCACGCCTGCCGACTCAAACTGATAATAGTAGACGGTGTTGGGCGACAGCTTATCGACATCGACCTTTAATGTATGGTCGTTGGCGGCACTAGTGGTAGCCTCACCTTGGTTGACGATAGTGCTCATATCAGCGTCTGTAGCTATACGCCACGTCACTTTGACAGAGGCTTGGCGGCTGGCAGGCACGACGCGGGTCCACAGTATCACGCACTCTTGTAGCGGATCGCCACTGGCCACCCCATGGGTAAAAGTGACCGCGTCTGATGCATTGCCCCCTTGCCATATTGAGTCGTCATCGCCACCACAGGCCGCCAGACTCAGCGCCGCAGCACTAGCCCCTAAACCATGGATGAACCGGCGGCGGTTGACGGTAGGCTTGGCAGCATCGTCGCGCTGCGAGTCAGTGATTAAGTTATGTAAGGGGCGGCTGGCGAGATCGGGGTGATCCACGGGCTTTGTCATAAGGGCTATCCTGTATAGAGGCGAATATTGAGACCACTCTCATGCGGCAGCGGCTAAAGTCAGCTGTGCAATGAGAGCACTTTTATAGAGACGTCACAGGATAGTGGGGGTCGCCCGACTGTCCGTAGTAGGCTATATAGTGACAGATTAGCATGACATATTAATTAAATCTAACTTTCTGGTAGGTTATCCTAAATATTTGATATATTAGAATTTATTAAGGTTTTTATTCAGGGGTATAACCAGGATAGATAGCAAAGTTATGGTCATAAACGATGACTAAAAATCTACCAATAGCCTGCAGTTAGAGATATCAAATAAGCAGATACCTATTTATAAAATCACTATAAAATGTTTATTTATACAAATAGTAATAAAGATTACTATTAATGATAGGTATATTGCGGTTATGAATTATATTTTTTATGATGTAGCTATCAATGCCCAATAAAACAAAGATGCCAGATTTTACCCAAATAGTAATTTTAATTACCGTATGCTATGGGTTGTAAGTCTTAAGCACTTTGTATTGGGATAATGACATTATTTTTAAGCCCTCTGTTGTTTTAACAGAGCGCTATAAGCCAAGGAACAATGCTATGGGTATCGAACACTTTACGCCGAAATGGATGACTGAAGAGCATCAAATGGTACATGACAGTGCCCTTAAGATGTTTCAGTCTTGGGACAAATACGATGAACAGTGGCGCGAAAATGGCTCATTAGATCGCTCTGCTTGGGAAGAGGCGGGCGAGATGGGCTTTTTATGTGCCTCTATGCCAGAAGAATACGGTGGCGGCGGTGGTGATTTCGGTCACGAAGCAGCGCTGCTGTATGCGCAAGCGCAAGCCAACCAAGCTGGTTTTGGCGGTATGATCCACTCAGGTATCGTCGCTCCCTATATCTTGCACCACGGTACCGAAGAGCAGAAAAAAGACTGGCTAACCAAGATGGCTACCGGTGAGTATATCGCAGCCATCGCGATGACTGAGCCAGGTACAGGCTCGGATCTGCAGAATATCCAAACTTATGCGGTCAAGGATGGTGATGATTACATCATCAATGGTTCTAAGACCTTTATCACCAACGGTCAGCTGGCCAACCTAGTGGTCATCGCTTGTAAAACCGACCGTGAAAAAGGCGCTCAAGGCATCTCGCTAATCGTCGTTGAGACTGATAAGACCGAAGGCTTTGGTCGTGGTCGTAACCTGAAGAAAATTGGTCTATCGGCACAAGATACTTCAGAGCTGCACTTCACCAATATGCGTGTGCCACAAAAGAATCTATTGGGCAGCGTCGAGGGGCTTGGCTTTATTCAGCTAATGCAAGAGTTGCCACGTGAGCGTCTGATCATCGCGCTAACCGGTGTCGGTGCTATGCGTCTGGCGATCGACTTGACCATTGACTACACCAAAGAGCGTGAAGCTTTTGGTAAGCCTATCTGGAAATTCCAAAATACCCGCTTTAAATTGGCTGAGTGCTATGCTGATTATCTAGCTTGCCGCACCATGTGTGATGCCGCTGTTGAAGCTATTTTAGAAGATAAACTGTCGGTACCGCATGCCTCATTGATTAAATACTACGTGACTGAAAAGCAGTGCCGTGTGATGGATGAGTGCTTGCAGCTGTTCGGCGGTTACGGTTATATGACCGAGTATCCAATCGCTCGCTTGTATGCGGATGCTCGCGTCCAGAAAATCTACGGCGGTACCAACGAAATCATGAAAGAGCTGGCTTCACGCTTTATGTAATAGCCGGCATTGATAACGTGTGCTTAGTATTAACGGATGCTTAGCATTAATAGCTACTTAGTATTAATAGATAGTCAGTGTTAATAGATACTAAGTGTTAATAGATACTAAGTGTTAATAGATACTAAGTGTTAATAGATACTAAGTGTTAATAGCTGCAATCTCTTGAAAGTCTCTATCCTCTCATTGGCATAGAGACGCAAAAAAAGGTCAGAGCCTAGGCTCTGACCTTTTTGCGTTTTGTCTAACACCCCGCAGGGTTAGAGCGGGTTGGCCGGCTTAGCGACGGAGCGCCATAGAATATCAAACAAAGCCTCAAACTGGTCATTCATCGGTGTTGGGGTCCGGCGAACGATATGCATCAAGCCTAAACGACTGATAAAGCCCATAAACACATCTAAGAGGACATATAAAGGCACTTGGTCATCAAGGACGCCGCGGCTTTGCCCATCGACCAATAGTTTCAAAAATGCCCCGATGAGTTCTTTATTCTCATAAATCGCAATGTTGCGATAGCGCGAGACCGGTACTGCTGTCGATAACACCATGACCGTATTTGGGTGGGAGTCGACAAAATCAAAGCAAACCCAAAGGGTCTTGCGTAAGCGTTCCTGCACACTGTCGATACCTTGTAAGTGATCGATCATCCGCGCTGCCAAGCGTCCTAGTACCCGGTCCAAAATCGTATAAATAAGCGTCTGTTTGTCGCCAAAGTACTTATACAGGGTCTGCAGGGAGACATTCGCTTCCGCTGCAATTTGTTTCATAGTCACTTCATTGGCATCATGCCCGGCGAATAAATGTATGACCGCATTTTCGATTTTATCGAGGGTAGAGGCACGCATACTAGATAACGGTGGCAGAACTGGCCAGTCATCCCTAGGGTGGGTGCTATAAAGCTCGTAGGTATTATCGCCCTTTAAGGGGTTATTAGCATCTTGATCAGTCATAATTGAAAAGCTTCCTTAGTCTATTGAATTAGGGCGTTTGCGGTAATTCCGTTTGTATATCAAGGAGTAATGAGAGCATTGGCTACTGAAATTAAAGGCAGTTTCAGCAAAAGGTAATCGATATTACCATTGGTCGGTTATACATTGCGAATCTGTTATTTATTTTCTATCATGGATACGCCAAGAACGAATATTATAAAGATATATAATGTTTGCTCATTACGGTAATGTATATTACCATAGCTAATATAATAAAGTATCTTGCTTTATTTGATTTCGCATAAATAGCTTATTTTTACCACTTACCTTATTTTCAATGGAAAGCTAAACGCTAGGGATAGATCACATGAGTATTGAACACTTTACGCCGAAATGGATGACCGAAGAACATCAAATGGTGCAAGAGAGCGCTTACAAGATGTTCAAGTCTTGGGACGAGCATGATGAAAGATGGCTTGAAGCAGGCGTAATTGATCGTGCCGCTTGGGAAGAAGCCGGCGAGATGGGCTTTTTATGTGCCTCTATGCCAGAAGAGTACGGTGGTGGTGGCGGTGATTTCGGTCACGAAGCCGCTATTCTTTATGCGCAAGCGCAAGCCAACCAAGCCGGATTTGGTGGTCTAATTCACTCAGGTATTGTGGCTCCATATATCTTGAATCACGGTACTGAAGAGCAAAAGAAAGATTGGTTATCGAAGATGGCTACTGGCGAATATATCGCGGCTATCGCGATGACTGAGCCAGGTACAGGCTCGGATCTACAGAATATCCAAACTTATGCGGTAAAAGATGGTGATGACTATATCATCAACGGTTCTAAGACTTTCATCACCAACGGTCAGCTGGCCAACCTAGTGATTATCGCTTGTAAAACCGACCGTGAAAAAGGCGCTCAAGGCGTCTCACTGATTGTCGTAGAGACCGACAAGACAGAAGGCTTCGGTCGTGGCCGTAACCTGAAGAAAGTTGGTCTGGCCTCACAAGATACTTCAGAGCTGCATTTCACCAATATGCGTGTGCCACAAAAAAACCTATTGGGTAGTATGGAAGGCATGGGCTTTTTCCAACTGATGCAAGAGTTGCCGCGTGAGCGTCTGATCATTGGTCTAACCGGTGTCGGTGCAATGCGTCTGGCTATCGACTTGACCATTGATTACACCAAAGAGCGTGAAGCCTTTGGTAAGCCTATCTGGAAATTCCAGAATACTCGCTTCAAATTGGCTGAATGCTATGCCGATTACCTAGCTTGTCGTGCTATGACAGACGCTGCAGTCGAAGCACTGTTAGAAAATAAACTCTCTGTTCCACATGCCTCATTGATCAAATACTACGTGACTGAAAAGCAGTGCCGCGTGATGGATGAGTGCTTGCAGTTGTTCGGTGGTTACGGTTATATGACCGAGTACCCAATCGCGCGTCTATATGCTGACTCTCGCGTCCAGAAAATCTACGGTGGTACTAACGAAATCATGAAAGAGTTGGCTTCACGCTTTATGTAATGGCCACAAGGCTGGGTATGGGTTAATGAACACCAGATCAATCATTAGCGTATAAATAACAGCCTACACATTATTTTATTTATTACTTTCATTGAGAAGGCGTAGGTCTTCTCAATACCTTAATTTATTAACATCATTAATTACCGATAAAAAAGGATTTTTCATGACTGAGACAGCTTATATTTACGATTATGTTCGTACGCCACGTGGTAAAGGCAAAAAAGGCGGCGCATTGAACCAAGTTACTCCTATTTGGCTGGTGCGTGGTCTATTAAAAGCTCTAGAAGAACGTAACAATCTAGATACCTCGCAAGTAGACGATGTGGTACTGGGCTGTGTGAGCGCGGTCGGTGAGCAGGGCTCAGATATCGCTCGTGTCGCAGTCATTGATGCCGGTTGGGACGAGTCAGTTGCGGGCGTTACCCTTAACCGCTTTTGTGGTTCAGGACTAGAATCAATCAACCTAGCCGCTGCCAAAATCATGTCTGGAATGGAAGACATGGTAGTCGCCGGTGGTATCGAATCTATGAGCCGCGCAAAAATGGGCTCAGATGGCGGGGCCTGGTATATGGACCCTCGCGTTAATGATTCGACGGATTTTGTCCCTCAAGGTGTCAGTGCCGATACTGTCGCTATGATTGAAGGCTTTAGTCGTCAAGACGTCGACAGCTTTGCTGTTGAATCGCATAAAAAAGCGGCCAATGCTTGGGAAAAAGGCTACTTCGATAAGTCGGTCCTCCCTGTCAAAGACATTAATGGCATGACCATACTTGAGCGTGATGAGACTATTCGTCCTGACAGTTCGGTTGAGTCGTTGAGCAGCCTTAACCCTTCTTTCACTATGCCAGGTCAAATGGGTTTTGATGATGTGGTCTTAAGAAAATACACTCAAATAGAAAGCATCGATCACATCCACCATGCCGGTAACTCTTCAGGTATCGTTGATGGTGCAGCCTTGATGTTGCTAGGTAGCGAAGCTGCGGGTAAAAAAGCAGGCCTAAAGCCTCGTGCCAAGATTGTTATGGCCGCAGCGATCGGTTCTGAGCCAACCATCATGTTGACTGGTACTACGCCATCGCTACAAAAAGCTTTAGATAAAGCGGGTTTGACGGTAGACGATATCGATCTGTGGGAAGTTAACGAAGCCTTTGCAGCAGTACCACTGAAGACTGCAAAAGACTTGGGTATCCCATTAGATAAAATCAACGTCAATGGTGGCGCTATCGCCATGGGTCACCCACTAGGAGCTACAGGGGCCATCTTATTAGGCACGGCTTTAGATGAGCTTGAGCGTCGCGGCCTAAAATACGCTGCAGTGACTCTTTGTGTGGGTGCTGGTATGGGTGTTGCGACTATTATTGAGCGTCTTTAATTATTGATTGCTGCTAATCGCTTTTGACCGCTTAAATGCATTCCCATATCCAGACTGACTGATTATTAAATTTATAAGGACATAACATGACTACTGATGTTTGCGCTACCATGAACGCGCTACCAAATTTCTCTGCTGAAAAAGACGCTGATGGCATCGTTACCTTAACGATCGATCAAGCCGATCGTAAAATGAACGTGCTAGGCCCTGACTTTAACCCAGCTTACGCCACTTTAGCAGACGCTTTCGTCGCTGATGATTCAGCCAAGGGCTTGATCCTTACCTCAGGTAAAGACACCTTTATCGTCGGCGCTGATATTGACTCAATGACTGCTATTGAGACCGCTGAGCAAGCTTTTGAGCTGGTCGAAGACATGAAGAGCAGCATGCGTAAGCTTGAGACTTGTGGCAAGCCTATCGTAGCGGCTATGACCGGTACAGCGCTTGGCGGTGGTCTAGAAGTGGCGTTAGGTTGCCATTATCGCATTGCTATTGACTCTCCTAAGACCAAGCTCGGCCTGCCAGAAGTAAAAATTGGCTTGCTACCAGGTGGTGGTGGTACTCAGCGCCTACCACGTTTGGTCGGTATCCAAAAAGCTTTAGAGCTTATGACCCAAGGTAAAGAGCTGCGCCCTGGTGCTGCGAAAGATATCGGTCTGATCGATGACGTCGCTACTGACAAAGACGATTTGCTAGCCAAAGCCAAAGAATGGATCAAAGCCAACCCGAAAGTACAACAACCTTGGGATAAAAAAGGCTTTAAGATCCCAGGCGGCGGTAGCATGACTCCGCAGGTTGGACAGGTTTGGTCTATTGCACCAGCCATGGCCAATCAAAAGTCACAGGGCAACTATCCGGCGATCAAGCACATTATGTCTAGTGTATTTGAAGGCAGCTTGCTGGATATCGATACCGCGTTAAAAGTAGAGTCACGTTATTTCGTCGCTTGTGCCATGTCACAAGAAGCACGCAATATGATCGGCACTCTGTGGGTACAGCTGAACAAGATCAAAAAAGGCCAGTCGCGTCCTGAAGGCTTTGCGCAATATAAAACCAAAAAAGTGGGTATCCTTGGCGCGGGTATGATGGGCGCAGGTATCGCTTATGTTTCGGCCAAAGCCGGCATGGAAGTGGTCTTATTGGACCGTGATATTGAGTCTGCAGAGAAGGGTAAAGACTACTCGACCAAGATTCTCGATAAAGCGATAAGCCGTGGTCACTCGACCAAAGAGAAAAAAGAAGCGCTGCTTGGCAAAATCAAAACCACCGTATCCTATGACGATCTCGAAGGCTGTGATCTAATCATCGAAGCGGTGTTTGAAAATCGCGAGATTAAAGCGGAATGTACTAAGCAAGCTGAAGCTGTCATTCCAGCGACAGCGGTTTATGCCTCAAACACCTCTACTTTGCCGATCACAGGTCTAGCGAAAGTATCACAGCGTCCGAACCAGTTTATCGGTCTGCATTTCTTCTCACCAGTTGACAAGATGCCATTGGTCGAAATCATCATGGGTGAAGAGACTGATGATGAAACTTTGGCGAAGTCTTTTGACTATGTGCTACAGATTGGCAAAACCCCAATCGTGGTCAATGACAGCCGCGGTTTCTATACCTCACGCGTATTTGGTACTTATGTGACCGAAGGCATGGCTATGCTAGGCGAAGGTATCACGCCACGTGCCATCGAAGTTGCCGGTATGAAAGCGGGTATGCCAATGCCGCCACTAGCCTTGCAAGACGAAGTGTCTTTAGGCTTGACCATGCACGTAAGAGACCAAACCAATAAAGATCTGGTCGCTGAAGGCAAAGCAGCATTGACCCATCCTTCTGACATCGTGATCGACAAGATGGGCGGCGAGTTAAAGCGTCTAGGCCGCAAAGAGGGCAAAGGCTTCTACGAGTATCCTGAAAATGGCAAAAAACATCTATGGCCGGGCTTAAGCGATGCTTTCCCACTATTAGAAAAACAGCCACCAATGCAAGACTTGATCGATCGTCTGCTGTTCATTCAGGCCAATGAGTCTGCGCGCTGTGTCGAAGAAAACGTGGTGCGTTCAGTAGCCGATACCAATATTGGCTCGATCTTTGGTTGGGGCTTTGCGCCGCATCAAGGGGGTACGCTACAGTTCATTAATGCCTATGGAGTGAAGAACTTCGTTGAGCGCAGCCGTGAATTGGCCGCTAAATACGGCGAGCGTTTTGCCCCTGCTCAAATCGTAGTGGATATGGCCGAAAAAGGTGAGGAGTTTGTCGATGCCTAATGCAGCCAATACCCCCATTGACCTAATGGCGGATTGTCTAGCAGGGTTGCGAGTCGTTGATTTGACTCGTAACCTGCCAGGTCCTTTTGCGACCCGTTTGCTGGCCGATTTGGGCGCAGACATTGTCAAGATTGAACCTGAGAATGGCGATCCTGCCCGTGCTTTAGGCGGCCTGTTTACCGCTTTAAACCATGGCAAAACCACTGAGAAAGTGAACTTTCGTGATCCAGCCGGTATTCAAGCCATTAAAGACCACCTAAAAGACGCTGATGTGATGCTAGACAGCTTCCGTCCAGACGTCTTAAAAGGCATGGGACTAGATGCTGAGACCTTGCATGAGCTCAACCCAAAACTGGTCATGGTATCTATCACCGGCTTTGGGATGGCCGACAGTGAGGTCCAGCACGATTGGGCCGATAAAGCCGGTCACGACATCAACTTTATGGCGATGAGTGGCGTGCTAGATCAATTAAAGACTGCCAAGGGTGAGCAAGCCATGCCCAATATCCAGTTTGCTGATTTGGCCGGTGGTAGTGATACCGCAGTCATCGCGCTATTAGCCGCCGTGTTTGCCGCGCAGCGTACGGGTAAAGGTCGTCATATCTCTGTGAGCATGACCCACAGCTTGTACAATCATATGGTGATGCCAAAAGCTACTGGAGATCTGGTCAAGAGCTTCTCAGGGGTGAATCCGCCACCGCAGTATGATTTCTTAGGCGGTCTGTTGCCTTGCTACCGTCTGTACAAAACCTCAGACGATCGCTATATGGCGGTAGGTTCGCTGGAGCTGAAATTCTGGCAAGGGCTGTGTGATGTGCTGGAGTTGCCTGAGTTAAAGACCAAGCATTGGCAGATGGGTGTCATGCCCAATATGCCCGACAGCAAAGACGCGGCCAAGCAGGTTAAAGACACCTTTGCTAGCAAGCCACTAAGCCATTGGGCTGAGGCCTTTGCCGCCGCCGATGTCTGCGTGACACCAGTCTTGACGCTAGAAGAAGCCAAGGCGCATCCTTTATTTGCGCATCAAAACGAGCATTTGGCGACCCCAGGGTGGCAGGTGATCTCAAGCGTTAAATAAGCTCGGCCAGTTATTGCTATTGAGTCAGTTGGCTCACTTGTCAGTCAAGTGGGCCAGTATTAAAGCTGAGTGAAATCAGTTGAAGTTATTTTTATGAGAATGAGAATGGCCTGCTAAGGATTAGCGCCTTAAAGTCAGCAAACTTAAAGCAAGCAGACCTTTTTTATCCTCATAAACTTAATTTATTTCAGCAATGATAGGGCAATTAATATATCCAACTGAACAATATTAAACCCCTAATTATATTTAACCCACCCTTAAGCTAAGGAAAGCAAATATGGAAAGATTTTGGACCAAGAGTTATCCTGAAGGCGTTGATGCCAACGTTGATATTGGCGAATATAGCTCGTTGACCCATTTTTTTGATGAGAATCTGGCCACTTTTGCGAATTATAAATTCAGCACCAATATGGGGGTGTCTTATTCTTATGATGAAATTAATGCTACAGCTCGTAATATCAGTGCTTGGTTACAAAGCCTTAATTTAGCGCCCAAGTCCACGATTGCTATCATGATGCCGAACGTCAATCAGTATATTCCAATCTTGCTTGGGGTGATTCGCGCCGGTCACGTGCTAACGTCGGTCAATCCGCTCTATACTCCCCGCGAGCTCAAGCATCAGTTGGCAGATTCTGGGGCGGCCGCAATATTTATTTTAGAGCCTTTTTGCGCGACTTTAGAGAAGGTGGTAGACGAGCTAGATATTCAGCATGTGGTGATCAGTAAGATAGGCGATATGCTGGGCACTCCCAAAGGCACGATAGTGAATTTGGCGGCAAAGTACGTAAAAAAAGCCATTCCAAGCTATTCGCTTAAATCTAATGCTCATCATAAAGTTACTGATCTAAAGACGGTGATTGCCAAAGGTAAAAAGCTGTCTTATTCACGCCCTATTCAGGCTCTCGATGACGTGGTATTTCTTCAGTATACTGGGGGTACCACAGGCGTAGCTAAAGGCATCTTGATTACCCACCGTAATATCATCAGCGCCTCAGTGCAGTTTGATGAGTGGTTTGGCCCCATGTATAAGGAGCTGCCAGATAGTACGGTTATTAATGCTGTCTTAGCGCTACCGTTGTATCATATTTTCGCTTTTATCGTGACTATGTTGGGCATACGTCGTGGCTTTAACTTTACCTTAGTCACCAACCCGCGTGATATTGATGGCTTTGTGAAGACTTTGGCAGAGCAGCCTTTTCATATCTTCCCTGGCGTCAATACCTTGTTCCAAGCCCTGTTGAACCATCCTGATTTCAGCTCGGTAGATTTTTCGCAATTGAAAATCTCTATGGCTGGCGGTATGGCCTCGACCCCTGCCACAGCCGCCAAATGGCGCGAAGTGACCGGCTGTAGTATGCTAGAAGGGTGGGGCATGTCAGAGACCCTAGGCTGTGGTACCGCAAGCCCTATTACCAGTACTGAATACAGTGGTAATATTGGTTTACCTTTACCAGGTATCGATATTAGTATTCGCGATGAACAAGGTAAGCCACTCGGAATTAACGAAGAAGGCGAGCTGTGTATCAAAGGCGCCAACGTCATTGCAGGCTATCATAATTTAGACAATACCAAATTCTTCACCGAAGATGGTTTTCTCAAGACCGGTGATGTGGCGGCTATCGATGAGCGAGGCTATATCAAGCTTTTTGATCGCAAAAAAGACATGCTGATTATCAGTGGTTTCAACGTCTATCCTAACGAAGTCGAAGGCGTATTAGGACTGCATCCTAAGGTCAATGAGGCTGCGGTAGTCGGGATTGACCATCCTGAAAAGGGCCAATCGATAAAAGCCTTCGTCGTCAAGTTAGATGCTAGCCTAACCGAAGATGAGCTAAGAGAGCATTGCAAAGAAAACCTAACAGGCTATAAACGCCCTCGCACCTTCGAGTTTATCGATGAGCTGCCTAAGTCTACAGTAGGTAAAATCTTACGCAATGAGCTGCGCGGCTAATGCTACGAGACTAATTTTGCAAGATTAGCAAAGGCGCAATAAATAAGGACTGGGCTAATACAAGCTAGTAGTTGGCAAGCCCAGTAAGATTTAACCTAGTAGTATTCATGCTTATTTCGATAATAATAATGGCTCATCAACTTTGGTGGGCCATTTTTTTGTATTTAGCGGTGAGTTTTCAGCTTTAGCATTAAGTTATGGGGTCATTAGCAGGTAAGGTCTTGGTGAAAAATATTACTAAAAGTTATGCATTGACTGTACATACAAAGATATAAATTGACGCAATGGGTCGGGTCTAGGTAGACTCTATCCTATAGCTGTTATAACCACTCAATTACTCTAAAATAATAGTAGTATCAAGAGCCTATATTACAATCTGCCTGAGCTATACCGCTTAATAAGTCTAGCCCAATACAGCAAGGTAGGCGTACATTATTGCTGCTATCCTATTACTCTAGCCTAAGAATATAGACTATAGCTGCCCAACCATCAAAAGGATTCGATTATGCTAGCCAAAACTCTCGTACAACGTTCAAGCGATGCCATCCATAACCTAGTACCTGCCAATGTCAGCCATAATGGCTATCTTGCCATTGCAAAATCTCGCGCCAAAATCATGGGTGTGGCGATGAAACACATCCCTATGCCTCGCCCGATGCTGTATACCGGTGAGCAGGCCACAGAGGAGTTGTGTGCGTCTATGGTGCAAGCGGGGTGCAAACATGTGCTTATTGTGACCGATGAAATCCTAACCAAGCTCGGGGTGATTGACGGGGCGGTAAACTACTTACAAAGTCATGGTGTGCAATATACCGTCTTTGATGGCGTCACCCCCGATCCTACCTATAGCGTAATTGAAGCGGGACTGGCGATCTCTAAAAAAGCCGGTTGTGATTCTGTCCTTGCTATCGGTGGTGGTTCTGTTATTGATGCGGCTAAGATGATTGCCTTATCGCAAGGTAGTGGTCGTAGCCCACAGAAATTAGTAGGTTTATTTAAAGCTAGAAAGCCTTCATTGCCGTTATATGCCTTGCCATCTACTTCAGGGACCGGTTCAGAAGCAACCATCGGTGCAGTAGTATCAGACGATGTCACGCATCAGAAATCTATCGCTATTGATCCAAAAATGGTGCCTATTGCCACTGCGGTAGACCCGCATGTGATGAAAGGCATGCCGCCTAAGGTGACTGCGGACACGGGTATTGATGTGTTGACTCATGCTATCGAAGCTTGGGTGAGCCTCTTCAATGATCATGATTCAGACTATTATGCGGCGAGTGCGACTAAAAACGTCTTCAAATACCTACCAAGAGCCTATGCTGACGGTAATGATTTAGAAGCCCGTGAAGCTATGGGCATTGCCGCGCATAATGCAGGTATAGCCTTAAATAAGTGTAGCTTGGGCTATGTGCATGCTATCGCGCATCAGTTGGGCGCCTATCATGGCATCCCTCATGGCCGCGCTAACGCTATCGTACTGCCGTATGTGCTTGAGTTTAATGCTAAGGCTAGTGAGAAGCGTATTGCCAAGCTGGTCAAGCGTATAGGTACTGCAAAAGATCCTAAAGCGAGTGATGAAAAAATTGCTGCAGAATTTGTCCAAGAAGTTAAAGACTTAATCACCTCGTTAGGGATTGACCCGGTCGTCAAAGGTATGGATGAAAACAACTTTGGTGCTATGGCCAAAGCCGCGGCCAAAGAAGTCAGCGATACTTATGCAGTACCCAAGTATATGACTGCAGATGATATCAAAGGTATCTTACGTAAAATTAAAGCGGCTAGCGAAGCATAGGCTTAGCTATTAGTATTTATTAGGTATTAATGTTGGAAGCTAGAGATATTAGGAGTCAGCTATATCCGAAATATGCAAGCTTAACACAAGGGATTTAAAATCCCTTGTGACTAGCAAGTCTCTGAACCGATACTCACGGCTAATAAATTCAGCCATAAAAAAAGCTCATCACCAATCGGTAATGAGCTTTTTTTATGGCTGAGCATTTTTAGATATTAAGCAACAGGCTTTTAGCTGACGAAAGCACGCTCAACTAGGTAATCTGCAGGCACGCCCATACGTGGCGATACGGTCAGACCAAAGCCATCTAAAATCTCTGAGATTTCAGCGTTAAACGGCATACTACCGCAAATCATGACTCGGTCATCGTCTTTATTCATCGCAGGCAGGCCGATATCTTCAAACAACTTACCTGATTTCATTAAATCAGTGATACGACCAGTATTGCGGAAGTCTTCGCGAGTGACCGTTGGGTAGTAAATAAACTTTTCACGGAACCATTCGCCGAACAGCTCATCATTGGGTAAGGTCTCTTCAAACATCTCGCGATAAGCCAAATCTTCTACGCGGCGCACACCATGGCATAAGATAATCTTATCGTACTTCTCGTAGACCTCAGGGTCACGAGCAAGCGATAAGAATGGTGCAAGACCAGTACCCGTTGACATCATATAAAGATGCTTGCCGGGTAATAGGTCATCGACGACTAGCGTGCCTGTCGGTTTCTTACTGACTAACAGCTCTTCGCCAACTTTGATATGCTGCAAGCGCGAGGTCAATGGACCGTCTTGAACTTTGATCGAAAAGAACTCTAAATGCTCTTCATAATTGGGACTGGCGATAGAGTAGGCACGCATCAGCGGCTTGCCATCGACCATAATCCCAATCATTGCAAACTCACCGTTACGAAAGCGCAAACCTGCGTCCCGAGTCGTCTTAATCGTAAATAGTGACTCATTCCAGTGGTGCACATGCGTCACCGTCTCAGTGTGAAATTTTGACATACTACCCTCAGTGAATAATGACAGCGGCGTTCTTGCCCCGCGGCATTCATACAATCAATGAAAATGATTCTCAGCTCGTAAGGCGTCATATCATAACAAATTTATGCCTATAATAACGGCAAACTGCCCGAAAATGATGCAAAAAACCATGATAAAACGGAATAACGCCCCTGTTAATTGCGATAACGGGGGTGTTTTTCTGTTTGAAAATGCGGTTGTTTGTGGTGATTCGTGGGTTGTTACTCATGTTATGGGCGATTGTAAGGTAGTGACCCCACCCAAACCCTCCCCTGACCAGGGGAGGGCTTCAAAGCCAAAGCAACAATTATTAAGAATGTTCCTTCCCCTGGTTACTGCGGGCACAGCCCTTGTCTTGCGTCGCTGCAAAGACATGCTTTGCTGATCACGACTCAGGAAGGCTAGGATGGGGTTAAGGGTCATCAAAGAAATACTTTGTGTAGAGTTTAAAATACCGTGCGTTCCATCCACGCTACGGTATCTTTATTCAAAATCATGTTGGGTGTCGTAAACTCCACCCAACCTACGCAAATATGTTATTAAATGGCTGTAGGGTGCGTCCTACGCACCGTTTAAATCGGGGTGTTTATTGGTGCGCTGGGCGCACCCTACACGTAATTGTATAAAAAACAGAGGGTTTTACACCCCCTTTTTTAAAGGGGGTCGGGGGGATTTTCTTAAAATGATTATTTATATTTTATGAGGATGATTTCCGTGGGTTATCACCCACGCTACGGTATCTTTATTCAAAATCATGTTGGGTGTTGTAAACTCCAGCCAACCTACGCAAATATGTTATTAATTGGCTGTAGGGTGTGTCCCACGCACCGTTTAAATCGGGGTGTTTAATGGTGCGCCGGGCGCACCCTACGGGCGACTGTAAGGTGATGACGCCACCCTTGCGAAGCAGTGCTTCTCACCCCTAACCAGGGGAGGACTTCAAATCAAAAGCGGTGTTATTAAGAATGTTCCTCCCCCTATTTTTAGGGGGAGGTTAGGAGGGGGTTATTATCACGATTCAAGAAGTCTAGAAGGGGTTACTTTTTCCTAAAACAAAAAAACCGCCTAAAAAATTAAGCGGTTTTTTATTAATCTAAGACTATTTTGTAAGCCATTATTTATCTAGAAACGATAATTATTGGTTTGGATACGCTCATATTCTGCCGCATCCACACGAGTAAATTTATCATCTTTTGGCAAACATACCCATAAGTCATCATCGGTTTTGGCAGGGTTAAACGCGATGTCTTTTAGGTTGGTTTTCTTATATTTAAATGTGCCTGTAGTTTCAATCGTTTTTAGCAAACGAATGAAGACCGGCACAGCATAACTTGGCAGATGCTTGTTTAATTCCGCTAAGAATGTCTTGCTAAAGGCTTCATCAAATACTACGCCATCGTCTAAAGTAATCGCGGCCATACCAGCACGGCCATTGGTGCCTTCAATTTCTACACCATAGACAATCGCCTCACTAATGCCCGTACAGTCCGCGATAATACTTTCTACTTCAGTAGTCGAGACGTTTTCGCCTTTCCAGCGGAAAGTATCGCCAACTCTGTCAACGAATTGACAATGTTTAAAGCCAATATCGCGCATCAAGTCGCCGGTATCAAAGTAAGCATCGCCTTTTACGAAGACATCTTTAAAGATTTTTTCTTGGGTCTTTTCGACATTGGTATAGCCGTCAAACGGGGCTTTATCCGTGATTTCACCCAATAGCAGACCTACTTCACCCACGCGAATCTTTTGCATAAAGCCATCTTTACCACGGATTGGCTCACCGGCTTCTTGATCATAAGCGACTAACTTGAAAGGAATAGGGCAGACGCCGACAGTGTTATCAAAGTTTAGTAGGTTAGAAAAGCCCACGTTGCCTTCACTTGAGCCATAGATTTCTAACACTTCTTTGATGCCAAAACGGGTTTTGAAGTCTTTCCAAATACTTGGGCGCAGGCCATTACCGACGACTTTGGTCACGCGGTTGCCTTTTTCAGCTTCATTAGGTGGGGTCTCAATCAGATAGCGGCAGAGTTCGCCTACATAACCAAAGCTGGTAGCGTCAAACTTTTTGATATCTTCCCAGAAAGTACTGGCAGAAAACTTTCTTTGTAGCGCCAGAGCGCTGCCCCCTGCGACCACACAGCTCCAGCACACCACCATGGCCGTCGCATGATACAGAGGTAGGGTCACATACAGGGTATCTTTAGCATTTAAGTTAAAAGAGTGACCAAACAGACCAAAAGATTTCATCCAGCGACCGTGGTTAAATATGACCGCTTTGGGCAGACCGGTAGTGCCTGAAGTATAGACGTAAAACAGCGGATCTTTTAAGAAGATATTTTTGCTGGTTGCAGGACAGACTTTGGATTGCTCATGAATAATAGGCCCAATTGAGTTCATACCACTAGCTACCGGGCTGGTATCGGCTTGATGGTTATAGGTATCTCTATCATCCCACCAATAATAGCCATCATCAGGGACGTCAAGCTCTGCACGCACATCTTGCAATACATCCGCCATCTCTGCCCCAATAATCAGCAGCTTTGGTTTGACCAGATTGACACTATGAATCAGGACTTTACCCGATTGTGAAGTGTTGATTAGCGCCACTATTGCACCGGTTTTAGCCGCTGCCAAACACGCACAGAGTATTTCAGGACGGTTTTCTAAAGCCACCCCAAAGACATCGCCTTTTTTCATCCCTTGCGCTAATAAATAGTTGGCCAATTGGCTGGACCACTCATCAAGCTGCCGATAGCTCAGCTGCATATCTTCGAATTTAACCGCGATAGCATCGGGATGGGCTTTGACCGCATTGGCAAAAGTAAAGCCGAGGCCGGTATGTACGTCAGTATACTCATTAGTGGCGTACTTGAGGCCTTTTTTTAATTTAGAAAATTTTCTAAGCAGGCTAGGGATTTTGGCGAGTATCTGTGAGGCAGTAATGATGTCAGGGTGGCGCGAGGTCATAAGATATCCTTATCTTCTTTTAAGTTAGCGGCTAATGAAACTGAGGCGATCATCCATGATCTAAAGTTTTTCGGGTAGGGTCTCTAAACAATAACATAATGCCTTGAAAGGATAGCTTGTTCTGGTTTGGGTGTACACTCGTTAGTCATTATAAAAAATTTATACGGCCGTGCTAATAGTAGAATAATAGCTTATCTAGTAACCCTGATAAGTAATATTGATTTTAGAGATTGTCCGCGTAACAGCAGTAGTAGCTTGGTTTTAGTTACGGACTCCTTGCTTATGACTACTCGGGCTAGGATTTAGAGCCTGACAATGATTGAGTCTCTCGAGGCCATAAAAACACTCTGAATACCACCCCTTTGTGTGTTACTAGCGTTTCTACTATTAGCGCGTCCATACAGGTAGTATGGCGTATCGAAACGAGTTATATGGAGCAACACTGATATGGATATCAAAGACAACGCAAAACCGAAACGCACCCCCAAAGACCGCATTTTCGATCTTCTTATGGAGGCCGAGCCTACTCGCCGTCTGAATCATTTAAAAAGACTCGCGGCTGGACGCTCATTTGCAGATGAGCTGCGTCATAAAGTACAAGGCAAGCGCATTCTAGTGACGGGCGCCTCATCGGGTGTCGGTCGTGGTGCCGCTTTAGCACTGCTTAAAGCTGGGGCGCATGTGCTACTCGTCGCGCGCCGTAGCGAATTGCTACAAGAAGTGGCGGATGAAGCTGCCGATTATGATGGCAAAGCTTTTATCTACACTTGTGACTTAAGTGACGACGCCGACCGCGAAAAACTTATTGCCCAAATTATCAAAGAGCACGGCGGTGTTGATACGATTATCAATAACGCAGGTCGCTCTATTCGCCGTACTATCTACCAAGCCGCTGACCGTCTACATGACTATGATCGAGTCATGAAAATCAACTATTTTGGTGCCATCAACCTGACCATTCCTTTGGTAGACCGTATGCGCATTACGGGTAGCGGCGGTCACATCATCAATGTCTCTACGATGGGCACGCAGCTCACTGGCACGCCACGCTTTGGCGCTTATATCGGCTCAAAAATGGCGCTAGACGGCTTTACTGAGAGTGTCGCTTGTGAGACCTATCACGATGGTATCAACTGGACCACAGTGCATTTGCCTTTGACGCAAACCGATATGATTGCTCCTGCACAAAACGCTTGGAGCGGCTATCCTAAACTGTCGCTAGAGGCCGGTGTGGATATGCTGTTATATGCAGTGGCCTATGAGCCCATTCGTGTTTGGCATCCAGGCATCTTAGCTTTAGGGGTGGTTGACCGCTTATTCACCAAGCAAATGCTGAAGTTTAAAGCCAGTGAATTTCCGCGTTATCAGCCCGAAAAGCCTTTGCCCAGAGTCGCTATCATCGGGGCGGGCATGTCAGGTATCGCGATGGCGAAGACCTTAAAGAGCGCTGGCAGTACTGACTTTGTGGTCTATGAAAAAGCCGACTCAGTAGGCGGTACTTGGCGCGATAACACTTATCCGGGCTTAACTTGTGATGTGCCTGCGCATTTTTACTGCTACCAAGACGACTTATCGCCTAAGTGGAGCCAAGTATTTGCTCCGGGCAATGAGCTGCGAGACTACTTTGAAGAGGTGACTGAAAAGCGCGGCTTAACAGAATATATCAAGTTCAATAGTGAAATTGACCAAGCCAAGTTTGAAGAGGGCCGCTGGAAGATTAAAACCAAATCTGGTGAGACGGATGAGGCCGACGTGCTAGTCTGTGCGACTGGGGTACTGCATCATCCGAATATGCCCGATATCCCAGGCAAAGATACCTTTGAAGGTCCTAGCTTCCATAGCGCGCGTTGGGACCACAGCGTCCCGTTAGAGGGTAAGCGGGTAGGTATCATTGGTAATGGCTCTACGGGCGTGCAGATCGTCACCGCCTTGTCTGAGCAGTGTGAGCAAGTGACCTTATTTCAGCGTACGCCGCAGTGGGTCATCAGTATCCCTAATCCCACAATCCCTAAGCCTGTGCGTAAATTGGCCGAGAAAATCCCAGCGATTCAAAGACTGTCCTACAATTCATTTGGGTCACTATTTACCAATCTATTCCAAGCGCCACTCAGCCCAGGTTGGCAGCGCAGCTTCTTTAGTAAGGGAGCCAAAGGCAGCTTGTCTCGCGTCGCCAACGATGGCTTGCGCGCGCGATTGACCCCTGACTATGCGCCTATGTGTAAGCGTATGATCAGCTCATCGAGATTTTATGATGCCGTGCAGCAGCCCAACGTAGAGGTCTGCACCAGCAATATCGAGCGTATTGATCCGCAAGGGGTGGTCACTAAAGATGGTCAATTGCATGAGTTTGATATTTTAGTGTTTGCCACAGGCTTTCACGCGCAGTCCTATATGCGTCCTATGCAAGTGACAGGTCGTGACGGTATACCGCTGGATGCGGCTTGGAATGAAGGCCCCATCGCTCATAATACGACGATGATCCCAGGCTTCCCGAATCTATTCACTTTGATGGGTCCCAACAGCCCTATCGGCAACTCATCACTAGTGCCTATTGCTGAAGCGCAATCGAGATACGTGCTAAATTGGATGGAGCGGATGCGCCGTGAAGGGATTAGCGAAGTGGAGCCAACGCAAGAGGCTACCGATGCTTTCTATGAAGAAGTCAACGAAGCGCTAGGCGGCACAGTTTGGACCAGTGGCTGTAACAGCTGGTACTTAAACGAGGATGGTCGTCCTATCTTATGGCCATGGCCGCTTGATGAGCTAACCCGTCGTCTGACCCAAATCGTCGAATCAGACTTCCATCTAAAACGTGACGATGAGATGGATGCCCAGCTAGCCGATGGCTATAGAGCAGACTCAGAAGAAGAGTTTAACAGTCAGCTGCTAAAGCCAGATACTTTGAGCCCTCGTCCAGACTTAGCTGCTAAAAAGCAAGACACCAAAGCACAACCTGCTAAGGCTAATGAGAAAGATGCGAAAGCTATGGATGCTAAAAGTGAGAAAGGTGCTGAGGCTAGCCAAGCTGAGCAAGCTAAGTCGAAGAAAGCAGACAATGCAGCTATGAAAACTGAAAAATCTTAGGATTTTTGCTTAGCTTGCTAGTTTAGTAAGCGTGCATTGAATGATTTTAATACCAGCAGCCACTACCTCTTGTAGTGGCTGTTTGCGTTTATTCCCGTTAAAATGGCCAAATCGTGTTAAGCCTGTTAGCCTATTTTCTTATCTAAAAGGCTATTAGATTATTGCTCCTATACTGCTGATATACGGCCTATATTTATGTCCCATGCTCCTGCTGTGCCTCCTGCTATTAGCGTACCTATCATCGGCTATCACCGCTCGCCACTATCGCAAAAATTTGGGATTCCACGCCAGCCCAATCTGGTCGAGGTGCCCAGTTATATTGAAATGTTGGCGCCGTACAATACGCCCGATGCTTTCGTTGGCATAGAAGACTTTAGCCATCTTTGGCTCACTTGGCATACCCATCATAATCGCGCGCAAGCCAACTTTAAGCCGCAAGTACGGCCACCAAGACTTGGCGGCAATACTAAGCTCGGCGTATTTGCCACGCGCAGTACTTATCGCCCCTCACAGATGGGGCTATCTGTAGTGCGATTGGTTGGGGTAGAGCAGACGGACACAGGCGTTATCTTGCAGATTGCAGGGGCGGATATGGTCGATGGTACGCCCATTATCGATATCAAACCTTACGTGGGATATAGCGATGCGCTAGTAAATGCGGTGAGCGGGTTTGCGCCGGATAAACCTAGTATTAAAAAGGTTAAGATAAGCGAGGAGGCACAGCAGCAATTCGCGCAACTGATTGAGTTGGCCACTGATAAAAATAGCCTAAGTAATCCACAAAGTAGATTGAGTTCACTATTTACTGCAGCAGATATCGATATTATTTGTCAGCTTATCGCACAAGATCCACGACCGGCCTATCGTCAGCAAGATACGGACAGCGTGTTTATAATGCGCTATAAACAGTGGGACATTAGCTTTGCCATGGACGAATCAGAAGTTATTTGGATAGTGGCTGTGGTAGAGGTGGTTTAGTATGATGATAGCAATGGTTTAATTAGCTTGGTTGATATAGCCTAATAATAGTAGTTTGACCAATATATAGTTGATTCAATTTGAAACGAATATAGTGCAACTGGGAGAAATTTTTTGCAGCCTTTGAAAGCTATATGTATACAACCAGCCATAAAAATTTTTACCAGTTGCACGGCCTACTATGACTCGAATTCATTAAAACTTCCCTATAAGTGACTTTATGCCGATTCCTGATTTTTCAATGAGTATTGATTTGCGCTGGTGTCTAGACGAGCTGTTAGCGGATGGCGTGATAGACCAACGCGACTATAATCTGGTGATGACCAGTCGCCGCGATAAAGACAAGCATGCGCTAATTGTCATTACCGAATTTCAATTAACGAATAAACGCGATGGTAGCCAAAAGCTAGATTTAGCGTGGCTTAATCGCTGGCTAGCGGATAAGGCACAATTGCCTATCGTGCGTATTGACCCCTTAAAGGTTAATGTCCCTGCCGTCACCCGGATTATGTCGTTTGAATACGCGAGAACGCATTATATCCTGCCGGTCGAAGTGACCGATACGGAAGTGGTCATCGGTACCGATCAGCCCTTTTATCAAGATTGGCACAGTAACATCGAACAAATCATCAAGCCTAAGCACTACCGCACCGTCTATATTAGCCCAGAGCAAATTAACCGCTATCGTCGTGAGTTTTATCAGGTTACCCAAGCTATTGCGGGGGCGAATAATGCTCATAAACGGGCTGCATCAGACATCACCAACGTCGAAGCGTTACTGCAGCTTGGCGATAGCAGCAATCCTGATGCTAATGACCAGCATATCGTGCGGGTGGTCGATTGGTTGCTGCAGTATGCCTTTGAGCAGCGTGCTAGTGACATCCATTTAGAGCCGCGTCGCGATACTGGCAACGTGCGCTTTCGCATTGATGGGGTGTTGCATACGGTTTATGAGATGCCAGCCGCTATTCTGACGGCGGTTACGGCACGAATTAAAATCTTAGGGCGCCTAAATGTGGCGGAAAAGCGCAAGCCGCAAGATGGCCGCTTAAAGACCCGAACCCCCAATGGGCTAGAGACCGAGCTGCGACTGTCGACCCTACCGACTGCCTTTGGTGAAAAACTGGTTATGCGGGTGTTCGACCCTGAAGTACTGGTGCGCAGTTTTGCCCAGTTGGGACTATCGGGGAAGCAGCTTGAGACCTGGCAGACCATGACCTCGACCCCCAATGGCATTATTCTGGTGACCGGCCCCACAGGTTCAGGCAAGACCACCACGCTATATAGTACCCTCAAGCAACTGGCGACCGAGCAGGTCAACGTGTGTACGATTGAAGACCCTATCGAGATGATCGAGCCGGCCTTCAATCAAATGCAAATTAATGCCGGGGTAGATTTGCACTTTGCCGACGGTATTCGCTCACTTATGCGTCAAGACCCCGACATCATCATGGTGGGGGAGATTCGTGATAAAGAAACCGCAAATATGGCGGTGCAAGCCTCGCTAACTGGGCATTTGGTCCTATCGACTTTGCATACTAATGATGCGCCCAGCGCTTTAACGAGACTGCATGATTTAGGCGTGCAGCCTTTTTTGACCTCGGCAACTATCCTAGGGGTAGTGGCGCAAAGGCTAATACGTACCTTATGTCCGCAGTGTAAAAGTGGTCAGGCGGTCGCTGCCGATAGCGAAGTGGCGATTCAATGGCAGCAGTTGGTTAGTCCTTGGTCAGCGCCGATGCCTAAGCAATTCTTTCATGCAGTAGGCTGTGAGCACTGTCGCAATACCGGCTATCAAGGCCGGGTCGGGCTGTATGAAATTATGCCCATGACCAACACACTCAAAAAACTGGTCGCTGAAGATGCCAAGCTGGATGTGTTAAAAAGTGAGGCGTATAAGGAAGGGGTGCAGCCACTCAGATTGGCAGGAGCTAAGCGAATATTGGAAGGAATCACTACCTTGGAAGAAGTGATGCGGGTGGTGCCATTAAATTAGGATGAGCTGGGCTAAAGCCACAGCCTACGTTACAGCTAAACTAGCCCTTGATATTAACGCTCCCAACGGACGCCTTCACGAATGACCTTGGCTGGCGTGCCAGCGAGCATAACGTTGGGGGTCGGCACAGATTTATTGACAAAAGATCCGGCGGCAATAATACAACCGTCAGCAATCTGCACATTTTTAGAAATTGTCACATTGGCGGCAATCCAAATATGATTACCGACTATGACATCCTGAGTCGCGGTATTAAGGCGCTCACCTGACTCTATATCGTAAACTTTATGCACATCAGTCGCTCTAATCTCAATACCCCGCGATATCATACACTCAGCCCCAATCTTGACGTTTCTATCGCGAGCGAGCACGTAGCAACCAATAGCGGTGGTACGCTCGCCAATCTCAATCTGTAAGTCATTCCCGACGATTAATAATTGCCCTGAAAACTTCACCTTGTCTGCGATAGACACGATATTATTATCACCGCGGATATCGATTTTTAAATTATTAAATTTGCCATCTGCCCCAATAATCACTTGATTGCTATCGCCTTGACGAAAGGTAATTACCGAATCCCCGATAATTTTATTACCTTTACCGATAATAATTTGATTGCGCTCACCATTATCCATGACCATAAAGCGGCCGCGGTATAACAGTCTTTTAGTCGATTGATACAGGTTATGCAAAATAGCCGTCCGTATAGCAGGGAATTAATAATTAAGGGATAGTGGTTTTTAATTAAGAAGTGCGAGGGCTGTTGTTAGTGCTTAATTAAAGCCGGTTATAGGTAAGTTTAAATAAGACTGAGTCAGCATAGGCCGTGCAACTGGTAAAAATTTTTATGGCTGGTTGTATGCATATAGCTTTCAAAGGCTGCAAAAAATTTCTCCCAGTTGCACTATATCTGTTTTAAATCGAACCACTTATATTATACGGTAGCACACAACAATGTGAACCAAGTTGCCAACCTATGCTTAACCCAATGCTTGAAATCTAAATTTTGACACCAATGATATACTACCTCATTCAGCGAATCAGTACGGAAGTCAGCCCTTATGTTTACCGATACCCATTGTCATCTTAACCGCCTCGATTTAACCAAATACGATGGCGAGCTTAGCGGTGCTATTGCAGCTATGAAAGCAGCCAACGTCACCCGCGCAATGGCGATTATGTGTGACTTTGCCGAATACGATGAGATTTATAATATTGTGACGACTTTCAGCGATGATGCGCTAAATTTAGGCATGAGCGTGGGCATTCATCCTTGTGAAGATTTGGCAGTATTGCAATCGGCTACCACAGAGCGTCTAATCGAAACCGCCACGCCTGAGCACGTTTGGGCGATTGGGGAGACTGGTCTAGATTATTACTGGAGCGATGACAATAAACAAGAACAGCAAGCCAGTCTCGCGCGTCATGTCTATGCCAGTCAGGCTTTAAAGAAGCCGTTGGTCGTGCATACCCGCGAAGCCAAGCACGATACCATGGACATCTTAAAAGCAGAAAAGGCGGAACACGGCATCATTCATTGCTTTACCGAAGATTGGGACACCGCGAAAAAGGCTTTAGATTTGGGCTTTTATATTTCATTCTCGGGTATCGTAAGCTTTAAGACCGCGCAAACCATTCGCGATGCTGCTCTAAAAGTCCCTCAAGACCGGATACTTATCGAGACCGATAGCCCTTATCTAGCGCCAGTGCCGAAGCGCGGCAGACCGAATGAACCGGCATTTGTACCGTACGTCGCTGCCTGCTTAGCCGACTTATTGGGACAGACTCCAGAATACATTGGGGAAATGACTGCAAAAAACTTTGAGAATCTACTGGCACAATATAACTAAAATCGTTATCCTATGACCACTCAGTCATTTTATAAGGCTTTGTAAGGTAAAATAGAGTTGGATTTCTAGAGTTATCTTGACGCAGCGCTATAAGATTGAGAGACTTTTAATGTTAGGTAATGTCAGTTTTAGGAGTGGTCATGAGTCGTCAGCATCAGTTCAAAATGCGAGAAGAGAGCATCCTTGCAATGGCAGAGCAGTTACTGCTAGAGTCGGGGGATGGAGACATTACTCTTGACAGCTTAGCTGATCAGTTGGATTTGGCTAAAGGTACACTATATAAACATTTTTCGAGCAAAGATGAGTTGTACCTACGCATCATCATTCGCTATGAAGAGCAGCTGTTTGAGATTAATCGTATTGATGACTGTCCTTCTGCTGGTATAGCAAGAATGATATTGCAGCAACTGTTAAACCCACAAAAAGCGATGCTGCTCAATCAGATAGAAGAGCGTTTGGCGGCTTCAGTGACCGGCTTAAACCGTCTGTTTGCTGAGTTATATGATATTCGCCGTCAGCGTATGAAACGTCTGATCGATATCACTAGTGGCTATCTACAACAGACCCGTAGTAGTATGTCGACTCGCGACTATTTATCTTCTATTTGGGCGATGGGCCAAGGCGGGGCAGGTCTGCTAAACTCGAGCTTCTATCAGCGTTATTTGGGTCGCCGCGATACCTTGCGTTATGCCTTAATTATGCAGATGTTGGACCTACCAAGCCGCTATCCGACTCAAGAAGGTGAGCAGGAAGATGAGGATATGCAGGAGTTGGTGGAGCAAATCGAATCAGAGTCAGAGGCGCATAAGAATAATACTTATACCAATTAATGTTAGAGCGCTATAGTGAATTGACAGATTGTTTAAGAGAACGCTTTTTTATAAAGCGTTTTTTTATGGCCTAAAATTAGGGTGGGTTACCAAGGTCAGCGTTTAAAGCTATGGGCTAAATGGTTAGTTAGACTGCCGGCAAATATAAAAGGGATATTTTAATGGGTTTGCTTTTGAGCCTGATAGTTACGATAAATTGCGTAAGTGTATTTTGTGAATACAATGTTATGAAATCAAGCTAGAATAGAAGCCACTTTCAGTAAGCAATAAGATGATATGGGCGCTAAGCAGTCACAGCAGGGCTTTACTCTAATAGAGATTATGGTCGTCATCGTTATCCTATCTATTTTCGCAGGGATGATGAGCCTATCGGTGGGCAGTAGTGAGTCGCGTAAGAACCGTGCTTTTTATGAGCATCTTATCGATAGTATGCAGTACGTGCGGCTATTGTCTGCAGAAAGGATGCAACCGATGGGACTCAGTCTGCAAGCAGATAAGCAAGGTCAAGTACTGCCGGTTATCGTTACTTTATCAGACCCTTATAGTGCCTATCGCCAAGATACAGCCGGACAGCAAGATGGCAATGCTAAAAATGCGATGGAGCTGAGCGCGATGACGGATGATAATACGAGCAAGCCGACTTGGCAGGTAGAGGCGGGTGTGACCTTGCCGGAGCTGCCTGCTAATGTGAGTATCGCTATCAATCCCTTAGATGGGTTGACCAACACTAGCGCTGGGGCAGCAAGGCCTTTGCAGCCTTGGTTTGCCGGTCAAGAAGTCCCGCAAGTGGTCTGGTTTGGTACGGGAGAGGCCACCCCAGTCGCTATCGAAATTCTGCATGATAAGCGTCCGGTAGGTGAGGTAATCATCGTCGAGCCCAATGGCAATGTCCGTATTGGTCAATCCTCATGACTAAAAATTCCCTGCTACCAAAAGCTTCTCTACCTAAGACCCCTCTAACTGAGAGCGTCCCCCGCACCAAAATAGCCTATGGTCGCGCGCAGCAACAAAAGGGTTTTACGCTCATCGAAGTTATGGTGGCCTTAGCCATATTAGCAGTGGTCGCAGTGGCTGCCAGTCGGGCGAGCTCAGCTTACTTACGCTCAGTAGATATCTTAAAGACGAGAACCCTAGCTCATTTTGTCGCGCAAAATACGGCGGCTGACTTACGTATTAATCAAACGTGGCTTAGCGATAATCAAACTAAAAAAGTCAGCGAGCAAGGTCGTGAATGGCAAGTGGTGATGACTGTCGGAGAGACCATGACCCCTGCGATTAATAAAGTCACTATTGCAGTAGCGCCCATAGTCGATGGCACGGTGCAAAATAGCGTCACTGACCTGACTGTTATGGTGAGTAAGGCGAATACGGCCAGCACCACGGATTTACGCGGGGCAGGGCAATAATGGTTAAGCGCATCAGTAATTCAGCAAACTATCTCACAGCGGATAGCCAAACGATTAATAAGCCATCTACTAATAACAGAGCTTTTGGCAATAACGTAGCCCAGCAAGGCTTTACCCTATTAGAATTGCTGATTGCCATGACTATCTTTGCCGTGTTGGCCTTAGCCGGTTGGCAGGTCTTTGATGGGCTTAATCGTGCTAAAGAGCGCGCCCAGTATCATGCGGACCAACTGTCTGAGTTGCAGTATGCGTATCTACAGATTCAGCAGGATATGAGCCAGATTGTACCTTATCAAAAGGTGACCGCACAGGCTGCAGCGCCGACTGCTAATCGTCCTGAAGGGGAACCAGAATCACCTGCTCCTGAAGTGAAAAAGACTGCACCAACCTCACCACCGTTATTGCAGCTAGAGCCTGAGCAATTGAGCTTTGTCCGTTTCGCTGACCCTGATCCGCGCTATCAAAGCAGTCCGGCAATCGTACAAGTGACTTATCTCATTGAAGGCGAGCAGCTGATTCGTCGCCAGTTTACCCAAATTGGGGAGGCAGAGCAGGCGGTCAGTCTCGATAGTGTCTTGCTAACAGAAATTAGTGGTGCTGCTTGGCAAGCTTATACCCCAGAAGTCAGTAACCGGTTTCCCAGTGATGATAATAATGGTGGGCAGAATACATCCGCTAGCCTATTGCCGAATGCTAGCTCTACGCAAAAGCCTGTGGTAGCGCAATTGCCTAAAGGGGTAGGCTTGAGCTTTACTTATCATGATATACCGCTGTCGTGGCAATTTGCACTGGCTACACCGGCTGCGCCTAGTAAAGCGCTTAGCACGAATAATAATACTCCCGAAACTCCCAACGAGAACACTGGCGAAACACCACCAGAGCCGCCAGAAGAGAATCCTGCTCCATAACCCTAGGTGCGGATACCTGTACAGATTATGACTCGTTTATAAAACCTATTAGACTTAGCAAAGTAAGGATACTGTCCCTTTGAGCTTACCGCGTTCTACCGTCTCACTACCTACGAGTCGTCACTCTCAAGACGGCGTGGCCCTATTGACGATACTGCTGTTGGTGGTGTCGATTACGGTCGTGGCAGGGGCGATGCTGGCGAGTCAAAAGATTGCTATTCGCCAAAGCGAGTTATTGTTTCAGCAAGACCAGTTGCTACAAGATGTGCAAGCGGGCAGTCAATTTGCCACGGCTGTCATTAGCGCGGACAGCAAGCTCAATGATACGGATAGCGCGCAAGATATTTGGGCACAGCCTATCCCTCCATATCCCTTGGGTAATAATATCATCACGGTAGAAATCTATGATGAGGCGAGTCGCTTCAACCTGAATAACCTGTACCACGATGATGCCGTGGATGTAAATGCGTTGGCGGCTTTTAAACGGTTACTAAAGCAGCTCGGTATAGAAGAGAGCGTGGCCACTGCCGTGTTAGATTGGCAAGATCCTGATGGTAGTGTTTATGAAGACAGCGCAGAGGAGTCGGCTATTTATCAGTCCGCATTGGCCAGTGGCAATGGTGCGGCTGTTGCGCTACCCAACCAACCTTTTTTTAGCGTGGAGCAATTGGCCTCAGTAGATGGCATTACGGCTGAAGGCTTAGCGGCGCTACGATCCTATGTCAGTGCTGTGCCTTATTATCTGCCCATTAATGTGAATACAGCTTTACCTGAAGTGTTAGCAGCCATTGTGGAAAGCAGTACTCCAGAGCAAATGCAGGCGTTGGTACGCGGTAGAGAGTCACAGACCTTTGCCGATATAGAGAGTCTATGGCAAGTAGCGCCGTTTAATAGTTTGCCTGAAGAGTCGCGTGGTAGTGTAGAGGGGTTATTAGCAGTAGATAGCCAAGCTTTTACAGCGTTGATTACTGCTGTAGAGTTGCAAGCGGATGTAGGTCAAGCCCCTAAGCAGCGCTTTGCCACAGTGATGATTAGCAAACGGGTTGCCGATGACAATAGTGGGGGCAATGCTGCCAATACGCCTCAAGGTGTCGGAAGTAATGATGCCGAGGCTAAAAAGGATAGAGTAGTGCAAGCTTTTTCACAGCGACTCTGGCCTTATCGTCCGATAGCTTATGCGCCAACGAATAAACCGCTCAAAAATTAATAGTGTTTAAAAATTAATAACAGCTAAAAATTTATTAATGCGTCATCATCATTTCGTAAACAGAAATTACTGAGCAATAAGCTAGCAAGACACCAAATCAATAAACCATAAAAAAGAGCTACTAAAACCTTAGCAGCCCTTTATTTAACTTAGCCTATATTAAACTCAATTTTGACGTCTAGTCATTCATCAGCGTTTCTTCGCTCGACTTCCAATTGTACGCGCCATAGAACAACATTTGCGCTTGGCGAGTACAATGGAGGAGCATTTCCTGTTTTTTGGCTTCGATTTCATCATTATCGGCCTCATCATCGTGGAACTCGCTATAGCTAAGCTCAAGCCAATCGATAATCCAAGAGAAGAATAAGTTCACGCCGGCCTCTGCCAATAGACGACGGTCAAAAGCATTAATATGGGCGAATGCGGGTTGTAGCACCAAATCTTCACCGACGATAATAGACAAGAGCTTAATCTGCTCATTCAAAGCACGGCGGACGGCCTCTGAGCCGCCAAAACGTTCACTAACGGTAAATTGCCAAAAGCGCGGATGCTCATCAATAGCTTGAAAAAATATCTTAATACTCTTAGCAATCTGACGATCAAAGCTGCGCTGACGACCAATCTGTAGACGATCTCGTAGGACTATAAGGGCTTGCCCCAATTCTTCTTCGACCAACGACTTGCCTAAGGCTTCCATATCATCAAAATGACGATAAAAAGCGGTAGGCACCACGCCCACTTCGCGGGTAACCTGACGCAAGCTGATAGAGCTAAAAGCCTGGCCGGTCATGCAGAGGTCTAAAACGGCATTAAAAAAAGCACGGCGGGTTTGCTGTTTTTTTTGTTCACGAGTATTTAAGGTCATAGCGACGCTCATCTTAGGATAACGATTGGTGTGGAGTATCATACTGCGTTAGGCCACAAAAAACGAGTATCACGGCCAATTTAGCGCATTTAATCGCAGAATTAGCCTGTTTTTAATGTTAATTGGAATGATTTTACAATATTATTATAACAATTATTTTGGTTTTAGGTGAGTTAGTAGCTTTAATTGGGTCTAGCACATCGCTATGACCTTAGGATAAGTCTTACCAAACGCCGGCGCGACTGCCATTTAAATCTTGCGCTAGGCTATAGGCTTCATGGTCGTTCATCCCAGTGACGTAATCTAAAATGTTTAACACATTCTCATAAGTGTTGTCCGTCAACTGGCGATGATGGTCGGCAAAGTGGCTGTCAATTAAGCGTAGCAAGCGCTGCTGTTCAAAGGACGTTGCGCTATCAAGAGGTGTGGTTGCCAAGGGCATCAGGGCATCGAGTAGGCGCTGTAAACACTGGTTGGCCATCAGCTCCATACGTACTTTGCTCGGATGATTAAAAATTTGCTCTCTGGCCAAGGTTTTGGCGCTGCTAATCCCGGAAGCTACGGAGCGGTCGCAATGGTCAAACAGGCTGCCTTCTAGGTGACCGGTTAATAAATCGCCTGCATTATCGACAAAGGCATCCGTGACTTTATCCACCAAGCGCATCATCGCGCGACCTCTAAGTGCCGCTAATTTGTGACGGACGGGAGCATTGTTAATGACTTCGGGCGGAGCACCTAAACGCTCGCCAACCAATTCCAATAGCAGCGGCTCCACCTCGCGATAACTGATCATATCTAAATGAATGCCATCTTCTAAATCAATCAGCGCATAGCAAATATCATCGGCCGCCTCTAATAAGTAGGCTAGGGGGTGGCGGGCAAAACCATCGTGGTGTGGTGAGCGTGGCAACCGTAGACGGCTGGCGAGACGCTCTAGACTATCGGCTTCGCTAGCAAAGCAGCCGTACTTTTTAATCGAGGTGCTGGAGGTTGTGTTGAATGACTCTTGCGGCTGTGGCGGATTGCTATGACTGGACAACCAAGGGTATTTCATAAACGCACCGAGGGTGGCACAAGTTAAGCGCATCCCACCTTTATCGGGGTGATGCTCATTGCGCACTAATAGCCTAAAGCCCTGAGCATTGCCTTCATAACCCACTAAATCCATGCGTTGGTTGGGCGTCAATTGTGCTAATAAAGGTTGGCGGTCGACATGATTAAACCAATCACGAATGGCATATTCGCCGGCATGACCAAAAGGTGGATTGCCAATATCATGCGCTAAACAAGCCGCTTGGATAATCACGCCAATATCTGCTGGAGTTACGCCACGAGGCAGACCGCCAGGCAGGCGCTCATGCAATTTCTCTGCCGCCATCATCCCTAGCGAGCGACCAATGCAAGAGACCTCAAGGGAGTGGGTCAGCCGCGTATGGATACCCAATTGATTGGTCAAAGGGTGTACTTGGGTCTTTTGATTCAGCTGGCGAAACGAATGCGAGAAGACCAAACGGTCGTAGTCTTTATGAAAAGGCGAGCGCGCCGTCTCCCCTGACTTGGCTTTCTTGGAAGAGCCAAGCCGTTGAGCGTTGAGTAGGTAGGACCACTGGGTCGTCGCCGAGGAAGTCGTCACGGGAGTGCTTGTTACTAAAGAATTGCTCATAAAACGGTCCTGCATAGCCCTAATCACCCAAGCTTAATAAGAAGCCTTAGCATAGCAAAATAGCGCTCAATAGGGGGCAACTCTCGTTGTAGCAAATCCGTTACGGCTTCACATTATCTATAAGCTTATTTATAAGTGGCGTTGTTCGAAAACCCTTAATACCTCAGTGGCGATAATTATTTAACTGGCAGCTTGCTCACAAGTGAATAACGTGGTCTCGTTTTCAGGCAAGGTATCGCCATCTAAGGAATTAACATCTAAGGTCTTATTCACTAAATTCGCCTGATTACCATTGACCTGCCAGTACATGCCTGCATCGTCACTAAGGCCGATATCGGTTTCATAAACCACGGCATTAGCAACGCCAGCGGCTAGGGTAGTCAGCATTGGGGTGAGCTCGTATTCAATATCATCGATGAGCAGATGCGCGCCGGGAGGAGTGCTATGGGCGGTGTCAGTATCATAACGGACTTTAATCGTTTGCTCAGGTTGGCAGCTATAAGTCGTCATTGCCACCGTATCGTGGTCGTGATCGTGGCCAGCATGCTCGTGATGTTCACTATCATGTTCATGGTCGTGCGCATCATCGGAATGATTATGGTCATCGTGAGCAGCGGCAGTATCGTTAGTAGGGTCGGTAATGGGCGCAGCGTCTTGGCTATCTGTGGTCACGGCCTCGGGTGCTGTTTCCGTATTTTTTTGACAGGCACTTAACGGCAAGGCCAATAATACTAAGATAGGTAGGGCGGTTACTTGGTTCATTAAAGACATGGTGGGCGCTCAAAAGGTTACAGGTTAAGGAAAAATAGGCTAGTAAATATTACAGTAAATAGTAATGTTATATTATAACAATAAAGAAAGCAAAAAATTAATGGAAGCAAGGTTAAATTATGAAAGTTAAGTCAGGAAAGGTAGGTTATAGGATTTAAAGGATAGCGCACTGCAATAGCTGCCTAAAATTAAGCCATAAAAAAACCAACACCGCCGAAGCCATGTTGGTTTCAATGCCACTGACTGCTACCTATCAGCTAAACGCAGGGTCTAGCCAATATTATAGTAATGTTTAAGAGTATTAACGCTTAAACGTTAAATCTAAAGTGCATCACATCGCCATCTTGCACGATATAAGTTTTGCCTTCTAGACGTTGTTTGCCCGCAGCAGCAGCGCCTTTTTCACCGTTATATTCGATAAAGTCATCATAAGCGATCACTTCAGCACGAATAAAGCCACGTTCAAAGTCAGTATGAATCACACCGGCAGCTTGTGGCGCCGTAGCACCCACTTTCACGGTCCAAGCGCGCACTTCTTTCACGCCTGCTGTGAAGTAAGTTTGCATATCTAGCATGTCATAACCGGCACGAATTACTTGGTCTAGACCTGCTTCTTCCATACCTAAGTCTTCTAGGAAGTCGGCTTTGTCTTCTTCATCAAGTAGCGCAATTTCAGCTTCGATTTGGTTGCACAGTGGCAAGACCATCGCGCCTTCTTTTTCGGCATAGGCACGGACAGCGTCTAGATGGGGGTTATTCTCAAAACCGTCTTCGCTCACGTTGGCGATATATAGGGTAGGCTTAAGCGTGATAAGACCATAGCTACGGATGAGTTTCTTTTCATCAGCGTCAAGGTTGGCGCCACGAGCCGCCAGACCTTCAGCGACTAGAGGTTCAATTTTCTTAAACACATCTAGGGTAGCTGCAGCGTCTTTATCACCACCTTTGGCTTTTTTGGTCAGGTTGTGAATAGCGCGTTCGACGGCTTCCAAATCCGATAAAGCCAACTCGGTATTGATGGTTTCGATATCATCGATAGGGCTAATGCGGCCATCCACGTGGACGACGTTATCATCTTCAAAACAACGTACTACATGAGCGATAGCATCGGTCTCACGGATGTTAGCGAGGAACTGGTTGCCCATGCCTTCACCTTTTGACGCGCCCGCAACTAGACCTGCGATGTCGACGAATTCCATAGTCGTCGGCAAGACGCGCTCTGGGATAACGATATCGGCCAGTTTTTTCAAGCGTGGATCCGGCACCGGTACGATACCTACGTTAGGATCTTTAGTACAGAAAGGGAAGTTTTCCGCGGCGATGCCCGCTTTGGTCAACGCGTTAAATAAAGTGGATTTGCCCACGTTTGGTAAGCCAACGATGCCGCAATTAAAGCCCATGTCACAGTCTCTCTTAACAATGTCTGTTTGGTAGAATAAAAAACTTGGTCTAACGTAAGCTCGCGCGGCAAAACTAGCGACATTATTCATATCACCAGTCTGTATAGCGCTATCGCTTAAAGGGTTGAGCAGTTTTTTACTATAAAGGTAAAACTATAAGTTTTTGGATAAACGTAAGAATTGAATAAAATCGGGCGTATTGTAGCAAATATCGCCTTACTGCGTATGCTTAGATATGCGAATTTCTTTTGTTAATAGCAATCATTAATAACCGGTTGACCGCGCCAGAATCTATAAGGAGTTCCAATAAAGAGTAGGGCAAGGAGCGGTATGGCCAGCGCTATCAGTCTTTGGTCTCTACCACACCCACCATAACGCCCATACTCTTATCATCGGCCTGTTCGATAGTCGGGGCATAAAGGGCCGAGGCAATACCGCCATCTAAGAATAGCGCGTTTGGACAGCCCAGCTCGTCTTTAAATAATGAGCCAAACTGATAAAAGCTTACGGGCTGATCGCTATTCACAAATTTAATCTGCCCGTCTGAGCACACGCCAACGCCATTACGGAATTTTAGCGAAGTGCTGTTAGGGTCAAATTTCGGATGAACTTTACCATCGATGACCAGCATTGGGCCGGATTGGGTAGCATACCAAGGTTTCGCCTCGCCACTGGCTAGCAGCTTGTCCATGGCTCGGCTTTCAGTAATTTGCACCTTACCGGCTTTATCCCACCATAACACCCCATTGGGCAGGAGATGGAAGTTACCGCCGCCTTCTTTTAAGTTTAACGAGCGGATTTCTTCCCCCTGAATCACAGTGTAGCCAATGGGGGCAAAGTCATTGTTATACATACCGGCATTCGCTGCAAACTGCAATTCGGTACGCTCAGGCAGGCTCTTTAATAAAGTATCAAATTTATACAGGGTATCAGTCTTTGATTGGCTTTCTACGGCGGCAGCCTCTGTACTGGCATCGCCCGCTTTCCAAAATAACTTTAGTGAGACGCCGCTATCACTATTGGTCAGCTGCTCTTGCGACACGCTACATAACGAGTGTTTAAAAGAGATATCGCTACGAATACACGCGCCCTCAGCATCGCCACCTTGACCGATATAATCGTCAAAAGAATTGCCATTACAACTGGTTAGAGCTAGTGCTGCTCCAATCAAGCCGACTGGCAGTAAGGAGAGACGCCGTCTGGGTTTAGGTTGGGGCTGGGGTGATACATGGGGCTGATGCAGTAGATGGCTCAAGATATCCTCAAAGACAGATAAGATAAATGTGATAAATAAAATACAGCGGAGTGATCCTAGCAGGGTGAGCGCAATAGGTAGGATGAATAAAGCATAACGAAGTATAGCAGGTGCGGATAAATAGCAGAATCACTTATGATTCTAGGTCACTAAAAATAATAGGGTCTGATGCAACTGCAGCAGACCCTAACGGAAGCTTACGATTTAGCAATTAATTGTGAGGTGTCTCTGACTTCGTGATGTCAGTGGCTGCTTTATCAGCATCGGTTACCTGAATAACTTCAGTGGCCTCAGTAGCTTCAATAACTGTACCTTCATCAACCGTATTTACTTTAGCTACTTTGCTAAGCTCTGGAGTAGCTGTGAGCAGTGCACTACTGTCAGAGGGTTGGGCAGATTCAGTCACACTCGAAGAGGTTGTCGTAGTCTCAACAGGTTGACTTTCAGCCGCGTCAGCATCAGCAATTTCATTCGCCACTTTATTAGCGTCAGTATTCTTACCGACATCTCTTGAGCCTTGGTTATAAGCAATCAAGGCATCATTATTAGCGGCAAAGCTATCAGGGTCCGCCATAATCCACATCTGGTTAAACACTTCTGAACGGGCAGTGCCGTCTAAAAGCGCTCCGGAATCCGTATAGTAATAGTATTTGGACAGCAATTTAATCTGACCATCCTCTAGGCGACGGGCAATGTGGTAGGGCTTTAAATCTTTAGGATGCGCAAGCCCGACAGCACTCACGATACTGCCTAGCGACTTCAAGGTATTTTGATGGAAATTGGCTACACGCTGTGATTTGCTAGGCACATCCAACGCTTGTTGGCGGTACGGATCTTGGGTGGCCACGCCGGTCGGGCAAGTATTGGTATGGCAAGAGCGCGCTTGGATACAACCGACGGCGAACATAAAGCCACGTGCTGAGTTACACCAATCTGCCCCAAGGGCTAGCATACGGGCAATATCAAAGCCTGACACGATTTTACCACTGGCACCCACCATGATTTTATCGCGAATACCGGCGCCTACTAAAGTGTTGTGAACCAACAATAAACCATCTACTAGCGGCATACCGATACTGTCCATAAACTCGACTGGAGCCGCACCCGTACCGCCTTCAGCACCATCAACCACGATAAAGTCAGGGTAATTGTCCATCTCAATCATGGCCTTCACGATAGCCATAAACTGCCAAGGCTGACCGATACACAGTTTAAAACCTACGGGCTTACCACCGGATAATTCACGCAGTTGCTGCCAGAAGCCCACCAACTCACGAGGCGTGCTAAAGGCATTGTGACTAGAGGGAGAGATACAATCTTCGCCCATAGGGATACGGCGGGTATCAGCAATCTCTTGAGTGATTTTTTCTGCAGGCAACACGCCACCTTTACCAGGCTTGGCGCCTTGAGAAATCTTAATCTCAATCATTTTGACTTGGGGGTCAGCAGCTTGCTCAGCAAACAAATCAGGATCAAAGTTACCTTGGGCATTACGGCAGCCAAAATAACCTGTACCCAACTCCCAAATCAGGTCACCCCCAAAACGACGGTGGTAAGGACTAATCGCGCCCTCTCCCGTATCGTGCGTGAAGCCGCCAAGTTTTGCACCTTGGTTGAGGGCTAAGATAGCATTGCCGGATAGACTACCAAAGCTCATCGCTGAGATATTAAAGACCGACATATTATAAGGTTGGCTACAGTCCTTACCGCCGACGGTAATGCGGAAGTCTTTGTCTAACGCAGGCTGGCTAGCGGCCGATTGTAAAAACCACTCTTTACCGCCTTGATATAAATTGTCCAAAGTACCAAAAGCATTGGTATCACTAATATTTTTGGCACGCTGATACACCATCGAACGCTGTTGGCGCGAAAAAGGCACTTGCTCTTTTTCATCTTCGATTAAGTACTGACGAATCTCAGGACGGAAATCTTCTAAAAAATAGCGAATGTGTCCAGCAATAGGGTAGTTGGCAAGGATAGAATGCTTACTTTGAAAGATATCGTAAACACCGACATAGACGGCGGCGCCAGCAATAATAATTAGCCACCAATTCACAGTGACCATGCCCACTATAAAGAGGACGACAGCGATGGCCATTACGCTATAGCGCATAAGGATGCCGATGACGTATGGTTGGTTATTATTAGGCTCTGGCGTTAGGCTATTACGAGAATTTGACATAGTGGCTCTTATCTAATTATCAATCCAGAAATATTGGATAATGGCTAAATTGCAATGATTAAGCTCTGAACAAGTCTGTCCAGAGCCATTAAAAATTGTGGTGCTAAGCGTATGAAATACTGATTATTATTAGAAAATAGCAGGGTAAAACATGAGGGGTAATCCACAGTATTAAGGGTAGCACGCAAAGCTAAAGTTTAAGGTTCGCGAATAAAGTCAATTATATAAAGTAAGTCATTCATATGAATAACTCAGTTATACAAATAAAGTCACTCATGCTCAAGGGTTAGCTAGCATAGTGAGTCGGGTCAGCAATACCGGCATCTTGGAAGCCTTGCTTGCGCAAAGTACAACTGTCACAGCTGCCACAAGCTTGTCCTGCTAAGTCCGCTAGATAGCAAGAGATAGTTTGCGAGTAGTCTACCCCTAAGGATACCCCAAGTTCGATGGTTTGTGCTTTGGAGAGCTGTTGTAACGGTGTTTGGATATGTAATTTGTGTCCTGTTACTCCTGCCTTGGTGGCAAGGTTGGCCATCACTTCAAAAGCATGGATATATTCAGGGCGGCAATCCGGATAGCCTGAGTAATCGACCGAGCTCACTCCAATGACAATATGGTTGGCGTCAGCGACTTCGGCCACGGCTAGGGCATAGGATAAAAAGATAGTATTGCGCGCTGGCACGTAAGTGTTTGGAATAGCGTCGTTATCAATGCTGTCAGTATGAGTAGGGAATTTATCTGCGTCGCTATCGGGCACACTCATCGTATGGTCGGTCAGTGAGGAGCCGCCCAATTGTGCGATATCAATATCGATAATACGGTGGGACACCCCTGCTTGCTCGGCGATCTGCTTGGCCGCGACCAATTCGCTATTATGACGCTGACCATAATTAAAGCTGACGGCTGTGACCTGTGCATAACGCGCTTTGGCCCAATACAAACAGGTGACCGAATCTAAGCCCCCTGAAAGTAGGACAACGGCATTTTGGTCGTGGGTGTCTTGGGGTGTGTCAAGCGTTGCAGAGGCAGGTTTTTGGTCTGTAGAATTAGCGGTAGTAGCGGCAACAGTCATAATAAAGGTCAGATTAATGATAAAGGCGCTATCTTAACAAATAACGTCTCAGTAATTAACCGGCAAAAAGGGAAAAGACCCCAACTAATCTTTAGCTAATAATTTTTATCAATGACTTATTGGCATTGATTGGGGATATTTGGATATCCACGGGTAAAAACTGCTGAATCAGCCAAGCTTGTGTCTCCGTATGTCGACTAATCGTGCGCGCTGTGAATTCCCCACCACCCGCTAAGGCTAGGGGCAATAATAGCTGGTCTGTTAAATACTCATCAACTAAGGCATCGCTATCTAGTAAATAACGTTTAACCATACCTGCCAAGCGGTTGCCCATATTTTCTGCTGAAGTGCGCCTTTCTCCTAACAGAGAAAAAACTTCATGGTGTACTTTGTTAGTATGAGGACTGGCGTTTGCCGTACCCTTTACCTGATGCTCTACTACCGCATAACAAGTATTGCCTTCACCAATGCCGGTTAATTTGGCGCACTTGCTAGTAATTACGGCGTCATCGATGCCGGCATCTAACAAACAGGCGGTGGCGCTAGAAAGTTCGCGCTTGCAGATATCATAGTCGAGGTTTAAATTGCTTGCTACGAGTCTTATAGCAACTAAATCACTGCGTTTGCTCAGTTTAAAGGGAGCGGTACCAGCGCGGCGGACAAAGGGTTGAATCGTAGCGATAATCTCACCACCACCCAATGGCGCAAAGCCAGTCTGTCCTAACTCGATAGCGACTTGCATGCCCAGTTTGGCAATAGCAGGAATAAAAGCCAGCTGTAAAAAGTCTGTAGTGGGGGCTAGGGGATTATGCGTACCGCCTTTAATCGTTATGGTGGCAGCTGTAGGGTCATTTAAGGTCGCTGTCGTAGAATTAGCAAAGAGTAGAGCAGGCAAGACAGTTTGCAGAACTAAACTGGTACTCCCAGCTGAACCAATATCAAAAGTATAATCGCCCGAAGTAATGTCGTTAGGTGCAAAACTAAACGCTGTACTGCCCAAGTGTGCACCCGAAACTTTAGCATTAGATATCTGTTGCGATGCCTGCACACACATCAAATGCTGGCGCATTAAGCCGGGTTTAGCTCGGCCAGCACGGATATTATTAATCTCAATAGGCGTGCCGGTCAGCATCGACAAAGCTAGGGCGGTACGGATAATCTGCCCGCCACCTTCGCCAGTACTGCCGTCTATTTTTAGGACTTTTTCTTTTATTGCTGACATCTTTACTGCCTATATTGTTGTTGCTACTCTTAATAATTGCTTTAACCCCACCCAAACCCTGAGGCAGGATATAGAAAGTGTCTGGGAGACACTTTCCCTGCCGCAAGAGAAAATCTATGATTTTCTGATATCTTTTCTCACCAAGGGAGGACTTCGGAGCTTTTGTCTCCCCATCTAATTAGGGGAGGTATGGAGGGGGTTTCGTTAGCAGGGTTTCTAGACCCTAAAGAAAGCCAATCTTCATTTCTTTCACCACTTCTTTATAGCTCATCTCTTCGATATTGGTCAGCTCGGCTAGTGACATCGGCACCTCAACACGCAGCTCACTATCGATGGAGGCCAGATAATCATTGGCTCTCTCGGTAGCGAGCAAGCCAAATTTATACTCAGCGATTAAGCGACCTTTACGCAGCAGCGCTTCATCCACCTTGGAAATGTCCGAGTTAAAGGTACAGATAAACTGGCATTCTAAAATGTCGGAGAGCATGCCATCAGCAATGTTCAAAATCGACGAGACCACATCGGTATTCACATCATCTGCGGTACGTTCGGCGATATAGTTTTCGCAATCCTCGAGCACCAAGATTGAATTTTTATTATCAATCAGCATCGACATAAACTCAGGGTCGGTCAGATAGCTGATCATATTGGTCGGCACAAAGATAAACTGTTTGTTGGGCACCTGACTGGTCAACCACTTGATGTAGTTGGTTTTACCTGAGCCGGCGATACCATGCAGCAGCACTACGCCTTTATTGTCATTGGCCAGTTTATTCTTGATGTGCTCATGAACTGGGGCAAAATCTTCGTTATACATCAAATTTAGCTTTAGCGAATACGGCTTGATACGATGGGTCTTAAATACTAGACCGTGGGTCTCTTTTAGCAGAATCGATACCTTGGCGTCATCCGACTCATACTTTTGCAAATAGCGGTCAAATAACGTATTCATATTGGCGGGCGCTTGCGGATTAATCGACTCGTAATAGACGTTGCTAATCTTCAGCATGCCGTCTTGCTTGATACGTTCATCGTATTCGTTGGATAAGTCCATGTTTGCTAAGATAAACACTTCAAGCTCAGGGTGAAAATAGCACAGCTCCCCGTCATAGCATTGGTTCAGCTTCATATCATAGTTGACGGTATAAAAATCTGTGCAGCGCGCAAACTCTTCGAGTAAATTGACAGGGATTACTAGGCTGGCATTGCCCGTATACACACCCGGCAGGATATCATCGAGTAGGGACTCAAACGGGTTGTACTTACTCAAATACTGACGCTCATCCTCCTGCGCGGTCACCAAACATGGGGAGTCACTGGTCAGCGTCAGCAGTCTGCGGGCTTTAAAAAATCGAGATTGCAATATTTTCATAAATACGGTCCGTTGTTGAGCAAAAATTGGTGCTTAAAAATTATCTATCATACTCTTAAAATTCGCCACATTCTGAGTTGGATTTTGCTGCATTTAATTTTGATTGTATTGGCCAGTTTAATGTCTTGAGGTAGGTAAGGTGCATACAATATTGGATATATCAGAGAAAACTGTATCTGGTATAACGTAACTTACTAGCTTGCTTACTTTGTTGTTATTAATAAATTCATCTGAGCTAGAGTATCTGACAGAGCTAATATCTTTTGATGAATTTTTATCACAATAAAAATAGGTTTGGGTCTGAGTATATTCTCCTGTAGGGCTTACTATCTTCCACCAAGCTTGCATATGTGAGCTAGCGAAGTCTATATTTCCATTTCCGTAATTTACAGCTTCGTACTGGTTATATTTTTTTATAGATTTAGTATTTACGTAATATTTGAAACCCCCCACGGAATTACCAACATATTCCCAAGGTGAGTATTCAGAAGCAATTTGTGATGCCATTTGAGCATCTCGCACTTCTTGTTCAGCTTGTTTTACTGAGTGCTCCATACTTGGTTGTAAGCTTAGGTTACTAGTTGCGCATGATGACAATTCAAATGGTAATAAAAAAACAAACGATAGTGTGAAAACCTTTCTCATAATTAATCCTTGTCTATTCTTTGTAGGGTGCGCTCGGCGCACCGATATATGAAAACATTCATTTGGCTATATTAAAAATTGAGTAGTTATTTCTTTAAGACTACTGAGAGTAGGTTTAAAAAAATATTCACCCAAGTTAACCAATAACTTTCTAAATGGTGCGGGGGCCGCACCCTACGCCAAATAGCGCTATTAAAATATGCTGGGCTAAAGCCACAGCCTACGGAGCCTTCAGCATTCAATGCAGCTTTTAATCTGAGCTAACAAAGACTCTGTGTTAACTACTACAAATGAAGTTTCGCAAGAATATTCCCTCCTTTTCTAAAGGAGGGTTAGGGAGGATTCGCAGTTATACTCTCGTTTATAAAAGGAGAGCAATGGAGGATTTCCAGAGATGCCCTAAGTAAAAAATATTGAAACCGACCGTCAGTGCCTGGTAGTAAGGTCTAAAGTGTAACTTATGACCAGTGACTAGTTCGGGGCATGAGTTGTAAAAGGTACGCCTGCCCGCAACGTGTAGCCGAGCCTAGCAGTATATTTTCAACCCCCTGCTTGGCTTAGTAAGGGGTCTGACACTCGCCCAGTCGGTTCCAAACTGGTATTCCTTCGACTTAGATTAGCCGATGGGAAAATTCTTAAAATTCGGTGTTAACGGTCTAGTCGACCAACTCAATCTGCCAATTATTCGACTGGATAATCAGGTTAATCTGGCGAAGTTTCATCGCGATATCATCCGCTTGCTTTTGTAGACCAGAGATCGAGACCATCACATTCCACCTTATCTCACGCGGGCTATAGCGGTCTACCTCACCATGCGCCGCTTCGATAGCCTCAAGCAATAGCTTATGCCGCATCTCCAAGGTTTCGCGATCCACCAATAAGGTGAGCATCGATTGACCTTTATCCGTCTTAGCAATGGCATTGGTCCGGTGAATGCGTTCAATCAAAGCGTTTAGCTCAGTGATAATTTGGCTGGCTTGCAGCAAGAGCTCGTTGGGGTCTTCACTGGGCGTATCGCCTTCTTGTACTTTAACATTATTCTTAATGCGTGCTTTTAGCTGAGCAAGCTTTTTTTGCATATCACTGCGGATTAGTAGGGCTTCTGCTAGTTTCATTTTGATTCTCCTCGATACTTATAATATTTTTAATTTTTGTTAAAATTATATTTAGATTTCAACTAATAATCTGGTTTTATTTAAATAAATTCATAAGTATAATCAACATATTTCGAGTAGTTATACTTTTTATAAGGAATTTAAATTGAAAAAAGTTCTCAGTGTCTTAGTCGCCTGTTCTGCTTTAGTTCTAGCTGCTTGCGGTGGTGAAAGTGATAGTTCGTCAGAGGCTAATAGTAGCGGCTATATTGGCAATATGACGTTACCCACGGGCAATAGATATACTTGTTCCTCTGAACCCGCCTATAAGTTATGTAAAGACGATAAAACCTGTGCGGCTAACTGTAAGCTGATAGCTACCGATGCCCTTCCAGTAAATCCTATTAATCCCTCTGTCACGACTACGTGTAAGAAAGAGGGCGTTAATATATATGGTACTAAAGGCAAATCCTGCATCATCCCTATCAATACCTTCAATAATTCTGATGGGAAGCGTTTGAATTTGGATTGTTCAGCTAGTGGTGGCGCAAGTATTGAGCCGAACATAAAAGCCGGTGGTAGTATCAATCTCAATGGCTATAAGTTTAGCTGCCGTTAAGTCAAAGATTGAGCTGTTATTTAAGGTGCTGCTAGTCTAGTAGTACCTTTTTTTATGGCTTCTAAATATAAATCCATATGAAAAATACGCTAGCGCTAACCACACGCTACGTTCTTATTTAATAGAGGCCTCGCTTTTAATAAAGGCACCTCTGCCATTCCCATCCCCACCAAAAACCCTCAATCCTCCCAATAAAAAAGCCCATCATAAAAAGACACATAATCATCTGTTAATACCGTGGGAATGGTGACTCCTATATCTAGCGGAGTATCTAACGCTGCTTGCTTTAGACGCCTCAACCCCTTGGCAGTCAATATCTTTTCGACCTCTATAGCCAGTCCTGCCACTGCATCATTGGTTAATTTATCTACCAATTTACGACTGGGAAGGTAGCTACTGCGGCTGGCAGGATCAGCAGTTTTCCATGACTTTGACCCTTGCATAAACACATAGTAAGGTAAGTGTTTATGCACAAGGACGACTAGCCCTTCGTAGCTCTCAATATCAGCGGCAAACTTATTATCAAAGTCAGGCGTCTCTTTATAGAACCAAGCGTCATAAAAAGACGCATAGCCTGAGCTATAACTGTCTGGTTCTACATAACATAAGGCTTTAGTGCGACGTTTCACCTGTTTATACAGATTTTGATAGAAAGTCACCACAGTGCTTTCTCTACCGGTATGAAAAGGTGCTTCATGCCAAATGATAGGCTTTTTCTCTAAATGGATTTGTATTATAAAGTCCAATAAATTTATTATTTTTGTCATGATTTTAGCCCTTTACGCATACTACTTGACGGAGAGTATGCACCACTTCTACCAAGTCACGTTGCGCATTCATCACTGCATCGATGTCTTTGTACGCTGCCGGAATCTCATCAATCACCGCAGCATCTTTACGACATTCTACGCCTGAAGTCTGGGCTATTTGATCAGCGACTGTAAATTGTTTTTTCGCTTCGGTACGTGACATCACGCGACCAGCACCGTGCGAGCAGGAGCAAAACGACTCCTCATTCCCTTTACCTTTTACGATAAAGGATTTCGCACCCATCGAACCCGGGATAATGCCGTATTCGCCAACGCGGGCACGAACAGCACCTTTACGTGTCACAAAAACCGATTCACCGTAATGCTCTTCTTTTTCCACATAGTTGTGGTGACAGTTAACCGCTTTCACTCGTGCTTCAAACGGTTTAGTAATCACTTCGCGTAGGGCCTTGATAGCGTTTTCCATCATGATTTCACGGTTCTTAAAGGCGAAACGCTGCGCCCAACCCACGGCAAACCAGTAGTCTTCAAAGTGCGCCGTACCTTCAGCGAAATAGGCTAGGTCTTTGTCCGGCAAGTTAATAAACCATTTGCGCATATCTTCTCGCGCCAACTCGATAAAGTAGCGACCGATAGCATTACCCACACCACGAGAGCCGGAGTGCAGCATAATCCAAACTTGGTTGGTCTCATCTAGGCACACTTCGACGAAGTGGTTACCTGTACCCAAAGTACCCAGATGGTTCAGGTTATTGGTGTTCTTCAACTTGGGGTGCTTTTGGCACAAGTAGTTAAAGTCATCGACCAAGGTTGCCCAACCTGCTTTTACCGTCCCATCCGGGTTGGACCAAGCGCCCACATCACGGTTCGATCCGCGACCACGGGTAGCACTACGACCATGCGGAATAGCTTTTTCTAACTCAATACGTAGACCACGCAGGTTATCCGGCAAATCGTTAGCGGTTAGGGTGGTTTGCACCGCCATCATGCCGCAGCCGATATCCACGCCGACCGCCGCAGGGATAATCGCTTCTTTGGTAGGGATGACGCTACCGATAGTTGCGCCCATACCGAGATGCACGTCTGGCATTACCGCCATCCATTTATAAATAAAAGGCATTTGCGAGGTCTTGATCAATTGCTCGCGGGCTTGCTCTTCGACAGGGACGCCATCGGTCCAAAGGCGGATCGGGGTACCACCTTCCTGAATCACGCTATGAGTAGTGGGTTGCATGGTCTGCTCCTTAATCTTAATTATTAATCATTCAATCTTCTCCACTTGTTATATAGGTTGCGAAAGCTGTGCCAACTTATATTTTATAATTATTATTTTTAACAAGTAGTTGATTTTATTATATAAAAATTTTAAATAGGAATTTTCTATATTTTTTGAGCACTAGTAATGGGTTTAGAAAAATAGTTAAATTTCTATCTTTATATAATTTTATATATTTAGGCGAGAGCTATTTAAGGAGGTTTTAACCGCACAGCTCGCTCGCTGAATAAGGAAAGTTTTCAGCTTCTCTTTTTTTAAAGGCTTTCTATCTGCAAAGCCAAGTTCTGTAACTTTGGCACAATATAATCAACGTAATCCTCCGCTAACCAATTGGCCTTTGGCACGCTGGCATTCAAGGCATGGGCGTATTTACCAGTAGCACGATCGAATAATGGCACAGCTATGGCTAAAATATCGGGCGAAAATTCACCATCCGATAAGCAATAGCCTTGTTGGGCATACTTCTGCGAGCTTAAAGCTAGTATTTCTGCGGCTTGGTTGCGGTCTGCTAGAGCAGTGGATAGTGATAGGCTGTTGATAAGTTGCTGCTGCTGACTTTGCGGCAGTACAGCGTAATAGGCGCGACCAATAGCGGTGTCGGCAATGGGTACGGAGGAGCCCACAGATAGGTTGACAGCGAGGCGGGCAGGGCTGCGGCAACAGGCTACATAGCGGATTTCCCCTTCAACTTCGGTACCAATATTGACGGAGACTTGATGCTGCCGCGCAAACTCTCTCAGTAGCGGCATAGCATCATCTACTAAATTATAGCGACTCCACGCGCTGCTGCTTAGCTTCAGCAAACTCTTTGCCAGCTGGTAGCGCTCATCCTCAGTGCGTTTTAATAAATCCAATAACTCTAAGGTGTGAATCAAGCGGCTTACAGTCGCCTTTGCCAAGCCAGTCGCGGCACAAATCTGCTGATGGGTCAGCGACTGCTCATGTTCAAACACACTGAGTACGAGCATCCCACGGCCTAAAGCACTCACAAAAGCACGGTCCTCGATCACTTTAGCTTGCTCAAGGGTCGCGGCAATCGTCTCACTCAACGTGGTATTACGCAGGGTAGGGGCAGTGGCTAGCTCATTAGTCATAACTTTTATTTCCCTTCAAAAATGTTACAGCAGTAATTTTATTACCTTTATGCAGCGCAATTATCTTTACTTCACGGATAGCTTCTGCTTTAATAGTTTTATTAAATGAAACTAAGTTTCGCAATGCGGAACTAAAGCCAGTTTAAAGCGTTTTTACTTTACCGGCAAGCCATATTTATTAATAACTTTTATCACGTTCAACCAATGATTCATATCACCATCATAGACATGACGACATTAACAGGGAGATAGCGATGTCCAACCATAGCAAGCCTACTTTTGAATGGAACGACCCGTTTTTATTACACGATCAACTCACCGAAGAAGAAAAGATGGTGCAGAATTCTGCGCGTAGCTTTTGTCAAAACGAGTTGATGCCGGGGATTAAAGACGCCAACCGTAATGAGACCTTTGACCGCGATATCATGTTAAAGATGGGCGAGCTAGGCTTGCTCGGCGTGACTATCGACGGTTATGGCTGTGCAGGTCTGTCGAGTGTGGCTTATGGGCTGATTGCTAAAGAAGTGGAAGCGGTCGACTCAGGGTATCGCTCGGCGATGAGTGTGCAGTCGAGCTTGGTGATGCACCCTATCTGGGCGTATGGTACCGAAGCGCAAAAGCAAAAATACTTACCTAAGCTTGCGACGGGAGAATACGTGGGCTGTTTTGGTCTGACTGAGCCCGATTCAGGCTCTGATCCTGGGTCAATGACGACGCGTGCTAAAGCGGTTGACGGCGGCTATCAGCTCAAAGGCAATAAGATGTGGATTACCAATAGTCCTATTGCGGATGTGTTTGTCGTCTGGGCGAAAGATGACGAAGGGCAGATTCGTGGTTTCGTCTTAGAGCGTGGTATGGAAGGACTAAGTACACCAAAAATTGAAGGTAAGTTCTCGCTGCGAGCTTCTGTCACTGGTGAAATCGTCATGGACAATGTGTTTGTCCCCGAAGAAAACGCCTTCCCTGATATCCGTGGTCTCAAGGGACCATTTGGTTGCTTAAACAAAGCCCGTTATGGCATCGCTTGGGGCGCAATGGGCGCAGCACAATTCTGCTGGGAGGCCTCACGTCAATATACGCTCGATCGCAAACAGTTCAATCGTCCGTTAGCCGCTACCCAGTTGGTGCAGTTGAAATTAGCTGATATGCAGACTGAGATTGCGTTAGGACTACAGGCGGCACTGCGAATAGGGCGCTTGATGGATGAGCACAATGCGGCGCCTGAGATGATTTCTTTAATTAAGCGCAATAACTGCGGCAAAGCGCTGAACATCGCCAGAGTCGCACGCGATATGCACGGCGGTAATGGTATCTCTGATGAATACCACGTCATCCGTCATGTGATGAACTTGGAAGCCGTGAATACTTATGAAGGTACCCATGACATTCATGCGCTCATCCTAGGGCGTGCGCAGACGGGTATTCCAGCCTTTGCTTAGAGCGTAACAATGGGACAGCGTTGTCCGCATTAACCTGTTTATAAGCTATTAGTTTTAATGATAACTGGCGTCAACAGGGCTTTGGCGCCATCCCAATTTATAGATTTTCAGAGCTGATTTTAATAGCCAGGTTTAGATGTAGGTGAGATAAGTATGGATGCTGATATGATGCCAGAGAATGCTACTGACACTAAGACTAGCGAGCAACAAGCTGCTGCACCGCAAGCGCTGGCAGGGATTAAGGTGTTGGATTTATCGCGGGTTTTGGCGGGACCGACCTGTACGCAAGTGCTCGCTGATTTAGGGGCAGACGTCATCAAAGTAGAGCGGCCTGTGACCGGAGATGAGACGCGACATTGGCAGCCACCGACGTTTAAAGATGGTACCTCGGCTTACTTTGCGACCATCAACCGTAACAAGCAATCTATCACAGTAGATATGACCAAACCTGAGGGGCAAGCGCTGCTAAAAAGATTGGCGGCTGAGAGCGATGTGCTGGTCGAAAACTTCAAGGTAAGCGGGCTGAAAAAATACGGCCTCGACTACGAGTCTTTAAAAGCTATCAATCCACGCTTAATCTATGCCTCACTCACTGGCTTTGGTCAGACCGGTCCCGATGCCCATAAACCGGGCTACGATTATATTATCCAAGGGCTTTCTGGGCTCATGAGCATTACTGGGCCTGCCGATGGTGAGCCGCATAAGGTGGGGGTGGCCGTGGTAGATTTATTTTCAGGATTGCAGCTGACCATTGGTATCCAAGCGGCTCTGCTAGCCCGGCAGCATTCAGGCCAAGGGCAACACGTTGATGTGGCGCTGCTCGATAGTGCTATTGCGATGTTGGCCAATATCGGTATGAATCAATTGGCGACCAATACCACCCCGCCCAGACTGGGCAATGCCCATCCGAATATCACGCCTTATCAAGTCTTTGCGACCGGTGATAATAATCATTTCATCTTAGCTTGTGGTAACGATGTACAGTTTGGCAGGATTTGTGAAGCGCTAGGTCTAGAGCTGCATTTAGAAGAGCGCTATATGACCAACCCTAAACGAGTGGCCAATCGCGACACCTTAACTGCAGTATTTAATGAGGTCTTTGCCAGCAACACGCGTGAGCATTGGCTGGAAGTGCTGCAAGCCGCTAAGGTCCCGTGCGGTCCGATTCATAATGTGACCGAAGCCCTTGCCATGCCGCAGGTGCAAGCCCGCAATATGGTGGTGAGCTTTGCCGACAGTCCTATTCGGGTACTGGGCAATCCGATTAAGCTCTCAGCGACACCGGTGCAATATCGGACGCCGCCACCTGCTCTTGGGGAGCAAACGCAGCAGACTTTAACCCAATTAGGGCTGAGTGCGGCTGAGATTCAAACTTTGCAGGATCGGCAGGTCATTTGATGAAATAACAGGGTGAATAAGATTTATTAATAGAGCCTTATTCACCAATGCTTAGTAATAACTCCCTATGCCTTAAAGCTCAGCAGTGGTTTTAATCCCAAGGTTCTGTTTAATACCTTCCGCTAGTAATAATAACTCTTGGCTGACTTGATCCTTGTGCAATAGGTACTCGTCTTTTAAAAAGCTTATGGCCATTCCCGCTATAGGCTTGCCATAACTGTCGAGAATACAAGTGCCTATACAATACATACCCTCTCTTAACTGACCATCATCTAATGAAATACCCGTGCGTCTGACCTCATCGAGCTCGGCGTACAGCTTGTCTAAAGTATTGACGCTATAGCAGGTCATCGGCTTGGGCATAGCGCTAGCAAACATCTGCGCTAAAGTGGCGTCTTCAAAAGTGGCGAGCATAGCTTTGCCGGTAGCTGAAAAGGGCGCGGGTACCCGCACGCCAGCGTGAAAGGTAAAGCCTAGCGGAGCTGGAGACTCATGACAGGCTAGAAACACGACTTCATTACCATCGAGTTTAGATAGGGTGACAGTGTGTTTTAGCAAGATAGGGTGGTGAGTGATTTGCTCATGAAAAACTTGGATGAAGTTATGCTGTTGCTCATATTTACCCGCCCAATACAACAGATAGGAGCCCAATTGAAAGCGATTATCTCGGTCTTTAAACACCAAGTGTTTGCCCAATAAGCTCTGCAAAATATTGTGCGTACTGCTCTTTGGCAGCTCAAGTTGGGTAGCTATCTCTGCAGAAGTTAAAGGATAGGGGCTAGTGGTGAGTAAGTCTAAGATAAGGCACATTTTATCTATAGCAGGCACAGTAACGGTAGCTTTCAAAATTAATATCCTATAACCAGTAAATAAGTCGTAAGCAAAAAAAACTAAATAAAAGTAAATCAGTAGCAATTGGCTATTGCAAAGCGCCTGATAAGCACCCTATAATAAACCTATTCCATATATGAGATACGGATTCAGTATATTGAATTAGTATAGTCGGTTAAGACTACGGATAGGATTAAAAGTGTGACTGGGAAGTTGCGTAAAGCCATAACCCCTCCTGACACCTTGATACCTAAACACCTATCCTCTCTAAGCTATGACTCTATTTATGCGCACCTGTTAGATGCACCTGCAGTGACAGCGCTGCGCAATGATAATAATTAACACAAGGAGTGTTATCGTGATTACCCTTAAAAATACCTCACTACTCAAGTCTCAGTGTCTGGTCGGCACTGCCGATACGGGCTGGATCGATGCCGCTGATAATAGCCTCATTGATGTCATCAACCCTTTTAATGGCGACAAAGTGGGCGAGGTGCCAAGCTTAAGCAAAGCTCAAGTTGAGCAAGCCGTCAATGCTGCTTATGAAGTGCAAGTTGAATGGGCCGCCAAAACTGCTGGCGAGCGCAGCCAATTGCTCAATAAGTGGGCCGATCTAATCGACGAAAACTTAGAAGACTTAGCTGTATTAATGACCGCTGAGCAGGGCAAGCCACTAAAAGAGTCGCGTGGTGAAATTGGCTATGCCAACAGCTTTATCCGCTGGTTTGCCGAGGAAGGCAAGCGCATCTATGGCGATACTATTCCTGCGGGCAAGACCGAACAGCGTATTACCGTATTAAAGCAGCCAGTAGGGGTGTGTGCCGCTATTACCCCGTGGAACTTCCCGGCAGCTATGATTACTCGTAAAGCAGGTCCGGCGCTAGCAGCAGGCTGCACTATGATTGTTAAACCTGCTACGGAAACCCCATTATCGGCATTGGCTCTCGGTGAGCTGGCTATTCAAGCCGGTATTCCTAAAGGCGTCTTGCAAGTCGTCACGGGTAAATCTTCTGTCGTCGGCGAAGTGCTAACTCAAGACAACCGTGTCCATAAGCTGTCTTTCACGGGCTCTACTGAAGTCGGCCGCACGCTGATGGCGCAATGTGCTGATACTATCAAAAAACTCTCTTTAGAGTTAGGGGGTAATGCTCCCTTTATCGTGTTTGACGACGCCAATTTAGAAAAAGCGGCTGATGGGTTAATCGCAGCTAAATACCGCAATGCAGGTCAGACCTGTGTGTGCGCTAACCGTATCTATCTACAAGACAGTATCAAAGAAGAGTTCCTCGATATCTTCGTCAAAAAAGTCAAAGCTTTGCAAGTAGGCGATGGCATGACAGAGGGCGTCGATATTGGTCCTTTAATCAACCAAAAGGCGTTAGATAAGGTCAAAAGTCTATTACAAGATGCCCTAGATAAAGGCGCAAAACTCATCACCGGTGGTCAAGAAGACGACGCTTCTAAATTAACCTTTGAAGCTACGGTCATCAGCGACATCACTGAAGATATGGACATTGCTTCCGAAGAAATCTTTGGCCCCATCACGTCTATCTTTACCTTTAGCGAAGAAGCGGAAGCCATTGCCGCGGCCAACGATACTATCTATGGTCTCGCAGCATATTTCTACAGCCAAGATTTAGGCCGCTCATGGCGTGTCTGTGAAGGCTTAGAGTACGGTATGGTCGGTCAAAACACCGGCTTAATCTCTACGGAAGTAGCCCCATTTGGTGGCGTAAAACAGTCTGGCTTTGGCCGTGAAGGCTCGAAATATGGTCTAGAAGAATATGTGGTTACCAAATATTGGTGCCAAGATATTAGCTAAGGACTGACTTAAGGTCTCTTAGCTGGCGGTTTAAGTTGCCATGCTGGCTAGGAGGTCGACATTAATACAGGCATATGTAGACCTGTAACCCAAGCGATTCATTCACAATAAATTATCATTACTATCTCTGTAAAAGGATGTCACTATGAGTACTCTCACTAATAAATCTCTACTTGAGCGCCGCCAAGCTGTCCTGCCTAAAGGCTTAGGCGTGGCTTTCCCTATCTTCGCTGAGCGTGCTGAAAATGCAGAGCTATGGGACGTAGAGGGCAACCGCTATATCGATTTTATTGGCGGTATCTCAGTACTAAATACTGGCCATACGCACCCTAAGATTACCCAACGCGTGCATGAGCAATTGGATAAGTTTTCTCACACGGCTGCCCAAATCGTCAACTACGACAGCTATGTCACCTTGGCAGAAAAGCTATGTGAAAAAGCCCCTATCAGTGGCGCTAAAAAAGCCGTCCTCTTTACTACCGGCGCTGAAGCGGTCGAAAACACCATCAAGATTGCTCGTGCTAGCACCAAACGTCACGGCGTTATCTCATTCGTCGGCGGTTGGCATGGTCGTACTATGATGTGTATGGGTCTGACCGGTAAAGTCATTCCTTACAAAAACAACTTTGGCCCTATGCCAGCCTCTATCCATCATGCCGCCTTCCCAGCGCCAGAGCTTGGCGTGTCTGAAGAAGAAGCATTACGCAGCTTAGACATGATTTTCCAAGCCGATATCCATCCAAGCGATGTGGCAGCGATGATTATAGAGCCTGTCCAAGGTGAGGGTGGCTTTCACCAAGTGACGCCTTCTTTTGCAAAAGCCCTGCGCCAAATTTGCGACGAGCATGGCATCGTATTGATTTTTGACGAAGTACAATCAGGCTTTGGTCGTACCGGCACCTTATTCGCTACTGAGCAATTGGGCGTTGAGCCGGACTTGATGACCAGTGCGAAGAGCTTGGCAGGTGGTTTCCCTATCTCTGCGGTGATTGGTCGTGCTGAAATCATGGACGCGCCACAACCTGGTGGCCTAGGCGGAACGTATGCCGGTAACCCATTAGCCTGTGTCGCAGCCCTAGCCGTTATGGAAGTGATTGAAGAAGAAAATTTACTTGAGCGTAGCCAAATTCTAGGCGACAAAATCGCTGGTTTCTTAGCCGATTTAAACAGCCCTAAGATTGGCAATATTCGTCATAAAGGCGCTATGTTGGCCTTTGACTTGGTCGATAGCGAAGGCAAGCCAGACCCTGCCACCGCTGCGGATCTAAAAAATGCCGCTTTTGCTCAAGGTCTACTGCTAGCCTCTTGTGGCCGCTATGGCAACTCTATGCGCATCATGGTGCCATTAACGGTATCGGATGCAGTATTAGAAGAAGGCTTAGCGATTATTAAAGCTGCGCTATAGGCCGCTGTAAATTTTTAAATAGATAAGTCCGTAAGGGCAGGTGTTATAAGGAGCTACTACCTCACAAGTAGGCCCCTTCAGTTGATAGCATCCTGCCCTTTTTGCCCTCTAAAATCGCATAATTTTGCATAAATAGGGCGCAGTTAACGCTATTACCGCAGTTAACACTATTACCGCAGTTAACACTATTACTGCAGTTAACGCTGTTACATTGAAAAATTACATTGAAAAAATGCGTCACAGGATGTTGATGCATTCTCTGACTGACTTATGAGCTATACCCAGTATCTCTATAGCTACTTTCACTATTTGAAATATATAGAGCCCTGATATAGCAGACTATGACTTAAATTAAAATGAAATCATAAGCAAAGGAATGATTATGTCTGGATTAAAAAAATCACTCGGCAAGCTCGATATCATCGCCCTGGCTTTTGGCGCTATGGTGGGCTGGGGCTGGGTAGTACTCGCAGGCGGTTGGGTTATTTCGGCCGGTATTTGGGGGGCTATATCGGCCTTCATATTAGGAGGTTTCGCCGTTATTCTAATTGGCGTGACCTATGCCGAGCTCGCAGCCTCTATGCCCTTAACCGGTGGGGAACACACCTATACCCATAGAGCATTAGGCGTGCATATCTCCTTTATTTGCTCTTGGAGTATCCTCTTCGGCTATCTGTCCGTCGTGGCTTTCGAAGCGGTTGCCTTACCCACGGTCGTCGAATACTTTATCCCCAATTATAACCAAGGCCTGCTGTGGAATGTCGCGGGCTGGGACGTCTATGCGTCTTGGGTCGCCGTCGGTATGCTCGGCTCGGTGTTGGTCACTTGGTTGAATATTCGCGGCGTCGCGGTCAGTGCTTGGTTCCAAAAACTGGCGGTAATGGGCATTATGTTCGTCGGTTTGCTACTATTTATCGGTGCTATCCTTTATAGCCCAGAAAACTCTACCGCAGTACAGGCACCAGCCTTTATCGGTGGCATTGGCGGTATGATGGCGGTCATCGTCATGGTGCCCTTCATGTTTGTTGGCTTTGACGTGATTCCGCAGGCCGCAGAAGAGATTGACCTGACCCGTCCTGCTATCGGTAAGTTTTTGATTATCTCGTTAGTGATAGCGGTTCTTTGGTACATCGGCGTGGCTTGGAGTGTAGGCCGTACCTTACCGTTAATCGAAGCACAAAACTCCACCCTAGCTACGGCAGACGCTATGACCAATGCTTGGGGCGGTAAATGGGCAGGTATCTTACTGGTCGTCGGTGGCGTCTTAGGTATCCTATCCAGTTGGAATGCCTTCTTAATTGGCGGCAGTCGCTTACTTTATGCCATGGCTCAATCCCACATGTTGCCGAGCTTTTTGGCCAAAATTCATCCAAAATACAATACCCCCGTCAACGCTATCTTATTGATTGGTGGTCTGGCCACACTAGCGCCTTTATTCGGACGCAAAATGTTAGTTTGGATTGTAGATGCTGGTGGGTTTGGGATTGTTATCGCTTATACATGTGTCGCCATCTCTTTCTTGGTGCTGCGTTACCGCGAGCCGAATATGGTGCGTCCGTTTAAAGTCCCTGCAGGCAAGCCAATAGGATTTTTGACCGTCATATTAAGTTTGGGCTTGCTCATTTTGTATCTCCCAGGCATGCCTTCAGCGTTAGCCGGTATCGAGTGGTGGATCTTCTTGGGTTGGACCGTGTTAGGTATTGCGCTTTATAGCTATGCTACAGCCAAGCAACCGGGCAAGAGCAAAGCCTTTATGGATGCTGAAATTGAAGCACTGAAAAAGCATAATATTGAGTGGTTAAAAGAGAATAACTTGATGTAGGTAATAGCCATCAAGAACTACAATAATTAGCAATTGGACCCAGTTATCTTGTTAGTATGATGATTGGGCTTTTTTGCCTTAAACGGTTTCGAACAAGGAATGTTCAATGTTAAATATGACTTTTTTGACCGCCCCAAAGATAGTCTGTAAATCTGGTGGGCTAAGCGATGAGCTTGGCGCACTGGCTTTGAGCTTATTATCAAAACAACCTACTGAACCAGCAGCTTTGATAGTGACGGATCCCGGTATCACGCAATGCGGATATGCTGAGCAAGCCGCAGAGTCCCTACGGCAAGCGGGCTTTACTGTGGCTATATACGATCAAGTACAAGCAGATCCGCCTTATAGTGTCGTCCGTGAAGCCGTCGCTGTAGGTCAGGATATCAATGCAGATGTCGTGATTGGTTTGGGTGGCGGCAGCTCCATGGATACGGCTAAGATCGTAGCGTTAGCGATGCACTCTAGCCAGTCATTAGATGACATGGTGGGTGTGGAGCAGGCCACTGGTGAGCGCTTGCCGTTAATTGCTGTGCCTACTACAGCAGGCACTGGTTCCGAGGTAACTTTTGTCTCGGTATTAACAGGGGATGCTGGCGATAAAAAAGCTATTTATTCTGCAAAATTACTGCCTGATATTGCTTTACTTGATGCCACGCTAACTGTGGGTATGCCGCGTCATGTGACGGCCGCTCCTGCGCTTGATGCAATGGTCCATTGTGTCGAGGCCTATACCAGTCGCACTAAAAAAAATCCTATCTCCGATGCCTTAGCTATCAAAGGTTTGCAACTATTAACGCAGAACTATATGACGGTTCTCGAAGACGGGACAAACCTAGTGGCGCGTGAAAATATGCTGCTAGGCTCAACCTTGGCTGGCATGGCTTTCGTCAATGCTTCAGTAGCGGCTGTACACGGACTGTCTTACCCTTTGGGCACTAGGTTTCACGTCCCTCATGGTCACTCTAATGCGCTCGTCATGGGACCAGTATTTCGCTTTAATATTGCAGCTGCCAGTCAGCAGTATGCGGAATTAGCCCAAGTTATCTTGCCCCAGCAAAGCTTTACTGATGAGGTCGCGGCAGCACATGCTTTTGTCGATACGTTAGAAGGCTTTCTCGAACAAAGCGGTATGCCGACACGACTGAACGAGCTTGGCGTGGTTGCAGCAGACTTGTTGCCAATGGCTACCGAAGTTGTGGAAAAGATTGCGCGACTAATAGCCACGAATCCGCGAGATATGACAGTGGAAGATGTGGAGCAAATTTATCGCAGCGTTTTATAAAGCTAGCTTTTATATCCTTAGCTTGTATACGACTAGCTTTATCAAAGTAACAAATGGAATAAAGAATAAGTGACATCTATCGAGATTTAACCAGTAGAACCAAACAAGCAGGATCGCTTATATTACTTAACATAAGGAAGATTTATTATGAGTCAACGTGAATTCAAAACTTTAGCCACAGGCTTTACTTATACCGAAGCGCCAAGATGGCGTGATGGTAAGTTGTGGATATCAGATTTTTATACCAAAGCGGTTTATGCCATAGATTTAGACGGTACGGTGACCACAGTGGCTGAAGTACCTAACCAACCCTCAGGCTTGGGTTGGCTGCCCGATGGGACGATGCTAGTCGTCTCCATGAAAGATAAAAAAGTCATGCAGATTAATAAGGACGGTAGCCTAACAGAGTATGCCGATTTATCCGGTATTGCTAAGGGCTATTGCAATGACATGTACGTCGATGAAGTAGGCCGTTGCTACGTGGGCAATTTTGGTTTTGACTTGATGAATGGCGGTGATATGGATACCGCCCGTCTTATCATGATAGACACAGATCGTAGCTTAAAAGTGGTAGCCGATGAGTTGTATTTCCCAAATGGGACAGTTAGAAGCCCAGATAAAAACACCTTAATCGTTAATGAATCCTTTGGTAATAGAGTCTCGGCATTTGCTATTTTAGAAGATGGTATGTTGGGTGAGCGGCAAGATTGGGCGGTGTTTGGTCCGCTAGCGACGGGTCCTAACTTTGGAGATTATGCCGCTGCTTCAGTCGTTGCACCTGATGGCTCATGCATTGACGCGGAAGGCGCGGTTTGGATTTCTGATTGCTTAGGGCAACAAGCGATTCGGGTAAAAGAGGGCGAGATTGTAGAGACCATTGATTTAACTTCTCATAACGTTGGTACGTTTGCTTGTGAGTTGGGTGGCGAGGACGGTAAGACACTATTTTTATGCATTGCGCCAGATTTTGATGAGCATAAACGTATTGCGGCTCGTGAAGGTGAAATTTGGACCACCCAAGTCGCGGTGCCAGCGGCATAATTTACTTATAAATTAAGTCTTTTCACTATAAGTAGGCAGTATTGATAAGAGAAAATCCTTATTGATATTGCCTATTTTTTTGCGTTGTGCTTCTTTAAAGCCAGGATAGAGATACTATCTAAATGTTTTTAAACCATTAATCATAAAAATTCAAACCCAACGAAAAATAACTATCCTCCTATAAATATAACTATAATCAGAGCAGTAATTTTAAAATAAAAGAATACTATGACCAATAAAACTGCAGTCATCGGCTTCCTCGGCACCACCTTAGACAATGGCTATAATGATAAGCGCTGGCAACGTTGGCGCCCGACGGTCAGCCTATGTTTGCACGATGATATGCTCGTCGATGAGCTGCATCTGTTATATAGCAAACGCGATAAGCAGCTGTTCGATATTATCGTAGCGGATATTGCTTTGGTCAGTCCCACTACGGAGGTGATTGGCCACGATATCAAACTAGAGAGTCCTTGGGACTTTGCCGAAGTCTATGCCGAGCTGTATGACTTTGTCGCTGACTTTGCCTTCAATGACGATACGCAATATTTGCTACACCTGACCACCGGTACCCACGTTGCCCAGATTTGCTGGTTCTTATTGGTAGAAGCGGGCTTTATCCCTGCCGACTTGATTCAGACCTCGCCCTGTCCCAAACCCGAGCAAATGGATCCACAAGGGCGCTATCAGACCATTGATTTGGATGTGTCACGCTATGACACTTTGCGTGAGCGTTTTGAAGCGGAGAAGGCACAACATTGGCAAACGCTACAAGCCAATCTAATCACGCAAAATGCCGCTTACCAACAACTGATCTCTGATATTGAAAAAGTAGCCACGCGCTCAACTGCGCCAATATTATTAATGGGGGCGACAGGGGCAGGCAAGTCGCAATTGGCTACGCAAATTTATGCGCTAAAAAAAGCCAGTAACCACACTACGAGAACGGCTAAAACCACGGAGCAGAGTAAATATACGCTAGGTAAATTCGTCGAGGTGAATTGTGCCACCCTACGCGGTGATGTCGCTATGAGTGTGCTGTTTGGTCATGTTAAGGGGGCATTTACCGGAGCCGCTAGCAGTCGGGACGGTTTATTAAAGTCGGCTGATGGCGGGTTGTTATTCTTAGATGAAATCGGTGAGCTTGGTTTAGACGAGCAAGCGATGTTATTGACCGCTTTAGAGGAGCAGCGTTTCTATCCGGTCGGTAGCGATACGCCGGTCAGCGTGTCTTTTCAGCTGATGGCGGGTACCAATAAAGACTTGCGCCAAGCAGTAGCGGATGGCGAGTTTCGTGCCGATTTATTTGCTCGTTTGAATACGTGGACGTTCTTTTTACCGTCGCTAAAAGACCGCTTAGAAGACCTACCTGCCAATATCGATTATGAGCTGGCTAGATTGGGCAGTGAGCAACAGCAGCAATATCGCTTTGAGCCTGCCGCGCGGCAGCGCTATGAGACTTTTGCTACTAGCCTTGATGCGACTTGGCAGGGAAATTTCCGTGACCTAACCGCCAGTATGACCCGGCTAACGACCTTAGCGGACAGTAAGGTTATTCGCGTGGCGGATGTCGAGGCAGAAATTGAGCGATTGTGTCACCTGTGGGCACTACCAAATAATAGCACGCCTGGCTCAAAAAATAGCCTAAGTAATAAGAAAGCAGATAGTCATTTCAATACTGATTTTAATACGCAGCAAATAGAAACAGCGAGCGATGCTTTACTTGAGCGGTATGTCGAGGAGTCTGTATTAGACATCATCGACCCTTTCGAAGCGGTACAGCTTGCCTATGTGATTGGGGTGTGTCAGCAGCATAAGAATCAGGCAGCAGCCGGGCGTTATCTCTACGCTAACTCGAGAGAGCAGCTAAAAAGTCCTAACGATAGCGATCGACTGCGCAAATATCTACTCAAGTTTAGTCTAAGATTTGATGATCTCAACTAGTTAAAATTAGCTAAAACCAGTTAAGCTATTGGCTAAATTTAATTTATATCGAGTAATGTTTAGGGGTATCAAATCAGTAGCACTATATAGGGTTATTACCTTTGAATATTATCTATACAAATGTAAGCATTAGCGTACAACATTTTGAGCCTTTAGCTGCTATTCACCCACCTCGTTAATCACTACAATACATCCATCAACACAGGGATATGCATGGATGCAGTGTTGAAGTAGCAACGCTAGATGGTTGCTGCTACGGACCTAGGATAGGTCACCAAGGAAGAGAAAATAATAATAACAACATCATGAAGCGCCCAAAACCCGAACCCATCGCCCTAGGTTCGGGTTTTTCTTTGTGTGTATATTTTTTATTTATAGAAGTTAGATATTGAAATAGTTTAATTAAGATACATCATAAGAGGTTTTTTAAATATACGTTTTTATTTTTATAAGATTTAAAAAACCTCAGAGAATTTTAAATTTCTGAGGTTGGTAAAGTGCTTCTTTTAAAAATAATGATGGTAACTTATCTTTGAGCATAAACTTTCAATCGATAAATACAGTAGCTAGTACTACAGTTATACATTGTGGTCTTGATAGTATAGTTGCCTGAGTAATTAGCTTTAAAATTCGTCACGGCTAAATAGCTACTATCATTATCTTTACCTACTGTGTCGCCATATTTATCAGATACCTCTACGTCTATGTCTCCACAATCGTCATCACACACTGCTGCAACAGCATAAGTAGTGCCAGCAGAACCTTGCATAGTACTATTGGCTGAAGAGGACTTAGTTAATTTGCTGCTGTAATTATTACTTTGAGTAGGGTAATAGCCGCTACGAGCCATTAAAGCGTCAATGGCTTCTATTTGTTCTGCAGTGGTTAAAGCTAAAGCAGATGGCATAGTTAAAGATACTATTAATATAGATACGAAAGTCTTTAGTGTTTTCATGACATTCTCCCTAAAAACTATTAATACTCCCTGTATAAAATAGCTATGATATTAGTCGAAAAAACATCTAAAAAATACAATAGCTATCGCCTGTCACACTCTTATATAATTTATTTTTATAATCAAGGTAATTATTATTTATATAATATACTATATACTCCATAAATCACTGTTTGACAAGAAGAAAATTTCGATAAAAGCGCTTTAATTAAATTTTATTAGTTATAGTGAAGCTTCCAGTCTTCTAACTCATAAAACCAACAACCACAATCAACAACCAAACAAAACTAACCACCCTAGAAGTTACCGTATAGCCGTCTCTCAGCGTAAACCAAGCAAAGATATAAGGCATAAAAAATATCCCCATACCCAATAAGAAAGTCATGCGACCTTGAGCCACGACTGGATTATTGTGTGAAGGATTTTGCTGATTATAAATAGGTAAGGGCGGTTGGCTAGGATGTCGCTCGACTCTAGGCGGTGAGCTGGTCTTGCGAGATGGTTTATTATGGGCGGAATAGCTAGAATGGGACAGGCCACTACCGGGAATGCCGACCGTGGTGCGCGTGCCTTTTTTATTAATATTAACGGTAGCGCCAGGACGACCGACCGATAAACTAGACAGTCCTTTTTTGCTGATATTAATGCGGACGCCAGGTGCTATCTTGATACTTTTTCTAAATCGGTACCCCATAAGACCTCCATTATCCTAGAGTAGGGCCTAATATAAATGCCTAGAGATAAACGCTAGGCCATATGGTTTTTATATAGTTTTATTGGTATTAAAATGTCAGTAACGCTCATCATGGCAAATAAGGGTTTTAACGAGTTAAGACTCTAAATTTGTCTCTCTACAGCTTTTTGCTCAGGAGCTATTTTTCCAATATTGGTTTTGCCCACTACTGGTTTCTCAAGCCCTTTTTTATCCCGAGGTTGGTTCTCTAATGCCTTCTTCTTTGGTTTCTCTGCAGGGGCATTCTCTGCCTGCCGCTCCTCATACATCTGCTGATAGACCGCGAAAGTCTCTGACACCATTTGCCGCATGGTAAAGGTATCGGGCATGGTAGGCCGTGTCACGCTCTCTAATTGGTTGCGCACAGCTTTGCACAGCGCCAAGGCATTATGACGTTTGACCAAGCCTAGCGGATATAGGGGCTGTAGGATTTCAGCAAAAGCCGCTTTTTCCCAACCGATGACCGGCGTCCCTAAGTGTAGTGCTTGTAAGGCATTAATCCCAATCGACTCGGGCTGATTTGACAGCGCCAAGACGATATTCGCCGCCGATAGCCACTCGCGATTGTCATTGCGCTTACTGCCCACGAAGGTAATGCGATCTTCTAAACCTAGCGTAAAGACGCGCTGACGAAACTCTTGATACAGCAGCTCGCCATCATCGCGGTCCTCATCCATGATAATCACATGAATATTAGGGAACTGCTCTTGTAGATTGCCCAAAATATCTATCAGCCACTCCTGCCCATATTCAGGACCGATAATGGTAGGGAAGAGCAGCCATTTTTTATGCTCAAGCTCAGGAAACTCTGCAAAAGTACGCCGCAGCCAATACACAGAAGGGTTGTGCCGATAAGGGAAACGGCGGGTATCGACACCGCGATAAATACGCACGACATTTTTGACCTGCAGCCCGGTATGTTTAATCCCCGTGATGAGGTAATCCCGCACACTATCCGAAACCGTAATGACCGTATCCGCCTTAAGCAGGGGGCGCGAGTATTTATTAATCGGATAAAAGCCGTACATGGTGGAGACAATCTTGGGAAAGGCTTTGACCCGGGCGCCTTTAAGCGCAAAATGCAGCACCCACGCAGGGGTACGCGAATGCACATGGATGACATCAGGGTTGTATTTTTCGATGAGCCGGCGTAGCGGTACCACTTGCAGCAGTGCCCACCATGACTTTTTGGGCATATTCAGCTGATGATAAATCGTGCCATCGCGTTTGAGCCTAGTCACCAACTCATCGTCTTCATCGGCACTGGCGATAATGATGGAGGTGTGGCCATTTTTAATCAAAGCTCGACCCAGATGAAAGATTCCGCGCTCGGATTCATCGTGTTTTAGGGAGGAGAGCAGGCGCATCACTATCATAAGAGGGCTTTGAGAGACTTAAAGACTGTCATTGTCAGATATATCCACAAAAAACTCAACCTTCTTCACTGTGCGGCAAGGTTATAGAGAGTTAAGTAAGGTTTTAATAAGGTAGCAGAGCATTATTTTCGCAGCGATGAATGGTGTTCTTGTCCATCAGACTAGCGGCGTTTTTGCAGGTGGGCCGCATCAGGCAAGACTTGTTTTTCACTGAGGTATTTCCAATAGCGCTGCGGCAAGTATTGCTTATGCAGGCGTGGGTTTTTGCGCTCGGAGATATTCACGTTTTTAAAATATCCTTGCCAAAACTTTTGATAGCGCTGCTCATTGGGGCTGTGCACGCTAGTGGGGTCATGCAATACGGACTCGTCGACATCGGTAATCGTCTGTAGGGCAGCAGGCCGTGAAGGGGTGCTGAGACTCTTATCGTAATAAATACCATAGCCACGATACAGGTCATAAATAGCCCAGTGTTGGTCTTGGTAGCGCTGCCGAAAATGCTCACCGATTAATGGTAAGACATTAAAGTCGGGCTCTACGCGGGCGAAATAAATATCTTCAGTGGTATGCTCAAAACGCACAAAGGCTTCCATGCGGTGCTTTTCTCGACCGACTGACTTAACCGTTTGCGCCAATTCTAAAACATCCATATGGCCTAAATCTTGTAAGACTTGTCGTTTCGGATAGTCGATAGCATATTTCACAATGCGAAACAACGTGGTGCCAATATCGTCTTTTTCGGATAAATAACCCCAAAGTATTTGCCGAATACCTGATTTGCCTACTAGCATATTTAGCTTAATAAGTACTCGTTCGGCATGCTCGTCATTACAGGGCACGCTTACGCAATTGTCTATCAAGGAGGGTACGTAGTCGTCTTCCGCAAAAAGTCTTAGCGTGGCATCTGTTTGCAGCTTATTGGCATAAACATAGAATACGGCGCTGAGCCACCCCTCAAAACTGGACTCATACAACACGATGCTGGGTTTTAGGTCTCCGATAGCATAGTTGTAGTTTTGGGAGGAGGGGACAAGCAACGACATATCGTAATCCAAGGCTAATGGCTAATAATTAAAGACAGAGCGTATTAAGCATTATGAGGTTAATAAAAGCTTTCAAGTTCATAAGAGTTCTAAAGTCTCGTGTTGCAAATAATTCTAGAACAACGCCAACTGGCCGCTACGTTGGTCTTTAAATTTGGTTTGGGTCTGCGCAAGCACAAACTGGCGGAAGTTATCGCGGGTCAGATGCGCTAAGTGTTCATTTTTACCCGTGGTCGCAATAAAGTACTTCGCTCGGTTGACCGCAGCCCCCATCTTTTTTAAATGCTCTAGGGTAATTTGATTAAACCTACGCGCCTTCATGATTTTCTTAGCCGTCTTAGTGCCGATACCAGGGATGCGGACAATCATCTCTAACGAGGCGGTCTGAATATTCATCGGGAAGTGCTCGCGATGACGAATCGCCCAAGCTAATTTTGGGTCACAGTCTAAGTCTAGAAAAGGCGAGTCCGGCTCAAGGATTTCGTGGGCACCAAAGCCATAAAAGCGCATTAACCAATCGGCTTGATACAGGCGGTTTTCGCGCACCATCGGCACTGGCGTACCAATTGCAGGCAGGCGACTGTCGGATAACATCGGCACGTAGCCGGAATAATAGACGCGCTTGAGACTGTATTCTTTATAGAAATGGCTGGATAGCTGGATGACTTGCAAATCGGTCTCGTTACTAGCGCCGACAATCATCTGACTGGTCTGACCGGCAGGGGCAAATTTAGGCGCTTTTTTATGGGTCTTACGGCTTTCTTTCAGTGTGATGATTTCAGTCTTGATGGTTTCCATCGGGGCTTTGAGTTGCTCGTGGGTCTTCTCTGGTGCTAGTAATGCCAAGCCGGATTTAGTCGGAATTTCGATGTTGACGCTTAAGCGATCTGCATACAACCCGGCCTCTTTGAGCAACTCTTCCGAAGCGCCAGGAATGGTCTTAAGATGGATATAGCCGTTAAAGCGTTCGCGGGTGCGGAGAATCTTAGCGACCTCGACCAAACGCTCCATCGTATAGTCGCCACTTTTAAAGATACCGGAGCTTAAAAATAGCCCTTCGATATAGTTGCGGCGATAAAATTGCATGGTCAAATCGACCACTTCTTCGACACTAAATGCCGCACGCGGAGTGTCATTACTCTTACGCGAGGTGCAATAGGCACAGTCGTAGATACAATGATTGGTGAGTAGAATTTTGAGGAGGCTGACGCAGCGGCCATCTTCGGTATAGCTGTGGCAAATGCCGGTTTTGGAAGCATCACCGAGACCACCGCCTTGATTTTTGCGGTTGCCGCCTGATGAGGAGCAAGACACATCATACTTAGCCGCGTCTGCTAGGATGTTGAGTTTGCCTTGTAACCTTTCATAATTGATGCTTGCCATAATAGGAAATTACCAACAGTTGATAGGGTCCTATTTTACCAAATTGGCGGGTTACTCTACGTAAGTTTAGCGCAAATCCATAAACTAGACGACAACTGCTGTCGCCAAAGCTGCTTTCATCTGCTAAAAGATACCTTCTGTTTTTCTTGATTAAATGCTTGTTAATTAACCGCTTGGCAAGGGTTGGGAAGTATAAATTTCGGCTGGCGGGCCATAAAATTACGCACAGCCAACTGACTATCTTTGTTGAAATCTAAGGTGTACTTTAGGCCGGCTGGGGTATATGAAGTGCCCACTGTTTTTGGTAGATCGATAGTCTTATTAGAAAAGAAAGGCCGCGCTACCCATAGCATTTTTGTTTGATCATATTCAGCGGTACAGCGACTGGCGACGTCATAAGTAAACCACCAGCCAAAGTCCTGATCTTGATGCCCCCGGCCAATTAAGGTATTGCTACCGCAGTAATTGCCACAGCTGAGGTGCATAAGGTAAGTATCGTTATCCAGTTGTTTTAGCGTCGTACGATACCAAAGCGTAGCGGGGATATCGTCCATGACGATGGTCTCGCGCACCTGACCATCCGCCAGTCGCTCACTCTTTAGCACATAGCCCTCTTCGCAACTCATGCCATCCTCGTCTTGAGGGCTCACTTCGCGGCAGACCTTAGTCACATAAAAACTATCATCGAATACAGGTTCTGCGGTCACCGTTCTTGCTTGGGCTTGGCTACCTAGCAAAATGAGACCAATTAGGCAAATTGAGGGTATTACTGATATTAAACGCGATGTTAAAATAAGGCGAGCTGTAGTCATAAGTACGGACTTTCAATAGAGGACGTTAATGGGGAATCATATAGTAACTGACTGATAGTTAGTAGCAGGCTGATATTTAAGAGCAGACCTATATTCCTTGGCTGCTCTCTATTCTTTAGCGGGTTACTCTATAGATTATTAATGAATTACTGAAATAAAAATATGATGAGGTGTGATGAAAATATTACCTTACGTGTTAATCAGTTTGCTCGGTGGCGCCATCGTGCCCATTCAACTGGCCATGGTCAGTGCCTTTCGAGAGGCGACAGGGGCAGAGCAAATTCAAGCCACTTTTTATCTGTACGTTGGCGGGGCTATTGCTTCCCTAATACTGGCGTATCTAATGAGCGGCGGCATCAAACCACCCAATATGAGTGCAGCAAGTTGGTGGATGTGGTTGCCAGGCTTGCTAGGTAGTTTTTATATTCTCTTTATGTTTATCGCAGCGCCCAAGATTGGCTCGGCGAGTACCTTGCTTTGGGTGTTTTTGGGGCAGATGTTTTTTGCGGTATTAATTAGTCAGCTAGGGTGGTTTGGCTTAGAGACGCGAAAACTGGATATTTATAAATTAGGCGGCTTAAGCTTAGTGGTCATTGGAGGGTTATTAATGATCTATGGTGAGGCAAAGTCGTAAAGGACAGGTCGTTATCTAGTTCTTCTAATTCTAGAGGCTATGAGCACAGTGCTACCTTAAATAAAAATCTGCTCCGCCACCAATCCCAGTACCAAACCACCAGCCATACCCGCGACGCCAAGCAAAATCAGAGGAATCGCCAGAAAGGTCAAAAACTGCGACTGACTCTCACGAATCTCCAGCGAGTATTTACTCGTATCCATATCAGGTAAGGGGAGGGCAGTACCCACTAGTCGTAGCACACTAGAGATGCTGGAGCCCGCTACTAATGACATTTCATAATTACCTTTGGGCGCATGGAAAGTAAAGATCTCCATTTCCCCGTTAGAGAAACTGTTGCTACGTGGCGACATTATTGAGCGATGTATAGGAATCACTTCCCCAGTGACCGTATTGCGGATATGCGGTCTAAACTTAGCCAGTGGGGTTTTCTTAAGCATCGGCCCCTTTTGCCAAATGGAATGATACCCGGCTTTAGCAATGGTAAATGCACCGACGTTATCATTATAGGGCAGCCGCAATAAAACCTGCCCATTAAAGGCGCTGATTAGAATTTTAATAGCCTTAATTAAAATCAGTAAGCCTAGAGGAATTAGAGTAAAAAATAAGATTCTATAAGTTAAGATGCTCATATTATGGTTCTATTATTTTATAAGGAATCAAGACTAGGTTTCGATATTATTCAATCTACCATTTATCTAGTCATTATTCATATAACTTATTATTTTTAATAGAAAAAATACCTTGTCAAAATAAGGCTCCCATAAAAAAAGGCCTTGAGTTCTCAAAGCCTTTATAGGGAATAATTCTTGACCTAAAAACTATTGTACTTTCGCCCGCATAGTCACAGTCTGTTTCGCATTGGGCGCTAAATCCACTAAGTCCCATTTAAGACCCGTATAGTTCTCTTGAATCACCGTGGTATTGCCCACTTGGCTAATGGTCTGATAGCTGTTGCCGCCAGTCGTGGCTAGGGTAGTGATAGGGCTATTCAGCGAGACTAATTTAACGCTATTCGGTAGCGATACCGTCGCATTAATATTGCTCACAGGCTGTGGCGTAGTGTTGATATAAGTGGTTTGGTATTCGATCACATCACCAGGCGCGACATGGTTGGCCGGCACTGCAAATTCTTTGCCCGTGCTGTCTTTTAATATCTTCATGACCTTGGTTTGCGCATTGACCACGTTGGGCGTGCTAAACGTCGGCGTCAACTGCAACGTGTCTAGCGCAACTGTGGTCGTTAATTGATTGGTCACAGCAGGCGCAACGGGGGCTACCGCTACTTGTTGCACAGCGACTTGTTGTACATTTTGTACCGGCATAGGCGCACTCACTATCGTAGCCGGCGCGTTGGCTACTGACACGGTGGTACCTACTGGCGCATTCACCACGGCAGCCCCTTGTACGCTATAGCTATAACGCGGAACGTTGGTCACCTGAGTGATCGCATATGGCATGCCATTGCGCATAGTAATGCCATTGGGGGTCGCAGTAATAGTGGCAACCTGACCATTCGAGTATTGCTCAACCATAGTGGTACTGCCCGTGACGGGCTGCACTACGGTCACATCGGGAGCAGCATGGCTTGCAGTAGCGGCTAGCATCAGGCTTGTGCCTAAAACAGTTAGAGCAGTTGAGCGAGTAGATAAGGTCATGAGACGGTCCTTGTAAGCATTAAATAGCATGTTATCGTTTTATATGAATTTTACGTCCTCTAAAAAGCTATTATGCCCCGAGCTTAGAATGGGTAATAGGCAGCGTTATGTAAATAGGCATAGGCTTTTGCTAGCGTACTGTAAATCTTAGGAGCGCCGTGTTATAGAAAACAGCGAATATAAACAACTGTTTAGCAGCCACGAGAGCATCATGCCCTCTCCTTTTTGTAAAGCTGCTTTATAAGTCACTGTGCTTTACGCGTTAGTTAATTTGCTTAGTTAAAAACTATAAATAAAACCTGCAGGCATAAAAAACGCCCCAGACAGGACTCAGTAATGACTGAACTTATCTGGAGCATCCTTTGTAACTGACTATTATAGGCGTAGCTAACGATGAATCAGCTAAGTCTCAAGCCTATTACTCGTAAATCACTTTCATGATTTCGTATTCGACCACACCGCTTGGGGTCTCGATGCGTACTTCATCGCCTTCAGACTTACCAATTAAGCCACGCGCGATAGGCGAGTTGACTGAAATTTTACCAGCTTTAAAGTCGGCTTCGTCATCCCCTACGATTTGATAGGTCTTTTCTTCTTCGGTGTCCATGTTTTCAATAACGACGGTCACGCCAAAGATGACACGGCCTTCACGAGGTAGGGTAGCAGGATCGATGACCTGAGCACCCGAAAGCTTGGCTTCGATATCACGAATACGCGCTTCACAAAACCCTTGCTGCTCACGAGCGGCATGGTATTCAGCGTTTTCTTTTAAGTCGCCGTGTTCGCGAGCTTCAGCGATAGAGGCAGTGATACGCGGGCGATCGATTGTTTTTAGCGTTTTTAACTCAGCTTCGAGTGCAGCGTGCCCTTGTGGGGTCATTGGATAACGTTGCATAGTAATTTCCTTAACTATTTAATAATAACAATCTGACAAAACGCACATGACTAAGGCAGTCCTCGTAACAGTGAGCGACTAGCTTGGTGTTTTACGACTTGGTCAGGTTAGATAAAAAAGACAAAACAGAATAGTGCTGATTCTGGGCAAATTAACTATAGGACACCTTTATTATAGGTCTCATTATCAGTGGTGATTTTTGCCGCAGACATAACAGAACACCCCAAATCATTGGGGTGTATTAGCAATATAATTTAAATAAGGGTATGAGTATCAGAGCATTAATATGTCTCTATAGCCCTATTATACTCAAACTAATGAGGATGTGCTACATCTCAAATCGACTATTATAGTAGCAGCTTTCACAGCCAGTGAATAGCGGTAATTCTGGCCATTATTCGCTAAATACTGACCGAAAAGTCGCTGCTTAACGGGGTATGAAAATAGGCTTGAGCTTCATAAAAACAGTTTAGCTAGCAAGATATTTGCCCAAGCTTATACCCATTTAACCAAGCGGATAATAAGAAAGAAGCGCCTGACCAGCAGACGCTTCTTTTGATAGAGCTAGGTTTATTTTATAGGCAACTGGCTAGCCTATATTTTTTATACCAGTAGCTTGGACTTATAGCGCTTTAGCTTGCTCATGTAAGTCTTGCAGCTTATAGACCTCAAATGGTAGCTGTACGGCATAAGACTTACAAACGGCATCCGCTGCGCCCAGAGTGGTCACATAGAACACTTTACCTTGTAAGGCGTTACGGCGAATAGAGAACGAGTCCTCTTGCGCTTGCTTGCCTTCAGTGGTGTTTAGGATGATATCAATTTCGCCATTTTTGATAGCGTCTACGATATGCGGACGACCTTCGGTGACTTTATTGATTAGCTTGCTGTCTACGCCATGCGCTTCGAGTACCTTTTGCGTACCGGCTGTCGCTACGATTTTAAAGCCATAATCGCTCAGCTGTTGTGCGATAGCGACGACGCTTTCTTTATCGCTATCACGTACTGAGATAAAGGCCGTCTTAGTTTCGCCTTCTTGCGGCAGACCTGGTAGACGCTCACCGGTACCGATGATGGCTTTATAGAAAGCTTCGCCGAAAGTTTTGCCGACGCCCATGACTTCACCCGTTGATTTCATCTCAGGGCTTAATACTGGGTCAACGCCAGGGAACTTCGCAAATGGGAAGACCGCTTCTTTTACCGAGAAGAATGATGGGACGATTTCTTGAGTAAAGCCTTGGTCTTTCAAGCTAGTGCCAGCCATACAACGGGCAGCGATTTTAGCCAATGACGCGCCGATGCACTTAGAAACGAAAGGTACCGTACGGGCAGCACGTGGGTTCACTTCCAAGATATAAACCGTCTCGCCTTTTACAGCAAACTGGACGTTCATTAGACCGACTACGCCTAGCTCTTTCGCCATAGCGACGGTTTGCGCACGCATCACATCACATAATTCTTCTGATAATGAATACGGCGGTAATGAACAGGCAGAGTCACCAGAGTGGACGCCCGCTTGTTCGATATGCTGCATGATGCCGCCAATCACGACGTCCGTACCATCACAGATACAGTCGACATCGACTTCGATAGCGTCGTCTAAGAAACGGTCTAGGAGCACAGGCGCTTCGTTTGAGGCTTGTACGGCAGTACGAAGGTAATGTCTTAACTCTTCTTCGTTATAGACGATTTCCATAGCGCGGCCACCCAATACGTAAGATGGGCGTACCACTAATGGATAGCCTACGTCTTTGGCTTTAAGCAGGCCATCTTCTAAGCTGGTCGCTAGTGCGTTGGTAGGTTGCACTAGGTTAAGCTGTTGGATCATATGCTGGAAGCGCTCACGGTCTTCAGCGCGGTCGATAGCGTCTGGTGAGGTACCGATGATATTCACGCCAGCGGCTTCTAAAGCACGGGCGAGTTTCAATGGGGTCTGACCGCCGTACTGCACGATCACGCCATCTGGTTTTTCGATACGGACGATTTCTAGCACGTCCTCTAAAGTGATCGGCTCAAAATACAGACGGTCTGAAGTGTCATAATCGGTAGAGACGGTCTCAGGGTTACAGTTGACCATGATGGTCTCGTAGCCGTCTTCGCGCATTGCCAATGCCGCATGGACACAGCAATAGTCAAACTCGATACCTTGGCCGATACGGTTGGGACCGCCACCGATAACCATGATTTTCTTTTTGTCCGTCGGGTTGGCTTCACACTCTTCATCATAGGTCGAGTACATATACGCCGTTGAAGTAGCAAACTCGGCCGCACAAGTATCCACGCGCTTATACACAGGATAGATGTTTAAATCCCAACGTTTTTTACGCAGTTGCTTTTGTGATACACCCAGTAGAGTCGCTAAGCGTAAGTCCGATAAGCCTTTACGTTTAAAGCGGCGTAAGTTATCCGCATTAAGACCGCCAAAGCCTAGGGCTTTCACACGCTCTTCGGTCGCTACGATATCTTCGATTTGTACCAAGAACCAAGGGTCGATGTTGGTTAGCGTGAACACGTCATCAACGCTCATACCCAAACGGAAAGCATCTGCGATGTAGTAGAGACGTTCTGGTGTAGGGACGGTTAGGCGATTCTTAACATCCGCCATAGCTTTGTCTTTTGATAATTTGCCGTCTTTGATAGCAGCAAAGTCGATTTGCTCATCAAAACCATTCGCGCCTGTTTCCATACCGCGGATAGCTTTTTGCATAGACTCTTGGAAGTTACGGCCAATCGCCATGACTTCGCCCACTGACTTCATCTGGGTCGATAGGATGTTGTCCGCTTGTGGGAATTTCTCGAAGTTAAAACGTGGAATCTTGGTGACGACGTAATCGATAGCGGGCTCAAAGCTCGCAGGCGTTTTGCCGCCAGTGATGTCGTTTTGTAGCTCATCTAGGGTATAACCGACCGCTAGTTTCGCTGCGATTTTGGCGATAGGGAAACCGGTCGCTTTTGAGGCTAGTGCTGACGAGCGTGATACGCGTGGGTTCATCTCGATGACGACCATACGGCCGGTATCAGGGTTAATACCAAACTGTACGTTAGAACCACCGGTTTCAACACCGATTTCACGCAGTACCGCCAATGAGGCATTACGCATGATTTGGTATTCTTTATCCGTCAACGTCTGCGCTGGAGCGACGGTGATTGAGTCACCGGTATGCACACCCATTGGGTCAAAGTTTTCAATGGTACAGACGATGATGCAGTTGTCGTTTTTGTCACGAACCACTTCCATCTCGTATTCTTTCCAACCAATTAATGACTCATCGATAAGCAACTGATGGGTAGGCGATAGGTCAAAACCACGCTCACAAATCTCGATGAACTCGTCGCGGTTATAAGCGATACCGCCGCCTGAGCCGCCCATGGTATAAGAAGGACGGATAATGGTAGGGAAGCCAAGTTTCGCTTGAATCTCAAACGCTTGCTCCATCGTGTTGGCAATATCAGCACGCGGACATTCTAGGCCAATACGCTTCATCGCTTGGTCAAATAAGTCGCGGTCTTCTGCCATTTCGATAGCGTCTTTACTCGCGCCAATTAATTCACAACCGTATTTTGCTAATACACCGTGCTTGTCTAATTCTAGCGCACAGTTCAAGGCGGTCTGACCACCCATCGTAGGCAAGATAGCATCTGGGCGTTCTTTGTCGATGATTTGCTCAACCGTCTGCCAAGTAATCGGCTCGATATAAGTGGCATCTGCCATGGCCGGGTCAGTCATGATGGTCGCTGGGTTTGAGTTGACCAAGATGACTCGGTAACCTTCTTCTTTGAGGGCTTTACACGCCTGTGCGCCTGAGTAATCAAACTCACACGCTTGCCCGATGACGATAGGGCCTGCGCCAATGATTAGAATGCTTTTTATGTCGGTACGTTTTGGCATGGCGTATTTAAATCCTATTTGGCGAGTTAATAGTTATAGCGGTAGTTTTTATAGGGGGTGGCATAAAGCGCTATGGGACAGCCTTTTGCTACTATAAATACTATCTATAGTCGTTATATATGGGGTCGAGCGGGTCGTTTTATAACGGTCTTAACGGTCACTAGAAATATGACTATTATCTATAAGTGGTTAAGACCGTAACTCCAGCCCAGTATCTAAAGCGCAAGTTAGACATTAAGCTGTCGCAATAAGCCGCTTAATGGTAGCGCTAAAGACAAGCGGAATAAAACGTAGGGTTTCTAAGCTTTTGCAGCAGCCATCATGTCAATAAAGCGATCAAACAGTGGCGCACAGTCATGCGGGCCAGGGCTGGCTTCAGGGTGACCTTGGAAGCTAAATACTGGCTTATTGGTCAGCTCGATACCTTGGTTTGAACCGTCAAATAATGAGCGATGCGTCACGCGTACATTATCAGGTAGGGTCGCTTCATCCACCGCGAAACCATGGTTTTGACTGGTGATCATGACGATGCCTTTATCCAAGTCTTGTACCGGATGGTTGGCACCGTGGTGACCAAATTTCATCTTAACGGTGTTGGCACCGCTGGCAAGACCAACCAACTGATGACCTAAGCAGATACCGAAAGTCGGAATGTCTGTCTCTTCAATCACGTGACGAACCGCATCGATGGCATAAGTACAAGCGGCTGGATCGCCAGGGCCATTCGATAAGAAAATGCCGTCTGGGTTTTGCGCGAGTACGTCAGCGATAGGGGTCTCAGCAGGCACCACGGTCACTTTACAGCCACGGTCAACTAACATACGTAAGATATTGGTCTTCGTACCAAAGTCATAAGCGACGACATTGTATTTTTGCTCGATGTGGTTGCCCAATTCTTTAAAGTAGCCGCCAGTTTTGCTGTTGGCACTGCTCTCGCTATCACGATTCAATAGGGTGTCAGCTAATTCCCAAGTGCCTGCAGTCCAAGTGTAGCCTTCTGGATGGCAGCACTCTTTGGCTAGGTCCATACCGGTTAAGCCGGCAAAGCCTTGTGCTAATTTGATGGCTTTTTGCTCGTCTTCACTGCTCAAGCTCGCGCCCGCTGCTGCCGTTAAAATACAGCCGCTTTGTGCGCCAGTCTCACGCAGGATACGGGTTAGTCTACGGGTATCGATTTCAGCGATAGCTACCGTGTCATGATTCTTTAAATAGTCTGATAAAGATTCGCTATTACGGAAATTTGAGGTGACCATAGTTGCGTCACGAATGATGAGGCCTTCTGCCCAAACTTGATGACGCTCAACCACGTTGCCCGACTCGCTGTCTTCATTATTGGTACCCGTATTGCCGATATGCGGGTAGGTGAGGGTGACGAGCTGTTTGGCGTAGCTGGGGTCGGTGAGGATCTCTTGATAGCCGGTCATCGCAGTATTAAATACGACCTCGCCGACGCGGTGCCCTAAAGCACCGATGCTGATACCACGAAAGATAGTGCCATCTGCCAATGCTAAAATTGCTGCTGTCTCTTCGCTCGCTACTGCTGGTGATGCCACTGTATTCAAGGTTGCCTCCGCTCGTTTATAAGATGCTTTTTCGCTCTGTGATGCCAAAAATTGGCCACAAAAAAGCGAGAAGACATTATTGATAGCAATTACGAAACAGACTAAGTTGCATAAGTCGTAGTTCGTAAAAGTATCATGTCCGCTCGCTTTGGCACAGATTTTGCGCATTATATATAATAAACCCACTAATAGCCACCCGTTTTTGTAGGGTAATGGCTATAAGCTACATTATAGCGGTAAGGGCATCGTGCTATAGCTCACTCTATAATATCTAGTTCGTTCAATAAGTTATGGTTAAGTTATTAATACTGATAATGCACGGTTAACCCATAATAGTCAGGGGATAAGGTGGTGGCGATATATAATTGCTCATCATAGCTAGTCGTTAAATACCTACTACTAGCAATACCTAGCGCTGCGCCCGCTCGCACATCGGTCAAATCATGCCTGTCTGCCTCAACTCGGCTATAAGCGACAAAACCGGCTCCTACATAGGCGGGAATACTATATTCTAATCCATAACGTTTATGAATAAAGCTAGCTCCTTGAAAGGCTAACGAGGTATGCCCGGATGGAAAAGATTGATTATCACTGCCATCGGGTTGCTCTTTATCCACAGTAGACTTCAACGCATAAGTCGTAACAAGATTCGCTGCAAATGAGTGGTAAAACTGCTGCCGCCCAGCTTTATCCTCCATATAATAGGTACTACCGTAGGCAATCGCCGGTATGGTCATGGCAACGATGTCTCCGGCTCTTTCGATATCAGAAGTATTACCTGCATAGGCGGGGCTCGCTATAAATAGACTGCTAGACAACAAAATTATAGAAGCATGTCTTTTGCCATTCATCATTTTATTCCTAAAGACGTTTTACTAAAGATATATTTTTTAGAGCCAAGTTTTTTAGAGATGGTTTTAATATTGAAGGCATTTTTAGCGAAATTGTGTCGCAAGGCAAGTGTACTATAAACGCTATAGCGCGCATTATATTAAATGCAATGCAACAAATGACCTATAGAGAAGGTATGGCAAATATCCTCTGTAAAATGCTAGATTAACTGATTGAAAGTATTGTTGAATTTAAAGTGCAGTGGCTCTTAAAGAAGCTTAACTATTCCAGCCCAATATTCCCCGCCAGACTACTATGTTAAGGACGATTTATGATATTTCAGTATTTAGACAAAACGCCGAGCTTTGCCAGCCCTTTTAAAGGATGGGTAGCGGACACCGCCCGGGTCATCGGTGATGTGTATCTAGGCCATCAAGCCAGCGTTTGGTTTGGCGCTGTGATTCGGGGGGATAATGAAAATATCCATATCGGGGACTATAGTAATGTGCAAGAAAATGCAGTGATTCATACGGATGCTGGTATTGAAGTCAAGATTGGCAACTACGTAACGATTGGGCATCTGGCCATGTTGCACGGCTGTGAGGTAGGCGACAACAGTCTGATTGGGATTGGCGCGGTCATTCTTAATAATGCCAAAATTGGTAAAAACTGCATCATTGGCGCTAAGGCACTGGTGACAGAAGGGAAAGAAATTCCGGATAACTCTTTAGTGATGGGTGCGCCGGCCAAAGTGGTGAAGACTTTAACTGATGAGCAAGTCCAGTTCCTTAAATTATCAGCCGTCCATTATGCGGAACGCTGTCAAAAATTCCGTACGGGGCTGATGCTAGTCGAAATGCCCGAGTAACACTAAAAAGGAAGTAATAGTAGAGGTTGAAGGTTGGTACAGGGAGAAAGATGATTGAGAGCTATCTTATATCGCTTTTATTTGAGTGCGGTGTAGGCCAAAGCTATGACGGCTAGCAACACAGTGCCCTTAATCAGACCGCGATTAATATCTTGCTGTAGCACCTTAGGATCGAGGTAGGGCAGTCTAATACGCCCATTGCGATAACTAGTATTGCTATCGACATCGGTCAGGCACATGGCAAAGGTACCAATCATAGCCCCTATGACGAAAGCGAAAGGGGAGAAGAGCCAAAAGACGCTGTGATCGGCCCCTAAAATGAAAAGGGATCGTCCTATCGCCACGATTATGTCGAGCAACATTCCCACTAGACCATAGACCACTGCGGTAATAACCGCATAGACGATACGAGCAAGAATAGAGGCGCGCGGCTTTTGCGTGGTTCTGGCCATCCTTGAGTATCTAGGCCGCCGGCGAGGGATATCTGCAGAGCTGCGCTGTTGTGCTTTGATATCGAAGTCGTCTATATTGTCATTATCTAGAGTAAAGTCGTCTGCATCTAAAGCCTCTTGGGTCAGACTGTCATCAGCAAAAGCATCGTTTAAACTTTCCAAGAGCGTATCGTCTGTGAGTTCCGTGGTGCGCTGTGAATAAGACTTAGTCATCGGGGTATTATGCTCTGCTAACTGAGGTTGGAAGGTAGGCGACTCTGGGCGCGACGACTTTGCATCGTGAGAAGTAGGGCGAGGCGATAGCATGATAATATGGCGTCCCAAAAAGTAAGGCTATTTGCAGGGCAATAAGAGCGCAGTAAGTACACCATGCTAACAGATTAGTATTTTTAAATTACCATATAACTAAATATAATTCAGTAGGAAAATGCTTTATGCAAGATTCAGTTACCGAAAAATCAAATCCAGAAAATCCCACTAATATTAGCAAAGAATTGGCGCTTTTTGATCTCGACCACACTCTGTTAGATGTCGATAGCGACTATCTATGGGGTGAGTATATCGTCAAGCATGGCTTGGTCGATGAGGCGCAGTACCAAACGGCCAATCAGAGATTCTATGAAGAGTATATCGCAGGTACTTTAGATGCCACAGAATACAATGAGTTTGTCGCGGACTTTTTGACCACCCAACCGATGGAGCGGTTACATGAGCTGCGTGAGCACTATATCCAGACTGAGATTGCGCCGCATATCCGCCCCAAGGCTTTAAGCGCCCTTAAGCATCATTTAGAAGCCGGTCACGACGTAGTAATTATCTCTGCTACTAATGACTTTGTAGTCTCTGCTATTGCGCAGCGTTTTGGTATCGAGGCCGCATACGTGTTGGCAACGCCACTAGAGATTCAGGACAACCGTTATACGGGTAAATTGACGGATAAGCCTAACTTTCAGGGTGGTAAGATTTATCATTTAGAGAAATGGGTCGCGAATCAAGAAGCGCAAGGCATTACTTATAGTAAGACTTATGGCTATTCGGACTCCAAAAATGACCTGCCTTTATTAGAGTGGGCGGATGTGCCAATTTGTGTGACGCCAGATGATACTTTGCATGCTCATGCTTTGGCTCATCGTTGGGCTGTTGAGGATTGGGGTATTTAGGTTTATTTCTAAACGGCTTAACCCCGAACCCCCTCCTGACCTCCCCCTAAAAACAGGGGGAGAAACATTCTTCATAAGTATTGCGTTTGCTTTGAAGCCCTTCCTTGGTTTGGGTGGGGTCTTGTTAGTTAGTAATATAAAGAGCAAGCAAATCCCCCCGACCCCCTTTAAAAAAGGGGGTGAACAAAGCTCCACGCTTTATAAGATTGTGCGTAGGGTGCGCCCCGCGCACCAATTAATATCACGATATAGAAGGTGCGTGGAACGCACCCTACAATTCTTCTTTATTAATAAGTAACGCTTTTGCTCTAAAGCCGTTTATCGGTTAGGGTGAGATTTAGATAGGGCACGATGCCGTAGCGTGGGTGCTAACCCACGGAAAAATCATAACCCCATCCTATCCTTCTCTTAAAGACAGGGGAAGGGACACACTTTATAAGTATCGCTGTTGCTGTGAAGTCCTCCCTTGGCTAGGGGAGGATTTAGGTGGGGTTATCTTTAACAGCAATGTATTACCATCAATACGGAAATCCCCTAACTTATTTGTTAAAATACCCCCAATTTCAGCCAAACGGTTACAGGAACCTCAATGGAAATCAATCAGTACCAAGAGCAAATCAAAGACCTAAGCGCACGCGCAACTGACCTTCGGGGGTATCTTTGACTTCGACGGTAAGTCAGAGCGCCTAGAGGAAGTCAACCTCGAGATGGAAGGTCCCGAATTGTGGAATGACCCCGAGCGAGCGACCAAAATTAGCAAAGAAAAGAGCCAATTAGATGGCGTGATTAATACTATCGTGGATTTAGAGGCGACCTTAGAAGACGCCGCCGCGATGTTAGAGTTGGCGGTTGAAGCAGAAGATGAGAGCCTGCTGACCGAGGTGCAGAGCGAATTGAACGCTGCTCAGGCTCAGGTCGAAGACCTTGAGTTTAAGCGCATGTTTAATGGAGAAATGGACCCTAATAATTGCTACCTCGATATCCAATCGGGCAGTGGCGGTACCGAAGCGCAAGATTGGGCAGAGATGCTGCTGCGCATGTATACGCGCTGGTGTGACGCACATGGTTTTAATGCCGAGGCTATCGAAGTCTCTTCGGGTAGCGTCGCTGGTATCAAGTCAGCCACCCTCTATATTAAAGGTGATTATGCCTTTGGCTGGCTACGGACTGAGACCGGTGTTCATCGTCTCGTGCGCAAGTCGCCTTTCGATAGTAATAATGGCCGTCATACTTCTTTTGCTGCGGTATTCGTGTCGCCAGAGATTGATGATGATATCGAAATCGACATCGATCCTTCAGATCTGCGCATCGACACCTACCGCTCAAGTGGGGCGGGTGGTCAGCACGTGAACACTACAGATTCTGCGGTACGTATTACCCATGAGCCCACCAATATCGTGGTAACTTGTCAGAATGAGCGCAGTCAGCATGGCAACAAAGCTACTGCAATGAAGATGCTACGTGCCAAATTGTATGAGCTAGAGATGCAAAAACGCATGGAGAAACAGCAAGCCGTCGAAGACAATAAATCCGACGTCGGTTGGGGCAGTCAGATTCGCTCTTATGTGCTGGATGACTCTCGCATTAAGGATTTACGCACAGGCGTAGAAACCTTCAATACTGGTGCGGTGCTCGATGGTGACCTCGATCAGTTTATCGAGGCTAGCTTGAAGGCAGGGTTATAATTTAATCCGTCATTCTTGCTATAAAACGGCGGTGTCCATATTGAAAATGGGATGCCGCTTTTTTTTGCCTGATTTCTAGGAAAAGTACGTTCTGCACTCTATTTAAAAAACTACCCCTCAACTTATTCAAAAAATACCTTCCGCAGTCCATCAAAAGCAGTAGATAGGTTAACGTTCTGCAGCAAAGTAGCGGCAGACTTTTCCAAGTTGCGTTCTTGCCAGTCAATATCAGAGTCAGGAATCAAGCAAACTGTCTTTACTTTATCCAAATATATATCCTTAGCGTCTATCGTAAACACCGCTTCTTCCTCGCATTTAATAGACTGGCCAATCTCATTACTGAAAATAAAGCCATCCGGCACAGCGCTAACTTCAGCACCACTAACATACTCTAAGCCTAAATCCGTAATGATAGGATTGCCATGGCCCGAGATATCAGCAATTAATTTATAGTCAGCGTTGATATTACCGCCATTAGTGGCACAAAGTTCAGTGAGCTCAGCGGTCGGTCTCACTACGAGAACGTTATCTTTGAGTTGGTCTCGATTTAAATCGGTGTTGATGGCGCTATCAATCAGCAATAGGGTCGAGAGTCGTAAGGATGACAGGGTGGTAAAACTTTCGTCTTTAATCTGACAGTCTGAGGCTAAGATGCTGGCGCTTATCGTATTAATAGGTCGTATTTGAGTTGTTGTCGCTACTGCAGGGGGGGCAGGCGCGTTGACTTTACCAAGGGTAGTGTCACTAATCACTCCACAAGAGGTCAGCAATAATAAACAGGGCAGAATAGCTAGGTATCTACGCATAAGCACTCTTAAGATGAATGGGGGTAAAGTAAAGCAGGGTTGTAGCTAGCTGATTATAGTGCAATACTCAGGTCATTACGGCACCGTTAATTTACTCAAATAAGGGGATAGCGATGACTACGAACGAGACGATGCAACCGACACAGACCCCAAAAAAGACCGTCGGTATCCTGATATTTAATGAAGTCGAAGTGTTGGATTTTGCTGGCCCCTTTGAGGTGTTTTCTCTAGCAGACGGGGGCTCAGAGAATAAAGAGGCAGACAAAGTCTTTAACGTCGTCACTATTGCCCAATACCCAACCCCTATATTTGCAAGGAATGGCCTGCAAGTCGTGCCCGATTATCACTTTGGCAATCATCCCGAATTGGATGTGTTAGTCGTACCAGGTGGTTACGGTGCGCAGTTTATTGCCCTGCATAATCCTGAAGTGATTACTTGGATATTGGCTCAGGCGCAACAAGTCGAGCTCACTTTAAGTGTGTGTACTGGGGCATTTTTATTGGCGCAGGCTGGGCTACTCGATGGCAAGTCGGCGACCACACATTGGCAAAAAATAGCTACCCTCACGCAGCAATTTCCGGCGATAGAGGTGCAAAGTAATGTCCGTTATGTCGATGCTAGCGACGCTGAGATGAATTTGGTCACTGCCGCAGGGATTAGTGCGGGTATTGAGGCCAGTCTGTATTGCGTGTCCAAACTGACTAGCCCTGCTATAGCGAACGCATCCGCCAAACGTATGGAGTATGATTTTCAAATTTAAACATGTTTAACGAATTGGCTAAAGTAAAGTGTGATATGTGTCTGCTATCATCACCAGTCAGCACGCATATTCAGCAATTAAGCGCTCGCAAAGCAATAAATCATCTAGGAAAGTAATCCCCCATGGACCAAAAAACAGAAGAGCGTAAACGATCTAAACTCCCAATTAAACACTTTCTTATCAGTCTGATAATCGGTTTATATACCCTGTATCTAATAGATTATCGTTGGGGCAGTTATGGCTCTACTAGCGACTTCCTAGTTCCCCCTATATTTACCCAATCTAATCTACTGTTTAGCCTGTGGTTTGTCCCCTTTATGCTAATGTATTTCGTGTCTTTGAGAAAGGTGTCTAAGGCTATTTTGAATCGCGGCGAGTAACGTTGACTGATAAACGTCTATTGAATCCGTCATGTTTTATGCTAATGGTAGATAAATTCAACAATATTTAGTTCGTTTGCGACATTAGATGTCGTAAGTTGGGTTTAACGTATTGCTAAGTCTTAAATAGTCGAATAAAATCTGCTGAATAGCGAAAGATAATTTAACTATTGATATCATGACATTACAGGGATGACAGGCGATTATGAAAAAGACTTTGATGATAGTGGGCGTGGCTTTATTAGGACAAGCAGCTATGGGTAATACGGCCAATGCTGCGACCGATATGACGGCTTACTTTAAACCGATGCTGGCAGGCTGTGATTATCCAATCATGAGTGAAGGGATACCGGCTAAATATAAAGCCGCTGTAGCCAATAAAAAAGTTAAAGGCAACTCTGAGACTGACAGCGAGGTGTATACGACTTATACTTTTAAGAATGCCACAGCTTTTGGGCAGCCACTATTAAAGGCTGAGTATCTGCAAGGGATGGAATGGGGTGGGTTAAAGCTGTATTTTAAAGATACTAAGTTTATGACTTTGCGTCCGCAATTCAAAACACCAAAACTTGAAGGCAATTTAAAAGTCGTTAAGAATAATGCTTTGGGATATGAAGTGAATGGTGAGTCGTATACTGTTCTCGAATTTAACAAGACTAAGAAAACTATTAGCTGTGATGCAGGTTATGGTGGTTAACTCTATCTGTTATACATAGACTGATATTTAGGTCATAGCAAAGAGCCCTGCAACAGCAGGGCTTTTTTTTATGGTCAGCGATAACAGCTAAGATCACTCATGAGCAGTCTAATCATTCGTTTGCACATAAACCGAGATGGTTAATACCAAGACTTTCTCGTCCTTTTGATTGACCAATTCACCAGCGTAACTGATTAGCGCGCGTTTGCGTTCAGGCTCAGAGTGGATATCGGTCACGGTCAGCGAGCCGGTCAAAGTATCGTCTGGATACACCGGGCGACGGAACTGTAAGTCTTTAATCCCCGCACCCCCAATTACCTTTATATTCTGCGAAAAACTCTGGATAGACAGGCGCTGAAACACCGCCATAGTCTGGATGCCACTGGCGATAATCCCGCCAAAGAAGCCTTCGGTCGCGGCGCGCTCAGGATCGGTATGAAAAAACTGTGGGTCCCATTGTTCAGCAAAGCTAATAATCTCCTCCAAAGTGAGGGTATAGCTGCCAAGTTGGTTGCGGTCGCCTACGTTAAAGCCTTCGATTTTTAAGTCTTCCGTGGCTGCATTATTAGTGGTCATAGTGTTTTTCTCTTATTTAAAGTATGGCGGTCGTTATAAATAATTTGCGAGGACATCCTATCTTCGCAAGGGGTGCCAGTACTAGACAGTCTAGTAGAGAATCGATACATAATGAACCGTTTAAGTGCAAATGGTAATGGCGTTCTAGTGTGGGGGTTAGATAGGCAGGCAATCGCAAAAAAGCCCCGCAATCAATGCAGGGCTATTTTTAAGGTATATAGGCTTATGAAGTCTTAAGAATAAAGGCACTGCTTAATAAATAAACTTATCAATAAATACTGATTAAAGACTCAGCTTAGTCACAAGTCACTTTTTTAGCGGCCTTATTAATACAAACATACTCATCATTCTGTGACCCAATAATAGCTTGGCCATCAACGAAATTAAAATGATCCGCTGCCATGTAATTTACGCTTAATCTTTGTACGTTTTTATCTGCATATTGGAAAGGAATTACGGTTTTATTAGCACCATCGATAAAGCCCCATTTGCCATTCTTTAGCACGCCCGCTAAGCCTTCTCTGAAGGGTCGTGCATCGTCATAAATAAAAGGTACAGCAACTTTACCCGTCTTAGTGATAAAGCCCCATTTCTTGCCCTTAGCGACACTTACTAGACCTTCGGTAAATCCGTAGTATCCACCAAAGTTACCGTTGATGTAGTCGTATTGCGGTGCTATTACTTCTTTACCATTAAGGTTTATAAAGCCCCATTTACCAGCTTTCGACTCTACTGCTGCCATCCCTTCGCTAAATTCATCAATATAATCATATTTATTATTGAACGGTAAGATGACTTTATTAGCCGTGTCGATAATGCCAAATTTACCATTTTTACGAACGATAATTCGTCCATCCATGACGCTATTAGCCCAAGTTTCATCGTATTTGTCATCAGGGTCTTGTAGGTCATCATAGATTGTTGGAACTACTAATTTTCCTTGAGTCGTCATGTAGCCGACTTTGCCATTCTTCTGTACCGCAAAGTAGCCACTCTGCATACTCCACTGATCTACATTTTCATATCCCTTTAAATTTGCGAGAACTTTGCCTTGTTTATTAATAAGGGCTTGCGGTTGGTAATCTTTATTATGAGCAACAAAGAGATGGTTATCGTCAGTACAGTACACTTCTGCATAGCTTGTTTTAGGAGGTTTGCATTCGTAATCATAGGCTTGAGCAGGGAGCGCAATACTGGTTAATGCGATAGCAGTGGTAAGGGGAAGTAGGCGGGCTAGGCTGGCAAGAGGGGTAACTTTCATAATGGTCATGTCCTTATAATGACGAGCAGGCTCAGTAAAAACAATTTTAAATAATTAAATCAATATATTGCATTGAATAACGCCCTCTTAAATTATTATGAAACCCTACTTTTGTCAATAAAAATCCAAGATTGCTAACTTGCTATACTTGAGCCCTAAGGATTTCTATGAGATAGGCTTTAATATCTAGGCATTAAGCTATATTATCAATATAAATTAACAGAGTTAACGACACTAAATGTCGTGCATCATCCTTCTGATATAGACTTCCTAATTTATCTACTCTACTATCCATTGCGATTTAAGTGAGCTAAGCACCATGAGCTTTAACGAAGATTCCCGTGTCAAAATCCCGACTATCTTACACTTGATGAAATTAGGGTATCAGTACTTATCTCTTAAAGGTGCTAAGTGGGATATCGAAACTAATATCTTCCCTGACTTATTCCGCGATGCGATGCTGCGTATCAACAATGGCATGAAAGAAGAGGATGTTAAGCGCTTATTTGAAGATGTAAAACTTCTCTTGGACAACGAAGACTTGGGCAGGGCTTTCTTTGAAAAATTGACAGAACGTTCAGGGACAAGGCTAATCGACTTTGAAGATTTCAATAATAATAGTTTTCATGTGGTTACAGAGCTGCCCTGTAAGAATGGCGATGAGGAGTTCCGTCCTGATATCACGCTGCTTATCAATGGTATGCCTTTAGTTTTTATAGAAGTCAAAAAGCCTAATAACCGAGACGGTATTATCGCTGAGCGCGATCGTATTAATAAACGCTTTAGTAATACCAGGTTCAGGCGCTTTATAAACATCACTCAGTTTATGATCTTCTCTAATAATATGCCTTATGAGGATGGAGATCCTGAACCCATTCAAGGGGCGTTTTACGCCAGCACTTCTTATAACAAGCCTATCTTCAACTACTTCCGTGAAGAAGAGACGTTTAATTATACTTCGTTATTAAAACCACTGACTGAGACTGATGAGCTAAGTGTATTAAAAGATAATAATTTAACCGTTATCCGTAATAGTCCAGAGTTCCAGACCAATACTGCTGTAGAGAAACCTACCAACTATATTTGCACATCGTTAGTGAGTCGAGAGCGCTTAGCGTTTGTTTTACAGTATGCCTTAGTATATGTCCAAGAGAGCAAAGGGCTAGAGAAGCATATCATGCGTTATCCGCAGATATTCGCGACTAAGGCGATTGCGGACAAACTAAATGAGGGTATCAAAAAAGGTATCATTTGGCACACTCAAGGCAGTGGGAAGACGGCGTTAGCTTTTTATAATGTACGTTTTTTGACGGATTACTTCCAAAAACGTCAGATTATTCCTAAGTTTTATTTTATTGTCGATAGATTGGATCTACTACAACAGGCTCAACGAGAATTTACGGCCCGTAACCTACGAGTTCGTACGGTTAATTCACGAGATGAGTTCGCTCGGGATATCAAGGCGACCCAGGTCATCCATAATCACTCAGGTGAGCTTGAAATCACTGTAGTTAACATCCAAAAATTTAAAGATGACCCAGATGTTGTATCGACAAAAGATTATAACCTCGACATTCAGCGAGTATATTTTTTAGACGAGGTGCATCGTAGCTATAATCCAAAAGGCAGCTTTTTGGCAAACTTAACCCAATCTGATAATAATGCTATCAAGATTGGTCTGACTGGGACACCGTTACTGGGCGATGACTATAACTCTCGAGCGTTATTCGGTGATTATATTCATAAATACTATTACAACGCCTCCATTGCCGATGGCTATACCTTACGCTTAATTCGTGAGCAGATTAATACCAAGTATAAAATGAAGCTAGAGGAAGCTTTAGCTGAAGTTGAAGTGCTGATGGGTCAAGTAGACCGCAAGGAGATTTATTCGCACCCAAATTTCGTAGCTCCTATGCTCAAATATATTATCGATGATTTTGAAAAGAGTCGCGCCGCGTTGAATGATACTAGTATTGGTGGGATGGTCATTTGTGATAGCTCCGAGCAAGCACGGCAGATGTATAAAATCTTTAATAATGTCTATGCGCCAAAATCTGAGACAACGATGGATATTGAGCAGTTAGAACAAACTACTGAGTCAAAGTCTGACGACTATATTGAGTCATTAAAACAACGAGTCAAAGTAAAGTCCGCTAAACTTATTTTGCATGATAACGGCACTAAAGAAGAGCGCAAAGAGTGGGTAGAAGACTTTAAGGCGGGTAAAGTCGATATTTTGTTTGTCTATAACATGCTATTGACGGGCTTTGATGCCAAACGACTAAAAAAGCTTTATCTTGGTCGTGTCATCCGTACGCATAACTTACTGCAGGCCCTAACCCGTGTAAATCGCGCTTATAAGAGCTTTAGGTATGGCTACGTCGTCGATTTTGCAGATATTCGCAAAGAGTTTGAAGCGACTAATAAAGCCTATTTTAAAGAGTTGCAATCAGAGCTTGGTGATGAGATAGAGCATTACTCCAATCTGTTTAAATCAGAAGAAGAAATTAATAAAGAAATTGAACAAATCAAAGACGTGCTATTTCGCTTTGAAACCAACAATATGGAAGTATTCTGCGACCAAATTAGTCAAATGCAAGATAGGGAGGCAGTATTAACGCTGAAAAAAGCGCTTGGCGATGCTAGGGGCTTATACAACTTAATTCGTCTGCAAGGCTATTATGACCTTTTAGAAACCCTCGATTTTGGCAAGCTAAGCATCTTGTATCGTGAGACCAGCAATCATCTAGACCTGCTTAACACTAGAAAAAATCTTCAAGAAGGGTCTAATACTAGTAATTTACTCAACCAAGCCTTAGAGGATGTAATCTTTAAGTTCACAAAAATAGGTGAAGAAGAGTTAGTACTGGCGGATAAACTCAAAAATACTTTGCGTAAAACTCGTGAAGCTTTGGCGGGTAACTTTGATCAAAAAGACCCAGAGTTTATTAAATTAAAAGAAGAGCTAGAGCGAATATTTAAACATAGAAATCTTAGTGAAGTCTCACAGAGTGAGATGACTGCTAACATTGATGAGCTTGCAAAAGTGTATCAGCGTATCAAAGAACTCAACCGCATGAATGAACAAATACGACAAAAATATGATGGTGACACAAAGTACGCGCGTATTCATAAGCGGCTTGTAGAGCGCCAGCAACATGGGGATATTAACGCTAAAGAGTTCAGTATCCACGAGGCTTTGATGGCGGTGAAGCGAGATGCTGACGAAAAGGTGCTCAATAACCGTCAGATTATCGATAATGAAAGCTACTTTGAAGGTCAGATGATGCCGACCGTCATTAGTCGCTTCATGAAGGACCATAAGATTAAATTAAAACCTGATAGCTCGCGCTATATCAATAAGTTAGTCGTCTCAGAATATATTAATGAATACCACACTGGAGCCCGTACATGGTAGAGCTTGAATTTAAGATAAAAACCCAAGAGTTAATTGATAGCCTAAAGAGCATTTGTGCCAATTATGGACTAGGCAATGATGGGAATGAGTTCAAGATCATCACGCAAATATTTCTCTATAAATTTTTGAATGATAAGTTTGCCTATGAAGCAAAAAAGATAGATGAGGATTTAGCGAAAGTAGACCACTGGGAAGAGGCACTCAGTAACATGAGTGAGGAAGAGTTTGAGATGCTGCAACTGCAAATGAATGCAGATACTGCTAGATTGCAACCTCATCACTTTATAAGTTATCTGTTTAGTCAACAAAATACCCCTGAGTTTGCCAAGCTATTCGATGACACATTGATAGATATTGCTGCAACCAATAATGAAATCTTTGCGGTAAAAACCGACAGTGGCTCTAAAGTCGTCTTGTTTGATCGTATTAGCCGCTTTATCGCTGATGAGTCTAAGCGAGATGATTTTTGCCGTGCCGTAATTAATAAGTTAGTGGCGTTTAGCTTTGAGCGCATCTTTACCCAGAAGTTTGATTTCTACGCCAATATCTTCGAGTACTTGATTAAAGACTATAACAGTAACTCAGGCGGCAAGTATGCAGAGTACTTTACCCCTCATGCTGTCGCACGCATTATGGCAGAGATCCTCGTACCGAAAGCAGTACGCGGTAAAGTTAAGGATGTCACCTGCTACGACCCTTCGGCAGGGTCAGGCACTTTGCTCATGAATATCGCGCATGCCATTGGTGAAGACCGCTGTAGCATTTATACCCAAGATATTTCGCAAAAGTCCTCTAGTTTATTACGCTTAAATTTAATCTTAAATAATCTCGTGCACTCTATTCCTAATGTAGTTCAGGGTAATACTGTACTGCATCCTTACCATAAAGAAGGGGAGGAGCTTAGGAAGTTTGACTACATCGTCTCCAATCCACCATTTAAGCTAGATTTCAGTGACTTTCATGCTGATCTCAATAGTAAAGAAAACAAAGAGCGCTTCTTTGCAGGTATTCCTAAGATTAAGCCTAAAAGCAAAGATAAGATGGAGATCTATCAGCTGTTCTTACAGCACATTATTCATTCGCTCAAAAAAGGCGGCAAAGCGGCTATTGTTGTACCCACAGGTTTTATTACTGCTCAATCAGGTATCGATAAAAAGATTCGCCAGCGATTAGTCGAAGACAAGATGCTGGCGGGCGTGGTGTCTATGCCATCAAATATCTTTGCGACGACCGGTACAAACGTCTCTATTATCTTCATCGATGACAGTAATGATGGCGATGTAGTGTTAGTCGATGCGTCTAACTTGGGCACAAAGATCAAAGATGGCAAGAATCAAAAGACGGTATTAAGCGCTGAAGAAGAAAAGCAAATTATCGATGTCTTTAATGATAAGCAGCAAGTTGATGAGCTTTCAGTGACGGTCAGCTATGAAGACATTAAGAAGAAAAACTATAGCTTAAGTGCGGGCCAGTATTTTGAAGTAAAAATAGAGTACACAGACATTACACCTCAAGAGTTCTCTGAAAAGATGAAGGGATTTACTAGTACTTTGGAAAACTTGTTTAAAGAGTCACATGAGTTGGAAGCTGAGATTAAAAAGCAGTTGGTGAGGTTAAATTATGAGTAAGTTTCCTATATCAAATTTGAAAGGTAAAGTGCAAATAAAGCATGGTTTTCCATTTAAAAGTGAGTTTTTTACTAATCAAGAAACTGATTATATTGTTCTAACGCCGGGTAATTTTTATGAAGAAGGCGGCTTTAAACGACAGAAAGGCAAAGAAAAGTTTTATTCAGGAGAAATACCTAAAGAATATTTACATAAAAAAAATGATTTAATCGTTGCAATGACGGAGCAAGCTGAAGGTTTGCTCGGTAGTTGTGCTCGTATTCCTGAGTCTGATGTTTATTTACATAATCAGCGATTAGGTCTGGTTACTACCGACTCTAAATATATAATCAAAGAGTACTTCTACCATCTTTTTAAGACTAAAACAGTTCGTGAGCAGATTCGTCTTACTTCCTCTGGATCTAAAGTAAAGCATACTTCACCAGAGCGAATATGTGCTGTAAAAGTTCCATTGCCCACTGTTGATGAGCAAAAACGCATTACACTATTACTAGACTTTTTAGAAGATAAAATAAATTTAAATAATCGTATCAATGCTGAGCTTGAAGCAATGGCCAAGACGTTATACGACTACTGGTTTGTTCAGTTTGATTTCCCTGATGCCGATGGTAAGCCTTACAAAACATCTGGCGGTAAGATGGTGTATAACGAGACTCTTAAACGTGAAATACCTGAGGAATGGGAACAATCAGTACTTGACGACATTATAGTAATTCACGATTCAAAAAGAGTGCCTTTATCAGGAAGGCAGCGAGAAAAAATGCAAGGGAAAATACCTTATTATGGGGCAACGTCCATTATGGATTATGTCAATGATTATATATTTGATGGTGAGTATGTGCTTTTAGCTGAAGATGGCTCAGTGATAGACCCTGAGGGCTTTCCTATTCTTCAATTTATTAGTGGCAAAGTTTGGGTTAATAATCATGCTCATGTGTTAGAAGCTACTAAGGGCTTTTCAAATGCTCTTCTTTATCAAGTTTTGAAAAATATTCCTGTGATAAATATGATGAGCGGGTCAATCCAAAAAAAAGTCAATCAAAATAATTTAAAGAATACACCCATTATTATTCCTCCTATAGAAATATTAGCTACTATAAACCCAATAATGGAAAATATTTATTTAGAAGTTATCGTTAAAGAAAGGCAGAGCAAGCAATTGAGTGAACTTAGAGACTGGCTACTCCCGATGCTAATGAATGGTCAGGTGACGGTTAAGACGTAATTAAGTCTAATGAACAATTTATATAATAAATAAGAGAGTCATAATGTTTAGAGAGCTCCATAATCATGTAAATAATGCGGTAGCAGATAAGTTTGAACAATATATTAATTTTTTTAGGGCTGTTTCGGCTTCTTCTGGTTATAGATATTTACAGGCAGAAGGAAGTGACTTTAAGCTTAACTCGAGTGAATTGACTCTAGTTTTTAGTCTACAAGAAGCGTTTAGTCGCGTAAGAGTAGAGGGTGACGACTATCTAATTTCTGAAATTAATAGATTATTATTAGAGCTGTTAGAACTCAACATCTCCATATTTAGGTGCGATTATCTATTCGTTCAAGCGCTTATAAGGTTCTTACATGATGTTTTAAGAAGCCTTACGGATACAGGTCGGGAAGATTTAGACCTGAATGTAGCTCTCGCTGGTACTGCTCAGCTATCATTGGACTTAGCAGCAAGTTATGAAAAGCTCGGTACAAGTTATAAAGACGTTGAGCGTAAAGAGGACTGGTTTGACACTTATATAAAAGAGCGTAATGAAAAACTATTTGATCTTTTATCTGGCGTCAGTGATTTCGCTACCTTAAGCTCTAGGGATGACTTCATTGAACAAACGGTTAGGGTTATTAAGTCAGAGTATAGAAGTGTTGAAGCATTAGATGACGAGTTCAAAAATTTATTTGAGTACTTTGGCATCCTTAATTATCATGGCAACGATCATTCAATGTATCAGACAGCTATCGATGAATTAGAGTCCAGAATATATCGTGCTTTAGATGATTTATCCTTACCTGATTTAGTAGTTGCTATGAGTGACGATATTGATAGTGTTATTAACGAAGATGGATCAGAAGATATCGACAGTTGGGATAAATTTAGACACTTTATTACGTCGAGTGACGAGTATGATGATCTTGTTAAAGAGATAAAAAACGACTTTTTAAGAAGTGTGCCTGAATATTTTCCTGACTAATACAATACCTAAATATTTAATATCTGATTAACCAAAAGCCCCGCAATTGCAGGGCTTTTTTTATGGGTATAAGGCGTGGCCGTAGCAAATAACGCAGAAACCACTTAAGCCGCTATTAATCAACAACAAAGGTGCTAATATAAAAAGTGGAGCACAGGCAAATAGCTTAAGTTTTAGGAGAAGGCCACTATGAAAAACACTCTGATAGTCTTAAGCATCGCCTTACTGGGTCAAACCGCTATCGCCCAAGCAGCCCAATCCACAACAGATATGACGCCTTACTTTCAACCTATGATGACGGGATGCACGCTGCCTGATACAGATGCAGCAATACCTAAGCAGTATCACGACGTCATCGTTGGCGTAGTAGGGGAGAATTATTCAGACGGCGCGTCATTACTCATGCTCACTACCTACAGCTTAGAGGGTGCTACCGTATTTGGCTATCCATTAGAAAAGTTTGAATATGCAGAAGAGTCGGGTTGGGTTAATTTGAAACTATACTTTATGGACAGCAAGTTTATGGCGTTAAGACCGCAGTTTCAATTGCCGGTTAATCAAGACAACGCTGCGAAATTCAGCGTCAAGGCAAATAATAATCTGGGTTATAAAGTGACGGAATCGGGCGTCACTACGCTTGAGTTTAATAGCGAAGAAAACAGTATTGCTTGCACCTTAGCAACAACGGAATAAATTTGCTGGGGTCAAACGCGGCAATCCCCACTGAAGAAACTATAAAAGCAACTAGAAAGCCAACGTATCATCCAAAGGAATCTGTACCTTAGTTCTGCCACCACTGACCACTTGCCACGAGGCGACTCTCACCTCTACGATCTCTCGGCGCATGCCTAAACCATCTTTAATAAATCTAGGCTGTAGCCGTCCCGTTAACTCTATATGCGTGCCGCTTTTGCACTCATCGACAAACTCCTGTGCCGACTCTCCCCACACCACGCAGCGGTGCCAATCTTGAATCTTTTGTGTGCGGCTTTCATCATCCACCCAAGCGGTTAGGGTCGCCAGATTAAAGCGGCAAAATACCTTGCCATCGGGGGCAGTTTTTAGCACGGGGGGATAGCCAAGGTGCCCTGCCAACATCACTCGATTGACGTACAAACTATCCTTCATATCGCCTTCCTTAAAATACGCTGCGGACGAGGTGGGAGACATCGCGACGGTAGCGCAGATTGATCATCTCTGGACTCTCGGGCAAAGGGTCGGTATGGCTGACTTGACCCAAAATATCGGCGGCTGATAAGCGCAATTCGCCGGTGCTAAGCGACAGTTGCAAAAAGTGCTCGTGCATTAACCGGCAGTACAGCATGATTTTTTTGATATCGCCACCCAATGCGGTAGATAAAGGATGGCGGAGACTGATAGGGTCGTACATACACGGGTAGTACTCGACCACGACGCTCTCCTCTAAAGGGATGCCGAGCTTGGTCAAATAGTCAGGGGTGGCCTCAATCAAGAGAAGATCTAAAGAGTTGGTATAGACGGTCAGATAAAACATAAAATGCTGATAACCATCAGAGTCTAGGATAGCTTGTGTCTCTGCATCGTATTGATAGTTAGGGTCAGGGGAATTCTGACTATTTATATCAGATATTTTGCAAAAGAAGCTCTCTAGGGCAGGCGGTAAGCGAAAAGGAAAAGATAGGAAGCACTCCGCTAAATCTATAGTTCTATGAAAAATAGCGACATCGATAGGCAGGGTAGGACGCACAGCCAAGCGAAAGGGTAGCGGCGGCACCTTTTGCTCAAAGAACTCTTCGATAGTCAGCATCTCTACTCCCTTATATGTGGCTATTTTTATGATTAACGCACCCTCATTAGTGTGACAAATCAGCACGGTTGAAACAAGCCATGCTAGCGTTAAGACGACACATAATGACGCTTGCAATAACGGGCTATAAATAAGCGCTTACTTTATAGAGTGAAATGGCATGCTTACTAGATAAGTCATTATTTATAGAGAATAATTTGCTACTATGACTAGCAAGATACGGAGTAAAAATATCCGCCTTAATGCTGCTGATAATCTGCCTGTTAAGGTGACTTTGACTACTTCTCCACTGACTTGTTTTAGGAATAATAGCTATGCAGAATAAATGGATTATTATAGCGGTGGCTTTATTGGGGCAAGCGGTGGTGAGTAACACAACTGCGGCTACGATAGGAACAACGAAGGCGAATAAGACGACCGATTGGACCCCGTATTTCAAGTCCATGCTGGCAGGCTGCGATTATCCTTATCCGGTTGAAGACCCACTGACCCAATACAAAGCCTCCATCGTCAAAAAAAATACCAAGGGCGATTACTCCGTCGATGAAGAGGGCGAAATCACCACTTATACTTTGAAGAATGCTAGGGTATTTGGTCAGCCATTGCTGAAGTTTGACTACGTACAAGGCTATGAGTGGAGCCAGATGAATTTGTATTTTACAGATACTAAGTTTATGGCGTTACGACCAAAGTTTAAATTGCCTGAGCTGATAGAAGGCTATTCTGATGTGGGTAAAAATACCGCAACCGGTTATGAGGTCGCGCAAGGCGGCTATGTTGAGTTGACCTTTGATAAGGCCGCAAAAACCATCACTTGCGAGTCGGGTGTTTAATAGCTTTAACGCTAAATTATCATTTTTTAAATTTCCCTAATTTTTCTCCGCCTCCTTTGCTTAAAGGGGGATGGGTTCATTGTTATGATAGGACTGTCCTTTGACCAACTTTACTGCACCATCCATCCCTACGATAGACAATCCCGCTCTACAGCAACAACTTCAGCAAATCCTTGATAATAAAACCAAACCTTTTGGTGCGTTAGGGCGCTTAGAGTCGCTAGCATTGCAAATTGGTATGATTCAAGGCACGACTAGTCCGCAGATTGAGCAGCCGCAGATTCGGGTATTTGCTGCCGATCATGGGCTAACGCAGCATGGCACTTCCGCCTATCCAAGTGCGGTCACGGCACAGATGGTACTGAATTTCTTACAAGGTAGGGCAGCGATTAATGTCTTGGCACGCCAGCATAATATCGAGCTTAAAGTGGTGGATGCTGGGGTCGCTACGGACTTTACTAGCCATCCGCAACTGCTCGATTATAAGGTGCGTCATGGCAGTCGCGATGCCTTAACTGAAGCGGCGATGAGTACTGAAGAATGCGTGTTGGCGTTACAGCATGGTATGACGATTGCGGAGCAACTTGAGGGTAATTTGCTAATCGCTGGCGAGATGGGTATTGGCAATACTTCGGCGGCGAGTTTGTTGCTGGCTAGACTGGGTAACGTACCGATTGCGGATTGTATTGGTCGCGGGACGGGATTAGATGATGCGGGCTTGCAGCATAAAACGGCTATCTTAAGCCAAGTGCTAGTGCGTCATAGTGAGGCAACTTCACCGCTAGCCGCATTGGGAGCATTGGGTGGGTTAGAGATAGCTATGATGACTGGTGCTTTTATTCAGTCAGCAAGCGAGCGACATATCCTACTGATTGATGGCTTTATTGCCAGTGTGGCTTTATTGGTCGCTGAGCGTTTGGCGCCAGGTGTGCGTCAGTTTGCTATCTTTGCCCATCATTCGGTCGAGCCGGGTCATGCGCATCTGTTGCAGTTACTAGACGCTAAGCCGTTATTAGATTGGCAAATGCGTTTGGGTGAGGGCAGTGGTGCGGCGTTGGCCTATCCGTTATTACAGTCGGCGTGCGCTATCTTAAATGAGATGGCGAGCTTTAGTGACGCTGGGGTGAGCGAGGCGAGTGCGAAAGAGAGCGTTGATGCTGACGTGAAACCTTAATGGGCACTTCTAAGCTTCCTAATTCGAGTTCTACAAATTCTAACCCTGCCGCTACTTTGCTAGGGCGATTGCGCCATGAAGGGATATTACTTTTAGTGGCCATGCAGTTTTTAACGCGGCTGCCCATTCCAGAGTTAAAAAACTATCAGCCACAGTGGCTGCACCAAAGCAGTCGTCATTTTCCGGCAGTGGGCTTATTAATTGGCATACTGTGTGCTGGCGTGTTTTGGCTCGGTAGCAGTCTGTTTACCCCGTTAGTCGGGGCGGTGATAAGTACCGCATTTGGGATTAAGCTTACCGGTGCTTTTCACGAAGATGGGCTTGCGGATACTTGCGATGGTTTGGGCGGCGGTCTGACTCGTGAGCGCACCCTGACCATTATGAAAGATTCGCGATTAGGCACTTATGGCACGCTAGGACTGGTGTCGGCGTTATTATTAAAAGTGACTTTACTAGCCGCTATGCCACTCTACGTTGCTATCGTTGCACTGATTGTTGGCCATACCGCCTCGCGCTTATGTTGTATTAGCCTAATTGCGTTGTTGCCTTATGGTGGTGAAATCGAACATGCGAAAGCCAAACCGATGGCGCAACAATTGACTGCACGGCAGGGGCTATTTGCTAGTAGTTGGTTGCTGTTTGCGGTCATCGTAGTTTGGATGGTATTCCCACAAACCGTATGGCAAATCACTCTGGGAAATTGGGTATTAGCAATAGTATTGGCTTTAGTCGCAACTGACTATATGCGCCGGCTGCTAAAACGTCGCCTTGATGGCTATACCGGAGATGGATTGGGCGCTACTCAACAGTTGAGTGAAGTGGCTATTTATATGGGATTGGCGGCTACCTTACCTATTCTTTAAATTTATTCATTCACTATATTCGCCTAAGCTATACCGATTTATTTAAATAACGCCTTACTACTAAGAGCCCTCTATGACCATGACTTTATACATTTGGCGACATCCTAAACCGTTAGCCGTCGAGGGTATTTGTCTGGGTCAGACCGATAGGGGCGTGGCAAAGCGCAAACTAAAGCGACTGGCGAATCAAATCCATAAATATGCGCAACGGCATCATTTACCCAAAGTCATTTGGGTGAGTCCGTTACAGCGCTCCTTACAAGTTGGAGAGCTATTAGCAGCGCGTGGTTTCGAGTGTCGTATTGCGCCTGAGCTAATGGAAGTGAATTTTGGCGAGTGGAATGGTTTGCCGTGGAGTCAAATACCTTGGCATGAGATTGATGCTTGGTGTGAGGATTTTGCTGAGTATCAACCGGGCAATGGCGAGAGCGTACGGCAGTTATTCACTCGGGTTGAGCAATGGCTTAGTCAGCGGATGTCAGCGAATGGGGAGGCGCCGATACTGGTCGTAGGGCATGCCGGCTGGATTAATGCGGCGAAGAGGCTTGCGACTGGTGCAGGGGTGCCGCAAGTGGCTGCGGATTGGCCACGGTCGGTGGGCTATGGGGTGCTGACTGTGTTGAAATTACCTTAGTCCTTAAATAAAGGGGTATGCGTTGCCATGACCGCACCTAAAGTCCGACCATAGCAAAATGACAATAAAGGAGCATGAAAAGTAAGGAATCTTTAAGTACAACACTCTTAATTACAAAACCCTTAATTACAAGAGCCTGCCGAGCTACATAATTTTTAGGCTGCGTGATTTAAAGATAGCTTTCGGCATATAAAAAGACACTACCCAGTTGGGTTGATCAACGACTTCACTGATTTTTAATTGTCCTGCCACACTGCACAGCGCATAGGCCGTTTCTTCGTCCATACCGGCTTTTTTATGCAGCCGATCAATCATAAAGCGCAGCGCGTCTTTGGCACCCGTCATCAAATCTGGACCTACTCCGGTGGTCACAACATAGCCTTCATTGACCTGATCGCTAGCCACGGCTGGCATGTCAAACATAGGCATAGGGATACTATCGCCCTTGTGCAGTCTTAACGTTGCAGTAGCTGCCATGCGGGTTTCTACCGCTGTGCCGCAAACCTCACCATCCCCTTGACAGGCATGGGTATCACCAATACTAAACAGACCACCGGGTACTTGCACAGGTAAGTAAAGCTTAGCACCTTGTACCAAATCACGAATATCTAAGTTACCACCACAATAGCGGGGTGGCACAATAGAGTGAGCGCCGGGCTCGGCAGGGGCTAGACCCATGGTGCCGGCGAAGGGACGAAACGGAATCACGATATCATTATCGAAGTAGACCGACTCGCTATCGTATTCAGTAATCTTCAGCCACGGCGAGCTAAACTCGTCCGCCAATAAACCAAAGCCCGGTATGATCGCGGTCCAGCCCCAACCGCCCGGCTCAAAGTCTAATAACTCAACTTCAATGACGTCACCGGGTTCAGCGTCTTCCATATACAGCGGCCCGCAGACGGGATTTAGCTTATCAAAAGGCAGTCGGGTCATCAGCTCAGCTTTACTATCACGAGCGACTAGACCGCCACTGGCATCCTGGATATCAAAGCGCCGCGTATCACCGGAGCTGATGGTCTCGAGCGGGGCGATATCGTGGTCGAAACAATGATGTACTTCGTGAATCGTTTTAATTTTCATATTAAATCTCCATATTGACTTGCTGGCCACGGCGCTTAGCTAGGTAATAAATACCTACACCTATCAGGGCCCAAACTGCACCAATTAAAATAGTATAGCCCTCAAAGCCACTCCAAATATACCCTACCACGCCTACGCCGAGCAGAGGGCTGAGAATATGCAAAAAGACGTTGTAAGATTTTTTCTTAATCACAAAGTAATATAGCGTACTGATATTGAGGATCATAAACGCGGTTAATGCCCCTATGGTGACAATAGAGGTCAATAGCGCTAAATTTGTCATAAAGGCTAGCCCAACCACGATAGAAACCAAACTCACTAACAGCGTACTGATATAAGGCGTCTTGTAGCGAGAGTGTACCCGAGACAGCGCAGAGGGCAGCAGGCGATCACGCCCCATACTATAGAGAATACGGGCTGTAGCGACCTGTGCCACTAACGAGTCCGCTATACCCCAAGCTAGTGCTGTAGTGGCCGCGGCTAGTACGCCAAGCCAGTTGCCACCCGCTATGCGAGCGGTATCATAAAAGGCGGTATCCAGGTTCGCAAACTGCTTAGGATCAGGCTGAATCAAAGCCGCTATCCAAGTTTGCGCAATGAATAAGCCACCGATCACGAATAGCACAATGAAAATTGCCTTACTCACCGCCTTACCGCCACCTTTGGCTTCTTCCGCTAAGGTAGAAATACCATCAAAACCCAGAAAGCTTAATACAGCGATAGGCACGGCAGAAACAATAAGTCCCAGTGAAAAGGTATCGGGTTGATAAACGGGGGCGATAGAAAAGACCGCGCCATTGACATTATTGCTAATAGCTATCACGCCCATCACTAGGAATATAACCAGCACGATAAGCTCGGCGACTAACATCCAGCGGTTGAAGACCGCCGTAAAGCTAATGCCGCGAATATTAATATAAGTATTAAAGATGACAAAAGCGATAAGTAAAAATACGGGGGATAGCGAGGGGAAAATATCGTGAATGGCAAAGGCCCCTACGACATACAATAGGGCGGGTACTAGAATATAATCTAGCAGCATAATCCAGCCCGCTACAAAACCAACAAAGCTACCAGCACCTTTTGACACATAAGAATATACGGAGCCGGCTATCGGGAATTCTTTGGCCATCTGTGAGTAGCTGATAGCGGTGAACAGCATGCCGATTAGACCAATAATATAAGCGGTGACAATCATGCCGCCACTGGCATTCATGACATGACCGAATATACCGAAGGGGGCGATAGGCACGATAAAGATAAAGCCATAGATGACCAGATCTCGCAGTTCCAGCGTCCGTGAAAGTTCCTGCGTATAACCAAAACGCTCTAGGTTATGGTCACTCATTGTGAATCTCCGTCTATTTAAGGGTTAACTCCTAGCACGCGTCTGTAAATAGATAGAGTTTAGTAAAGTATAAGTCTGCAGCCATACAATGTTGCTGTACAATGCCGCTGTCTTGTTTCGTTTGGGTATTGATAGCAGTTATGCCGACGCTAACCAGTCAAAGCTTACTGCGATACTCATCATCCAAATTGATGAAACCCCTAATCCTTACTGTTAAATCTAATTAACGAAACGTATGTTCTCTCGTATAGTAAGGGAGATAAAGTGGCAAGTAAATCGCTAATTATGGCCTTGAAGTTTTATAAATAAGGTAACAAGAGCGCTATAGCAACTCCTTGATAGACAGCGTTTAATAGCATTAAACCCATACGCCTACAGTTCGCCTATTAGGAGTGACCCCTCATGCTAAAAGCACTCTGTATCCTTGTCCCTTGTTCGTTACTATCGGTCAGTGCGTTGGCAATGGTAGCGCCCGTCAAAGGGGACACGACCTGCACCCTCGTGACTGCCTTGTTAGAAAGACAGGCTGTGGAAAAGCCGTGTGAATTCGAGGGCGTCAGCGGCGCCAGCATGGTTTATTATGTGAAGGAAATAACCTTTACTTTACCCAAAGGTAAAACGGTCGATACCGTGAATAATGCTACTTTTCGTTTTGATGAAGAGGGAGAGATGCAAGATTTGGAAGAGGAAATCTTGCTAGATGGGCAGCCTGCAAAAGTGATTCATATTAATTCACGCACGCTACGGCCTATCTCCCTACAGCAACTCAATAAGCAACATGAGGCGAAAGACCCTGACTATTCAGAGGTGCTACACTGCTTAAAACCTATTAAAAAGGACAGCGCTTTTTGTATTCCTTATGAGTTAATGATGAGTATTTCTTAAGGTCGACTCTAGGCGTTTATTGGCTTATTGGCTTATTGTTTTATAGGATTGTCATCATTAAACTAATGAGGTTAAAGCACCGCTGCTTGTGGCGCTATTTTATCAGTATCGCCTAGCTCCTCAGCTCTGAGCGTCAGCACCTCATAACCCTTCGCTGTGACGGCTATAGTGTGTTCCCACTGGGCAGACAATTTCTTATCCGCAGTTACCACCGTCCAACCATCCTTTTTATTCTTTATCTTAGCCTTGCCTTGGTTGATCATCGGCTCAATGGTAAAAGTCATCCCCTCTTGGAGCACCAAGCCTTTGCCAGCGCGGCCATAATGCATGACTTCAGGCGCTTCGTGCATCTCACGGCCAATCCCATGACCACAGTATTCACGCACTACGCTGTAGCCGTTTTTTTCGGCATGGTTTTGGATAGCATGGCCGACATCGCCTAAGGTGGCGCCGGGCTTGACCACGTGGATACCTTGCCACATGGCTTCATAAGTCTTTTCGACCAAGCGTTGGGCTTGTGGGGAGACCTCACCAATCAGATACATTTTGCTAGAGTCGGCGATAAAGCCGTTTTTTTCTAAGGTGATATCTAGGTTGATAATATCGCCAGACTTTAGGTGCTGGGTTTCAGAAGGCATGCCATGACAGACCACGTCGTTGAGGGAAGTGTTCAGCGAGTACTTATAACCATATTGTCCTTTACTGGCGGGGCGAGCGCCTAACTCATCGACAATATAACGCTCTACCAAGGTGTCGATTGCCATAGTGGACATACCCACGCTGATATGGTTATCGAGATAGGCAAAGACAGCCGCCAAGAGTTTGCCCGACTCGCGCATAAGGGCTAGTTCCTCTGCGGTTTTACATTCAACCTTATCCATCTATCAGCTCCTCCGTAGGCAGAGCTACAGCCGCATTAAAGGTCACTTTATTAACGCTAATCTTATTAACGCTAATCTTATTAACGCTAACTTGGGCTTGCTCTAGCTGCTCACTGATGATTTGCGAATAACTAAGATTGGGGTTGGCTTCAGCGAGCATGCCAATCTTAATCCAGTACTCGGCTTGTGCGTTGATAGAGCGCACCATAACCCCGCTGGCCTTGCGAATCTCTTCGTGCAGTGCGTCATCTATTTTGACGATACCCATAGTTTTCCCTTTAATTTTTGCCTTAATGTTTAGCCTAATTGCTAATATATGAAACGTATACGAATCGTATATGAATAGCTAGCAGGCAGCAAGATGCTCTCGGTAGTATTTTGTGAATAAACCGAGGGCAATCTAGAGGTTGGAGTTTGACTATAGGTTTTATACTGTGGGAAAGATAACCGCTTGTTCTATGCTAAAGATAACCACTTATTGAGTGGCAAAGGTAATGGCTTGCTCTACAGCAAAATAACTAGGCGCGCCAGTCTCCAGCAATCATCACTCGGCTCAGCGGATTAAAACCAATCTGATACGCCAAATCTGCAGGACGGGTGATATCCCATAATGCTAAGTCTGCATCCATACCTATGCCAATCTGCCCTTTATTAGCCAAACCTAACGCTTTTGCCGCATGAATGGTAATACCAGCGAGCGCTTCCTCTGGGGTCATGCTAAATAGCGTGCAGCCCATATTGACGGTGAGCAATAGTGAGGTCAGGGGTGAGGTGCCGGGGTTGCAGTCGGTCGATAAGGCGATGGGCACTTGGTGCTCGCGTAGGGCGTCCATCGGTGGCAGTTTGGTCTCTCGCAAGGTATAGAAAGCCCCGGGTAATAACACCGCGACCGTGCCACTTTTACCCATTAAGACGGCGTTTTTGACGCTTAAGTATTCTAGATGATCGCTCGACAACCCTTGGTATTCAGTAACCAGAGCACTGCCATCCATATCGCTAAGCTGCTCGGCATGGAGTTTGACGGGTAAGCCTAAGTCCTTTGCAACTTCGAACACCCGCTGCATTTGTGCGACGGTAAAACCAATATTCTCACAGAAGCCATCGACCGCATCGACCAATCCTTCTTTATGTAAGATAGGCAACCAGGTACAGACCTGCTCGATATAGCCATCCGCATTATCTTTATACTCCGGTGGTAAAGCATGCGCCGCGAGATAAGTGGTCTTAACAGTGATGCCGTAATCTGCGCCCAACTGCCGCGCGACTTGTAGCATCTTACGCTCAGTCGCTAAATCCAAACCATAGCCCGATTTAATTTCGATACAGGTCAGGCCTTCTTTTAATAGCGCTTGCAGGCGTTTTTCACTTTGCTGATACAGCTCTGCGCTGCTGGCTTGACGGGTCGCGGATACGGTGGCGACAATACCGCCGCCATTTTCAGCGATTTCTTTATAACTGACGCCTTTGAGTCGGGCTTCAAACTCATTGCTGCGATTGCCACCGTAGACCAGGTGGGTATGACAATCGATTAGACCAGGGGTCAGCCAACGGTTTTCGGCATCGATAAGTTCGTAATGCGGCTCTAGTTCGTCTTCAGCTGCCCCAATGACGTCTTCGTGATGGGCGCCTAACCCATCTAAGGCGGTCTGACTGTCGCCTAGCCAAACGATTTGGCCGGCTTGAATAGCTATGGCGGCGTCTAATAATTGACCATAAGGGACGTGGTCTTGCCCGTCGCTTGGGTGGCTAACAAAGCCATAATGCTCATTAAAGGTAGCTATGTTGGCATGGATGATTAGCGTATCAAAGTCGCTTGGGAAAGGGGTGTAAGGCGTCATAAGTAAATATCCTTATAGTTTATTGTTAGTCGATTTAGGGATGAGAGGGCATTTAAAATAGGTCATGGATAAGAGGTTTTTGCAAACTATGCTTAAGCTGCAGACTCTTTATTAACCACTAATAAATGATACTCAATCATTAGCGCCAATAAGCGTGCAGCCACTTTGCTACTGCGACCATCGATATCGTAATTGGGATTCAGCTCGGCAATATCCGCCATCTTAACTTTACCTTGCGCAAAGATGTGCTCTAAGCAGCGCTCAACGAAATCTAAAGAAATACCTTTGGCGGCAGGGGCGCTTACTCCCGGCATCACGCTGGCGGGTAGGCCATCTAAGTCTATCGTGACATAAATGATGTCTACTTGCGCGATAAAGTCGCTAAGCTGCTGGGCAATATTCTCCCAGGATGCGCGGGCACACGTATCATCACTGATTACCGTCACACCAAGCTCTTCAGCGCGGTCAAAGAGAGCGGCAGTGTTAGAAAACTGACTGACCCCGATGCAGCAATAATGAAAAGGCTGGTCATGGGCCTGGCAATGTTCAGCAATTTGTCGGAAAGGGGTGCCAGAAGTGCCTTTAGGCGCTTTGCGGATATCGAGATGGGCATCAAAGTTAATGATACCGATTTTGGGTAATGGATTTGCTCTAGCATTTGCGGTATTAGATGTAGTCAGCTCATTGGCGTTAAACGCCTGCCATAAGCCCTGATAGCTGGCATAAGCAATAGCATGACCACCGCCAAGCCCAATAGCCAGGTTGCCTTGCTGGATAATACGCCGGACTTGTTGGGAGTACTGCGCTTGCGTTTGCTCGAGAGTATCTGGTGCTAGCTCACCGCCATCGTGACAGAGAATATCACCCGCATCGCCCACCAGTGAGGTAAGGGCAGTGGTAGCAGTGGTAACAAAGCTATCTTGCAATACTGCCGGACAAGGTAACTTCGCAAACGCTTGGCGAATATGGTTAGGCCCCGTCTTGGCGCCCACACGACCTAAATTACGCCTTACCCCTTGATCACAGGCAAAGCCGACCAAACCCACTCGCTGATTATCATAACTATCCAGCAGCTGGTACCAATAGCGCGCCCGCTCTGACTCATCCGGCTCATGACGTCCTGTCCAAAGACTAGGGTCAAAAGGAATGTGCTCGCAGCCTAACATTGTCGTGAGTGGTGAGGGCACGCTTTGTGAGGAGCTGCTTTTGGGGAAAGTGTTAAGTGGCTGAATAGACATGGGGCGTTCCTTAATGCAGGGTATAGCTCAAGAAATAGGGTCGATATAAGGCGGTACGGGCAACTGAGGAAGCTGTAAAACCTTTTCCCCAGTTGCCCTACGTTAGTTTGCAAGTCTAACGAACTAAACTAATAGTTACGGTTGTAAATACCAGTCTTAGTGTTGTAAATACCAGTCCGCTCGCAGGTCCGCCCAATGCGTGGTCAAATCGCCAGACAATACCAACTGCTTAGCCGCTTCGATATCCGGGGCAAAATAGCGGTCTTTATCATAAAAAGTGACCTTATCGCGTAACAGCTGGTGCGTTTGCTCGAGTAGGGCTGAAGTCTTTAGACCGTCATGGAAGTCGATACCTTGCGCGGCAGCCAATAGCTCGATACCGACGATGGTCGCGGTATTTTGCACCATGTCATATAAGCGACGGCCACAGTAAGTGGCCATTGACACATGGTCTTCTTGGTTGGCTGAAGTTGGGATGCTGTCCACGCTACCAGGGTGGGCGATCGATTTGTTTTCTGAGGCGAGTGCCGCAGCGGTGACGTGAGCAATCATAAAGCCTGAGTTGACGCCAGGGTTGTTGACCAAGAACGGAGGCAGACCGCCTGATAGGGTAGCATCAATTAATAAAGCCACGCGGCGTTCTGACATGGAGCCAATTTCAGAGATGGCCAGGGCTAAGATATCGGCGGCAAAGGCGACTGGCTCAGCGTGGAAGTTACCACCCGAGATAGCCACAGGACCGTCGTCATTTTCAAAAATGAGTGGGTTGTCGGTGACGGCATTAGCTTCGATTAATAGGGTTTGCCCAGCTTGGTTAATAATGTCTAAGCACGCGCCCATAACTTGCGGCTGGCAACGTAGGCAATAGGGGTCTTGAACGCGGTCGTCGTCTTCGCCTTGGTGGGAATGGCGAATCTCACTGCCTTCAATAAGGTGGCGATGCGTTTGTGCGATTTGCATCTGGCCATGATGACCACGGACTTCGTGAATACGGGCATCAAATGGGGCATCTGAGCCTTTAGCCGCATCGATAGATAGTGAGCCAACTACCGTAGCCGTTTCTAATAAATCGCGAGCATGGAAATAGCCGCGTAAAGTCAGGGCGGTCGAGACCTGTGTGCCATTAATCAACGCCAAGCCTTCTTTTGCCGCCAGTATAATTGGCGATAAACCTGCTTGTGATAAAGCCTCTGCAGCGGGCAGTTGCACACCATTAACATAAGCTTCACCAACGCCCATTAACGTCAACGTCATATGTGATAATGGGGCCAAATCACCAGAGGCACCCACCGAGCCTTTAGCCGGGATATTAGGGATGATGTTGTTATTAATCAAAGCGATTAAGCCGTCTACTACCTCACGACGGACGCCCGAGAAACCGCGCGCTAGGCTAGCGACTTTCATGACCATAATCAAACGCACGACGCCATCATCTAGACGCTCGCCGGTACCGACCGAATGTGAGACGATTAGGTTATATTGCAGTAGTTCTAGCTGGTCATCGCTGATGCGGGTCTTAGCGAGTAAGCCAAAGCCCGTATTAATCCCATAGGCACTTTTATCGCGCGCGATAATGGCTTTGACCGCATTATGCGACTTTTCAATATCGTCATAAGCGCCGGCAGGTAGGGTGATGGTCACCGGCGTGTCATAAATCTGGCGCAGCTGGGCAAAGGTGATTTCTTTGGGAGCCAAGGTTAATGCGGTATGGTTTTGTTTAGTCGTTGTCATATTATTATCCGTTATTTTGGTGGTTGTATTAGGGGGGTAGTGACCGTCCTTGGTCAGGGTATGCTAGGCAGGACTTGCCTTACCTACTTAATCATAGGTAAATTCAAGCCATAATCTTTAGCCGTCTTAATCGCTAGCTCATAGCCCGCATCCGCATGACGCATGACCCCAGAGCCACAGTCATTGACCAACACTCGCGCTAGGCGTTTCGCTGCCGCATCGGTACCATCCGCCACAATGACCATGCCGGAATGCTGCGAGTAGCCCATACCGACGCCGCCGCCATGATGTAAGGATACCCACGTTGCGCCGCCTGCTACGTTCAACATGCCATTTAATAATGCCCAGTCTGAGACCGCGTCGGTACCATCTTTCATGCTTTCTGTTTCGCGGTTAGGACTAGCGACTGACCCCGTATCCAAGTGGTCACGGCCAATCACGATAGGACCTTTAAGCTCGCCGTTTTTGACCATTTCATTGAAGGCTAAACCGGCTTTATCGCGCTCACCTAAGCCCAACCAGCAGATACGCGCTGGCAAGCCTTGGAAGTGAATGCGCTCATTGGCCATATCTAACCAGCGGTGTACGTGGTCATTTTCTGGGAATAACTCTTTGATTTTCTGATCGGTTTTATAGATGTCTTCTGGATCACCCGATAGCGCGACCCAGCGGAAAGGCCCTTTGCCTTGGCAAAATAGCGGACGGATATAAGCGGGGACAAAACCTGGGAAATCAAAGGCATTTTTCAACCCAGCATCGAAGGCCACTTGGCGGATGTTATTGCCGTAATCCGTAGCAGGAATGCCTAGCGCTTGTAAGTCTAAAATCGCTTGTACATGAACCGCGCACGACTCAGCCGCGGCTTCAGTGAGCGCTTGATGTTGGCTGGGGTCTTCTTGCGCCGCTTTCCACTGCTCTACCGTCCAACCGATAGGTAAATAGCCGTTGATTAAGTCATGCGCTGACGTTTGGTCAGTGACCAGATGCGGTCTAATAAAGCTGCCTTCTGGGCTTTCTTTGGCACGGCGCGCCATCTCAGGTAGGATTTCAGCGGCGTTACCCAGTAGCGCAATCGATACCGCTTCACCGGCTTCAGTATGCTGTTTGATCAAGGCATAAGCATCGTCTAAATCCTTGGCTTGTTTATCGACATAACCGGTACGTAAACGGAAATCAATGCTCGACTGTTGGCATTCGATATTCAGAGACACGGCCCCAGCAAAAGTCGCTGCCAAAGGTTGCGCGCCGCCCATACCACCAAGACCTGCGGTCAAGATCCAACGGCCTTTCCAGCTGCCATCATAATGCTGACGACCGGCTTCCGCGAAGGTCTCGTAAGTGCCCTGTACGATGCCTTGGGTACCGATATAGATCCAGCTGCCAGCGGTCATCTGGCCATACATAAATAAATCTTTGCGGTCCAATTCGTTGAAATGGTCCCAAGTGGCCCAGCGAGGTACTAAGTTTGAGTTGGCAATCAGTACACGCGGCGCATCTTCGTGGGTCTTAAATACGCCAACAGGCTTACCCGATTGCACCAATAAGGTCTCGGTGTCTTCTAAGGTCTTTAGCGACTCTAAGATTTGGTCGTAGCATTCCCAGTTACGCGCGGCGCGGCCGATACCACCATAAACCACCAAGCTTTTTGGGTTTTCAGCGACATCCGGATGCAGGTTGTTTTGTAGCATTCTAAACGGTGCTTCGGTCAACCAGCTTTTGCAGGTCAGCTCAGTACCGGTTGGCGAGGCGATATCACGGCTGTCATCACGGCGAGTAAATTTAGATGTGGTCATAGTCATTCCTTTGAACGTTGCAATGGATTTAATGCTGAAGATTAGTACAGGGTAAATTGAGATTGCTCAGCAAAAGGCAGCTAAGAGCAAACTCGGTATTAATTTGTATATACAAATTATCAAGAAAAAAATTATTGTGCAAGAAATTTTTCTGAAAAAAGACAAAAAAATTGTGATTAAAATAAAAAATAATAGCCAGTAAATAGCGAGAATCCCTACAGCCACAGGCCATGCGAAGGAGGTGCAGCTGGGGTAAAAAAAGTAAGAAGTGCGCTGCTAGATAGGGCGGGATAGCAGGGTTGGCGGCTAATATTTCAACTGAGAAAATTTATTTATAAGGATTGTTGAGTGCAGAACAGGGGACAGATAAGGCGGAATTGACAACACGGCAGAGCAAAATTTGCTACCATGGGCTATTGAAATTTTATGATTTAAGTTCTCTAATTTAGGTAATGCGATTATGGCCAAAAATGCCTTGCAGGCGCAACTTTTGAAAGCGGGATTGGTGGACAGTAAAAAAGCCAAAAAAATCAGCAAACAGAATGAGCATGCCAAACGTACCGGCAACTCAGACGATGCGGAAGTCAAAAAAGCTTTGGCAGAAGCCCAAGCAAAAAAGTTAGAAAAAGACCAAAAGTTAAATCAACAAAGACAGCAGGCTTTAGAGGAAAAATCTTTAAGAGCCAATGTCGTGCAGATGATTAAACAGCATCAGATTACCGATACGCAAGGCGAGGTCACTTATCAATTCGTCGATGAGTCTAAGATTAAAAAAATAGACGTCACGCAAAAGTTATATGACCAAATCGTCGCCGGTCACGTGGTGATTGCTCGTTTAGAGACTGGCTATGCTTTACTGCCGCGTCCGCTTGCCGATCGTATTAACGCTAAACTTGAAGGCTTTATGGTGGTGTCCAATGATAAGTCTGATAGCGAGCTGGATGAAGACGATCCGTACGCCGCCTATGTGATTCCTGATGATTTGATGTGGTAGCCTTAGCCACTTATCGATTGTCAGCTAAATTATAAGCCAACTAAGCAACTAGCCAGCCCATTAAACCAGCAGTGTTGAATTACAGCACTGTAGCGAATCCTTCATAGCCTCAGCCGCTATGAGGGATTTTTTTGCGGCAGAGGTTAAGAGTTAAGAGTTAAGAGTTAAGCTGCCGTGTTGAATAGGGAGGTGGTTTTAAGGAGCTGTGGCTGCTGGGATAATGACTAGCAAAACGGCTCGGTCGGTAGCGCACGCTCCGAGCTTGACCCTGATCTGTAGAAATTGATATACAATGATTGACTTATCGTGCCTTTTTTATTTTTTGAGCCATTAAACTGTGAACAGCTATGTCTAAATCTACGCCCATATCCGACCCTATTGCCAAGCCTAACGCTAGGCCGCAAAAGCAATCGCTGACCAAGTCTACTGGTACTACTCCCTCTAAAGCCAAAGCTATTCCGGCTTATCAACGCATCAAAGACAGTATCTTACAAAATATTCATTCGGGCTTGTGGCAGGCGGGTGATGCTATCCCTACAGAATTTGCTTTAGCAGACACTTTTGGGGTGTCGCGCATGACTGTGAATAGAGCACTAAAAGAATTGAGTGAAGAGCGGGTATTAGAGCGCCGTCAAGGCTCAGGGACTTTTGTGGCACAGCAGCAGTTTAACCATACCTTTGTCGAAGTGAGAAACATCGCTGAAGACCTTAAATCCGCCCACAAAACCTATGAAGCCAAAGTATTAAGCGCGCAGCGTATGCCGTTAAGAGCTATCGATGAAAAACTCAGAGCACACTTTCAAGCGGCTATCGTTAGTGAAGGTAAAAAAATGCCCGCTTTAGACGCAGAGGTGGACGAGGTCAAGATTGTCCATATCGCCGATGGGGAGGCCATGCAGTTCGAAGAGCGCTGGGTAGATGCGCAATTGGTGCCCCACTTTATTGAACAAGACTTTAGGGTGACCAATACCAGCGACTATTTGATTGCGCACGTGCCTTTAGAGGGCGGCAGCTATACCATCAAAGCGGTTGCAGCCCCCGCAGAGGTCGCTCAAGTTTTGGGTATTAGCGAAGGGGCGCCGGCGTTACTATTAAGCCGTAAGACCTATTCTGCGGGGCAAGTGGTCACCTATGTGAATATGTGGCATGCGGGCAATCGCTATCAGTTTTCGGGCACCTTATAGCCGCCAATGGGTTGACGGACGGGATCTTTAGCTTACGCCCCGCCCGCACCTTGGCGCGATTGGTCACTGTTCTCTACCAAAATATTCGTCGCGGTCTGCTTCAGGCTCTGCCACTCGGCGTCATCTACATAGATGCCTGATTTCCAGGCCTGTTGGTGTAGCTCGATAATTTGCTCTGAGCTGATGCGGTGGCTGTAATCATCGCGATGATAAGTGGGCAGGTCAAAGTTCAGTAGGGATAATTCAATGACCAAGTCCTGGGTACGATAGTCGCTGCTGGGGTTGTCGTCAAAAAAGTACAGCTCAGGGTAGCTGTTGCCTTGGTTTAGCACAAATAGGGTGTGTTTGGGCGCACTGCCATTGTCCCAACGGGCGACGCACGCGATGCCTTTGGAGGCCAGCTTGATTAGCTCGCCATAGGCCAACCAACGGTTGTGGCAGTTATGCAGGTCTAAGATAATATGCGGACAGTCTGTCATACGCTCGAGTGCGTAATCGAGGATAGCGGGGAGGTGGCAAGCGATACTGCTGCCATGCACATCAAAGACGATAGTGGTGCTGGTCAGCAACTCTTGAGCACCGGCATGCTCTGTGACACCGTCAGAAAGAATATCGATGGGCGCATCTTGTTCTGTCAAAATATAATCGCTAGCATTATTAAAGTGACGAATACCTTCTAGCCCAGCCATTTGCAGCTCTGCTACCATATTCGCAATCAAATCAGCTTCACCGGTCTCGCGGTGCATACCTAGAAAAGCTTTATTAACCAAAGTGACAATTTCGTTGTGTGAGACAATCATGACTGCGCTCCAAAATTAGCCGATACCAGCGGGCTAGCCACTGGGATATCTGCATTGATAAAAGTATCCGCATTCAGATCAGCACGGGTAGGTAGTAGCGGGAATAACCACTCATCGCTATGGATTTCGTCAAATAGCGGTGCGCCCTGAAAGAGGGTGACACGGACCCAGCGGTCAGAGCGTGGATCAAACTTAGTAGCGCCGAACATGGATAGCTTGCAGCGCAGCAGATGCATAGGCAGAGCGTCTTTATGCAACACATTCATCTGAATATCTCCCATAAGTCGGTGCCCCAGCGTCCAAACGCGCCGTGCTATAGCTCGGTACTTGGGATGTTTGAGGATAAAGGCCACAATAGTCTGTGATTGATCAGTATCTTGTAACGCGGCATATAGACGCTGTACCTGCCGAGCAATATCAAGCGGCAGTTCTTTATCGACCCCAGGCTCTTGACCCCGGATGCCTAAGCGCGGCTCTTCTTTATCTTCTGAGCGGTACCAAAACCAATAGGCATTATCGCTACTGTCAAAGTCTGTATGAATAGCCCACGCATAGCGCTGCTCTAAGACCTCGATAAGATCAGCAATAGTCTTACCTTTGGGCAATTCTAAGTTTTCATCGGTATTCATTAAATCTTCAAAGGCATCGACTTGCTCAGGGTACAGCTCCATTAAGCAAGCAATAAGGACTTCTTGCGCCTCAAAGCTTAGCTCGTTATGCGCTTGCAAAAACGCTCCCCATGTATTGTTATCAGCTAGAACTTTAGCGTTTTGGTTCATATTGCCGTCAGTATTTGCGCCCGTAATTTCACTGCCATTAACAGCAGATTTTTCTTCCTTAAAACCAGCCATTAGCGCGGTCAGCTCAGTGACAGCTTGAGCGTTGCGTTGTTGCTGCGGCTCATTAATAGTGACGGTTTCATCAAGATGACGGATAGCTCGGCTCAGTAGTTTTTGTAAATACTTGACCGGTTCAGGGGTTATGGGATTGGCTAAGACATTCGCTAAGGCGCGCTCACGAGTACTTAACCATTGATCGACGATGCAAGGGTGGGTAATAAGATAGGGTGCCATGCCTAAACCAGTTGCATTGCCAACGCCCAGATAACGTTTAAGCTGAGGATGTAAGCTAACGGCTTGACTGCCACCACGCTGCTGCGCCAGATAGTCTACCCAGTCCACGCTAAACTGTTTAAGCAGATAGACCGCACACATTTGCACGCTAAAGGACTGACCAAAGTCCGCATCATTTTTGAGCGGGGTAAAGTCATAGATACCAAATTTGCCATTACCATAGACCGCAGTGGTGCGCAGAATATAACCGACTTGCGCCAAGATTTCTGGGTCAGGCTGCTCGCCTTGCGCTAAGCTGCTAACAATATGGTCAAACACCCGCACACTTTTATTCGCCCGCGCTAATACCATTACCATATTAGAGTTGCGACCCGCTTCTTGTAGCGGCACGTTATCTTGCAGTTGTTGTAGCAGCTCCTCGTGGACTTCACCGTAAACTAGGCAAAAGGTCACGTCCCATTTTTGTGCGATGACCCGGTCGTTACGCTCGTCATCGGCGATCTCATTGCAGAATACTACCAGATGGTAGATAGCGTTAGGGGTGGTTAAGCGGTAGATGACATGACCAAAACCTGCGGGCGAGAGGGCCCAGACGTGCTTGGTTAATTGCCAAGACTCTCTATCAATCTTACGTAACAGTCGGCGCACAAAACTTAAGCGAGTCTGGTGCATGGCGCCCAGTCTTTCAGGCTGCATGACCACGTTTGGAGAGCGGCAGAGGGCATCTGTAGCAGTAATCTGCGAGTCATGAGACCAAGGTTGGGATAGGGGTTGGGCTGGGGGCAGCGTGGCAGATAGCGGAGTATTAAGGTTTTGAGTATTCATGGCAAACTACCTTGTTAAGCGTAATGACCCTGATCCTTGGGTCATTACCGAGCATAATTTTAATGGGTTTTTTAATGTATTACTGTTATAAGTTTTGTTCGTCGGCCATTTGCCTAGCAATCTGCGGGCCATTCCACAAGGAGGGCAATAGGATTAGCGAGACAGGCACCGCGGTGATGACAATAAAGGACTGGAGTGCCGTAACCCCACCGGAGCCAAGTGAGATTAGCACGATAGCCGTAACCCCCATCATGACGCCCCAAAAGGTACGAATCATGGCATTAGGCTCAGATTCACCGCTGATAACCACACTGATGGTGTAAGTCATAGAGTCGCCGGTGGTCACGATAAAGATCGTGGTCAAAATGATAAATAAGACAGAAGTTAATAGGGGAAAGGGCAGCTGCTGAGTGACGGCAAGTAAGGCGCCCGGTAAGTTGAATCCTTCAAAAGCTTGACTGACACTGCCCGGGTTAGCGATTTCAAAGGCAAGACCTGAACCCCCAACGATAGTGAACCAAAAGCAAGTGACTAGCGGTGCAACGATACTAACGGTGACAATCAGTTGGCGGATAGTGCGGCCACGAGAGATACGGGCGATAAAGATAGCCATCATTGGACCGTAACCCAAAAACCAACCCCAGAAAAATACGGTCCACCAACTAAGCCAACCTTCATCACCACGGAAAGTCGCCATCGGGATAAAGTTATCTATCATCGTGCCCATACCTTGGATATAGCCATTAATGATAAAGTTAGTGGGGCCAAAGATAAGGATATAGACCATTAAAGCTACAGCCAAGATGACGTTAAAACGGCTGAGTAATTGCATACCGCGATTAAGGCCACTGATCGCTGAGAGGGTATATAAGGCGATAGCAAATAAGACGATGATAAGCTGGGTGGTAAAGCCATCAGGAATGCCAAAGAGGGCATTTAGCGCATAGCTGACTTGTAGGCCCAAAAAGCCAATAGGACCAATCGTACCCGCAGCGACAGCGATGATACAGCAAGCATCAATAAGCGCACCGGTATGACCTGTCAAAGCACGTTCGCCAAGCACAGGGTAGAGCAAAGTGCGGGGTTTTAGCGGCAAGCCTTTGTCATAGTGTAAATGCATGACTACGATGGAGGTTAAGCTGCCGACGATGGCCCAAGCCAAGAATCCCCAGTGCATAAAAGACTGCGATAAGGCATTGAAGGCGGCTTGTTGTGGGTCGCTTTGCACGCCATATAAAGGCGGTGCTGTGACGAAGTGAGCGATGGGTTCAGCGGCTGCCCAAAAGACTCCGCCACCGGCGAGTAGGGTACAAAATAAGATGGCCATCCATTTAAAGTTGTCCATTTCTGGAGCGGCAAGGTTGCCCAATACGACTCGTCCCGTGCGGCCAGCAGCTAGCAAAAGCCCTATCACGAAGGTAGCGAGCAATAAGATTTGCCAATAAGGTCCAAAGATTTTCACCGACCAAGCAAAGCCTGTGTCCACTAAACTGGCTAGGAGCTTTTCATTAAAGATCGCCATAAGTACAAATATGGCAATAAAGCCACCGCTATACCAAAGCGCAGGGTTTTTGAGCCCCAAGGCATCTGTAGCGCTAGCGTCAGTAGGCTGGACAGGGCTAGTGGTAGTGATGGGCTGAACATTGACTTCATTAATAGGTGGCATGGTTTTGCTCCCTGAAAGAACCATAGGGTCAAACCCAGCGAAGCTTAACTACTAGAGTCGCGGGTATGGACCTCGGCTTCCTTGCCGATAAGTGGAAGTTTAAAGCGCTGATAGCGATGACAGAACCTAGCTTTAAGGTAGGCTGAAACTAAGCAAGACTTAGTTAGGCATCGGCGCCAATTGGCGTAAGGTTATGAGCTTGATTAAGCTCAGTCATAGGGGTCAGCGATTGTTGTAAAAAATCTACCCAATTGCCGCCAATAATTTGACCGGCTTCAGCATCTGAAAAGCCCGTCTTTAACAATCCGTTATAAATATTTTCCATTCCTGACTTGCCCGCAAACCAAGGGAGTGAGTCCGGCCAACCGGCGTTACTGGCTGAGCCTTCACCATAATCCATGTCTTTGGACCAGCGACCATTGCGCATCCATTCGAGGACGGCGGTTGGCTGATTCAGACACAAGTCACTACCAATACCTAGGTGCTGCACACCCACCATATCGGCGGTGCGGGCTACCATACTGCAGAAATCTTCTAGGCGGCAGTCGCTACCATTGGGCAGATGAAAAGGATAGAGGCTAAAGCCGAGCAAGCCGCCTTTGGCGCACAGAGCTTTGATCACGGTGTCTGATTTATTGCGCAGTGCATCGTGAGCAAAGGTAGGGTTGGCATGGCTGATACAGATAGGACGCCCGGATAGCTCGATGGCCTCTAGCGTGGAGCGCTCAGCGCTGTGTGACATATCGATGATCATGCCCACACGGTTCATTTCACGGATGACCTGACGGCCAAAACGGGTGATGCCGGTGTCATTTTTCTCATAACAGCCCGTAGCCAGTAAGCTTTGGTTGTTATAAGTGAGCTGCATGATGAGCAGTCCTTGTCGGCGCATCACGCTAACTAGACCGATCTCATCATCGATGGGGGAACAATTTTGTGCGCCAAATAGGATACCCACTTTGCCTTGAGCTTTGGCCTGTGCGATATCAGCTACCGAATATACGGGCATGATAATATCGGCGTTGCGCTCAAAGCGAGCATCCCACTCAGCAAAGCGCGTCAAGGTGGCGCGGGCGTCTTCGTGGTAGACCAAGGTGGCGTGGACGGCGTGGATACCACTGGCTTGCAGCATTAAGAAATACTCGCGTGTCCAGTTGCTATACTGCAATCCATCAATGACGGTGTGCTGCTGATACATAATATGTCCCTATAGGCCGTTGCCGGCCACATCCTGATTGTCTTTAACTCACGGTCTTTAACTGACGGTCTAGCCAATAGCCTAATAAGCGCGTTGATACGTAGTTTTGACGACCGTGTAAAATTCTTTGGCGTACTGACCTTGCTCGCGCGGGCCAAAGCTCGATGACTTACGACCGCCGAACGGCACGTGATAATCGGTTCCTGCTGTAGCAAGGTTGACCATCGTACAGCCGGCTTGGACTTGCTCTTTAAACAAAGCACTGTTGCGCAAGCTCTGGGTGATGATGCCGCCGGTCAAACCAAAACGAGTCGCATTGGTTAAGGCGATGGCCTCTTCGATATCATCTTCAATACGGATGACGCAGGCGAGCGGGGCAAACACTTCTTCTTGGTTAATATCCCAGTCGTTTTGCGTATCGACGAATAGGGTAGGAGCCATGTAGTAGCCTTCATGGGGCATGTCGAGGCGCTCGCCACCATGAGCAAGTGTCGCACCCAACGCTTTGGCACGGTCAATCCACTGTAGGTTGGCAGCCAGTTGTTTGTCATCGACGACCGGTCCCATAAAGATACCGTCCTCTAATGCGTGCCCAACTTTTAGGCCTTTCATACGCTCTGTAAGCAGCTCAACGTATTCATCATAGATGCTGTCCATGACCAGTAAGCGCGAGGAGGCAGTACATTTCTGTCCAGCACCTGAAAAAGAGCCTGCTATAGTGGCCTGGATAGCGATTTCTAAATCGGCGTCGTTGGCGATGACTAGAGCATTTTTACTGCCCATCTCAAGCTGGCAGCGTACAAAGTTAGGCGCTGTTGCGGCAGCGACTTTGCGACCCGTAGGCACCGAGCCGGTAAAGCTAACCGCGTCTATATCTGGCGAGTTAATCAAAGCATCACCGACGCTACTGCCACTGCCCAATACCAAGTTAAACGTACCCGGTGGCAGACCATGACGATGAATAATTTCGGTCATGGCGACGGCACTGGCAGGAGTGAGGTTAGCCGGCTTCCAGATGACACTGTTGCCAAAAGCGAGTGCGGGAGCAATCTTCCAGACGGCAGTGGCTGTAGGGAAGTTCCATGGGGAAATAATGGCCACAACACCTACTGCTTCGCGGGTCACTTCGACCTTTACGCCAGCTCTCACTGAGTCTGCAAGATCGCCCATTTGGCGCAATACTTCAGCGGCAAAATAATGAAAAAACTGACCTGCACGATAGATCTCACCGCGACCTTCAGCAAAGGGTTTGCCTTCTTCACGAGACAATAGGCGACCAAGCTCATCACAGCGAGCGATCATTTCATCACCGATAGCCTGCAAGATGGCTTGCTTGCGCTCCATAGGCGTCCGCTCCCACAGCGGTTGTGCTTGCCGCGCTGCTGCTATGGCTTCTTGCACATGCTCGGCATTGCCTTGCGCATACTCGCCAATGGTTTCGCTGATATCAGAGGGGTTAATATTGGTCACAGTGTGGTCGCCTGTGCGCCATTCACCATTGATATAGAGGGCGTTTTCAGTAGGGTGCGTGGTCATAAAAAGTCCTATTGCTAAAAGTGAATTAAAATAAATCAAAGACTATTAAAAATAAAATGAGAGGCGGTTTAAAATAAAATTAAAGGTTATTTGCGAAAAGTTTATTGCCTGGTTCTGCTTATTGGCTGGTTGCTGAATTAAGGTGTGGCCGTCGCAGCATAGACTACAAACTCTACCAACATCTCTTCGCGGGCGAGCCCAGCCACTACCATTGCCGCGCGATTGGGATACGGCGGTGTGAAGTATTCGGCATAAACTTGGTTGACTGTAGTTAGGTAGCTACGATCCGTGACATAGATTAAGACTTGCAGCACCGAATCCATATCTTCGCCTGCGCAAGCTAGTGTGTGTTTTAGATTTTCGAAAGTCTGTCGCGTTTGTGGCTCGATACCACCTGAGACCACACTGCCGGTTTCATCGATAGGAATCTGTGCGGTGTAAAGCGTCCCTTGGCTGGTCACTGCCCATTCTAAGGGGGCTTTGGAAGCATAAAGAGAGGTCTTCACGGGGGTCTTTTTTGGGGTTGTGTTGCTCATGGGGTCATCCTGATTATATTATTACCTCGTCCATCCTTACTATTATCGTCAATATTAATAGAAGCGCTTGAGGATTACCCTGTATGCTACGCCACAGTAAGTGATAAATCTAACAAGTTATATTTTAATTATGATAGATTTTATCTATCAGTCACTGCGAGATGATAGCGCGATCTAAGCCAGATAAAAGAGAGATTTATGAATATAAAACTACAGCAATTGCGGCATTTTTTACTGGTGGTCGCAGAAGGTGGCTTTCGAGCAGCATCGAGTAAAGCCAATCGCTCACAGGCGTCTTTATCCTCATCGATTAAGGCTTTAGAGGAGATTTTAGGGCAGCGTTTATTTGAGCGCGGCAATAAGGCGACACTCACCCCTTTTGGCGAGGTATGCCTAGTAAAAATTCAGCAGTTTATGACCTCTTATGAGATATTAGAGACCGATTTAAAGGCGGCCGCCATTGGTGAGCAGGGTAAGGTGCGTATTGCGAGCGTACCTTCACTGGCGACTAAGCTGATACCGAATGTCTTAGCCGAATACTCTAAACGCTATCCCAATGTCGAGGTCAGTTTAGTCGATGACAGTTCCGTTGGCGTTACTAGGCGGCTGCTGGCAGGAGAGGTAGATATTGCGCTCGGCAACTATACGTCAGTAGCTTCGGCTGAGATAGACTTTCGCTATTTGCTGTCCGATCCCGTAGGTGTGGTTTGCACTATCGATCATCCTTTGGCTCAATTTGCCAATGGGGTGACTTGGCAAGATTTAGTAGCGCAGCCTTTTATCTATAATGGGACTTGTCGTCTATTGGAGGGCACAGCGGCACAAGAGCTGAATCAGAAACCAAGATATGTCGTAGAAAATATTACCTCGCTGTTTTCTTTGCTCAAGCACGGGTTGGGTATCACCACGCTGCCTAAATTGGCTTTTCCGGCCCATGAGCCCACCTTGGTTTGGCTGTCTCTACTAGAGCCTGCATTACAACGGAAAATTGGGATATTCAGCAATGCGGGAAAAAGTATCTCGCCACAAGCACAGGCTTTCTCTGACTTGTGTGTGGATTATGTGCAAGGCATTACTGAAAATGCTCAGCCGTAAGCGGGCAACTAAAAATAAATACCTAATAATATACAAAATTATATAATATTTAATGTTATAATGATTTATAATCATCTACACTGTGATTGAACGGGTGCTTTCGCTTTCTTATAAATTGGCTTTCTTATAAAGCGCTTGCTGATTAAGATAGCGCTCACCGTGTTCATAGCTCCAAAGGAAAATTTATCATGACTTTGTCTACCTTAGATGTGGCAGCGCCTGTCGCCGAAATTGATTTCGATCAGCTCAAAGCTGCCGCGACAGATGCCTCGAATTTATTGAAATTACTATCGCATCCCGATCGCTTACTGCTCCTATGCCAACTGGTGCAGGGCGAGGCTTGTGTGCAAGATTTAGAGACGCTAACGGGCATTAAGCAGCCGAGTTTATCGCAGCAATTGGGCAAATTGCGCGAGCATGATTTGGTCTTGACTCGCCGTGAAGGCCGTCAAATTTACTACAGCATTGCTAGCGAAGATGCTATGGCTGTGATGGAAGTGCTTTATCAGCGCTTTTGCGGTCCTGCCAAAGACGCTTAATAGCCAGTTTTAACGGTCGTCTGAACAGCCTTTGCCAATCTACCAAAGCTGCTCATTAGCTTAGCTGCTCAGAGCTTATGTCTTTGAGCGGTTAACTCATACCTCATACCTTTATCACCATATTTATTATGATTTTACGCTCTATTAGGAGGGCGCATGGACACTTGGATAGATTTTGCAAACTTTACCCCGGGTAGCGCCTTGCTTGGCGGTGCCTTAATAGGTCTGGCCGCAGCTATTCTTATCATCGGTATCGGCCGCATCCTCGGGGTCAGTGGTATCGTGAATAGTATGTTGACGCAACTGCCCAAATTCAGTTGGCAGATGGCCTTCCTTATCGGGATGGCGCTGGCGACTTGGGGCTATGCTATGACTATTGGTTTCCCAGAGTTAACCATTGATCAGCCCGTTTGGCGCATTATCTTGGCCGGTCTCTTAGTCGGCTTTGGTACCCGTCTTGGCTCAGGCTGTACCAGTGGTCATGGGGTTTGTGGTATCTCGCGGTTATCGACGCGCTCAGTGGCGGCGACGGTAACTTTTATGATTGGTGGTATTGCTACCGCCTCGCTATTTGCGCTTTTATAAGACGGTAGGAGAGACTCACTATGAACCGAACCATGACCCTCGTTATCAGCTTTATCGCTGGGATTGTATTCGCCATTGGTCTTATTATCGCGCAGATGGTAGACCCTAATAAAGTCGTGGCGTTCCTACGTGTATTTGATCGTTGGGACCCGTCGCTAGGGTTAGTGATGGGGGCTGCGATTGCCGTGGCCATGCCGGCGTTCTTTTACGTGAAGCACCGTATCCGTAAGCATCAAGCTGCCCTTAACGGTGATGATATTGAGCTGCCCACGGCTAGCCAAATTACCCCGAAACTAATCATCGGCAGCATGTTATTTGGTATCGGTTGGGGTATGTTAGGGTTTTGCCCAGCGCCCGCCTTAGTTACTGCCTTAGCCGGCTATTCTGAAGCCATGTTATTCCTCGCAGCCATGCTAGTTGGCTATTGGGTGCATGCGAAGACGGTAAAGAGTTAGGCTTAGCAAAAGACACCTTAACCAAACTTTTTCCTGCGAAGAGAGGGCGGCAAAGCCAAAATCGCTATTGGTACTTACTGATAGCGTTTTTTTTGCGCTGAAATTTGAATAATTTGTAGTGTGGGTGCAACTCTCGGGTTGAGAAAATATGATGATGTAGCGTGTGGTTAGCGAAGCGTAACCCACCGTATGAAGAAAAGCGTCAGCCTACATTCGTATATTAAAATATAGGTACCCCTCCTTTCCCAAAGGAGGGGCTAGGAGAGGATTTAGAAAAAACCAGTTTTAAGAATATAAAAAGTAGCGTGGATGCAAACCACGGAATAATTAGAAAGTGTAATTGTCGATAGCCAATAAAAATAATTTTTCATTATATAAAATAAATAATAGAAGGATAGCCACAGCATAATTATTATAAATAAAACATAAAAATAATATTGACATTTAATTTTAAACGTTTATTATTACCGCACTTACTCATTAACCACTCGCGCCATCAGGCCAAGTTAATGACTCATCATAACTCGCTAGCTTATCTTTATAAGCCCAGCCATAACCGACGGAGGAATCACTATGTCCTATCTAAATAGCAAGACGTTTTTAAAGATTGAGCAAGACACGACGATGACTTCGGTAAGGTTTGGCTAAGCAGCTGCTATGATTTCGGTACTCTATACCGATCAATCCCATAGCCCCTCTGTAATATTGCTTTACCCCTACCTAAGTCATACCTTGAGACCCTAATACCCAGTGTGCTGTGCTAATTCACTTTAGCGCGCAAATATTGTTATACCTAAGTGCATAAGTGCTTATGCGCGTAACTGGCGTTGGTCTCACCTATCTTGTCGATGTTTGCAATCCTCCCAATGTCTGTCTGCACAGCTTTTTTACGGCTGTAACGACTCATTGGCTGAGATTAGCCTTGCCATATTTTTAAAAAAATCTTCCCCTATAAAAATTAGCTAAGTTTTATTAAATCCTGTAATTGGGATAAATAAAACCACGGTATTTTCACGCCTAAAATTTATTAAATACCTATTTAATTTTTTTAATTAAATAGTATAGGTAACTATTGCCTGAATTTAATAAATGGCAGGTTTAAATAAATACCGTATAAAATTAAAATAATACTGAGAAACAACTCATGAGCATTCAACTCACTTTAAATACTAGCGGCAAACATGGCGTACCGGTCAAGATTTATACCACCGATGTGGAGCAGGGCGCTATTCAGCAACTGCGCAATATGGCCCAGCTGGAGTTTGTCCACTCGCACATTGCGGTGATGCCCGATGTGCATGTTGGCAAAGGCGCAACTGTCGGCAGCGTGATTCCTACCAAGTCGGCGATTATTCCGGCAGCCGTTGGCGTTGATATCGGCTGCGGTATGTACGCCGTGCGCTTATCGCTGACCGCGAGCGATCTGCCTGACAGTCTTAAGTCACTACGATTGGCGGTCGAGCAGCAAGTACCGGTCGGCTTTAATATGCACAAGCAAATTCAAGCCAAGATGTCCACGCTAGATCCCTTAGCGAAACGATTGAAACCAATCACAGATAAGCATCCTGGCCTTATCAAGATGCTTAAAGGTTTTGAGCGTACTTGGGCCAAGCAGCTGGGCACCCTCGGTGGCGGCAATCACTTTATCGAGCTGTGCCTCGATGAAAATAACGACGTCTGGGTCATGTTGCATTCTGGCAGTCGCGGTCTGGGCAATTGCATCGGCCAGTATTTTATCAACCTCGCCAAAAAAGAACGCCAATCGCGCTTCGGTCATGTGCCTGATAGAGACTTGTCTTATTTCGCAGAAGGTTCTGATAGCTTTGCCGATTATGTTGAGGCGGTGGAATGGGCGCAGGACTATGCGATGGAAAACCGCAAAGAGATGATGCGCCTCGTCATCAATGCGTTGCAAGCGCCGCAAGCTGGACTGCCACGTTTCCAATTGACCAAAGAAGCGATCAATTGCCATCACAACTATGTCAATGAAGAGGTCCACTTTGGTGAGAAAGTGTTTGTCACCCGCAAGGGCGCGATCAGTGCTTATGCCGGAGAACTGGGCATCATCCCCGGCTCAATGGGCGCAAAATCTTTTATTGTGCGTGGTCTTGGTGATGCGCAATCGTTCTGCTCGTGCTCACATGGGGCAGGGCGTAAGATGAGCCGTGGTAAGGCCATGCGCGCCTTCACGATTGATGAGCTGAAGGCGCAAACCGAAGGCGTCGAATGCCGTAAGGACAAAGGCGTGATAGACGAAATCCCTGGGGCTTATAAAGACATCGACGAGGTGATGGCCAACCAGTCCGACTTGGTGGAAGTGGTGCATACGCTGAAGCAGGTTATGTGTATTAAGGGTTAGCCTCCTTCCTTTTGTAAAGGAAGGGTCGGGGATGGATTTTAAATCTTTAGCCTTAATATCCCAGTCTTTTAGATATTATGAAATATGCGAGTCAAAGGTAGGCGTTCTTTAAAGACTATGGCCGCGCCTCTTCCAGAGGTAACAGCAAAAACTAACCACACTTTAAGCATGTTCTACCGTCTGTCTTAAGTGTCCGATTACAAAATTTTTGGGAGGAACTCATGAAAGATTATCCGTTTATTAATAAAAACGGTAAACAAAGACCTCAATCCAAGGAGTGGTCTGATATACGAGCAGAAATAATGCAATTAAAGACTGAGCTAAATCTTGATGATTTAGAGTTTCGGGCATTGTCACCGTATGAAGACCATCAAGGTATTGAAGAGAATATCTACCAAACTTTTTGTCAACTTGAGGGCAGAATAACTCGTCCCACAAGGTTATGGCTTAGTTTTAAACAGGAAGTATATTCCACTGATTTTTTACCAGAGGCACCTGAGTCCTACTTGCCTACCTTGACAGATCCAACAGAGACTATTTGGCTAGGTACTCTTGATAGTATGCAAGAAAGGTCAAAGATTTGGTTTTATGAAGGTCAGATCTTACCAATACAAAAAGTACTTTTTGAAACCCAGTTTTTTGATGAGTTTTACTTCGTTTCCAAAAAATATGAGTGGCTAATTTGTATTAATCATCACGATACCCTTATTGCCACGGGAGGAGAGATGCCAAAGAGACTTAAAACGCTTTGCGAGTCTCTTAGGGGTTAGTGGAGCGTATTATGGTCAGCTAAGCTAACGCTTTAGTCTATATTCATTAAGTTATGCCATATTTTAACCAAACTAGGAAAATAGAATGTTAATTGGTAATAAGGACGTTATTGCTTACGATTTTATCGGTGTAAATAATAGTATGGGCATTGTCGATATCTATATAGGCAACCATCACCTAACCTATGAAGACAATTCACATTATTATCCCATGATTGTGAATGGAATTAAGAAAGAAATAGAATATTTTCAGGACACAGACTTATCTTTGAAAGATGAATATAAGGAATATGCGATAGATGAATTGTTCGAGCATATACATAATCAAGAGACACAAATCCATGAGCAAGTAGAGATGTGTTCAGATTTCTTTACTTATGACTTGTCAACTAAACGAGCATCCTTCTATGTCTATCAACAGGAAGCTAATTTGGTTTTTTTTGGTAATTTATACGATAGCAATGACATCATAACTGTAACTATCCCCAAAGACGACTATGTAGCGCTACTAAGCAAGCTATTAGCTCTACTGATTTCATAAGACATGCCATATTTTAACCAAACTAGGAGAATAAAAATGTCAGCAACACAATCGAACAATAAGCTAATCCAACCAAATAAAGATTCGGCAGCTAGGCTACAAGTCAGTTGCTGACAATAAGTAGGAAGAATCAATGAGTTTAAAAGACACGTTAAAACAAGCCAAAAAACTAGAGCGCGAGATGGCAGCTGGGACATTATCGTCCTCCCTTAGTGCAGTCAAACCGCGCAACTATCTGGCACTCAACCCGCTACTTAAAAAAGGCGGTGTTCACGAAAAAGAGGACGTGACCATCGCTCGCAAAAAGCGCCGCCGTGAAACCAAGCAAAGCTTGCGGCAGACCGATTGGCTTTCGGATATTTAACTTTGACTGTAACGTAAGTAGAGTCCGCTTTAAAGCCCTCTCCTCGTAGGAGAGGGTTGGGGTGAGGTTAGCTCTACCGTCCTTACAACGAGCAACCCATAACTATTTATTATCATCACCCTGTCGCTATAACTACCGTCCGTGCTAGTATTCCAACACCAATTTTCCGATAGTGTATTAACTATCCCTTTTAGGAGCAAAGTATGCCCAGCGTTAATCAGTATTTTGATAATAAAGTTACTTCAATTGCCTTTCAAACCGCCACTTTACCCGCTACTGTGGGTGTGATGGAAATTGGCGATTACGAGTTTGGCACTAGCGAATTTGAAACCATGACTGTTGTCAGCGGTGCCTTGACCGTCAAGCTGCCAGAGTCAGACTCATGGGAAACTTTTGCAGCCGGACAAAGCTTCACCATTGAAGCTAACCAAAAATTCGGCGTAAAAGTTGAAGTTGAAACCGCTTATTTATGCACTTACGGTAAATAAGGTAAGTTTTATTTCAGCTAAATAATAAGCAAGTACTACGCCAATATCAAGATTGATACTAACGCTAAGGTGAATGCCTTGGCGTTTTTTTGTGGATAAAATTTATAGTAAGTTGAGTTAGACAAAGTAAGGTTTGAGCCAGTAGGGTTATAGTTTAATGAGCGTCAAAATATTTCTTAATAGCAGTTACAAGGGCTAACCATTTTGCTATGGCAATCCTCTGTTATAAATTAGCAAAACTACCTAAACTCTAGCAATCATATTGCTTTAAAAATAATAATTAACCAGCTACTAGCGACTATATGGAACCCTGCTATGACAACCTCAGCAACTGAATCATTAGATTTGCGTCATGACTACGAAGCCCTCGCTAAACGTGCCAAACTCCGCTACGTAAGTGACGTAGAGCCGGGCTTTTCCCGTAAGCGTCATGGCAAAGGTTTTACTTATAAAGACGAGCTGGGCAAAACTATTAAAGATAAAAAATTACGCCAACGCTTTGAGATGCTAGTGATTCCACCGATGTGGTCGGAGGTGTGGATTTGCCGTTTCGAGGACGGCCATCTGCAATCTACCGGACGCGATGACAAAAGCCGCAAACAGTATCTCTATCACGAGCTGTGGAATACAGTGCGCGATCAAGCGAAGTTTGATGCGATGATTGGTTTTGGCGAAAACTTGCCCGCTTTACGTGCCCAGTTGGAAGAGGATTTAGAGAGTGAGCAGTTATCGCGTAATAATGTTTTGGCAGCTGTGGTTAAGTTGTTAGAGACGACCTTGATTCGTATTGGTAACGACCGTTATGCCAAGCAAAATCACAGCTATGGTTTAAGCACATTACGCAGCAAGCATGTGAGCCATACGGAGGAAGGGCTAGCTTTTGATTTCGTAGGTAAGAGTGCCAAAACCCATCATATCGAACTACAAGATGAACGGTTGATTGATATTATTCATGCTTGTTCTGATTTACCAGGCTATCGTATTTTTAAATACATTGATGCAGAGGGTGATAAGCAAATAGTTGATAGCAGTGATGTGAACGATTATTTACGCCAACATACCGGGCATGAATATAGCGCCAAAGACTTTCGCACTTGGATGGCCTCGGTCTTGGCAGCGAGTTATCTTTATGAGAATGCGGATGACGAAATCTTAGCTAGCGAGCCGGATAGTAAGGGGCGGCAGCAATGCGTGACCGATATGGTAAAAGCGGTTGCAGAAAAATTAGGCAATACCCCCACTGTATGCCGTGAGTCTTATATCCATCCCCAAGTTATCGCTACTTTTCTCGCTGGCAAGTTTATTGAGCCTTATAAACAAGCCCGCCGTGGTCGCTGCCGAGCTCATCAACATGTCGATGAAAAAGCCCTATTAGCCTTTTTGAAGGCCAAAGCTAGCTAAGCAAATTTAGCTATAAATCATTGTAAAATAAGCCAGATATATAAATCTATTAATTTAAATGATACGATATGTATTGAAATAACTGATGAAATAAGTTATTAATACGGGTATAGGATTTTACTTATCACCATTAGCTAAAGGAATAGCCAGCATGACCTCTACTACCAGCAATCCCTCTGAAAATGACACTTCTATCCAAGCTTACAGCGATTATTATCAGAATTTTGATAAAGACACTTTGATGCAAGATATCTTTGGCAGCGAGCTGGATGACAGTCGCAATGCTTATTTAGCTTGTTGCGGTCGCCATGTCCGTGATGGCAAAGGTGATAAAGTTGCTTTAGTGCATGAAGATACTAATGGTAAAGTCACTAGTCTGACCTTTAATGAATTGGCTGAGCAAAGTGGTCAAGTGGCGAATCTACTCAAATCTTACGGTGTAAAAGCAGGCGATAGAGTCGCCACTATGCTGCCGCGTACTCCTGAGCTATTGACCGTGGTGTTAGCCACGTGGCGTCTAGGCGCGATTTATCAGCCTTTATTTACCGCTTTTGGCGTAGAGTCTATCGAGTATCGCTTAGAAAAAGCACATACTAAAGTGGTCTTTACCAACCCTGATAACCGTCATAAATTCGAAGAAGTACAGACCCCAACTAAAATGGTATTGGTAACCAACGACGCTGAGCGTAATGAAGGTAAGGGTGACTTGCAGAATAAGTGGGACGATGATGACTATCATGACCTAGTAGCGCAGCAATCTACGGAGTGTGAGGCAGTATTATTATCAGCAGATGATGCTTTCTTGCAGATGTTTACCTCAGGCACCGTAGGCAAGTCAAAAGGGGTGAGCGTGCCATTATCTGCGCTGCCGGCTTTCTATCTGTATATGCGTTTTGCTATCGGTCTACAAGAAGAAGATACCTATTGGAATATGGCGGATCCTGGTTGGGCCTATGGCTTGTATTACGCGATCACCGGTCCGTTACTGTTGGGTTCAACGACCTATTTTAATGAAGCCGGATTTGATGCTCAAAACGTCTTTGATTTCTTAGTCCGTCATAAAATCACCAATTTAGCATCGTCACCAACCGCTTTCCGGATGATGAAGTCGAGCGGTCTTTTTGAGGGCAATAGCGACCAGCTATTCTTACGCGTAGCCAACTCGGCGGGCGAGACTCTAAATACTGAAGTGGTCGGTTGGGTCACTGACAATTTGGGTTGCCGCGTTTGCGATCAATACGGTCAGACTGAGACCGGTATGACTTGTTGTGTACACCATTCTTTGACTCATGAAGCGCCCACTGGCTCGATGGGTATGCCATTACCAGGCCACACCTTAGCCATTTTAGATGATGATATGCAGGAAGTGGCGGATGGCGAGCAAGGACAGTTGGCCATCGTAGTCAGTCAATCGCCGACCTTCTATTTTAATGGCTACAGTTGGAATGAAAAAGATGCCTTCCACGGAGATTATTACCTAACGGGTGATGTGGTAGAACGCCACAGCGATGGTACTTATTGGTATGCAGGGCGTGATGACGATATTATTACTACCGCCGGTTATCGTGTAGGGCCGACCGATGTGGAAAACTGTGTGATGGAGCATGCGGCTGTGGCAGAGTCTGCGGCGGTTGGAGTGCCAGATGAAGTACGCGGCCATGTGATTAAATCTTTTGTGGTATTAAAACCCGGCTATGAAGGTAGTGATGAGCTGGCGCAAGAGATTAAGACGCTAGTACATAAGCGCTTATCGGCGCATGCTTATCCACGTTACGTTGAATTTATTGAGGCCTTGCCAAAGACCCCTAGTGGCAAAACGCAGCGCTTCTTATTGCGTCAGGCATAAATACTGCGATTGAGCATATTTAATGTACTGAACTGACGAGCAAGTCTACTTTCTAGACTAGGTTTACCTGTAGATTGGGTTTACTATCGTACATCGAGAGTGACAGAGTATAGCTATCTAAACCCTATAGGTTTCATAACAGCTATGCTTGCAAATTAGAATTTCATTATTAACACCCTAAGTATTGATAAATTAATTATTAACAACAAGGACACCGTATGCAGATTCAAGGAAAGACTTTTTTAGTGACGGGTGGCGCATCAGGATTGGGCGAAGCTTCTACTCGTGAGCTAGCAGCAGCAGGCGCAAACGTTATCATCGCTGATTTGAACAGTGACAAAGGTGAAGCACTGGCGAATGAGTTGGGCGATAGCGTGCGCTTTTCTCGCTGTGACGTCACCAGTGGTGATGATGTACAAGCTGCTGTAGCCTTAGCTGAGTCAGAATTTGGCGGCATCCATGGTTCAGTCAACTGTGCCGGTATTGCTGTTGTGCAAAAGTTGCTAGACCGTGATAACAACCCTGCTGATCTCGATCAATTTAGTAAAGGCGTCAACATCAACCTAGTAGGCACGTTTAACGTAGCGCGTTTGGTAGCTGCTAGCATCGCCAAGCGTGTCGCTGCAAACGGTGGTCCGGCTAATGAGGATCAAGGCGTTATTATTAATACCGCCTCCGTCGCAGCTTATGATGGTCAAGTGGGTCAGGGCAGCTATGCGTCGTCAAAAGCGGGCGTGGTGGGTCTAAACCTACCTTTAGCGCGTGAGTTAACGCGTCACGGTATCCGAGTGATGACTATCGCTCCAGGTATCTTTAATACCCCAATGATGGAAAGCTTACCTGAAAAAGCCCGCGAGCAGTTAGAAGCAGCGGTACCTTATCCAAAACGTTTGGGCGCACCAAAAGAGTTTGGTGAGTTGGTCTGCCATATCGCTAGCAATGGTTACCTCAACGGCGAAGTTATCCGCCTTGATGGCGCTATTCGTATGACCTAATAGCGTTAGCGGCTGCCTCTCGGCACAAGCTTGGCTTAGTTTTGAAAAGCACTTTACTGCGGTAAGGTGCTTTTTTATGGGTTACAGTTTATTTTCATAAAAACTCCATTCGTTTTACGCCCTCTCTACATAACGGTTTGCGATGCTAAGGGTAAATAATCCGCAGAGTAGCCGGCTATGAAAAAAAATAATGCTAAATCAAGACCTGCAACGGTAACAATGCTGAGTTTAGCTAAGCCCATATTAATTTTGGCGCTATTGGGTATGCTGACTTTAGGCGGATTTTATTGGCTAAAGTTGCCCAATTCGCTTGAGCCTAATGCAGCGGTGGCTAGTGCTCCCTTCAGTAATATTCTGCAGAATGAAGTAAAGGTAGATAAGGTCGTCGTCGATAAATCCTCTCGTAATATGGCGTTGTTAAGCCAAGGTGAAGTGGTGAGAAGCTACTGCATCGCGTTAGGAGATAATCCGCAAGGTCATAAGCGCGAAGAGGGGGATGAGCGCACGCCAGAAGGCACTTACAGCCTAGATTATAAAAATGAAAACTCTATTGCCCATCGCTCTATCCATATCAGTTACCCTAATGCAGCAGATAAAGCAGCCGCTGCCAGTCGAGGGGTCAGCCCTGGTGGTGACATTATGATTCATGGGCAGATGAATGGCTTTGGCGCACTGGCCAAGGTTATGCAGCAGCGCGATTGGACCAATGGTTGTATCGCGGTGACCAATAAAGAAATGGATGAAATTATGAGTATGGTGGACTTAGGTACTCCGATTGAAATCGTGTGGTAGCAAGACAAAGCAAGGCTTGTTAATTATGCAGCTAAAATTTCTTAGTGTATTACCTTGAATTTGAGGCTACTGATTCCTATTATCCTTATAATAAATAGCCTAAGTGGAACTACCCTAATTTGTTTCTAGCTAGCGAAATACGTTTGGAAGTCTTACTTGGGCCAAGCCAATTGTGAAAAGTACTTCAGAAAAGTCACTAAAGCATATAAAGAGAGGCTAGAAAGTATTAGTATCTCAACAGTATGCCGCAGTGACTAAATGGTAATTTTTCTAAATTGACAATTAATTTAATCATTAAATTAAGCTTGAAATTTGAGTGAGTTAACCACATATATAGAACAAGATAAGCCACCGGTTTGATAGAAAATAACATTATGATTAATAGCGTTATAAGATATTGAGCTGATTTATTAAGTGGTCTAATACTAATTATAAAAGGATACCCTAATGAGATTTGAGAAATTTACCCAGAAATTACAAGCTGCCGTCCAACAAGCGCAAAGCTTAGCGCTTGGGCGTGATCATACTAGCATTGATCCCGTCCATATCATGGCGGTGCTGCTCGAAGATGAGTCCAACCTGTCGGTCTGCCAACAAGCGGGCGCGAGTATTCCTGCGTTGAAAAATGGGGTGGCTAAAGCCCTGAACAATCAGGCCGTCATAGGTACGCCAACGGGTGAGGTAAATCTAAACCCAGCTGCTGCCAAAATCTTAAACTTAGCCGATCGCCAAGCACAGAAAGCCGGTGACGACTTTATTGCGACCGAATGGGTCATGCTAGCCTTGGCCGAGCAGGGCGATACTAAGAAAATATTTGAAGAAGCCGGGGTCACGGCTGCGAAATTGAAAACCGTTATCGAACAGTTGCGCGGTGAGCAAACCGTGAACAATCAAAACGCCGAAGATCAGCGTGATGCTCTGAATAAATACACCATCAACCTGACTGAACGCGCTGAGATGGGCAAGCTGGATCCGGTCATTGGCCGTGATGAAGAGATTCGCCGTACCATTCAGGTGTTATCGCGCCGTACCAAAAATAACCCGGTACTTATTGGTGAGCCCGGTGTGGGTAAGACCGCTATTGTAGAGGGTCTTGCGCAAAAGATTATCAATGGGGATGTGCCTGAAGGCCTACGCCATAAAGAAGTGCTGTCTCTTGATTTAGGTGCTTTGATTGCGGGTGCTAAGTTCCGTGGTGAGTTTGAAGAGCGACTCAAAAGTGTCCTCAATGACCTAGCCAAACAAGAAGGTAACGTCATCTTATTCATCGACGAGCTCCATACGATGGTCGGAGCTGGTAAGTCTGATGGGGCTATGGATGCGGGCAATATGCTCAAGCCTGCGTTGGCCCGTGGTGAGCTGCACTGCGTTGGGGCGACCACGTTGGACGAGTATCGTCAGTATATTGAGAAGGATGCTGCGCTTGAGCGTCGCTTCCAAAAAGTATTTGTCGATGAGCCTACCGTGGAAGATACCATCGCTATCCTGCGTGGTCTAAAAGAGCGTTATGAGTTGCACCATGGGGTGGATATCCAGGACAGCGCTATTATTGCCGCAGCACGCATGAGCCATCGCTATATCACCGATCGTAAGCTACCGGATAAGGCGATTGACTTGGTGGATGAGGCGGCCAGCCGTCTACGGATGGAGATGGACAGCAAGCCTGAGTCTTTAGGCAAGCTTGATAGCCGTTTGATTCAGCTAAAAATGCAGCGCGAAGTGCTTAAAAATGAAGAGGATGCTGGTGCGCAAGCCGAGCGTAAAGTCCTCGATGAGCAAATCGAAGAGCTAGAAAAAGAGTACGCCGATCTTAATGAGATCTGGCAGGCAGAAAAAGCCTTAGTTAAAGGCAGTCAGCAGCTCAAAGACGAGTTGGATAAAGCCCGTATTGCCTATGACAAAGCCAGTCGTGAAGGCGATTACGAGACCATGTCTAAGTTGCAGTACGAGACTATTCCGCAGTTAGAGAAGCGGATTACCGAATCCGATTTGGCTGAGCAAAGAGAGCAGTCTGGCGAAGCGCCTAGCATCAAACTGCTGCGTAATAAAGTCACGGACAACGAGATTGCCGAAGTGGTGAGTGCCGCAACGGGTATCCCGGTCGCCAAAATGCTACAAGGTGAGCGTGACAAGATGCTAGCGATGGAAGAAAAACTCCATGAGCGCGTCATTGGACAAGACGAAGCTGTGCTTTCGGTGGCGAACGCCGTACGCCGTAGCCGTGCTGGACTCTCTGATCCAAACCGTCCGTCAGGCTCGTTCCTATTCCTTGGCCCAACAGGTGTGGGTAAGACGGAGCTGACCAAATCCTTGGCTAACTTCCTGTTTGACTCAGAGGATGCGCTAGTGCGTATCGATATGAGCGAGTATATGGAAAAGCATAGCGTCAGTCGTTTGGTCGGTGCGCCTCCTGGCTATGTCGGTTATGAAGAGGGCGGTACGCTGACTGAAGCGATTCGTCGTAAACCTTATAGCGTCGTCTTGTTTGATGAGGTAGAAAAAGCGCATACCGATGTGTTTAACATCTTGCTGCAAGTGCTCGATGATGGACGCTTGACCGACTCGCAAGGTCGTGTGGTCGACTTCAAAAATACGGTTATCATCATGACCAGTAACTTGGGTTCGCATAAAATCCAAGAGATGGCGGGTGATGAATATGACGAAATCAAGGCAGCAGTAATGGAGTCAGTGGGACAGCATTTCCGTCCAGAGTTCGTCAACCGTATTGATGAAATCGTGGTATTCCATCCTCTCGGTATGTCGCAGATGGCAGGTATTGCTGATATCCAAATGAACCGCTTACGTCAGCGTTTGCATGAGCGTGAGATGGATATTACTTTGTCGCCTGATGCGATGACGAAACTTGTCGCGGTGGGTTACGATCCGGTGTATGGGGCACGTCCGCTCAAACGTGCGATTCAGCAGCAGATTGAAAACCCATTGTCCTTAAAGCTACTCGCAGGTGAGTTTGTCGCTGGCGATACCATCCAAGTGGATGTGGGCGAAGACGATGAGCTGAGCTTTAGTAAAGCGGTTGATATCAATAAAGCGTAATGCTTAGCTGATTCTGAGAATTAGTGTTAGCTATAAAATAAACCCCGTATTTGCCCAGGCAAGTGCGGGGTTTTTTAGGGTTTAAAGTTGTTGTGATCAAAATACTATCGAAGGGCTATTTAGGGTCTATTTAAGGTGTGGCTGCGCTATTTTACTATAGTGACAGTAGGTTAAAACCGCTATAGTAAGTGATACCTATTGATTTAGAAAACAGGGAATACCAAGATGAAGCACGATGCTCAAGGTGAAAGCAGACGGTCAAATATGCCAAATCGCTCGCGAAATGGGGTGATGCTTACAGGGTCTGTCGTAGTACTAGGTCTACTATTGGGCTGCTCAAATCCCGCTGAGTCTAAAGAGGAGGGCAGTAACATAGCAGCCACCGATGCCCCCAATAGTCAAACCAGTGAGCAGCAAGCTACTAACGCTAAGGCGAACGATCAGGTTAAGGCAGCTAGGCCTACTTTTCAGACCAAGACTATCACGACTTTTGCGGAGCCATGGGCGATGACGGCGCTACCTAAGGCGGCCAATACGGCTTTGAAACTATTGGTCACGCAAAAGACCGGTGAGCTCTTTATCGTCGATACCATTACGGGTAAGAAAACCCAAATAGCAGGCGTGCCCCCAGTGGCTTATGGCGGTCAAGGTGGCCTTGGCGATATTATTTTAGCGCCCGATTTCGCCACCACTCAAGCCATTTATCTCAGCTATGTCGAGGCAGGTACAGGGGCGGATGAAGGTAAGTTTGGCGCTAAGGTGGTCAAAGCCACGCTTACAGGACTGGACACTGAGTCCCCAAGTCTGCAGGACATTACCCCGATTTGGCAGCAGTCCCCTAAGATGAGCGGGCAAGGTCACTTTAGCCACCGACTATTATTCTCGCCTGACGGTCGCTATCTGTATATCAGCTCAGGTGAGCGCCAAGAGAAAGACCCCGCGCAAGATATGGCGATGAACCTGGGCAAGATTGTCCGGCTCAATCCTGATGGTACGATACCCAAAGACAATCCTTTTGCGGCATCAGAGAGCAATCCCGTCACCCAGCAGATTTGGAGCTTGGGCCATCGCAACGTTTTGGGTATGAGCTTTGATGCTACTGGCAATCTTTGGGCGCATGAGATGGGGCCGCGCGGCGGCGATGAGCTCAATCTTATCGTCAAAGGGCAAAACTATGGTTGGCCTGAAGTCTCTAATGGCCGTAATTATTCGGGCATTCCTATCCCTGACCATGATACTCGCCCTGAATTTGCTACCCCTAAGATTAGTTGGACGCCCGTAATTTCACCGTCAGCGCTCAGTATCTATCAGACAGGTGCGCACGCTGACTTTCCTGCTTGGCAAGGCAAGACGCTTATCAGTGGTTTATCGTCTAAGGCATTAATAGTCGCTGATTTAGATACGGCAAATAAAGGGCAAGCTGCGCAGGAGTTGTACCGCTATGAGATGGGTGAGCGTATCCGGAGCGTCTTGACCGTTGATGGGCAAGTGTTTTTATTGGAAGATTCAGCAGGCGCTAAATTAATGCAGTTACTACCAGATAAGCTAGAGAAGCTCGGGGTTTAAAACAAGACCTTTAAAACACGACTTTGGCAACCTTAGGCTCTGCGTTGGCACTCACCTGCCATACCTTACCAGAGTTTTTATTAATAACTTCTAAGGCCGTAAGATTGCCGCCACCATGAGCATAGGTATCAATGCATATCAGCTGCTCTTGTTGCCACACCTCGCCATTGCGCTGCTCGGAATGACCACAAATGACGGTCTTGCCTGAGCAGTGTCCACTGTCTTTTTTCTGTAGAAAACGCCATCTTAACTCGCCTTTTTGTTGCGCTATCGGAGTTTCGGGACGGGGCGCGCCATGGCAAAAGATAAAACTCTCAGTTTCATGATAGCGGACTAGGCTACGCAGCCACTGGGTATATTTTTTAGGGATTAGCGCAATACTTTCAGGCGCTGCAGGCAAGCCAAAAGAGGCCAAAGCCTCTGCACCCCCAAAACGTAACCAATACTGGATATACTCAGGCTCGCTGCAACTGCCCAGCATCATCTCTTCGTGATTGCCGCAAATACTGATGACCTTACAGTGAGATTCAAGGCTCATAATGCGGTCGATGACGCCTTTACTGTCTGCACCGCGATCCACCATATCACCTAAAAAGATAAGGGTATCTGAAGGTTGCGGGGCGAGGGTGGTCAATAGGGCTTCTAGTAATTTGAGACAGCCATGAATATCGCCGATAGCTATCAAGCGAGACTGTTGAGAGGGGCCACTGCGAGCTGAAGGGTCTGACATTAGGACTTCCAAAGTAAATAGCGCGACCGTATGACCTTAATAAAGTAATCTAAATAAATTAACGTAGTCTATTGCCATACTAGCACCATCGGCTCCAATACACAGATAAATACTAGGTTAAATAATGCTCGCCGCTATCAGTAAGATTAAGGCAGGGATTATAGAGGTTATACCACTGTTATGACGTAAGTTTTTCTCAGTGACTTCCTATGTGCGGGTTTTAAACAGGCTTCACTATAAGGATGAAACGGTGGTTTAGCTTACGGAGCGATAGGGTGTGGAATAATAACGATGCGCTATAAATGGTTTTGGTTACATTTCTTTTTTCATTGGATTATTACGATTTATAGTGTTCATAAAATTTTGCTAAATAGCTGAATTAGAAATATTTTCTATTATATTTTATTAGTATTACTGTACATTAAATGCCTTTAAGTCTTATTCTTATTGGCTTTGCTAAATTGATAATTATTTATTAGCTTGTTAAGGTTGTTATTTTAATGGGCAGTTTTGTAATCATATGAGTGAAGTTAAAGTAGGTAGATTGGGCCCGTTTCCGCGGGTGAGCAAACCCGTTTTTATTGTTTCGACCTTATTAATTATAGGCTTTATTATCTTTGGCGCTTTATTTACAGAAACTGCAGGGGCGGTTTTTAGTTATTTACAGACCTTTATTACCACCAAGTTTGGTTGGTTTTTTATAATTTTAGTGAATGTTGCCTTAGCGCTATGCTTATATATAGCGATGAGTCGCTACGGGGATATCCGGCTAGGGCATCAGACTGAGACGCCGCAGTATAGTCTAGTGTCGTGGATTGGCATGCTGTTTTCAGCCGGTATTGGGATTGGTCTGCTCTATTGGGGCACGGCTGAGCCGCTGTATCATTTTATGGCACCGCCGATGGGCGAGGCAGAGAGCATTGAAGCGGCCAAGCAAGCAATGAATATCTCCTTTATGCATTGGGGGTTACACGCTTGGGCTATTTATACTATCGTCGCGTTATCGCTAGCCTATTTCCATTTTCGCCGCGGGCTACCGCTGTCGATTCGCTCTACGCTTTATCCTATTCTGGGCAAAAAAATATACGGACCTTGGGGCCATACCGTCGATATCTTAGCCGTGTTTGGTACTATGTTTGGGGTAGTGACTTCGCTAGGTCTGGGGGTGATGCAGATTAACTCAGGGCTTGAGAGTCTCTTTGGTATTCCCAATAGTTTGATGGTGCAGTATGCGCTAATCGCCTTTATCACCGCGATGGCGGCACTGTCGGTGATGATGGGTCTTGATAAAGGCATCAAACGGTTGAGCGATATCAATATTGGTCTCACTGCCATTTTGCTAGCCTTTATGGTCATATTAGGGCCGACCTTATTTATTTTCGACAGTTTCGTTGAAAATATTGGCAATTACGTTGCAGTTTTAGTGCCGCTAGGGACTTGGGGCGAGGCCTATAGTGGCACGGATTGGCAGGCTGCATGGACTATTTTTTATTGGGCTTGGTGGGTCAGTTGGTCACCATTCGTGGGCGTATTTATTGCCCGTATCAGCCGTGGTCGTACCATTCGTGAGTTTACGCTCGGTGTACTGCTCATTCCGATGACCATTTTATTCTTTTGGTTCACGACTTTTGGTGGCGTCTCTATTCATATGGAATTAGCCGCTGCACTTGACCCAGCTATCCTAAGCCCCGGTCTCATTGATGCGGTGAAAACGGACAGTGGGAGTGCCATTTTTCAATTAATCCAATACTATCCGCTAGCGAAACCGATTACCTTATTAATCATAGTGATGATTATGTTGTGGTTTGTGACCTCGTCAGATTCAGCCAGTTTCGTCATTGATATGTTGACCGCTGGTGGGGATACCAACCCACCAAAGATTCAGCGACTTTATTGGGCAACGACAGAAGGGGTTATTGCCGCTATCTTATTAGCTGCCGGTGGCCTAGGAGCCCTACAAGCCGCAGCTATCGTCGCCGGTTTCCCGTTTGCCTTGGTGGTCTTTGTGATGATGTATGCGTTATTGCGAGGCTTGAGCCGCGATCGCCTGATACTCTATCGCAACCAGCAGAAATTCATCACTGATGAGTCAGCGGAGCATAACTCTGCGAATGAGTTTGTCGATGAGCATCTGTTGAAGGGCCCGCCTAAGATTGTCTCAGGAGATTAACGCCTAACTATTAACAATTAACGATTTAAACTAAAGAATAGCTCTGCCTATGCAGGGCTGTTTTTTTGGCTAATTTTCCGGTTTATGGCAGGTAGATAGAGGGGTTTAAGGTTTTGTAAGATTAGTTTCACAGCAGGATTTATTAGCTACGTTTATAAATACTTACGTTAAAAACATGACAGAAATTTGATAATACGTAAACAAATTGTTATGGTAGCTCCCCCAAAAAAATTGAGAGACACTATGGATCAGCTGAAAGTTGGCCGTTTAGGGCCATTTCCGCGGGTCAACAAACCCGTTTTTATTACGTCGGCATTATTAATTGTCGGCTTTATTATTTTTGGTGCGCTGTTTAATGACCTGGCCAGCACGGTATTCGTTGCCATGCAGTCCTTCATTACCCACCGCTTTGGTTGGATGTTCCTTATCTTAATGAACCTGGCGGTTTTTTTATGCCTATTTCTCGTTATGAGTAAATATGGCGATATCCGCCTGGGTCATCAGACCGAAACACCGCAGTACAATTTACCTTCATGGATTGGCATGCTGTTCTCAGCAGGTATTGGTATTGGCCTGCTTTATTGGGGAACGGCTGAGCCGCTATATCATTATATGGCGCCACCCATGGGTGAAGCTGAGACGGTTGCCGCCGCAAAACAAGCGATGAATATCTCCTTCCTACATTATGGTATTCATGCTTGGGGCATTTATGCCATCGTCGCTTTATCACTGGCATATTTCCATTATCGCCGTGGTCTACCGCTAGCTATTCGCTCGACCTTGTTTCCCATTTTAGGCCAAAAAATCTATGGCGGTTGGGGTCATACGGTCGATGTTTTAGCCGTCTTTGGGACTATGTTTGGCGTGGTCACTACGCTAGGGCTAGGGGTGCTACAGATTAACTCAGGCTTAAAAGGTCTGTTTGGGATTCCCAATAGCGTCACGGTGCAGATTATTTTGATTGTGCTCATCACGCTATTGGCGTGTGGCTCGCTCATGATGGGGCTGGATAAAGGGATTAAGCGGCTTAGTAATATTAATATTGGCTTAACCTTCATCTTGTTAGCCTTTGCCATAATATTTGGCCCAACCCAGTTTATCTTCGATAGCTTTGTAGAGAATATCGGTAACTATGTGCATCAGCTGATACCGTTAGGTTTTTGGAGCGAGGCTTACAGTGGTACGGATTGGCAGTCTTCTTGGACGATTTTCTATTGGGCCTGGTGGATCAGTTGGTCACCATTCGTAGGGGTGTTTATTGCCCGTATCTCGCGTGGCCGTACTATCCGTGAGTTTCTATTGGGCGTGCTCTTCATCCCCATGGCCATTCTATTTTTATGGTTCACCACTTTTGGCGGTACGGCTGTCCATATGGAGCTAATGGCAGCAGCAGACCCGGCTATCGCTAGTCCTGGCTTAGTAGAAGCGGTCAGCGCAGATACCGGTAGTGCTATCTTTAAATTGATGGAATTCTATCCGTTCACCTCAATAGTTAATTTTATCATTATGATTATGATTGTACTGTGGTTTGTGACATCATCGGATTCAGCCAGTTTCGTCATAGATATGTTGACAGCTGGTGGCGATACCAACCCCCCGAAGATTCAGCGACTATTCTGGGCAGGTACGGAAGGCGTTATCGCAGCTATCTTATTAGCAGCAGGGGGCTTACAGGCCTTGCAGGCAGCAGCTATCGCGGCAGGTTTCCCGTTCGCTATCGTCGTGTTTGTGATGCTGTACTCGCTGATGCGCGCTTTAGGTCGTGACCGACTGATTCTATATCGCAATCAACAGAAATTCATCACAGACGAGTCGGCTGAGCATAACTCTGCCAATGAGTTTGTCGATGAGCACCTGTTAAAAGGCCCACCAGCGATTGAGTCTGGTGAGTAACCTTTGATGGCACTGTTAATCTCCCGTTATTAGTGTTTAGCCTGACAGTTGTATTGCCTAAAACAAACCCCTCGTTATCTAAGATAGCGAGGGATTTTTATTGGGGTTCTTATTGGAGCGGTTGCTGAGAAAGCCTTTATTACGAAACAGTTAAGCCTATTGTTTCTTCGCTGTAGCACCGCATTCGCCCGGCACATAGCTGATTGCTTCAGCGCTCATACAGCCACTACAAGCGTTGCCGCTAGTACGATAGCTAATCCCTGTTGCGGTTTTAACTTTAACGCAAACGGGGTCGTATTGCATGGTGCACATGGTTTTTTCGGGGTTAAAGGTAGGGCATTGGGTGGCTGTTTTATTATCATATTTTATGGAGGTCGTAGTGGGTTGCACTGGCGCTTCTAACGGCTGCGTTTGCGGTACTGGAATAGTCACCATAGGGTCACACCCCGTTAGCGTTAATCCCACTGGCAAGCTCAAAGCTAAGCAGAGTATAGCCGACCAAGATTTATAGACGGGTAGTGGTTTAGGGGTTATTTTTTTAGCCATTTTTCGTTGCGTATCCGTGCTGCGCATAAAACATCCTTTTAATAATAACGAGCAGTTATAGGGGGCTTTTTAATATTAGCTATCGTTTTTACAGGGAAATAACTATAACTATAGCTAATGCGGCCTAATCTGTATCTTAACGAAATTCTTCGGATTAACAAGTAGCGTATTGGTGAGCAAAGCAGAAGACAGTGCGCAGTCAAGCATGAAAAATAGACAGAAAAAATAGCCTATCAATAAGACAGGCTATTTTGGTAATACGTTACAGATTGGGCAGTTGAATAAATAAGGTTATTTGCCAACCTGAATATATTTATCAAAGTTCTGCGCGTAGTCGTCTAGATTATCGCTGAGCATTTGACGATATTGCTTGGTATAAAAGTCCAAGATATCTTCTTTTTCTTTACGCAAGTCATCGCCTTTGACAAAGCCAATAGAGGCGACAGAGGCGCTATAGCGAGCCGCAGCATATAATAATGAGGCGCCCACTTGGCCTGAATGTGAGGTTGGGCTCAATTGACCGTTTGCCAGCTCAATCACGGCATCGGCACGATGATAAAAAGCCTGCATATCAGCAGTAACTTCAGTCTCTGTTGCGGCATCGGCGGCGTCATTAGAATTATTTAAATTAGCTTGGCTATCGATATTATCGTTGCTCATAGGGTCTCCGCCTTAGTAGTGGTGGTAATGAAAAAATAACTAACGGCTGCCTATTTAATGATAGAGCCGCCGTTAGTTATCGCGAATTAAAGGCCAGCAGCAGCTTTTAGCAAGTCAGCTTTGTCGGTTTTTTCCCAAGTGAAAGCAGTCTCAGACCCTTCGCGGCCAAAGTGACCATAGGTGGCGGTCTGCTGATACATGGGTTGTAATAGGTTGAGCATATGAGTAATGCCATAGGGACGCAGGTCAAAGTGGCTGCGAATCAGCTCGATAATGGCTGCATGGCTGATTTTAGAGGTACCAAAAGTGTTGATAGAAATAGAAGTTGGCTCTGCTACGCCAATAGCATAACTAATCTGCACTTCACAACGCTCAGCGATACCGGCGGCCACTAAGTTTTTGGCGACATAACGGCCGGCATACGCTGCGCTACGGTCTACTTTAGAAGGGTCTTTACCACTGAAAGCACCACCACCATGACGCGCCATACCGCCATAAGTATCGACGATAATCTTACGACCGGTTAGACCAGCATCACCTACTGGACCGCCAATGACGAACTTACCCGTTGGGTTGATATGGTAGCGCGTGCCTGCATGCAATAAATTCGCTGGTAATACGTGCTTAATCAGGCTTTCCATAATGGCTTCTTGCAAATCGGCTTGCGAGACGTCTGGGTCATGCTGCGTGGATAATACGACCGCATCGATAGCAGAAGGGATGCCGTTTTCATACTGCAGCGTGACCTGAGCTTTCGCATCAGGGCGCAACCAAGCCAACTCGCCTGAGCGACGCAGCTCTGATTGACGCTCCATTAGACGATGCGCATACTCAATCGGAGCGGGCATCAAGACTTCGGTCTCGTTGCTCGCATAACCAAACATCAAGCCTTGGTCACCGGCGCCTTGGTCTTCAGGGTTAATGCGGTCAACGCCCTGAGCGATCTCTGGAGACTGCTTACCAATCATGTTGATAACGGCACAAGTCTCGCCATCAAAGCCTAAGTCTGAATGGTTATAGCCAATGTCATTTACGGTATCACGGACGATGCGCTCGATATCGATATTGGCGGTGGTGGATATCTCACCGGCCAATACTACCGCGCCTGTCTTTACCAAAGTTTCGCACGCTACTCGCGCATGCAAGTCTTCACGCATGATAGCGTCAAGCAGGGCATCGGAAATTTGATCAGCCATTTTATCGGGATGGCCTTCGCTGACAGATTCGGAAGTAAAAATTTCGTATTCACGCATAATCGGGACGTCGCTTATTTGCAGGCACTGCTATCACTATACTTATCCGCAATGATAAGTTCTATGCGCTTATTTTATAAAGACAAAGATTCAGTGATAGCAGGCGGAAAGGAATAAATAAAATAGCGTATTTTACCGTGAAACGCTATAAAACTCTAGCAGTGGTTCTTACTATTAAGGCAAATGGATATTTTCAGAGCATTAACAGAATTATAGGAGAATCTTTAGCGCTTGCCTTTTCTAAATAGAGGCGACTAAGTGAAGGTTAATAACCCTGTATTTAGGGGTTTAGTCGTTAAAGCTCTAAAAAATGCGCTTTGTCTTTAAACATGCATTCTTCATACACCGGGCAGGCGCCGCATTTTGGCGTGCGCGCTTGGCAAGTATAGCGACCATGTAAGATAAGGTAGTGATGCGCATCAATAATAAAGTCATCAGGAATACGCTCAACCAGTTTCTTTTCTACTGCTAATACGGTCTTGCCTGTCGCTAAACCCGTACGGTTGCTGACACGAAAGATATGGGTATCGACAGCCATCGTGGGCTGACCAAAAGCAGTATTCAGTACCACGTTCGCAGTTTTACGGCCCACCCCTGCTAAGGCTTCTAGCTCTGGTCGAGTATCCGGGACTTGGCTATTGTGTTTTTCAATGAGGTCAGCACAAGTTTTGATGATGTTTTTGGCTTTGGCGTTATAAAGGCCAATGGTTTTGATATAGTCTTTTAGCCCATCTTCGCCTAGCGCTAAAATAGCTTCAGGGGTATTGGCGACCGTAAAGAGTGGACCCGTGGCGATATTGACGCTTACATCGGTGGCTTGTGCCGACAATATCACGGCAATGAGTAATTCAAAGGTACTGTTATAGTGCAGCTCGGTGACCGGCTCATCGATAGTAGCCGCGAGCTTTTCAAAAAAAGGGCGAACGTCGCGATTGCGCAAACGGCGTGAGGGCGGGGTATCGGCAGTTTTATGTTTAACGGCTTTACTCATAATGGCTCTTTTTCACTCGTAATGATGCTTTTTATTCATAATGAAGGTTGGCTATTGAGTTTGATTCTACAGACGCTGTCAGTTCGGCTAGTTCTAATTGTAAGGCGGCCAGCTCAGTTTGTTTTTTAGGATTATCACGCACGGCCAGTTGCTTCTCTAATTTCTTAATTTTGGTGCGTAGTTTCGCAGCAGCGATAGTATGCTTGGCTTCATCCTCACCGATATCAATACTTTGATTGGTGGCATTGCCTAGTTTAGCCTCAACCATACTGATCACCGGTTTGGCATGCGTGCGATCCGCCAACTGCTCAGTGACGCGGTCTAAATGGGTGTGATAGCGTTGGCGCAGATGCGCTTGTTCTTGCACGCGCTCCTCAGCCGTAGGGGTATGCTCGATTTCTACTAGGTCAATACAATCCACAGGGCAGGGCGGTAGACACAGCTCGCAACCAGTGCAGAGGTCGGTAAAAATGGTATGCATATGCTTGCCTGTACCGACGATAGCATCAACGGGGCAGGCAGGAATACACTTGGTACAGCCAATACAATCGGCTTCGCGAATGATGGCGCGCACTTCTCTAGGTCGACCTGAGGTCAAATCAGTTGGCCACTTTGACGGGGTAACAGGCAGTGTTTCTTGTCCCATAAGCTGTGCGATAGCATCGGTGACGGGTTGTCCACCCGGTACGCATTTATTCACCGGCTCTTGCTGCGTGACGATAGCAGTTGCATAAGGCAAGCAGCCATCGGGATGGTCGCATAAGCCACACTGCGTTTGCGGCAGGCAAGCGTCGATTTGCGCAATCAGCTGTTGCGTATGCTGCGGTAAGGCATCGAGTTGCAAACTATCGAATAAGATAGGCAATGTGGCTAAACGATTAGTAATAGGCGTAGCTGGCGTACTGTCGTCACCATTATTGGCTTGAGTAACCTCGGCAGCGCTATAAGACGAGTGGTCAGAAGAGATCATTTAATAAAAGGTACTTAATAAGTTAGAATAAATTCATTAGGGAATGATGCAGAAAAAGATAACCGTTGTTCCAATGGGCTAGCTGCTAAGCGGCTATATTCTAATTAGCAATATTCTGATCCGCTATATAGCCAGTCCTGTTTAAAAGGGGTACTTAGCGAGTCACTGATATAAATTTTCTGGCTAGAAGTCATTATATGACTGAGGCAGGCGCAAACTTATACCAGTGACTCTGTGTCAAGTCTTGAGTGGACTGACTATATTAGCTTATGCCTGATTAATAACTTGCTGAATCATATCAAAAGCAATCGAGCCTGCTGAGGGAATATGCGGTAAGTCAGTAATATCAAAAAAAGCCGCATGAGACAGTTCTTCCGCTTCAATCATGACCTCACCCGACTCGTATTCGGCATGAAAACCAATCATCAGGTTTGAGGGATAAGGCCAAGGTTGGCTGCCCATATAATGAATTTTGCCCACGGTCAGCGCCACCTCTTCAAACACTTCACGCCTTAATCCCTGCTCGAGACTTTCACCGACTTCAACGAAACCGGCAATCAAGCCATATAAAGGATTGCTCTTCGGGATACTGGCGCGCTGCGTATGACGATGATGTTGGGCCAGCAAAATTTGCAACACCCCGGTGGCAGGGTTTGCTCGCGTAATAATTGTAATAATACACGGTTGAATACGCGGGTACTGAGCATGACCGCAAGTGGCATCTAAGCATACCATGGCACGCTCACCAGAGCGATGCGGCGCTACGGGACCCCCACAGCAGCTGCAAAAGCGAGTTTGTGCCTGCCAGCGTAACAGTTGAATGGCTTCACTTAAACTTTGGCAGTTTTGTGTAGATAGACTCGCTATTAACACCCGATAAGGGATAAAGCTTAAGGTATCGGCTATGGCAATATGATGGTCTTGAGCAAACTTTAGACTCATCGCGGCCGTACTAGGTAAAGTAGCGTCTGCTGCGGTAGCGAAAGGGTGGCTTAACGGCACCAGACCCCGTTGCTCATAGGATAATGTACTAACAGCAGCGTTCGCTAATGGCTTATCTACTGCGGTAGCCGTGGGTGCGCAATTTTCCTGTGCGGGAATATCTAAACCAAACGGCAACCAATCGGTTGCCGTTTTTTGACATAAGACGTGGTCACCGTCTATTACTAAGGCTGTTATAGGCATCAAAAGCTACTCATAAGCGCATGCCGCTAGAGGACAGCAGCGCTTATTAATAAAATAAAAAGAAATTATCGAAAAATAGGGCATCTAAAAATACGTATCTAAAAAGAAGCTGTCCAAGAATGGGGTCATAATAAAACAATACAATGCTTCAATTCAGGCTTAAGTTAAGCCGCTGCTAGTAATTGGCTCAGACTACGTTGACCGATAAGCATAGCTTGCTTACCCACAGGATGCTTTTTCTCTAAGCCATCTAATTGGTAGTCGACCGCCATTAAGATATCAGCGATATGCTCTAAATTATCTTGGTTGATACCGCGAGCCTCATCAAAGGTATAGTTCTGTACATGTTTGACCAAACGGCTCAACAGATGGACCGCATTTTCAATAGGTAAAAAGCACACTGCGCCAGCGACTTGCTGCAACAGTCCCGCTACTACCTCAATGCTTTCTTGATTGGCTAACGGGTCCTCGACATACCCGGTGATAGTCGTCTCAATCTCTTTAATGGCTAGGCGACACTCTGCAACTAAAGTCTCATAGGCGGTATCGAGCTGATGCATAGAGATATTACGGTTGTGTAGAGGCATATTGAAGGCCCCAGGAATATGCGCCTTAGCCATAATGATAGAGGCGTTTTCGGCCACCATCAAAGAGTTAAGCAGCTTATCAAAATCCTCTGGCCTAGGGGTCTGCCAAGCTTTGACCGATTCGGCCTCTGCGTATAAGGCATCTGTCGCATCTTGTAGCCCTAGCAGTTTCATAGCACCGCCTAAAGCAACAAGGTCGCTAGCAATTTGCTTATTGTCCGTGGTCGAGCTTTGGAAGTCATCTTGGCGAGTATAGACATCTACCTTTTGTTTAATCTCATTGATTTGTGATTGGATTAACTCGTTGAGAGTGTCTGTGACTTTACGATTAGGGCCAAATAAGAAGCGCTTCATTTGCTCGCGCTGCTGATCGTCCATACGGTTAAAAGAGTATTGTTGTTCAAGCGCGCGGGCTTGTGCATGATTGCGCTTACTGGCAAAACTCACCAAATCCGCAAACCGGTTGTCATTCACAGGCAGATAGTCGTGGAATTGCTGCTCTACGAATATCAAGGTGCGTTTGCGAGCATTACTTAACGGTAGAATCTCAGCGATATCCGTCACAGCAGCCGTTGCAGCTTGCCAAAACAACGTATCGGTATGCGCTGCAATTAACGCACAGGCAGCCGCCATTGCCGTCAGCTTTTTCTGCTCATCATCGCTCAGATTGGCCACCTTTTTAGTGAGTACTACGCTCAGACCTGCACGATAAGCTTTGCTTAATTTATCGATATCGAGATTCAGGCTGCTTAAAGATTGATAGTTGCGTTCTGGATTGGCGATAGAGATACTGGTGCTCTTGAGCTGAGCAAAGGCATTGTTAGCCAACTCAGGCTTATCAAGATGCTGATAAAGCTTATTAATAATAGGCAACAGTAAAGAAGGCTCTAAAGTCTCTTGTAATAATACAAACTCGATATAGCGATCCAACGTCATAATGGCTTCTGAGAGATCCATAATACGTGCCGAGTCATTATTATCACCAGCATCGTAGAGCTGCTTTAAACATAAGGCAATAGCTTCGGCCAATTCACTGGCCCCTTGCAAGGAGATGAGCTTTAATACGTCAGTCAGCTGGGTCAGCACTTCTACCGAGTCTAGCAATAGCGGGGCTTGCTCACTGTCATCATTGAATTCACTGAGATGGGTCTCCGCATCTTTTAACGCCACATCAATTTCACTACGCAGCAGATGTAAAGAAGGTAAATCAAAGTTGTTGGCTGATAGCGTTGACGTGTTACCTGTTGAAATAGAGGTATTAGGCTGCATCATAGTTAAAATATTCCAATGAAAATTATACAAGCAAAGAATTATGTTCTTGGTATTCTGCTGAGCATTATTGGTTCGTATAGGTGCGCAATTCAACTTTTTTGTCTCTTGACGCACCAACCGACTTTAACTGTGTCAGCAGAGCGCAACACCAGCTATCTATACCAGTACATGCCAACCTTGAGAAGGGGTGGTACCGCTATAGTCAACACCAGCTAACCTTACAATCAGCCAATCGATAACCTATAGTTATCATCAGCATATTCCCATTACAGCACTTTAGCCATAAGTATTCAACTGGCAGGAATAAATTTCATAATAAGGGTATCTTACCTTACCTATAGGCTAAGCCTGCCAGACTTCTTTTAGTGCCGGATATTGCTCACTTAATTCAGCTAGCCAAGCCTGATGCGCGCCGGTGTCTACGGGAGAGGCGACTAGCAAGTCAGCCATCTGGGCAAAGGTCGCGTGAGAGCCGCCGCCATCGCTTTGGGTATCTTCATCAATAGCTAGTGCGACTTGGCCACCAGTCATAGCCAGATAGACTTCGGCTAAAATCTCTGCATCGAGTAAGGCTCCGTGAAAAGTACGGTCTTGCTTACCCACGTTAAGGCGTCTGACTAGCGCATCTAGCGTGTTACGCTGCCCCGGATATTGCTGCTTCGCCATCACTAAAGAGTCAGTGACTTGTACCGTATCCGCAAAGCCTGTGAGGCCCACACGGTCAAACTCCATGCTCAAGAAGCTCATATCGAAAGGGGCATTATGGGCTATAACCTCAGCGCCTTCCATAAAGTCAAACAGCTTTTGCGCCACTTCGGCAAACTTGGGTTTGTCCTGCAAAAAAGCTTCAGAGATGCCGTGAATACGGATAGCGCCTTCGTCCATACCACGCTCTGGATTAATATAGACGTGCAGCTTCTCTCCAGTAAACTTACGACCAATCATCTCGACAATACCGACCTCAATAATACGGTCACCCTTACCGGCATCTAGACCCGTGGTTTCCGTATCCATAATCAGCTGGCGTGCATTACGGCCGCGATGGATGGGCTCAGGCAATAGCGGCACAAAATGCGGGTTAAACTTACTGGTATCGCCATCAAAAGCTATCGGTGCTTCTGCCATTCGGTCGCTAGTCGTTTCGCTATTAGCCAGCGTTGGATCACTAGCAGAGACGGTAGCAGGCGCATGAGTATCAGAGAAATTAGCGTTATCTTGGGTCATAGGAGTAGTGTCATTTGGTTGCGAGCTTGATAAAGAAGGCGAGCTGGTTGGTTGTACATTACTAGTTAGCAAGTCATTAGGTAGCAAATCAGCGTTTGATAAATCATCACTTGCTAAGGGAGCACTGGCCAAGAATTCTTCTGCCAATACCTCATCGGCGAAGTCTTCGGGCAGCTCATCCGCAAGGTCTTCTGGCAATTCATCTGCCATATCCAAACCTAAAGGATCAAAGGCTAGCCAATCGTCTTCAGCAGGAGCTATAGTGTTTTTTTTTAGCCCAGCGGCTTGTTCAGAATTAGCAGCTGGCTCAGCATTGGCGTGGGCGACGTTAGCTCCAGTAGAGTTAAACGGTTCAGGGTGACCTGCCAGCACTCGCTCAACTCCCAAGTTGGCCAGCTCATCTGCTTTTTCATTACCTGCATGACCAGCATGACCTTTGACCCAATGCCAACTCACATCACGCGCTTGACGTAACTCATCGAGCTGTTGCCATAGGTCTTGATTGGCAACAGGTTTATTACCAGACGTTTTCCAACCTTTCTTTTTCCAACCATCAATCCATTGAGTGATGCCGTTTTTGACATAGCTGGAGTCGGTCCAGAGCTCTAAGGTCACATCACGTGGGCTCTGTTGTAACGCTTGAATCGCGCCCATCAGCTCCATCCGATTGTTCGTAGTTGCTTTATCGCCGCCGCACCACGCTTGGGTCTGACCATCGGCGAAGACTAAAAACGCACCCCAACCACCAGCCCCTGGATTGCCTTTGCAAGCCCCATCAGTAAAGGCAACGGTAGTATTGGCTTTTGCATCTAAAACAGACATAGACTCTCTTTTACAGTAACGATATATAGAACTTCGACGAATACTTTAAACAATATTTTCAATCAGAAGGCGCTGCCTATTGGCAACTATTGGCTAAGGATTATAAGGCTTAACGGCAGTATTATGAAGAGAAGAGCCTAAATAAAGCCATAAATCGTGTTGGCAACGCGCTAAAGGAGTGCTTAGACGGCGGCATCATGGCTAGCAATGGGGTTATCTATATAGATATCTGAGGATATTTGCTAATATAGGCGTTTATATTGGACGATGGTAGTGTGAGTCTATGCCCGCCTTAAGTAAGCTGATGAATTCTGTACGCTCTTTTGCAACACCCTATAATGATAGCAACCGTACTGTATCCTCGATTGGGCTGCGTAAAATATTGCTTAGCACAATCGCTGTGAGTGCGCTGACCCTTACCGCCTGTAGCCAAGACCCTGAAAAGTCAGCGGCAGTCACTACTGATACTAAGGCAACGACGCAAAACTTAACAGACCTCATCGGTTGCTATACGGTGGGTTATGGCGAACCTGCGCAGATTAAGGTTAGTGAAAATAATGGCCAATACGTCATGCAGATGAAAGAGCCGGCCAGTGCGAAACGCGTTTGGGACACCCCAGAAGCCTTAGAAGTGCTGCCCATCTCGAAAGTTCGTGAGTTTTTCTCGATTGATGCGAATAATATCGATGCCATACTCGCCCGTCCAGACCGCTTTCTAGTCTTAGCTCATGTCAAAAGCGTGTATGCCAATATCGATCCGCTACTCGATAGCGAATATCTCGCCTATATCTATAAAGGCGCGAATACGGTCTATAAAGTAGAGTGTGATGAGGTCAATACAGATATCTTGGCCGACCCGCATGCCAATATTGTGATTGAGCAAGTGGGCGAGCAGTAGACAGTAGAGCTAATAGCGATGGGCCGTTACCCCGATAAACGCACTACTGATTATTGGCAGTTCAACCCAACAGACAAAGAGGAATACCGTGGGATTTATAAGTTATGTATTAATAGGGGGCATTGCCTACGCATTGGGCTGGGCCACGCGCACCTATATATTGGATAAAAAACCCGCACCAACACAGCCGTATCGTTTGACGCACCCCGTCATTTTGCAGTGTTTGGCCGCATTTTTTGTCGTCATGCTGGTAGTCTCTTGGCTGCTAGGTAAATTTATCATGGGGCATCCTTCAGCGGATATCGCCTTTATCGTGGTCAATTCATTGGTGGCGACCTTTGTTTTTTCGTTTGGGGTCAATCCGGACAAAGTGCGTTACGATTTGCCAGACTAAGGGACGCTAGGTAGGCATTCAGTTGCCTGCTTTAGGTTACCCATCTGCGTTTAAACACCCCGATATTTCCTTGAATTATCTTTTACATCATCTCTTAAAACCTTTCTTAAATTATAGTTTTACTACCGTAGTGAGCGAGCACTCTTATGTCTAGTTATCCAATCGATAAGGCTGAATCGCCTACTTCTGCAGGGTCTACTGAAACAAAAGCACTGAGTCGTCGGCAGTTTTTGACCAAGGCGAGCATTGGGGTAGGGGCGCTGACGATTACGGGCAGTACTTTCGCTAAGGCAGTGACTCAGCCGCTTGCTCAATCGCTTACAAATGCTACGCCACCTACAGCAACTCCTGTTGCGACTAGTGCGAACTGCTTGCCAGCTACGATTGCTACGCGTCTGTTTGCTAGCTCCAATGCCGGCGTGAATGATGAGCGCAACCAGTTAAGCCTTGAGCGTTTAAGCTGCGCCGGCTTCCATATTGACAACCCTGAAATTGTGCAACGGCAGTTTTTACGTTTTGCGGGTACTGACAGCCAACGGGCTAGCGATTTACAGAATATCGCAACTGGTGCTATCGCTGCCCCAAAGCTGCTACTTGGGGTGCGTGGTGGTTATGGCGCTATGCGCGTATTGCCGATGCTCGATTGGGTAACGTTGGGCCGAGTCATGCAGGAGTATGGCACGATTATGGCCGGCTTTAGTGATGTCACTGCTGTGCAGTGTGCGCTGCTGGCACAAGGGCAGATGAGTAGCCTAGCCGCCCCGATGCTCTATAGCGAGTTTGGTAAAGCTAAACCGGATCAAATCAGCTCGCAAGGGTTTGTCGAAGCCTTGACCAACCCGGCGTTACAGATAGAGCTTATCCCGTCGCCATCACAAGCTATTGTAAATCCAGCTAAACTATTATCTAAACTACCGGCTTCAGGTATTACCGGTACGCTTTGGGGAGGCAATCTAAGTGTTGTCTCCGCGCTGGCGGGTAGCGACTATCTACCGCAACCTGATGGTGGAATTGTCTTTTTAGAGGATGTTGGCGAGCAGCCTTATCGGGTAGAACGCATGCTGTATAGCCTATATCTGGCGGGCGCCTTTAAAAATCAGCAAGCTATTGTCTTGGGAGCCTTTGCGGGTACAGGAGAGGACAGCTATGATGCTCGCTATAATATGGATGAGGTCATCATGCAGTTGCGTAAAGTAACGGGTTTGCCAGTATTCACGGGAGTGCCCTTTGGTCACGTTGCTCGCAAGCACAGCTTCCCGTTAGGCGCTACTTGTCGACTAACGGCTAATGAGGCGGGCATGACGATGGCATTTAGTGGCTATCCGGTGATTGAGCGCGGTCTTATTCGGGCTGAGGCTTTGTGGTAGTAGGTTTTATTGAGGTTGATTTAACGTAGTATCTTACTGGCATGCCACAATGTCAAAAGAGCTGAACTTTAACCCATTAAGTATTAGTCCTTAGATAAATCTTCCACCAAACCTTGTACCCCAAAGCCAGCAGCCTCAACCGCCCCCGCCACATACCCCGGAAACTGCCGCGACCACTCACTACCAATACCGGTCAGGCAGTCAGTCCAAACCCCCGATTTTGCTTTAGCCATTGGCGCTGAGGCATGCTGACCATCGCTATGCGCATCTGCTGCGGTAGCAGTAAAAGGGTCTTGCGCCCAGTCTTTAAGATACTCTGCTATTGGCGCATTAGCTTCTGCTCCAAACAGTTGTACCAATTGTGCTCGGCAGTAGTCTTTTAATACCTCTGTAGATACACTTTGTCTAGACGCTGCTGGCACACCGACAAAGCCAAATAAAGCACCATGTCCATTCTGAGACGCATCATGACTTTCAACCAGAGGTCCTATTGCACTGCGGCCTTCACCAGACAGACCTTGCTCTCGCCAAAACGGTTTATCGTATACTGCAAAATATTTAGCATGTGGGGCCATCCAAGTCGCTGTCGCCTGCCATTGCGTTGCTAACTCAACAGGTAGAGGAGGTTGAAAATCAATATTGGTTACCGCTAACCGTGGAGGTAACGCCAGTAACACATGCTGTGCCTGCAAAGTCGTTATTTGACCTAAGCCATCTTCGCTACTTATCTCAATATTATTACCGGTATGATGGATACTACGCACAATGTGACCAGTGTGGATAAGAGAGCTATCTAAGCGGCTATATAGCGCCTCAATCAAAGCCGTCATACCACCTACCAAGCGCATAGAGGGTGGCGAACTTTGATAGCCGGGTGACCTTACAGGCGACTGGTTGGCAGAGCGTTCAACCATCATGTCGCCCTCTTCAAATTGCGGAAAGCTTTTGAGTTGCAATTCATCTATTAGGCTGGCCAGCTGTTGCTGATAGGCTGGCCAATACCATGAGGGTCCCAGGTCAAAGCTGTCTCCATTATTTGCAATACCAGTATTAGTATTAGCATCAGTATCTTTTAAAGACTTAGAGGATAGAATACGTCCCCCTAAAGTCTCGCGCGCTTCCAAAAGGATATAGTCGATACCTTGTTGCTCTAATAAATACGCGGCATATAGGCCACTTAAACCGCCACCGATAATAGTTACTGGTACCTTTTGCATAATTATTTTCCTAACTCAAATTCTATTTCTTAAAAGACTATCTTCGTATACTCGAACTATTAAAATTAACTCGTTGTAAAATCGTCTGGATTGATATGGGCGAGTTGTCCAGTCTTCAGGTATACCGTCGCGCCTTTCAAGCCAGCGGCTAATTCAACTTTGGCTCCTATCGGAAAGCGTAACCAACTATTAGGTTGATAAGTTTTTTCTCCCTCAACGAGCTCGCCAGCTACTACCAGTAGCTCAGCACCGTTTACATTCTCAATAGTTAATACCGTGCCTGCCTGCCAACGCTGTAAGCTGACTTGTTCGCGCTCATCAGCAAATAGAGGACAAACCTCGCGGTCCCCATGGCATTGCCAATTATCAGCAACATTGGTATCAATACACACATGCTGATCTTCATCGGGCGACATCTGCCAAAGCTTAACGAAAATAATAGCGCCCTCACGGCTATAAGGCTGATGCCCAGAGCTTGGGGGATTACGGATATACCAGCCCGTAGGGTAGTGGTCGTCGCCGTCAGAAAATACGCCGGATAAGACTAAAATCTCCTCACCGCCCGGATGTTGATGATGTGGAAAATAAGACTCGGGTGCGTAGCGTACGATACTGGTAGCCCGAGTTTTTTCATCACCCAATCGGTCTAGCATAATGCGCTCAACGCCTTGCTGTGGCGAGTTCACCCAGTGTTGCTCTGCTGGCAGGGATACTGCACGTTGTGAAAAATCGGCATTGACTAACATAAGGTACTCACTAACATAAGAATTTTTCCAAAAAACAGTATAGAGGCAATGGCTAAATGACTATTAGCTGCCAATTTTTATAAGAGTTCAAATAAGTATTTAGCTCAAGACTGGCTATTGCTATTAACGGTATGGTTGCGCAGGGCTTGGCTAATTTACTGATAGTTTGGCTCAGCAGAAAGTGGCTTATAAGCTATCTACAAACCTTAGATATATTATTACCTTATCGCTTAGCCAAAGTGTGGCAATAGTGTATATAGTGCTACTAATGACACCAAGTTATTGCAACAGCATCATTCAAGATTCTATTTTCAGGGAAGGGAATAGCCATGCGAATACTAAAACAGAAGGCGATACATAAAGTAGGAATACTAGTACTGGCTCTGGGACTGACGATTACTGCTTGGGCCAGTGATTTTTCGACGACTAAAATGCAAGCCGAGCAAGGGGATATAACAGCGCAAGTCAGACTGGCCACTATGTATTCTCAAGGGATAGGAGTAGCGCAAGATGGGCTCCAAGCTATTGCCTGGTTTAGAAAAGCAGCGGAGCAGGGAGATGATATTGCTCAACATAATCTCGGTGTGCTGTATGAAGGCTGTAATGGCGTGCCGGAAGACTATGCCCGCAGTATGAGCTGGTATCTCAAGGCGGCTGAGCAAGGCTGGGCACCCTCACAAAATAACATTGGCGAGCTTTACCAATACGGCCGAGGCGTGCCAAAAGATGCTGTTAAAGCCGTGGCTTGGTATCGTAAAGCCGCGGAACAAAATTACGATGATGCGCAATATAATCTTGGGGTCAGCTACCACTTAGGGGAGGGCGTGCCGCAAGACGATCGTACCGCGATTGAGTGGTTTGAGCAGGCGGCGGCGCAAGGCAATGCCAGTGCGCAATATACCTTAGGCATGATGCATTATCACGGTCGAGTCTTTGCACAAGATTATGTTAAAGCCAGGCAGTTATGGGAGCAGTCTGCTGCACAAGGCCACGCCAATGCCCAGTATAATCTGGGAGTGATATACCATCATGGCATGGGCGTAGAAAAAGATAGTGCTAAGGCCTTAGAGTGGTACGAGAAAGCAGCAGCTCAAGGCGTCGCAGAAGCCCAAAATAACTTGGGATCAATCTATGAGAATGGTGATGGCGTGCCTAAGGACAATGCTAAAGCTATACAATGGTATAGCAAAGCTGCGGCGCAAGGCGAGTACGCCTCGCAATATAATCTCGGTTGGTTATACGAGAGTGGTCAAGGGACGCCACAGGATAAAAAGAAGGCGTTTAATTGGTATCAGAAGTCTGCCGACCAAGGCGATGCGATGGCGCAGTACGTCGTCGGTACCATGTATAAGTACGGCGATGGGGTGGCACAAGACTCAGCGCAAGCTAAAAGTTGGTTAAGTAAGGCTTGCGATAATGGGGTGACGATTAGCTGTGAGCAGTAGGTGGCCATATAGCGCTTACTAGCCTTTACCTTAGCCCTTATTTAATTGGTTGATAATAGGGCTACGATATAGCATTTATCCTCGAAGCCCACGTTCTGTGGGCTAGGTGATTATAAAGTCTCACAAAATCTGACCGCTATATTTTATGCAACTTTAAGCTTCTGTACTAAGACCGTTGCGTCAACGCCTGATCGACACTCATCTGACCACCACCTTGTACAGCTAGGGCGATTAAAGCCACCATCAAAGTCAGTGCGTACTCGTAGCCATTATTAGCTGCGAATAGACCGTTACTAATATGCACACTAAAGATGGCAACCAGCATAGTAAAAGCCGCTGCGACCGCTGCTGGGCGAGTCAGTAAGCCTAAAATCAAAGCTAGGCCGCCAAAGAACTCTGCGCTTCCTGCCAATATCGCCATCATATAGCCGGGTTCTATGCCTATGCTGCTCATCCAACCGGCTGTGCCGGCTAAACCATTGCCACCAAACCAACCAAACAGCTTCTGTGCGCCATGAGCGGCTAAGATCAGGCCTACAGGCACACGGAGTATGAGCGCGGCGATACCGGCATCAGTGCGTAAAATTTTATTTAACATAGAATCGTTCATATGGGGTTACTCTATTGATTGTAGTTAGATTATAAGGGGCGTTAGGATTAATGGGTTAATCGCTACAGGGCGCCCACTTTACTAGCAACATAAGGTAAGAGTAAGCCATTAGATATAGAATAATTAACAACAAAGCGTTGATAATAGCCGGCATGAGTAATCGTCAAAGCAGCTTTTTAAAGTAGCTGATATTTGATTTTAATTAGCTGGTGTTTGATTTTAAGCAGATGTTTTACATAACAACCATGTTGCGCAGTCAGTATAAAATTGGGGTAAATAATGGATAGAATTGATGCCATGCGAGCCTTTGTGGCCGTAGCGCAAGAGGGCAGCTTTAGTCAAGCGGCTGAGACCATGGCCATGTCCCCACAATTGGTGAGCAAATATGTCGCCAAACTTGAGGAGCGCCTTGGGGTGCGCTTACTCCACCGCACTACGCGCAAAGTTAGCTTGACCGAAGCCGGCAGTCATTATTTTCAACATTCGCAGCAGATTTTGGCCAGCATCGATGAGATGGAGACGCAGTTGAGCGGCTTGCAGCATATCCCTCAGGGGACTTTGCGCATTAGTGCTCCAGTATCCTTTGCTCTCAAACATATGGCCAAACTCATTACTGATTTTCAGGCCCTATATCCTTTGGTGCATGTTGATTTACAATTGAATGATCGTAAGGTCGATATCGTAGACGAGGGTTTCGATATTGCCTTACGTATTGGTCGTCTAAAGAGCTCAGCGCTTATTGCGAAAAAAGTCGCACCTATTCGCGTGGTATTGTGTGCGTCGCCCAGTTATCTAGCAGACTACGGCACACTGCAGAGCTTAGATGACCTTAAAGACCATCGCTATTTGCATTACAGCTATATGGAAAGGGATGATCAAGAAGAGATTTACCGCTGGCTAACGCACGGCATAGAACCAAGCTATATTACCAAAAGCTATGTGATGAGCAGCAATAATGGCGATGTGTTGGTCAATGCTGCTATAGAAGGGGCAGGCGTGGTATTACAGCCGACCTTTATCGCTAGTGAGGCGCTAACTAATGGCAAGTTGGTGCAAATCTTACCGGAGTTTGAGCCCGCGGCTTTAGATCTCTATGCTGTTTATGCGCATAAAAAGCTATTACCGCATAAAGTCAGATGCTTTATTGACTTCATTGAAGGTTATTATGGATCACCACCGTATTGGGATCAGGCTATAGCAACTTAATAGTCAGTTTGGACTTGCCAACTTGCTCGCTTATAGGGATAATATGCCCCGTGACTAGGGCAGTTCTGAGCGAAATATTCCTAGCAATAGGTCTTTATTCTATATTTTAGAGAATGAATTTATAAAAGCTCAGAAAAGCGGCAAAAATGACTTGTAATTTAAATTATTTTTGTTAATATAGTCCACCTTGATTGGCTGGATAGCAAAGTGGTAATGCACTGGACTGCAACTCCTTGATCGCCGGTTCGATTCCGGCTCCAGCCTCCAAATTTGCTGTAAAATATAGATAAAAAAGTATAAATAAAGTCTTGATTTATTGATACATCTCTATATAATAACGCTCTCTTATCCTACTGCAACCAAGTCCAAATCTACCAGCAGTAAGGTAATACAAGTTTTGCCCGGGTGGTGAAATTGGTAGACACAAGGGATTTAAAATCCCTCGCTAGTAATAGCGTGCCGGTTCAAGTCCGGCTCCGGGTACCATTACGTCAAACCCTTACAGTCTCAAGTCTGTAAGGGTTTTTTAATGCCTGATATTTAGTAATTCTGCGCTATTGGTGATTTTATTGAAACAGCATTTTGATACTATCTTGATACTTTGAGACAGAGAGGGAATAAGCTATTATCTAGCTCTTGTTGCCCGTTGTTGTTTTGATATAGAGATAAAAACATGAAAGCCAAACTGACCAAGCGCTACGTTGACTCCCTGCTATTTTCTGATAAAACCGAGTATCACCAAGATACTGAGCTGCTAGGCTTTGCTGTCTGCATTGGCAAGAAGACCAAGCGGTATATGGTAAACAAGCGAATTAATAATAAGCTGCATCGCATCAATATATCAGATACCAATCTTATGACGGTAACTGAGGCGCGTGAAGAGGCGATTCGGATTATGTCAGCCGTCATGCAAGGCGAGGATCCTAACGCAAAAAGAAAAGCTGACGAGGCAAAAGATGCTAGCATACCAACATTAGGGGAGTGCTACACCTACTTTAAAGCGCACAAGACGCTCACCAGTCAGACGCTAAAATCCTACGACCGTCAGATGCTAACGCTACTTGAGGACTGGCTTGATTTGCCAATCAATGATATCAACAAATCAATGATCGTCTCCAGGCATCAAAAACTAACTAAGGCCAGTAAGGCGCAGGCTAACGCCACTATGCGAGTATTACGCTCAGTTTGGAACTATTGCCGTCAAAGTTTTTTAGATGACAATGAAGAGCCAATTATTAAAGAGCATCCGGTAGCAATACTTAATGCGAAAAAAGACTGGAATGTAGTCAGACCTCGCACCAAACACGTCTCTGAAGAAAATCTTGGTGTTTACTTTAAGGCGGTATTGAGATTCACCGATAGATACAGCCACAAGCAAGGGGCTTACAGTCATAATGCGCGAGATATACTACTGCTTTTTTTAATGACAGGCGTGCGACTGAATGAAGCGCAATCACTAGCTTGGAAGAACGTCAACCTCAAGGCTGGCAGGATAGAATTCCTAGACACGAAGAACGGTTCTGATTACACCTTGCCGATGGGCGATATACTATGGGCTCTCATGAAAGAGCGAGCAAGATTTCGCGGCGACAGCAAGTGGGTGTTTCCATCGATACGAACCAAGTCCACTGATCACGTAAAGAACATGAAGGCGTCTTACGACCGTCTAAGCTCGCAAGCTGGCTTGCATATTACACCTCATGACCTACGCCGCACATTCATTAGCGTAGCAAATGGTCTGCAAATGAATTACCCAGTGCTAAAGAAACTGCTTAATCACCGTGAGTCACAAGCAAGCGATGATATAACACTGCAATATATTCAAATATCACAGCGTCAGCTCAGGGAAGCTTTGAATAGTATTGAGCAATGCTACTGTGAGCATGGCAATATAACGCAGCAAAAAGCCATTGAGATACTATTTGATTACCAGGGATTTGACGAAAATCAGGCATAAAAAAAGCCAGCATTACGCTGGCTCTTTTGTTGGTTAGGCTAATCGCCCGTAAGTATTCTTTTCAATATAGTCATCCAGGTCTTTTTTGCGATAGACCACATGGCCGCCAATCTTGCTATAAACAATGCCATCGCTTGAGTGCGAGCGCATGTGCTGCAATGTGCTGGACGACTTGCCAAGGTATGCCGCGGCATACTCAGGCGGGAAGGGTGAGGTTGGCGGCGCGTGGACAACCGCAGTGCGCATCAATTCTTTCTCTTGAGCTGTGTACTTGGCCCATGGTTTTTTAGCTATCATGACGATCTCCTTTTGTTTCATTGTTTGGCAGCTCAGGCAGCGGCATCCAGTGGGTGACCGTGGTGTTTCTTTTCTGATAAAACAACTGGTCTTTAGGGTCAAAAGTTTCTCCGTCGAAAAAAGCGGCACAAACATCAAACTCGGTTATCGACTCATCATCGTAATGTGCGTGGTATCGCACCAGAACACTGGCATACTTGCCAGGCAGTCGCTCATCAACGCTAATCCATTGACTGCTTATTCCGTCACCTTTACGTCTTAACTGACGAACACAAACACGCCCACCACTGTATTGCCAATCAAAATCATAGGAATCACTTCTCTCTGTTAGTGCAACACATAAGGCGTTTGCCTGAATTTTAGGAATATCTAGAGCAACAACGAACTCGCCATTTTCGAAAATATCCGTACGACATTTATCGTAATCAAAAATAATATCGTTAGTCATTGCACTCTCCTAAAAACCTAGCCAAATCAGGCTCGCTATAATCCTTGCCTTTAGCTATCTTGCCATTGTCAAAAAATACAGCTTTTCCGTCCTCAAACTTTGACATATTAGAGCGACTAACTTCAGCTAGTGCGCCTTGCATATCAAAGCCCATCATATAGCCCACGCCCACAGCCGTCACAATCTGGTCGCATAGGCTGTCTAGTAGCTCTAACGGATTATTAGGCTGCAATACGTGAGCCGTACCGTAGATATCCTCTGCCTCTTTGTACGCCTCAGCACAGTTACTCATAACCTTAGAGTCCATGTGCTCATCGCCTTGACAAGCCACCATCATTTCGCTGACTTCCTCGTAATGACAGCCTATTTGTACGCATCTGTCTTTATCCGTAGGCTCAGGTTTTGCAATCTCAAACCATTGCACTATCTCTTTTAATGTATCGCTCATTGCGTCAACTCCCTTTTGATTTCTTCTAGTGTCAAAACATACGGCTGCATCTTCTCGTTGTAGTGGTTCCATGCCCATGCTTTAGCTTCATCGATTGTTGTAAAGCCTCTTGCGGGGTCATTTAAACTACGGTCTTTACCTGCAAACTTGACCATATATCTATCTCTTGACTCATGGTCTCTGAGGTATTGGTAGGTGTGCAGGGGTGTGTCTAGCATGTCCCCATCCCAAACCAAAGGCCTTAACGGTAACTTACTCATCGTTTTTGTCCTCAAAATTAGTTTCTATGCACTCAACTGCTGCACCATTACCAAGATAGGTGCTGTGGTTGGTGAGGATATCTTTCAGTGCTACTTTCAACACATCGAGCGCACTGCCTTTCAATTCAATCACGCCATCCTCTGTACCGCCCACAACGTTTTCATTAATCCATTCTTCAATGTAGTCGAACAAATAAGATGGTAGATTAGCTGTTTCGTTGATAGCGTTTTCAGTCGATGGGATGATTTTGCAAACGGTAAAGAACGATGGCATTTCATCATTGTCCTCAAAATATTGTTGACGTATTTCGGGTGCTTCTAATGCCGCATCTTCACGGCTTTTATATGGGCCTTCGCTTAAAACCTCGTTGTCTTCCATACTCATGTAGTAAGCTGGCAAATTTTTATTTAAATTACTCACGCCACATCCTCCCCAACCAAACTATCAATAGTCACCACCATAAAACTCTCCCCGTCTTTAGTAATCTTAGCCATATCACCTTCAATCTCTAGCAGCTCAAAACTCACTAATCTGTTTTGCTGTAGCTCTAAGTGATAGCGATTGCCTATTGTCAAGCTGTGCCCGTTTTTGTTTGTCATGCGATTGCTCCTTTTAAAAAACAAATCCAATGCGTGTTAGAACGCTTGCCACTGCGGTGACCCACAACTGGCTTATGTGGTGTTAGCTCCAAGATATCTTTGACCGGTATTTGGTCTTCATTCCATTTAAATATCAATGTACCGTTAGGCTTTAACACTCGAAAACACTCAGCAAAACCATCTCGAATCATACTTGGCCAAGTTTCATCGAGCTTACCGTACTTGAGAGCCATCCATGAATCCTCACCAGCTTTACGTAGATGAGGTGGGTCAAATACAACCATGTGAAATTGCTCGTCATCGAACTGCAGGTCAGTGAAATCCATCACCATATCTGGCTCGATAATAAGCTCACGGCCATCACACAACACATGCTGCTCACTGCGCTTGTCAGTAAACACAGCTCGGGCGTCTTGTTTGTCAAACCAAAACATACGACTGCCGCAGCAGGGGTCTAGTATGGGTTTCACGTTTCTCTCCTTATTAATAAAATCACTTTAGTTGAGCTAGCTGACACCCAAACACCAGCCAACTGACTCACCAAAGTAAGTGACTCGTATCGTGAGTCAATCGGCTTTGCCCCAAGTGCGTCTTTAAACGCTTTTTCCGTATTGGCGTACGGTAGGAGTCTCGATCTTGGCTGCAAAGGATTCTTTAAACTGCACCATCCTAAGCCTCGGCGCATCCGCGCATATTCCCCCGCGGCAGGGTCTTCAATTAAGTTTTAAAAAGGCGATTGCTTCCAGAAGACAAACTCAACATCTTCTAAAAAGCCAAAGTCATTGCCGTCATAGCTTTCCGTGTGCTTAAAGTGCTTATCCCCCATGTGCTCCCAAACAATAATCACGCATTCGCCTGGCAGGGGTTTTCGATAATGGAAATTTATCCAGCTATTGAAGACAGCCCTGAACATCAGGATTGCTCCAGCAGTCTTTTGCACGCATCAACCAGGTATGGATTGCCGGTGACGGTTTTAATCACCCAGTTCATGTAATTGCGGTCTGTGCGAGCAACATCAGCGATGGCTGAGCCCTTATGCTTACCAAAGTCAAAGTGCGTGGGGATCCGTGCAAACTCACTAAACTGGTAGAGCGATTCGATATCGACGATGCGCTCACCACTGTCATTGGCCACGCCGATTAAGTGGTGTAGCACCTTAGCTGTAAAGTCAACGTCATGCGCTGCAGCATGGGCGTTATGCGCGTGCTCCTTGGCGTACTTCAAGTCAAAGTAGTAGAGCAGGGCGACCAGCTTATGACTGTCCAAGTCAGGCAGTAGCTTTGACGATATTGCTTTAGTGCAAATCAGTCTTGGCTTGCGAGTCACACCGGCATTGACCAACACACTCATGTCATAGTCAACGTTATGCCCTATGAGGTATTTCACGCTGGCGGGTAGCTCAAACGTGGTGTGCAGCGGCTCATTTGCCACATCTTCATCAACGATGTGGCTAGTGGCCATACTGCCAAGCTCGATGGGCTTGCCAGGGTTATAGCGCTTAGAGCGGGTCTTTTGCACAAGCTTTACGCCGTTCTCATTGATATCAACGATGCAGTAAGCAATCTCTGTAGCGTGGGGTTCGGTAAGCCCCGTAGTTTCGGTGTCTAAAATATATGCTGTCATGCTTTATCCTTAAAAAGTGTTTGCGATAAACTCTCTGACGCCTTGCATTTCTTTATTTCGATTCAAAGAAAGCGGACCGACGAATGGCTGTTTTAGATTGTGTCGATTTGATTCCATGTAATTGATAGCAGCTTGGCGAGTAAGGCAAACGGTCACGATTTTAGGTATTCTTGATAAACATAACTTTTCGTATTCATTTCCGTTTACTGTAACTGTATCGTCGCCTTGGCTAACAAGCTCCAGAGCGTCATACATTTCATCGCCATCTTCATACAGGTCGGGGTCACTACTGTCATACCAAGCGTACTCATAGCCATAGTCGCCCGTACGGTCTGGGTCGCAGGGATGCAAGTCGATTCCGTAAACACACCAAAGGCAAGGTGTTCGGCCTGCGGCATCTTGCGCTTTGATGTCAGACGCTAGGTCCGCCAAATTAACCTTTATCATAAGAGCGTCCCTAAAATTTCTTACCGCCATCTTTAGCGCGGTTATCCAGTTTATGATCTGCTCGCTCAGCGTTATAAAACAGCTTGTCAGCGAACGCCTCAGCGACATTGATATTCAAGCCGCCTGCCATATCAGCGACACGAATCATGATGTCAGCTGACTCAACGGTTAGAGCTGAATACTGAGGTAGATGATCATCTTGCAAATTCTTACGATGACCCTCCATTGCTTCAGCTGCCTCACTGACAATCAGCATTAGCATCTCTGGCACGTTGCGCTTGGGCGCTTCGCCCGGGCCACTGGTCAAGTCTTCATTGGTGGCTAGGTCAGTCCACCAGCCAGAGACTCTAGCTTGACCATGCGTTGCTGTGATTAGCAGATTTACGGCATCAATGATTTGCTGGCGAGTAATGCCTTTTTGATTCATGTAATTCATAGTTTTCCTTATTTGCGTTCATTTGCGTTCATTTGCGATTATTGGGTGACGGGCGACCGGATAATTCCAATCCTGCGATGCCAGCGGAACCCCACTGGCTTAGCCGCTTAACCCGTCGTGGTTGGTGGCAGGCTGGTTGCTAGAAGTTAACATTGCTATCTATAGGTGCGTTGTTATACCAACCGTCTTGATTAACAGTGCTCTGCATTCCATTATTGTTAAAGCCACCATTGCTTTTGGGGGTTTGACGGCCTTGCGCTGGCTGACCGCCCTGCGACTGGCCACCACTGCCCAGCATTTGCATCTGATATGCTTTTATCTCAGTGCTATAGCGGTCTTGGCCGTTAGTATCTAGCCATTTTCGAGTTTGTAGACTGCCTTCAAGGTAGACCTGGCTGCCTTTACGCAAGTATTGAGCGGCAATCTTACCCAGCTTATTGAACAGTGCTACGCGATGCCATTCAGTAGCTTCACGCCGCTCACCGCTCTGCTTGTCGGTCCACTGCTCAGACGTTGCCACCGATATATTGGTAACACTGCCGCCGTTTGGAAATTGGCGCACCTCGGGATCACTCCCAAGGTGGCCGACGATAATTACTTTATTTACTCCACGCATATGCGCTCCTTTTGTTTAAGCTGGTTCTGGGTTTGAATGCGGGTACCATGCTTCCTGCTCGTTGGCTGGCTCGAAGATTGCCTCCTCGATACCTGACTCAACCACTGGCTCAAAGCCATCACTAATAGACTGCTCGCGGTTTACCTGCTCATCTTGAATGACTTGCTTATCTATCGTGGCTTTAAGTTTATTTTGATAACCATCAAAATGAGCCGCCGGTATCATTCTTACGTCCGGAATAGCTTTTTTGATATTGGCGATAGATTTTGGGTCCGTCACACATGAGATCATCTTAGTCAGGATGCTGACTTGCTCATCGCTGATGTACTCTATGACGGGTTCGCTGGCTTGCATCTGATTCACTTGCGATATCGCAGATGCTTGATTGTTTTGCGACGGTGCTGGCGGGGTTACGTCTCGCGCTTCGGTAAAGTCCTCGACTTCATCCTTGGTGTAGATACCCATCGTGACCTCTGGCGCATAAACCCGACCAAAGAAAGCAGCAGCTCGATACTGTGCCATTTGGCGCGGCATAGTAAGCCACTTACTGCCTTTCTTGAAATACCACCCTTCTTTGATAGCAAGCTCTAAAGTAATTGGCGTGGACCTAACTGTATTGCCAGTCGCCTTGTCAATCGCCCATGCCACGCAAGAAAACTCGTCAATATTGGCCGTTTTGTTGACGTACTGTTTGTTTCTGCCGTAACCAGTAGATTCTTGATACTGAATATCACGGTTGCCCAGCTCGGTAAATTCAAAGTTCAACGTACCAAAGCGGCCGCAAGAGTTGATGCCAGCGATGATAAATGTCGATGACCATGCTGGACGGCCTTCGATAAGATAAAGATTTTGCATAATCATTAACGGATCAGCGCCCATGCGATTGGCCATATTTAGGGCGATTAAGCAGTTTGCGATAGCATTAGGGTTTTCGATGCGATCTTCTTTGCAGTTATCGCCCCAGCCTGATTTTTTAACTACGACTGAGCGATAGGTCTCAGGCACGATATTAGAGTTAGCCAAAAGCTCGGCGCCTTTCACCACTTCGTCAAAGTTGTTGAATTTAAAAAGACCAGTGCCAGGCGCATTCATTTGCGCAGTTACTTGTACATCGCTATTCACGTCATTTCTCCTATCTGTTCGTTCTCCCACCAGTTGCCCGGTGGTAATTCGGGTTGCTCAAGATGCTCATCAAACCCAATCTCAAGCTCTAAGTTCTGCCAGTATTCTTGCTGTTGTCGGTCGTCTTGCTCCCACTGATTAGCCATGGACTTCCTCCTCCGCCTTAACAAAACAGGCTGTAGCGGCGTCATTAAGACCAAAAACATAAAGGTCTTTAGTCTTGCGCAGGAACGGCCACTTGTCGCCTTGCTTGTCCTTAACCCTTAAATCATCAGTGACAATGTAGCGAGCGCCTTCGTCAAAGTATTTGTGAGGGTCTTCGCGCAGCAGAACATCACCAGGCCTTAGGTCGGCATCGGGCAGCTGGGTGATCTTGCTCTCATTCAGCTGCTCGGTTAACTTACTGATAGCCTGCTGATTTTCTTTAATCAACTTGGCGTTGCCTTTAACACCTTCAGCCAGCGCCTTAATAGCTGACATAATTTTTTTCTTATCCATGATTTTCTCCTAACGTCTGCGCGTATATTGGCGATGGCTCTGAGCGTATTGCCCAGTGCTGTGCTTGTAGTTGGCCATATCAGCCTTGGACTTGAACCCGATTGGCTTCTCGTCCTCCCATTTTTGAAGTCTGGCATCTACATTTCTAGCCACCTTCATGACCTTTTGCTCTATTCGAGCCAACTGAGACTCGCTCGGCACAAACTCTTCATAGTCAGCGCTAAGGTCAGCAATCGACTTGCGCTGGTACTTATAAGAGCCATCGTCTTGCAGGGCTGCTACCACTAGGCTAAACCCTAGCTTAAACTTAACCGTTTCAAGACCGCCTGAGCAGGTGATATAAGCGTCAGGCCAGATTCTATAAAACTCACCCTTGGCGTCTTCGTCACGCTTGTTGCAGACACCTGATAGCTCATAACTCAAAGTCGCTAGGGCAGCGCTTAGAATCTCGGCAACATCAGGGTCAATGCTCTCGATTAACTGCCAGCCACCGGCCATATGCCGATAGATGAGCTTGGTATTGATAGACTTCTGATTAAGCATCTGACAAGCGTAGTAAGTAGCTACGCCGTCATGCGTGGTCAGTGTGAGCTGAGCAGCTACTTTGCCGTTACGCTTTATGATTGACATGGGATTGACTACGGCTTTCATAACATCTCTCCCTTCTCATTTAGCTCAACACCAAATAGGGCGGCGATATTAACCACGGCGGATTCAGCCAGGCCCACTAGATACTCGATAAACTTAGGATCAACAGACTGATAGCCACACTCAAGGCGGTTAAGCTTGTCATCCAAATGATCTATTTGCCAAAACATCATGCAGTTATCACAAGTGCAGTCCTGCTCACAAGGCAGGTTGTCTTCTAAGCGCTTAGCCAGCTCAGCAACAAACGGGTCGTCATTGCTGGCACTATTAACGATTAAATCTATCAACTCACGGTCTGATAGATTGACTGGATTCATCGGCAGCTTAATCACAGCGCACCTCCTACTGGACCACTGCGTCGAGCGCTGGCGAGCACCTTGTTAGCGTGCATCGTCTGGCGTCTAAACTCTTTTAAGCGCTCATCTTCTTGGCTTAAAAGCTCCTCATTGTTCATCCGTGGATAGACTGTGGAAGTCGCAATGTCTTTATCAAACTGCTTGCCGACTGCAGCTGTGCAGCCAGTCACGTTACCTGCAAAAATAAGAGCAGCGCCTAACACTGCAGTGAATGCAAAGCCGCCGATAGCTGTTCTGACCCTGTCCATCATGTCCCGCTTGGGCTCGGTTAGCGTATCTAACAGCTGGTTAACTCGCTCGCCGTTCATCAGCTTGGCAGGGGAGTAGCCCATATTCTTTACGCCGTCCCAACCCAGTGGACGGATAACAGCGTGAGTAGTGGCATCGCATATATCAGCGTTGCCGTCTGCGTGGACCATCAGCAACTCACTAGCGCCAAACTTAGCGATAGTTGGGTTTTCGCGATCACCGCGCTGGATTATTTGTAAAAGTTGTGGCATGATTAGCTCCTTGATAAGTTTTAAGTAAGACCCCTCATTGATTCCACTCGGCGAGGGGTCTTTTTTTGTCTAAAATTTACTGATTTGCTTTTTTGAGTATGCGGTCGAGGATCTCTAACATACTTGGACCACCTCGACCTTCGCGGCGAGCCTCACACACTGGGCAGTCGCAGTCATCTTCCTCTTCGAACTCTTGCGCTGTGTCAGACTCTTCTTCTTCAGCTTCTTCAGCTTCTTCTGCCGCTTCGGCGTCATCGTTAAGCTCAACGGCCAATAAATCGGCGTATTCGACAGCGACTTCTACCAGTATTTCCGGTGTAGCGCGGACAGTTGAATCAGATAGCAAGCCTTGTAGAGCTGCGATAGCAAACTGCTCGCGCTTGCTCATCGTCTTGCCTTCAATTTTCGCTAGTGCGATTGCCTGAAACATTTCTTCTTTCATGATTTCATTCCCTTCATTGATAAATTAATTAATCAGTCACTTCACCAAAGCCGTCGATTAAAACAGCTATGACTTACTAGCTATCTGTTAGTCGATAGGTTTTGCTCTAACAGCGTGACAATCTTCGCCGTATTGTTCGCGCAAATCCTCCATGCGCTCATCAACGTCATGAACCCATTCGGTAGTTGTGATTTCTTCGCCGTCATCAAGAAATACTGTAAATTCAAACTCCATGCTTCTATCCTCAGTTGTGGTCATAGACCGTTGGTTAATAAATTGATGGCGATTTTTATAGTCGTCATCAATTTATTAACTTCGATTCATTGCTTTAAGTAGTTGACGAGCTAGTCATCCGTCGCTCGTTGTTGCTATGTGTCCAATTATAGGTATGCCGATATTAGCTGTCAAGTTAAATAACGGTAAATAACGGCAATTCTATTGTAAATTATTTGTATGCCTTTATTTGAACGCAAAAAAAACCGCCCATTAGGGCGGCTTGGTGGTAAAGTATTGTGAAATTAATTGTTAAAGGTGAGATTTATGCTATCTGAAATCGAAATTAGACGTGAGATTGTCCACTTACTGCTATCCAATACGCAGTCAGACATTAAAACACCCAGCGACATTGCACACGCCGCTGAAGAGTTGACGGCTTTCATCATTGGTAAGAAGCGGTATCAAGATGAAAAAGAAGTGCTTATCCCCAAAGGCACCAGAGTAAAGATTCAAGGATGTCCTTTTTATCTAGCAGAAGATGCCAAGGTTCAAGATCCGGATGAAGAGTGTCAGCGAATCATGAATCATGTTCTTGCAGAAGAAAAGGCAGACATGGATGAACGCGCCGCACGAAAACAAGCAAGATTGGGTGGCTGTATTGGTAAGGGCAATAGCGGAGTACACACTTCTGGCGCTGGAGTCGACTCCTCTTTTGACGTTACAGTGCCTAAAGTCCAGCTTGAAATTATTAATGAAATCGCTAAAACGCTTGCTATGTTTGGAGCGCAGAGCGACTTAATGGCAACTGTGGGTTCTTGGGGTGATACCTTACCCCAAGAAGATATTTTGGAAATGTGGCGCGAGTGGAATCAGGCAGCTGAGAAAAACGGCTGGGTTGCTAAACCTGTTGTTTTTAATTACTAGTATTTTGCTTTTACGTCGACCGTATCTACACAATTCGGCGGATTAACATTGTTTTCCGCCGTCTGCCAAGCTTTATCCGTAACCTTTAAATTCGTTATTTCATCGACAATCATACAGCGCCAGTTTGATGTTGAGTTTGGGTAAATTACCTCAGAATTGCTCTCACCACCAAACTGATAAAACAAAGCTCGTTTTCCGCCTTTATTTGTACCAATGACGTGAGGGCTTACTTCGCGGTGGCAATCCTTGTATGTCAGCGACATTGACGATTTATTAATAATCGCCTGTTTAATTACTTCGTAATTATTACTCACTATTACTCTCCTTGTCAGCCAGTCTCAAGCGTGCTGGCGGGTACGCTAATCTTCATCTTTACTTCGTTTGTACTTATCTATCGGGAAATTATCCATCGTATAGACTGGAATCATCACTAAACCACCAAACTCCTTGGCGGCCAACTTAACTTCTTCTACAGAGAGCTCTAGCGGCTCGCCTTTCTCCGCAGCCGCATTAAGCTTAGCTATAAGCTGGTTAATTGGTAGTACGCTGTTGTCTATCATTGTTTTATCCCGCCCTGTAAACTTGTCTGCCTGCAATAATTAAGCTCTCACCATGCTCTGGAGTAACAACCTTGTCTGGGTATGCTTTGTTAAAGCTACTCAACCTGTAGGCGCCGCCAGCTTCGCGAAAAATCTGCTTAATCATGCGATCTCCGTCCAGCAAGATTGCATAATACTCGCCATCTTTAATCTCGCGATCAGTAACCACTATCCCCACTTCATCGCCATCCTTTATATAAGGGTGGTTGCTGTCATTAATGGCGCAGATAAGCTTAAAGTTTTCTGGCTGTATATTTCTATTCTTAAAGAAGGATGGCGGCAACTTCCTATAGCCTTTAATGTCTTCGAACTCACAAGAACCATTACCGTCACCGCAGCAAAAGTAAACATCGTATATAGGTATAGATATCATCTCTTCATCACCATCATCAACGGACACCGTCCCCGCCTCCAATATTTGCGCCAGCCTCTTCTGTGGCTCAGTCAGCATTTCACCATCGCCAGTAGCAAGCCAAATAGGGTTTACCTTAAAAAGCGTGGCCAGTTCTATTAATTTGGTCGAACTCTTGCTCTCACCTCTTTCTAGCTCACTGTAACTAGACTGCTTAAGGCCATCAATCTTACTTTCAATCTCTTTCTGGGTGAGTCCAGCATATTTACGAGCTTTTTTTAACCTATCTTTAAGTTCCATAACAAGCTCCATTTAACCTAATTGCAGACCTGTATTTTATAGGCGCACCTATAATTATTCAAACAGGTGTTCCGGTATAATCTATTGACTAAATAAAGGTAAACCTTTATTATTATTCAACCAATAGAGGTGAATAACTATGAACCTACAGACAAAGCAAACTTTCGAGCCTGTTGCTCGTTTAATTAAACACTTTGGCAGTCAGGTGGCGACCGCAAAAGCCCTGAATGTCAAACAAGGCACTGTCAGTGGCTGGTTGAACTGCGCCCACGGCGTAAGCGGCATAAAAGCCATAAGGGCAGAGGCTGTGACCAATGGTGCTATCAAAGCGGAAGAGTTATGTCCCGAGTTAGCACAAATCAACCAACAAGAAGAAGAGGAAGCATAACCATGGCCAATCATCACCAAGACCGCAAACTGGTCAAAGAGCCCAAGTCGATACGATTTGATTCGTATCAAGAGCAATTTATTGCAGCTGCTGCCAATTGGCAGGGCTCCAAATTTAGCGAGATGGTCCGAGAGCTCTGTGAAGAGGCTATCGATGCTCGCTTAAATGCGATGCGCAGCTCCAAGCAGCGTCATGAGTCTCATGATATCGATATGGACGTCATCTAAACAGATTACGTTTTAATTTTTTAAACGTAATAGGGATGGCGTTTATGTCTGAATTTACAGAAAACGACCTCGGTGACGATTACATAGAAAAGCTTGATCTGATTGTCGAAGAGTTTGGTTACGGCAGTCGAGAAGAAGCAATTAAGTATTTAATCACCGAGCAAATTAACAAGGGAATGGGGGCTATGACAGGCGGCGCAAAACTACGCCAGAGCCTTGGTCTTCAAAACGTAGTACGAAAAGATGGCAAGTAATCTTGCTGCAAAGAATGGAATCAAAACCATGAATCAAAAGTGTAACGACTGTCCGAACAGCATTGAGGGTATTTGCTGTCACGCAGCCATGAGAGATAGCGCCGAGCCCATGGGTAGCGCGGAGGCGGTAAGCGCTGGCATGAAGCATATTGAGTTGTTAAATCGCATCAATGAGCGCAAGGCACGTATTGCTGAGAATGAGCGCAAAGCACACAGCAAGTTAGCTCAAGAGCAAGCTTGGGCGGATGAGATTGAACGAATCACGAAGTTCAAAGCAAGCCTGTTATTCGCATCAATGATGTTTGTACCAATCCTGATCATCATCTTGACGCTTATTCAAATTGGCAGCCGAGGTTGATATGCAGAGAACGAGATCAATGGCACCTGAGCGCCACTTTGTATCAAGACCACCAGCTTACTCACGTAAGAGTGAGCAGACGCCGGAGGAAGCAATCGCAGAGTGGTACAAGAACAATCCTGACCGGTCAGAAGTTATGAATATGGGCGGCAGTTATTTTAACGGTAAGAGAGTAGGAGGGCGCAGTGCAGCCAATGTACGCAAAAAAGATTGAACATCCAATCGCTCTAAAGATGGATGCGGCGCTAGCAAAGGTTGGTGCAAGTAGAGATGACCTGGTGATTAGTCATAGTATTTTTAGAGGTATCAATAATCAGCAGGTGGTCAGAGACATTTTAGAAGGCCGTCACTATAAGCCTGACGATGTGATTAGAACCAAAGAGTGGCACAAGGTAGTTAGCAAGCCTGTCACCAGACAATTAACCAGACCTTACATTGCTCCGGCGCCAACTGAACCTAAGACGGTTAAGCCGAAAGAAATTGAGTCAAAGCCAACTGTTTTAGAGATTCGAGAAAAGGAAATTTTAGCACTGCTCAAATCAACTCCCATGCTCAGCTATTTAGAGACCGGCATGGCGAAGTACTACTTTTCAAACGTGATTGGGATGCTAAGAGCAAGGGGTTACAAGATTGAGACTCACCGCAAGAAAGGTGAACCAGCCTCTTATACGTTAATCGAAGAATCAACGGGCACAAAAAAACCGACTGCGTAAACAGTCGGTCAAGTGTCAACCCAACGAGAATCAACAAGCGAGATATTACTATGAACTTACCAATATTGCAAGACAACAATGTCAAGACTATGAGCAGCCGTGAAATGGCCGCGCTTTGCAAGAAGCGCCATGACAATACACTGCTAGTCATCAGAGATTTAGAAAAAAGGGGTCTCCTAGAAAATAGTAGACCCCAGAACTACGTCCACGCTCAAAACGGTCAGCAGTATGTTGAGTATCTATCAGACAAACGGGACAGCCTTGTGATTGTTGCCAGGCTGTCACCTGAATTTATGGCGGCTGTCATTGACCGCTGGCAGGAGCTAGAGCAGCAAGCAGCAGCCACTCTTCCCAACTTCTTCGACCCAGTTGCAGCAGCAAGGGCATTTGCAGACGAGTTTGAAGCCAAGCGCATAGCACAAGAGCAGCTAGCAATAGCCAAGCCAAAGATTGATCACTACGACAAAATAGTTAATCGCGGCACCTTGCTTACCGCAACGCAAGTTGGCCAAAAGATAGGATTGTCAGCAGTAAAGCTTAACCGAGTGCTAGGCGAACTGGATGTCTACAACAAGGCTCATAAGCGTGGCAGAGCATTCAAGCAGTGGTTTATCGACAAAGGGCTTGGAGAGATGAAACAGACAGATATGGGCCATTCACAAGCCTTATTTAGTCTCAAGGGTGAAGCCTGGGTGATTGAGATGCTGGCTAGCGAAGGAGTGGCGTAATGCAAACTAATAAGAGGCAGGCAATGAAAGAGACAGGCTATACGCAGGTTGATAACAAGATATTTGACGCTCAGCCGTTTTTATCTCCCGCTGCGTTTGGCGTGTTGATTCGTATGGTAAGAATGATAGAGGGTTATGGAAATGATGATAGCGGGCTATCAAACACTTTTCTTCAAGATAACTGCAATTTAAGCAAGAATACTGTTTCAAAAGCGGTTGCCGAACTGGTGAAATTTGGTTTTCTAAATCAGAAAAAACAGCAGAGAACGACGACTATTTACAGCTTAAATTATGAAAATATCGCTGCTTTCGATGCTAAAAAACATGGTCAAAATTTAGCATCCCAAAATTTAGCATCCCAAAATTTGACCATTCGATTCCCAAAATCTGACCTAGTTAGCTCCCAAAATTTGGGACGTAATAAAGAAAACAAAAGAAAACCTTTTAAAGAAAACTATAAAAAAGCAAATGAGAAAACCGACTCTCCTAAATCTTACCAACCGAAAAAACCTGAATCTGTCTCTGAGCAAATTTGGAGTGATTTACTCAGTCACAGGAAATCAAAAAAGACGTCGAACACTCAAACGGCATGGACAACAATTTTCAACGCGCTTGGCAAAGCTCAGTCAGCTACCGGGCACTCACTTGACTCGATCATCACCGAATGGATAGCAAGAGACTGGAAAGGGTTTAAGGCTGATTGGTATATCAACGCACAGCCAAGCCCACAGCAAACAACTTATCAGGGAACCCGTTATGAAAACAATCAGCAGTCTAGCAACAACGGTAAGCAATCAGTTAAGCAGTCAGGCGCAGATGCCTACGAAGAAAACCTCGCTAGAGAGCTGGCAGAGCGATTCCCAGACGAATTCCCAGCAGCAGACCATTGTTTCTAAGCGTGAGCTAGCAAGCCTGTTTGCAGGATGGAAGAGATTGTTTAGAGCAAAAATGAAGGATGAGGACTGGGGTACCGATACGGTGATTGTCTGGCACATAGCGCTCAATGATTTAGGCATGACCCCACAGGAGTTTTCAGCAGCCAAACGCAAGTCACTGAGCTTGTCATGGCCACCAACAGCCCCAGCCGACTTCCTTGCACTAGGCCGCATAGCCGGACAGTCAGAATACCCAGATAACCAAGAGGCTTTTGACATAGCCTGCAGAAATTGCGGAATGAAGGGGCAGGTAGAGCGGGACTGGGTACACGGGACAATCTACGAGACAGCAACAAGAATTGGATGGGGAAAACTGGCTAACGCTGACTACGGGTTCATGAAGTATTTCAGCAAAGTTTATCAGCAAGTGGTTAGTGAACATAAAAACGGCGCAACGTTTGTGGTACCAGAGTCGCATCAGATCGAGTATAGCCACAACCCAGTTAAGCCAGACAGCCCTAAGTCTGATGAGATTGATAACTTCCTCAGTCAGTTTGTGAAAAAAGGGAGCATGGCATGAGCCGTAAACCCAAAACCGCAGCCCAAAAGAAACGCGAGCAGCAAAGACGGGACCAGCTACAGCGAAAAATCTATTTAGGAGAAGCGGAGCCTGAAAAAGAGCCGCTAATACCAGTGTTTAAGGGCTACATGCTGATACCACTGCGCAGTAATGCTGAGTTTGATGAGTTGCTGGCAGGTACGAGATTTACAGAAGACTGGGCTATCGACAGTCATCAGATTTTGAAAGAAGAGCGCCGATACAAGATAACGCTGCATTTGCCGTTAATCGGCGAAGGCAACAACAGCCTAGTTTATACCGGTGATTACAATCTCAAGAACGGCTTGGAGTCAATCGTAGAGACCATTGGCATTATCTACGACAGCATGATTAAGGATTTGGAGCCGGAACAATTGGCTTTGATTCATCCAAGCAAAGGGCAGACGGTGGTGAGAGCATGAATAAATTAGATCGTTTAGGCCAGGCGGTATTTAGTTTTATTGACTGCCCGCCATGGGCGGTAAGCGCAGCAGTAGATAAAGATGGCAAAGGGTTTTGGTTCGCAGTTAAGGCTGAGTTGCTAAGCATTGAGGATGAAGAGTGGATGGCCCCAATGGATGGTGATTTTTTCGGCAAGTGCCAGAGGATTGGTTTTAGCTGGACTCGGTTTGATGCTAGCGACTGGCAGAACAGCGCAATTGATAGGGTGAGGGCGTGATGAACGAAATAATGGCGGGTTATAGACCGAGGCTTGAGTGCCCGAGATGCAAGAAGACCTATGAGTTATACGTACATAGGGTCAGCATGCAGCAAGTAGGCTGCTGTGCGTTTTGCGCGGGCAGGTTTAACTGTCCCTCCATGGCCAGCCAATGGCAGCCGGTGGTGAGAGCATGAGCTTAACTCAAAAGGTATTTAAAGACGCGCATCCTGATGTCAAAAGCGCGGTGATGGATGCAAAGGGCAGGGTTTGGCTATTTGAGTGCGAAAAAAAGCATTTGAGTCCGAACCACAGGTCATGGGTTTCTGATATCGAAACGGCATTTTATTACGCTGACGCAGCACCCGAATGGCTTGATATTAGCGACTGGATAAATAGCGCAATCGACAGGGATGGGTCAGCATGACCCGCTTTACCAAAAACATCGCCTACACGACTGACGGCACCCGCTGCATCAGCATGACGAAAAACAAGACGTGGGGTTACTACTCGTGTCTCTATGTCGAGGTTGATGGTTAGCGGTATGTGTCGAGTCGCAAGTGGGATATGCAAGGCAATAGCCTAGATGGCCGCAGTAATTTGAATTTAGCAACAGTGCAGAGTGGGGTTTATACGATATGAAGAAAAAACCTAAGTACAAAATCGGTATCGATACTGGCACGAACACAGGCTTTGCGGTCTGGTCAGATGGTGCATTGCAGCGCGTAGAGTGTATGACAATCACTCAGGCAATGGAGGCGGTCAAAGCTTACCCTGCTGGCGAGACAAGATTGTTTATTGAGGATGCCAGGCTGTGGGTTGGATTCAAGGGCAAAGCCACTAAGCAGAGCGAAGCAAGACGCCAAGGCGCTGGTAGTGTCAAGCGTGATGCCGCTATCTGGCAGGACTGGTGTAAAGAAAATGGCTATGAAGATGTTTTGTTTATAAAGCCTATGGGTAATGGGGCCAAAAAGAATGCGGTTGATTTTAAGCGCATTACTGGCTGGCAGGGACGGACTAACGAGCACAGCCGTGATGCGGCTACTATCGTGTATGGAAGGGGTTAGGGGATGGATTGTACAAAGTGTGGCCACAAATTATTTGGGCAAGAAGCGTTAACAGCGGCAGTGGTAGGCAATCGAATCTGCTTTAGCTGTAATCGTATGAAGCAGTTGATGCAGGTTGATACTGAGTCGCTGGTGGTTGGTTTTGACTACGGGCATGCAGACAATGAGAGTAAATCTATTGCCGTGCTAGGTGATGGCACCTCGTTGCAAGAGAGATTGCGAGCCAGTGTGTTCAAGGTGTTTAATCCTTACGCCGAGCGTTTAAAAAAACAACCAGCTGAGTTTATATCTGAGCCAATGCACCTAATCGGCATTGCAGGCCCCGCTCGTGTTGGCAAGGACACGCTTGCTGATTATCTGCTGAATAATCTAGGTGATAACTGGGGTCGGTCGTCATTCGCCGATCCGATGAAAGCGATGCTCAGAGTGATTGGCGTGGATTGTAGCGACGATGCCAAAGACAAGATGGATGATTATTTTGGCGTTACACCGCGCCGTATGATGCAGACACTGGGGACTGAGTGGGGCCGTGACTTAATTGATAAAGATTTTTGGGTAAAGGTGTTCGCTCGCGTGAATGCTGGCAAGTCGCTAATCGTGCCTGATGTGCGATTTGAGAACGAGGCGGAGCTTGTGCGCAGTAATGGCATATTAATCCATCTAACGGGGCGTGGCGGTATCAATTCGGGGCATAAATCGGAGAATCCGGTGGGGTTTGAGGCCGGAGATATCGTTATTGATAATTCTAGGGGTTTAGAGTGGCTGTATGCGCAAGTGGACGGCAATGAGCTGCTGTCCAAGATTGCTGGCGAGGGGTGGGTTTGATGGATGCTGTTATCACTTATCTCTGTGCAGTATCTATGACTTATGTAGGGTTCAGCTTTGCGGCAAATCAGGTGCAAATATGGACAGAAGGCAGTATTGAGTCGAAAAAAATACTCCTACTGACCTTAATGGGACTTGTTACATCAACTGTCGGCGTAATTGTTCTGCTGCTCACCCTGTCCAAACACACTGTTCTGGCTGAGCCAATAGCGTGGCTGACGGGTATTGAGTATCACGAGCCTTCTAACAATAAATGCAATTAATGGGAGTAAGGTTTATGAGTCCAAGCGAGATTGAGCTAGTCAAGTATGTTTCTTTTTTAGTTTTTATGGCCTTTGTGTTTTGGTGTTTTTGGAGATGATTATGAAAAAACTTAGTTTTGATTTTGATAGATTTTCGAGTGGGCTGCTTGCAGGGTTTATGATGTTTATGCTGCTAGCAGTGGCTTTTTCAATCATTAGTATTGGGCAAATCATTATTCTGCTAGCGCCAGAGAGCGTAAAGACTGGATTCCTTCCTCCTATGCTTTTGGTGGTGTTGTTAGTCTCCTTGTTCTTTGGGGTTGTCTCTGGGTTTGATGGCTCGGGTAAGAAGCTGCCACTAGATACCAGGCGCAACTTTGTGCGCATGTACACGATTGATGGTGCATGCGGTGTGCTGAATGTCCGTAATGTGAGCTCTGTTAGCAGACTGCATAACGGGCAGGCACTGCCATATGGCATGTACTCGGTCGAGATAAATGGTGCTGGCGGGGCGATGGTGTTTGCCAAGTGCAAGTCAGACAAGAATCCATGGCTTAAAGAATTGATTGATGCAGCGGGGATGAAGGAATGGGATTAGGCGTGCGCCGCTAAGCGAAATCTATAGACGTAAAAAAGCACCCATGCTGGCAGGCGAGAGGTGCTGGGCGAATGACACGGCAATGTAATACGCATACTGATTATAACATTTGAGGGTGGGTAGTGTATGCGTATGACGAATAAAGAAATTATTTTAGATGCGATTATTGATCTACATAATCAGGAGCAGGTCGTTACGCGTGAGACGCTATCTGACGTGCTTGATTTAAAGCAGACTATCATTGATGACAATCTGTCGTCACTGGTCAATGACGGTGTGATTCACCGTGTTCAGCGTGGGGTTTATGTGCCGACTGCTAAGCATCCACCGGCACGAGTTATCAGTAAGATAGTTTTGCCGTGTGGCACGGTCAAGTTGGACGTTGGTGATGATGTGCTGACGCTAACTCCCAAGGAGAGTCGCATACTCGGCAGTCTAATGATGGCTGATGCGATGCAGTATTCAAGCATTGAGATTGGGCACCATGCTGCTGTGACTGCGGCTAAGATGGACTTGGAGCTTAAGGATATGCGGCGTGAGATGCGAGAGACGCGGAGTATGATTGCTGAGCAGTAAAATAAACGCACCAATCCAACACTAAGACGCAAATATGCGTCTTTTTTATTGTCAAAAATGCGTAAATGCTGCGATTGATTGCGAATAAAGCTGCGTTTCGCAGAATCTCAATCGCAAAAACGCAATCCGCACCGCAAACCCTGCTGTAAGGTTCGCATATCACAAGCTCACATGGTTAAACTCACGAATAGCAAGCGTTTGGAGTGAGTTATGTCGAGCAAAAAGAAACCAGATTGGGAAAAAATCGAGCTAGAGTATCGTGCTGGCGTGAAGACTATTGTGCAAATTGGCGCAGATCATGACGCAAAAGAGTCTACGATTCGCGCACGCGCAAAAAAGAACGGCTGGACCCGTGACCTGCAAACACGAATTAAGCTACGTGCAGACGAGCTTGTCAATCAAGATGCTATCCGCAGTGCTGCGCGCAAGATAGATAAGGCTGAGAACGAGACAGTCGATGAAAACGCACAGCTCATGGCATCGGTGCGTCTTAGCCACCGCAAAGACATTCATCGCTCAAGAATGGCGGCGATGACACTGCTCGGTGACTTGGAAGCAATGATTGGTGCAGACGGTCAGGCAGGCTTAGGTCAATTGCTAACAGCGCTAGTCAATGATGGTGATATAGAGGAAGGTGACTTTAGTGCTATTGATGCGTTCAAGCGTGCTACTGGCTTGTCGGCTCAAGTCGCTAACATGCAAAAGCTCGCAGACACTATGGTCAAGCTGGTTAACTTAGAGCGCCAGGCTCACGGCTTAGATGATAAAGACAATTCTCCAGTCGATGCACTCACGTCACTGCTGCACAGCATTGCCAATGCAAACGGCAATGCCTTTGGCGTGGTCAAGTCGGACCCTGATTATAAGGACGATGACGCACCCAGCAACACGCTTGGCGTAAAGAGCGATGTTGATGACTGACATAATCCACAATACAGACCTAAACCCACTGCCTACCGATGCAGCTGAGCTCGCAAGATGCTTAGCTGACCCGTACTGGCGGGTTTTTAGTGGCTGTCTGTATAAGATTATGATTAAAGGCGATGACGAGGAAGGCGTCGAAGCTGAAAGCTATGTCGTGCCGTTCAAGCCCAACGCCGCGCAAAAGAAGTTTGTCGATAGGCTGTGGCACCGCAATATCATCTTGAAAGCCCGTCAGCTTGGTTTTACTACGCTCATCGCTGTCATGTGGCTTGATCATGCACTGTTTAACGCTGACCAGCGCTGCGGCATCATTGCTCAAGACAAGAATGCCGCTGAGGTTATCTTCCGCGATAAAGTAAAGTTTGCCTACGACAACTTACCCACAGAGATACGCGAGCGCTTTCCCTTAGCTCGTGATAGCGCTATCGAGCTGCTGTTTGCTCACAACAACTCATCAATACGTGTCGCAACGTCTATGCGCTCTGGCACCATTCACCGTCTGCACATATCTGAGTTCGGTAAAATCTGCGCGAAGTTCCCCGAGAAAGCCACTGAGGTCATGACTGGCTCGATTCCTGCCGTGCCGGCGAGCGGGATATTGGTCATTGAATCTACAGCCGAAGGTCGCGAAGGCGATTTCTTCCGTCTCACCCAAGCCGCGCAAAAACACTTTTACTCACGCAAGAAGCTATCGAGCAAAGATTACAGACTGCATTTTTATGCTTGGTGGCAAGAAGAGAATTACCGTGTCAACTCGCGCACGGTCGATGTGACTGACGAAGAGCATAAGTATTTTGATGAGGTCGAGGTCATTGCCAAGCGTGACATGGGCATCGATATGAAACTCGATGCTGACCAGCGTGCTTGGTACGTGGCTATCAAAAACAGTGACTTCGTGGGCGCTGAAGAGCGCATGTGGCAAGAGTACCCATCGTTCCCTGATGAACCGTTCCAAGTGTCCACTGAGGGCAACTACTACGCTAAAGATATGCTGGCTCTGCGTAAGCGTGGCGGCATCTGTCAGATAGATGAGCTCGACGTGCCAGTAGATACATTCTGGGATATTGGTAATAAGGATGGCTGTGCTATCTGGTTCTTACAGCACTTGAATGGCCAAGACCGCTGGATTCGTTACTACGAAGCGCACAACGAGACGCTTAAGCACTATGTCGCTGAGCTACGCAGCTACGGCTATATTTTTGGTCGCCACTATCTACCGCATGACGCTGATCATAAGCGTCTATCTGATACCAACAAATCAACTCGTGAGATGTTAGAGGACCTAATGCCAGGTGAGACGTTCGAAGTCGTGCCGCTTATCTCTGAGCTCATGACCGGTATTCAGCAGACAAGGGCCGCAATGAAGTCCTACTACTTTGATGAGACAAACTGTCAGCTTGGTATCAAGCGCATAGAGAACTATAAGAAGCGATTTAGCAAAGCCGACAATCGCTATATCAACTTACCAAACAAGGCTAACGGCTGCTCAGAGGGCGCTGACGCATTAAGACAACACGCACAAGCAAAAGAGGCTGGCTTGCTAGAGCGGTCAGATAAAACACACACCTATGAAGAGCACGATGCCGATGACTGGCGCGTAATGTAGAGGATTGGATAATGATTAATGTGGCAACAGATTCGATAGCGGGTGTCGTGACAGATGCGGTAACAGACACGCTGTCTAGTGATCAGACAATAAGTCTCATTGAGTATCAAGAGATATTGCAGGAGGTCGAGCAGCAACCGGCTTGGCGTCGCATAGCTGACAGTGAGATGGATTATGCTGACGGCAATCAGTTAGATGGCGAGCTATTAAAAAAGCAGCGTGAGTTAGGTCTGCCGCCTGCGGTTGAAAACCTGATTGGTCCTGCATTGAGAGCCATTCAAGGTTATGAGGCAACTGTGCGAACAGACTGGCGAGTGACGCCCAATGGTGAGGTCGGCGGTCAAGACGTGGCTGATGCACTTAACTATAAGATTAACCAAGCTGAGCGCAACTCTAAAGCTGACAAAGCTTGCAGTGATGCGTTCGAGACGCAAATTAAGTGTGGTCTTGGATGGGTTGAAGTGTCACGTGAGACGGACCCGTTTAAATATCCTTATCGCTGCCGCAAGATTCATCGTAACGAAATCCACTGGGACATGACTGCAACCGAAGCTGACTTATCGGATGCTAGATGGTTGAGACGTGCTAAGTGGCTGCGGCCTGAGCGTATCGCTCTAGCGTTTCCTGAGCACAAGGAGCTTATCAATAGCCTGGGTAGATATGGTACTGACTGGTACACGATGCCCAACTTCGATGGCGGCTCTAGCACATCATTGCATAACGCTTGGGGCGAAGGTCGTAGTAATACGCTGCAAGAGGAGCGTTGGTACAATCCTACGAGTAAAGAGCTGTGCTTGTTTGAGTTATGGTATAGACGCTGGGAGTCAGTGCCGGTCATCAAGACGCCTGACGGTCGCGTCGTTGAGTATGACGAGAGCAATCACAATCACGTGATGGCTGTGGCTGCTGGCATGACCAAGCCTATTCTAGCTACGGTCACTCGTATGCGCCGCTCGTACTGGTTGGGCCCTCACTTATTAAGCGATAGCGAATCGCCTTACTCACACAATCACTTCCCGTACGTGCCATTCTGGGGCTTTCGTGAGGATGCAACCGGCATCCCTTACGGCTATGTGCGTGACATGAAGTATGCGCAGGACAGCTTGAATAGCGGCAATTCCAAGCTGCGCTGGGGAATGTCAGTCACACGTATTGAGCGCACCAAGGGCGCAGTTGCAATGACTGATGCTCAGCTGCGTCGTCAAGCTGCAAGACCCGATGCTGATATCGTGCTAGATGCCAAGCACATGAAAGAGCAGGGCGCACGGTTTGAAATCATACGTGACTACACGCTCACTGATCAGCACTATCAGATGCTACGTGACAATAGAGAGTCGATTAACCGCACCTCTGGTATTACTCCGAGCTTTCAAGGCGGTCAAGGTAATGCTCAGTCTGGCTATCAAGAGCAGCTGCAGGTTGAGCAAAGCAACCAAAGCTTGGCTGACATGATGGACAATTTCCGCGAAGCACGTAAGAACGTTGGTGAGTTATTGTTAGCAATGATTATCGAGGACTTGGGTAGCGAGCCGCAGACCGTGGTTATCACCGGCGATGCTGTGACCGAGGATAGAACCGTGGTCATCAATGCGCCTGAGCGTGACCCTGAAACCGGACAAGTCTATCTATCTAACGATGTGCAGAAGACACGACTCATGGTCGCCTTGGAAGACGTGCCGAGCACGAACAGCTATCGTGGCCAGCAGTTGAATGCATTCAGCGAAGCCGTCAAGTCTCTACCGCAAGATATGCAAGTGGCTGCTATGCCGTACATGATTGCACTTATGGACATCCCTCACAAAGAAAACTTTATTGAGGATATTCGCAATATGCAGCAGCAGATTACGCCTGAGCAGCTGGAAGAAGAGAAGCAGAAGGCTGCGCAAGAAGCACTACTCAAAGCGCACACTGAGCTTAAGGCTCGCGAGCTTGAGCTTAAAGAGCGCAAGTCTGAGAGTGAGATTAAGAAGATTGATGCTGAGTCTGTCAGTATCGGCGTCCAAGCCGCATACAGTGCTATGCAAGGCGGCGCTCAGATTGCACAGATGCCGCAGATAGCGCCAATTGCTGATGAGATTATGATGAGCGCAGGGTATCAATTGCCGAACCCCGGCGGTGTTGACCCCAACTACCCAACTGCTGAGATGCCAGTAGCACAGCAAGGCGAGTTGCCTGCGCCCGAGGTTGATGTGCAGAAGAACACTAGCCCGATGTTCCCACCGGTACCGCAGGATGGCGGCTCACCAATGCAGGGTATTGAGACGCCAACTATTGAGGATAATCTGCCAACGTAGTGGTAGAATGAGGACTGAATTATGCTTATAGTGATAGAGTTATTAATACTGATCTGGATTCCGGCCATGCTGATAGTTATGGGGCTGGCATTTCTACGACTAAGGCAAGATGCCAGGAGGGAGTGATGGCTAGGAAGCACAAGCCAAAACCTAAAGTTAAGTACGTGTCAAAGCCACCAACGCAGACTATCGCGCCACCAAGTATTGTCGGCAGACCAAAGACTGAGCAGCAAGAGCGCTTTGAGGAAAACTTTAAAAAGGCAGCCGATAGGTTTATGGGATTGAGTCCTGCTGAGCATAACAGCCTATTCATGGAGCTTGCCCGAGCGCTGACTGGAATGACGGCTGGACAGAACAAGGATGGCTATGAATGATTACCAAGAAATTGCACATGGGCGAGTTTAATGGCGAGCTAGAAATAGTTATTAGAGGTGGCGATGTTTATCTTACTGACATGGATGATGACGAATGTGTGCATATTCCTCGCAACAGGCTGCAAGACGTTCGAGATGCTATTGATTCAATGCTTGGGGATTATGATGTGCTGCCACGACATGAGATGTGAGGGATGGGATGGATATCTTTAAAGCGAATTTAGATGACAGTGTCCACTGGTTGAAAGTTGCCATGCGACAAGCGCAGGCGGATATTAAAAGTAATAAAAAAGAAATACATGAATTAAAGCTGGAAATTGATAGACTGAATAAAAGGATTGAAAGCCCTTCCAACTAACAAGTGTTTTACTGATAAGACATCTTGACTACTTAACCAACCAAAGAGGCAGTACCTATGAGTTTAACAACAGAGCAGACGTTGATGCAGGAAGTAGTGAATCTAATTTCTGATAAGTACACTTATCCTAAAACAGACCTTCTTATAAAAGACGCAGAGAAAATCACTAGCGCTATCCTAAACTATACTAATGAAAAGAAAGCTGACGAATAATACTTGTAATATTAACTCTTTAAAACCAAACCACCCTTCGAGGTGGTTTTTTTACGTCTGCAATATCCCACACCCCTGTAAGGTTCGCCAAACTTTCCTGATAACTATACATTCTCTTTAAGCCGCACGCTAAGCGGCGAAACCCTGTTTTTTAACGGTAGCCCTCCGACATGGGTAAAGGACAGAGATGACAGTTGATAGTAACGAATTTATTGAGAATAGCTTTAATGACGGCGATTGGACGCCCCAGCAGGCAGCGCAATACTTAGAGATGAGTATGAATGGCGATACCGTAGAACCTACGGATAGTGTTGAGACGCCAGACAACACCGATGCAGATGATGCGGCCGAGCCTAGTGTAGAGCAAGAGCCACCTGCCGATGATGCAGCTGCCGGCACGCCCGATGATACTCCTGAACCTGCGCCAGTTGATGATGCAGAAAAGGTAATCATGGCACGTGACGGTAAGCACACCATCCCTTATGACGTGTTAGTACGCGAGCGTGAGGAAAAGCAAGCGGCATTAGATGAGCTGGCTGCGATGAAAGCCGCTGTGCAAGACCAGACGCCTAGTAATACTGAGAAGACTCAGCATGAAAAGCAGATTGAGCTTGTGCAAGATGCAATCGAGCAGGGCGCTGATGCCAGTCTCTTTGGTGACTTTACCGAGGAAGACTTGGCAAAAGGCATCAACGAGCTTGTTGCCCAGCAAGTTGAGGCGCGTGTCAAAGCCGCGCTTGAACCTATGCATAAGCAGCAAGAAATGAGTGTTGCCGAAGCGCACATGAAAGCTATCTATGATGCTCACAATGATGCTGACTCTATTGTTGAGAGTCGTGAGTTTGGCGAATGGGCGGCAGCGCAGCCGTCTTACGCTCAAGCGGCAATCACCAACGTGATTCAGCAAGGCACCGCCGGACAAATTATTGAACTGTTCAATAACTTCAAACAATCAACTACTAGCACCGCTGAACCTGCCAAGGCTGATGATAAGCCGGTCGAGCAATCGACTGACGAGTTAAAAGCCAAGGCACGTGAGGCAATTAAGAACACCGCGCCTACTGTGCCGACCAGTCTAAGCGATATCCCTGGTGGGCATAAAGGCGCAACCAATATCACCGAGCAAATGGAGTCTATGTCAGCTTCCGATTTGGTCGAAACAATGATGGACTGGTCGCCTGAAAAGCGCGAGCAATACTTAAATAATCTCTAGGAGTGGCATAGATGGCTACCAAGACCCACGCCCCGTATGGGGATAAGAAAAATATGGTCGTACAAGCTGCTGGCTTGTTTGCGACCCACATGCATCGTAATGGCACGATGCAAAAACTCACAGGCAAGATGCCAAAAGGCACGGCAGGCGCTGAGGCAACTCTACGCAAGCAGACCACGCAGCATATGCCAATCGTTCAAGTCCAGGACTTAGGCAAAGGTACTGGCGATGAAGTCACGTTCCAGCTGCTTAACCCAGTAGGCGCTAAGCCAATCATGGGCAGTAACTTCGCTGAAGGTCGCGGTACTGGCATGTCATTCACTACTGACAAGCTGCGTGTTAACCAGGCACGTTTCCCAATCGATATGGGCGACTCAATGACCACCATTCGTTCGCCTGTGGATTTCCGTGCAGTCGGTCGTCCGGTCGCTGAAAACCTAATGGCTCGGTACGTTGACCAGTCATTGCTAGTGCATATGGCCGGTGCTCGTGGTCATCAAAACAACATCGAGTGGGTTGTACCTACTAAAGATGACCCTAAGTTCAACGAGATCATGGTTAACCGCGTTAAGGCGCCAACCAAGAACCGTCACTACTTAGCGATGGGCGATGGCATTCAGCAATTTAGCGAGACCGCCGGTGAGATTGATATCACCACGACCGACATGCTGAAGATGGACACGGTTGATTCAATGAAGTCATTGATGGACCAAATCGCTCTGCCGCCACCTATCGTGAAGTTTGAAGGTGATTCAATGGCAGATGATGACCCACTTCGCGTATGGATGCTATCTCCTGCTCAGTACAACAAGTTTGCCGCTGACCCAGCGTTCCGTCAATTCCAAGCCGCTGCTCTAGCACGTGCCGCACAAGCTGCTGGTCATCCGCTATTCAAAGGTCAAGCGGGTATCTGGAATGGCTTCTTGATGATTAAGATGCCACGCCCAATCCGTTTCTACGCAGGCGATGATATGCAGTATTGCACGTCATACACCAGTGAAGAAGAGGCTACTGCAGTAGTGCCAACCTCATTCGGTGAGAAGTTTGCGGTTGACCGTTCGCTCATCTTGGGCGGTCAGGCAATCGCTGAAGCTATGGGCGCTGCCAAGAACTCCGGCATTCCATTCTTCTGGTCTGAGAAAGAGCTTGACCACGGCGATAAAGTCGAGCTGCTTATCGGTGCTATTCGTGGCGTCTCTAAGATTCGCTTTGATGTTGACACTGGCAACGGCCATGAATTCACTGACTATGGTATTACGGTTGTTGATACAGCCGTTGATTCCTTCGGTCGCGGTAAATAAGGATTATAGATATGACTACTATCGCAACTAACAAGCCGACTATCACCAACTTCTTCACGTACACCGCGCCTTACGGCAATACCACCACGCTGGGCTTTAACGTCAAGACCAATGCTGATGGAAAAGTCGCAGGTAGCTCTGAAGCTGCACCGAAAGCCGGTGACGTTATCGAGCTTGGTGTGCTACCTGAAGGCTGGTGCTTGGCTGACGCTCAAGTGTTCGTCACTACTGGCATGACCGCTACCGTCACTGGCAGCTTAGGCTTTGCCTACACTGACGGCGAAGATGATGCTGACGTGCCACAAGACGATGAATACTTTATCGCTGCTGGTGCTGACCTGGCAACTGCCGGTCGTCTTCGTGCAGATGGCAGCAAGATTGTTATCTTGCCTAAGCCTGCCACGTTGATTCTAACCTTGGCTGGCGCGACCAACGCTAAGGCGTCCGACATTACTGTCACGGTATCAGGCGAGATGACTGGCGCAAACTAGCATCAATCCTCGATAAGACATTAACGATAAAGCAAATAGGCTGGCTGGTTTCAGCTAGCCTATTTTTTTAGGAGTAGTGAAGCTATGAGCAAGCAAGATGGAGTATCGATTAAGTACATTGGCAAACGGGAGCCGTGGCACGACCGGCTATACCGCACTGGCCTTGTCTTTGATTGCAATCAAGTGCGCACTATCCCTTGGGATATGGCCCGCAAGTTTTTACGTCACGAAGACCTGTTTGAAAAGGCGGTTGATGATGCGAAAGACAAAGGCGATAAAGCGGATTCGTCAGCAGCGAAGGATGATGATCAGGCTAGCGACGATACGCAAGCGCTGCTTGATGAGCAGACAGCTAAGAATAAGAGCAAGGATGACGAGCAGAAAGAACTGCAAGCCTTGTATGACCAAGTAAACGTTATGGATAAGGACGCCCTTAAAGATTTTGCGCTGAGCAAGTATCAGCAAAAAATCAATAAGTCGAAGTCTGAGGAAAATCTGCGTCAAGAAGTCATTGGCATGATTGACCAGTTTGGAGCGCCGTAATGACCTTATCTGAATTGATACGCAAGTTCCGTGTTGCTGCATTTGATATGGAGCAGCCGTATCTATTCTCTGACGAGGACATTACCGACTGGTTGAATGATGCGGAGAAGGAGGCGGCTATTCGTGGTCGCCTTATTCACGACTGCACCAATCCAGACGTATGCGTTATCCCAGTGCTGCCTAATGTAGCGGTTTACCCACTGCACAAGGTCTATGAGATAGAACATATCGGATTGCATCGCTCATTGGTCGAGCCTGACTATCGGCCTGAGACGTTGTACCAGGTATCACAAGAGGACGTTGCTGAGCTACATAGTGACTGGCGCACCAGTGCCGGCACGCCCGAATACGTCATCCAGTACGACCAAAGCATTCGCCTAGTGCCAATGCCAAGGGACGCGGGTTTCATCAAGCTAGAGGGCTATCGTGTGCCGCTTGCGCCTATGGTGCTGGGTACGGACGAGCCTGAGATTAATCCCATTCACCATGAGTATTTAATTTACTGGGCGCTTCACAAAGCTTTTAGCGTGCCAGATGCAGAGGTTCTTGATCCAAGCAGAGCTGCAATTGCCGAGGGGCAATTCACGGACTACTTCGGCATCAGACCTGATTCAGACTTACGGCGTATCACTCGCCACGATGTACCACACACCGTCAAACCATTTTGGGTTTAATTCACAAGAGAGGTAATTAGCATGGCTAATACGTTATACGATTCCGCGCGTAAGCGCTTCCTAGAGGGTCAGATTAACTGGATGACCGATACCGTCAAGGTGTTGCTTGTTGATACTGGCGCATATACACCACAGACCGGAACCCATGAGTACCTGTCAGACATTTCATCGTCTGCACGTATCGCAGGGCCAGTGACGCTGACAGCCAAGGCAACAACAGGTGGTGCGGCAGATGCGGCAGACGTTACGTTCACCAGTGTATCGGGTGCGTCTATCGAAGCCATTGTCTTGTACGTGGACTCTGGTAGTGAAGCGACCAGTGCACTTATCGCCTACATAGACACCGCAACTGGCCTCCCAATCACACCGAACGGCGGGGACATTGCCCCGTACAGCCTTGATGCTGTGAATAATAGTGCGTTTCAAGCTGTGGCATAAGCTTGAAAATGAATTGCGTGAAAACGGTGGAACACTCTCTGAGTCAATACCGTGCCAAGCCTCAATGCGAGGAAGGTGTAACGACTATCCCGAAAGGGAGTAGGGCCAAGCGGCTCGAAGCGCGCAACGGCTGCCACGATAAATAGCCGATGATATAGTCTGCTCTGCATGGCGACATGCAGCAGTCCTGCAAAGGACGGGAATGGAACTAGCGAGCCATTCTGAACGTTTGGTATTGTGACTTGGGACAACGGCGTTAACAAAATTTTTAAACTATAAATCAATAACTTACGTTAAGCACTCTTTATTAATAGGGTGCTTAATACGAGTGATGGGTAATAACACAGCCATCGAAAATAAAATCAAGGAGCTACGAGGTGACAGTTAAAACCAATAAGCCGCCCACTCAGATCGCTGGCGTGAATGGCTTTAATGCTCATGGTGTCATGGGCGAGGGTGAGCCGCAAAAAAGGATTGACTGGCCTAGCGTGGTCAGCCTTCCGCCATTTCAAATGTTCGCCTGCGAGCAGTCAGGGCAGACCAATGGCGATGCCGTTACCGCATGGGTCCAGACTCGAATTGCACTGATGGGTGATGTTGAGTTGTACGAGCAGTATGCGGAGTGGCATAGCAGCAAAGGCTTTTGGCCTAACGAGACGCCAACAGGAATGCTTAAAAAATAGGATTTGTCATGGGCTTTATTTCTAACATTCTCTCTTACTCGCCCTCGGTTTTTCTTGTGTTTAATAAGAATGGCGTAGTTAAAAATCTTGCTAACACAAGTATAAAGCATGAGGCGGTTGGAGGCATTAAACCGCAGCCAGTAAGCAAGACAATAACTCCATCTGCCGGAGGATTTGGTGGCGGTCTGTTTTTTGATGTTGATAATGGGCGAACCAAAGAGGGCTCGTGTGCATATAGGATTCGCTACGAGGCGGCAACAAAGGACCTGATACAGCCAAAGCAGGCTATCACCGTACTAATGACCTGCACAAAACCCAAAAAGGTTATGGCAGGCTCACTTGTATCATGCACAGAATTTGGCGGATGGAATATAGAAATGCTGAGTGATGGCAGGTTGATAGCTTATGTCAGGATTGATGGCCAGTACAGAACAGCAACAACATCAAGTCCGGTCAACATGGATGCTGATTTCAATATGTTAGTGCTGACCTACGATGGAAAAATCACCGCTCTTTACAACCACGGTCAAGTAATAGCTATATCTAGCGCCAGTTCTAACGCTGAAATTAGTTACAACACAGCCCCCGTAAACCTTATGATATCAGCCGAGGTGGACAACCTAGATGGCTACTCATCCATGATGGGGTTGGCTGTGGAGCATATGGCCTTGATTCCAAACGTCGCACTGAGCGCAGAAATCATATCTGATATTTACGATGAAGCTGTTTCAGTCAGAGGCTTTAGCGGAACGCTTTTGCACGATGATGGTACGGCTGGTAGTGTGGTTAGAGTGAGGTCTTGGTCTGGGGATGCGGCAACAAAAAAAGAAACCGACGGAGCAACACTTGATGTTGCGGTAGATGCCGAGACTGGATTTTGGAGCGTTGACGCCCCTCAAGGGAACTATGAGCTTGTCATGGTTGGCAAGGAGGGTTATGAGCCTATAGCTCACGGCCCCATGCAGCCACTATAAAGGATAGCCGTGATAATAAATACAACGCTTAGGGGTGGATATACACCACCTGATAGTCATGACTTTGTATTTTTGCTTGGCAATAAAGATATTAGTTTTGTTGCTCTTGACGGCATTGCATCATCACTAGAGTTCGGAAGCGCAACTGCGAGCAACTCAACTCGCTATCTATCCGCAGAGGGCATTGTCAGCACAGACAGCCTAAAGGATTCACACCAAAGCGTGCGCCTGGCTTATGTAAAGTTATACCCTAGCGCAATCCGTCCGGGTGCGTATAAATCCCCGGCTGCAAAGAACGGCAACCAGACAACACTATTCACGCCAACGCTAAAAACTCGTGCGCATGGGTCTGTGGTTTCACTGGGCGCTACTCCGTCGCCACAGGTAAAGAAAGATTCGGGTTTTGAGATAGAACCAATAGGATTTCGCCGAAACAGAGCTGGCGTGCCTAGCATTAAGCTAAATCTATCAGTATTAACTCCATCAGGAATTGCGCCTAAACTTACTCTGGGCAATGCGCAAATAAACAACAAAACGCCATCTGTATTTATCAAGGGTATTGCAGCTCCCGAGTTTACAACTCAGATGGTAAGTCATAGAAACAGGGAGGTTCGCACCAAACCCCTTGATAGTTACCTGTCTGGCTATCCGACTGTCACTAAGCCGCCAGAGCTAGCACCACGCGGTATTCGCAGTAGTAATTTTAGCGAGCCGAACATATCTAACAAAAATAGATATGTACATCTTGATGGTCTTGCGCATTCAAAATACGGGGCAGTGATCGCAAGACTAAGGAACGCCTATGTAGCAACAAGGTCTCACGACTCTTTGTATGTTGCCCGTCCATGGGTGTCAGATGCAATTCGCTATGTTTTTCCTGCTGGTTCTTTTGCTGAAATATTTGGCGGGTCTTGGGCTAGCCGTGGTGTGCGCTTCTTGCTGCCAACGTCAGTTAATCCACCACCTTACGCTGTCCAAAAAATCAGCCGCAAGATAATAATAACCCCTATTGGCTACGAGGCAACGCTATGGGGCTCTCGCATTACACCTTTTAGCACTACGTTATACCCACTAGGCGCTATTGGCGCTCATGGCAATCCAGTCGTGCAGCTTGGAACGAACTACATAAAACCGAAAGGGTTTATTAGTGTTGGGCAGCAGCCTGGCGATAGATGGGGCTGGCATATAGCCTACAACTCAACTCAGTATATAAACCACTACTTCGTGCCTGACGATGGACTTGTTCCACCAAAGTGGTCTGAATGGCAATCAGTAGAAAATAGAAATAAAACGATTGGTGTCATTGGGTTTAGCTACTCAAAACACGGTTACACCTACATACAGAACAACGCCAGACTATTGCAGCCAAGAGGTGATGTGCTTTTGCAGTACGGCTCTCTCATGGCGGCCTATCGCATCAGACACATCAATCCAGAATCCATAGTTTATCCAGGTATGAGTTCGTGGGGCATTGTCCGTAACTCGGCACGAATCCTTAGTCCGGCAGGCATTGCTCATACAGTGTTCGGTGGCTGCGAGATAGTAAACACCAGGAGATACTACAATCGAATAGGAAACTTTGAGTCACTTGAGTTTGGCCTTGGTATGGTTGCTGAGCGAGTAAGGGCTATCAGTATTGAGGCTAGGTATTCCATAGCGCCAGCGATCATTAGACTCCCTGTAGTGGATAACCTAACGAAATACATCGATCTTAGCGGCTATGAAGATTCAGCTTATGGGCAGCCGGCACTATCAATACACTTTAATATCATTGCGCCTAAATGGGTTCACAGAGAGAAGCCTGGTTCGCCAGCGCTGAAAAACCTGACGCCAGAGCTATTAACTCGTGGGCACGACAGTAGTGAGTTTGGCATAACTGCAATTAGAACTCAGTGGCGAGAGCTTGTAGCTAGTGGTGATAGGCAGGCGCTAATTGGGCTGCATAAAATATCTGACACCAAGCAGTCTATTACTGTTCGTGGCTGGATTGCTACAACAGCACCTCAAGGACATAAGCTAACAAGGCTAAGCACAAACCCCTATGTCACTCAATATGTATGGCTTAATAACGAATCGGGCAATGATGTTGAGCATGGAATAAAACCACCAGTCAACCAGCTGCCCAGGCCTGGATTAAATCAAAATGTTCTTTACGTGAATGCCATAAACTCCCAGTCGTTTGGCGCACTATCAATCCGAACAAATCATATTATTATTGATTCTGGTATTGCGATTCACAACATATCTAACGATACGCTTGTGTATAACAAGAGGACTTACATTTCCAAGGCAGGCGCAATAAATTCAGGCACAGCGCTAGGAAAGCCAAGGCTATCTCCGCATACAATATGGGCGGTAATGGAAGCGCCACCACAGGCGATTGACAATCATAAATCAGGAACAAGCAGGCACTATGTAGGAGACGCTGACGGCAAGGGAGTTGGCGCTAGGCTCGGAAAGCCGGTTGTGGAGAGTAGTATTAGACACATTCGACCGACCGACTCGACGCATCAACCAAGCAGTCGCATTGGAAGGCCCTTGCTAGATCTACGCAAGAGAATAATAAAAACAGATTCTTTCAGAGTGTCAAGGTTCGGAGTTCCCTCAATACCATTCACGCCGCAGTCTATCGGCTTGCTCAGCGGTATTCATAATAACGTCTTTGGGACAGCGGTTTTCAATCGCCCGCCATATCTAGGGCCTTTATATATATCACCAAAAGGACTGCTAGCAAATTCTTTTGGCCGTCACGATGCCAGCAACCTCACAAGATACCTGTCCGCCATGGGTAGCAATAGTCTGCAGATGGGGTTGTCCAAACCTCGTGACACTCCGTTTATGTGGCAAGGGCTTCGCATAGGTGAGCACGTGCCGCTAGTGATAGGTGGCTATGATTCGCTAGTGTTCGGCACTACTACCGCTTGGCATAAGATTCGAGGGCTGCAGCCTGATGGCTTTAATGCGTTCTCCAGTGGTTATGAGTTATCCAACTTCCGTGGTCGCATGACGGTATCTAATGCAACGCTGCCAGAGGACGTAGTATTCGAGATAATAGTGCCGGGTCGTGAGGGTTCAGTAATTGGACAGCATGGCGTTAAACTAGGACAGCACTTTATACGGCCAGACGGCAACTCAGAACAATTCAGAAAAGGAGCATGGTAACGTGCCTATTACAAAGCTATTTCCATGCTTCGGCATGAATACCGCCACAGAAGATAGCGGCCTAGTCATAGGCGGCAAAGCGCCAGGCGTTTACTTCCGTGACATTGTAAACACCAACGTCACACCAGCAGGTAAGCTCGACATGGTGCCAAGTGGTGGCAGGGTATCAGACACACCCTATCGCTACTTATGGCAAAGCCCACTACACAAAGATACCTTTGCTATGCTAGATGGTGACTGGGTTAAGGTTGCGCCTGGGGCATGGACTCACGAAGTCTTAGCATCTATTGGCGCAGGACCTCTTTATCACACCATGCTGAATAACCAAGTGTGCGTATCTAGCAAGCATGAGCTCTATATCTACAATGGGGTAAGCGCTGAGCCGCTGACCATTGCAACACCTCCGCCACCATCAGGTGGAGCGCCTAGCGATAGTAAAGAGCCGTTTAGAAACGTCGCTATATCATGGTGCCGTGGAAACCTTGAGTCCGGCTTATCGAGCTTTGCTAGAGTTGGCAATGGCGAGGTCGGCATTAACCTGCCAATGGTTACTGACCCGACAATCACCCGAGTTAATATATACAGCACACAGCCTGGCGGCACAGACCTACAGCTGGCAGGAAGCAGAAGCCCATCAAGCACAGGGTTTAGTTTTGCCAAAGAGCACAAGCTAGGCCGCGCCGCTGCGTTCAAGCACCTATCTCCAATGAAGCCCGGTAAGTATCTTAGCTACTGGCGCGGTCGATTGCTCACAGCCACAGGTAACGTGTTGCGGTTCTCAGAGCCGCTAGCGTATCACTTGCACGATGAGCGCCACGGATTCATTCAGACACCGCAGCGGATAACCTTTGTTGAACCGGTGGGCGATGGCATATGGGTCGGACAAGTTGACCACGTGCTATTTCTACAGGGTCAATCGCCTAGCGATATGTCAGTGGTGGTCAAGAGTGCAATGCCGCCAGTGCCGGATAGCGCAGTACAGGTTGATAGTGAGGTTGTGGGTGAGTTATCAGCCGGTGGCGATATGGTTGCAGTATGGCTTTCCAGTAATGGTTATGTGGCCGGCAATAGCATGGGTCAGATGGTTGAGTTTCAGGCAGGCAAGCTTGACGGCATTACCGCCAGCACCTCCACCACTGTAAGGTTAGCTAGGAGAATGGTGACGTTGGTAAGCTAGCGACGGTTAACCAAATTCTAAAGGAGCTATAACCGTGACCGACCTTAATCAAAAGCTAGCACAGTCTATGGAAAGTGGTGAGTACGAAATCACCAATGACGGCATCTTATTCCCCGAGCATGGCATCCTAGCCCAAGGCGAATACTTCGACCGTATCAACGGTGGTGAATGGAAAGCCACAAAGAACTTAATCACCGATCAGGGCTTAGCCCATATCCTAAACGTAGCATTGGGTACCACGCCTAAGCCTACAGGTTATTATCTAGCACTATTCTCAGCTGCTGCAACACCGCAGTCATCTTGGACAGCAGCATCGTTTGCCAGCACTGCATCTGAGATTGTCAGTATGACCGAGGGCTATTCAGACGCCACTCGCCCTAAGTGGAACCCAACAAACGCCACGACCAATTCCATTGACAACATGACGACCGTTGCCAAGGTGACAATGAAGACAGCATCGCAGCTAACAGTCCAAGGCGCGGCAATGCTAACCAACAGCTCACGTGGCGGCACCAGTGGCGTTCTAATCAGCGCAACCAAGTATGCAGCCCCTCGCGTATTCCAAAACGACGATACCTACGAGATTGGCTATCGTATCAGCTTGACGCTATAACACCATGCACCAGGGCAGACCTTATGGCCTGCACGTAGTTGGATTGCCGCTGACAGATATGGACCAAGCGTTCATAGACGCAACGGCAAAGCGCATTACCAATTTAAAAAGCGTGTCTGGCGTGGATAGCATGAAGATGGTTTATGACCTGCCGGACGGTGGGTATGTCATCATGCAAGATATGGGTGGTAACTTTCGAGTTATCGCCCATAAGCCACTTCCAGATGAAAAGGTTTTGTTCGATGGTATCGCTACCGACTTTATCCCTATGCTCTACTCAGGCTCTATCACCAGAGCAGTCGTTGCTGATAGCGAGGGCGTAGGGATAAGGCTTACCAAGACTACGCGTCACAGACTTAGACATTACAATCCCAACGACTCCGAACCTCCCAAAGACGTTGCTCTGCACAGATTCCGCGTTAGTTACGACTACGCCTTTCAAGAGTTCATGACAACCGACTCCCGATTCCTTCGCACGCAATACACTCAGTTAAGGCCCACGTGGTACTCAGGCGCAATGGCTGAGGTCATGCAAATAGTGGGCGGCTATGGAATTCAAGATACCGCCTATCTGCCTGACACGTCACTAGAGCGTGCGCAATTAATGCTGCCACCAGAAGTTGTGAAGAGCATACGAGAAGAGATGGGCACTGGCTTGAGACTGCCAGGGTTTACTGGACTGCCAGATGCGGGTGGCAAATTTAAATACGATTATAAATTCAACAAAACAAACGCAATTGGATTTGATGACAATAGAAAGCCATGGCTTCTGCAGATTGCAGCCAATGGCGTTTGGGCTATGCCTTTGCCTATTATCCCTGCCACAGCCACCGCGGCCTTTAGGCGCTACATGGAAGAGGTGGGCGACGACGAGATATTAAAGATACTCGATAGATTCGGTGCCATGCCAAGTGGCGAGACGTTCCCTGCGGGTAATGAATTTCAGTCATGGCGCAGGGCTGGCGTGATTATCAAGGTATGCGATAGCTCAGACTTCTATAGTCACATTGCCTACAGTAGTGCGTGCGGCTGGTCAGTCAATGAGCGTGGTGACGAGGGCTATAACACTTGTTACGACTACTACGACGATGAAGGGCTAGGCTATGGGCTGACCTACAAGCTAAAACTGTATTTAAAATCATCTCCAGCATACACAGGCGCACCGCCAGCCAGTCTTGATGGTAGCGACTTGCGCACTCAAAAGGTTGCAAGGTACATGGAGGCTTTGCTGCCGACCGTTGGTACAAACACTGGTGACGCTAGAGCTACGCTGTACAAGCTAAGGCGAATGACGTTCGACCAACTTTATGATAGGGCTATTTACCATAAAGGCGAAGAGGACTTGGAGTATTGGCGCAATTTAGAAGTCGAGCCGATAGCAGCGCATTCCGGCAGTATCACAGAGGTCTATCGTGGGTATCTATACCATCCAGCTAAGTTTGCATACCAGCCACAAATTAAGTTCCCCGAACCTTTTGCTGGCGGCTGCCTATCGCATGACTTTCTGCCACTAGAGAATGGGCGCTTTAAAGACAAGTACCCAAACAGCGATACCATAATGTACGCCTACTATGAGGAGAATAGCTTAAAAACAATTAAGTATTTCATCGACTGGGGAAAGTACGAACAAGAAACCGAAAGTAATTATGAGTCATACATGACGGTCGGTAACTGGTGGAAAGAAGAGACTGCGGGGTTTAGTGAGTTGCAGGGTTATTTTTATAGCTCTGATATTGATGACAGAGAGATTGTCGCACCATCAACAACAAGCACGGCTATCGAAGGCAGGGATCGTGGTTATGACGCAAAGCCATTCTTCTCTTTCAATGACTTTTTCTCAAAAGCTGGAACGATGTGGCGCAACCGATACTTCACACATAAGACCAGCACAACCAAAATTGATGGCAGAAGCCTCGCTCTATCCGTTTGCATGCCTTACCTTTGCCGCAATGCAGCCATTCATACGAAAAAAGAAGAATCCGCAACTAGAATTGATAGCGAGATGATAGCACTCAAGTCTATACAAGACCCAACGTCATATAAATACTGGACGTTTCATTTTGATTTAGCATGGGCTGGTGGAACTGGCGTGGATAACCCCAAGGGCAACCCCTATCCAGTTGACGGCTCACCTGTTTGGGTGGAAGAGGCGGTCTATAGTCCGCATCCGTCAAATGACTTTGCCAACAATGGGCCGTGGATTACATCGCTACCCCAAGACTACACATGGTTAATCCATCCCAATAGCAACGAATGGCATCATATGGGAGGTGGTGGCCCTCCAGTGGTGCAGACATACTCAACATCGAAGACAGTTAGCGGAGTGGAGTCAGGCATGGTTCGACTGAGCTTTGCCAACAACGTTGATTTGATTAATAAAAACATTCCTGATGGTGGTTATTACACCAGCTCTCCAACAGAATTTGGAAACATATTTTACAGGGATGCCGCCAAGGTTGTGTTCGGCGATGCTACCTATCGCAATGTATCAGAGCCTAGCGCAAGGTCAGCACGCGCATTTTGGGGCAGCTGCAATGTTGCTGACAATAAATTAGCACACCATTTTATCGGAGTAATCAATGAGTGATTATAGAGACGACACGCAAGAAACTGTGGTGGCTAGCGACAAGTTGATCAGCGGCTTTATGACCACTGCAGAAAGCCTTGCCAAATTATCCAGCAGCATATTTTTTGGTATAGCAATTCTATTGGCCGATACCGCAGTTGCTAGTAACGAGGTTATAGATTCTAGTACATATGTCTTTAGCGATAGCGCTGTGGCGTCTGACCAAGTTTTAGATACTGCAAATCTAAAAACCATCATAACTGAAAGCGTGCGAGCGCAAGACAGTATCGGCAACACCCTATCATGGCTGCACATAGACAGCGCCACGGCGTCAGATAACTTGCTGCAAGGCACACTAGGCAGCGTCAATAGCGACTCCGCTACCATTGCATCAGAAGCTATTGAACAGCGCACAGCGCATAGCTTAGTGACTGACAGCGCTGTGATATCTGACAGCCTGAGCTCAGTTAGCGGCGACATTGTTGTAGATAGCGCCACAGCATCTAGCGAAATGGTGGAGCGTCTATCTGCAAAAGATATTGTTATTGAACAGGCCACAGCATCGAATGAGCAGGTAGGCTCAGTCCTATCGCTGATTACCGAAAGCGCAGCGGCTAAAGACGATGCTACTGGTAAGCGCACTGTGGCGCATATTATCATTGATAACATCAAGGCGCTTGATACCCTACTGTTCTCCCGCAGTGATGAAGCGGCTGATATGTTGACCACCTCCGATGACACTAACGACCATCTAGCAGCAATATCGCTGACCAATGAGCAAGTCACAATTGCCGACTTGGTACTAGATGCCATCGTGCAATCAAACATCATCGATGAGTCAGTCCAAGCATTTGATCAGGTCATTGACGCAATGCAGGCGAGCGACTTACCTCAAGATGCAGTTGTCATTGAAGACGCGCTGGTAAACGTGGGCGGATTCCGAGCTCATGCTTGGACTGCCAACATAGACTCATGGGCAATGAGCCGTTACGACCCCTACAACTTTAGCCGCATTGTGGTGATTGATGGCGTGCTATATGGCGAAGCTGAGGACGGCATCTACAACTTAGAGCAAGCGCAGTCAGTGGTCGCAGCAAAAGTTAAGACCGGCAAGATTGATTTAAGCGGCAGTGCTTTAACCCATCCAATAGCTGCCTATCTTGAATATGAGCTGGACGGCACATCAAGCATGACAGTTGGCACAACACAGAAAGGCTATGAGCAGCACTACACCTATGTGCTGCCTAGTGAGATTGCAGGCGAGCTGACGAATGGCCGCTTTATTTTTGGTCGTGGCTTGCGTGGCAGGCACTTTAGCTTTGAGCTTGAGATGGTCGGTACACATGGGCACATTAATGATTTAACCGTGGAGCACGCAGCCACTAAGCGGAGAGTATAGATATGGCTATTGGGGCAGCAGGTGAAGCCAGTAACATCATCGGTCAGGCAATCAGAACAGTGGAAGATAAAATCACCACACTAGATAGATTGTCTGATAAGTACAACAATCAATTGTCAATGTCACTAAACTCTATTGCAGACATTAAGGTCGGCGATGTAGCAGCGCCTATCAGGCCACCAGTACCGGAAGCACGTGTGCCGGATGCCGTGCTAGGCGAATTCCCGGTTTATACCTCGACACAACTTGAAGTGCCACAGCTACCCGAAATGGCAGACATAGGTTACTTGTTGCAAGATTTGGATATTAGCGACTTAGGGCCTATGCCAGATGCACCTGAATCCATGGTCATCTCTACGCCGCAAGCGCCAAGCATTGACGCTATCTATCTACCAGCACGTCCTGAAATAAGCACGGAAGTGTCATTCCCATCCGTGCCGATGATAGCGGATATCAATCTGCCTGTAAGAAATGCCAGTACAATCAATATCGATATTCCTAGTGCGCCCACAATCAACGATGTGGACATGCCGGCTCGGCCTGACATTAATCTTGATATCGGCCTGCCTGATGCACCAGTGCTTAGCTCGCACGAAACACCGGATGAGCCATCGTTCGATATGGCAATCAACCTGCCAACAATGGAGGCTATCGATAAGGCTGTAGCGCCGGTTCGTCCAAACGTTAATCTCGACATCCAAGTTCCAGAGGTGCCAGAGATCACACTTCCCGAGCTTGATACGCTAGAGAGCATTGTCATACCGGACTTTGAGATGCCAGAACTTGAGCTGTCCGATGCACCCGATGCGTCAGAGCTTGAGCCTATGGAGTTCGAGCCTGAATGGTGGGATGAGTCGGCGGTTAAATATGAGCCGGCAATGCTTGAAGACTTGCTCTTTGTGGCACGGGATATGCTGACTAGGCCTGAAAACTTCGGACTGCCAGAGCCGGTGGTTAAGGCGTTATTCGATAAGCCGCGTGAGCGTATCAGTCAAGAGGTCGAGCGCTCAGTTCAAGAAGCCACCGATACATGGGCGTCACGTGGATTCTCTATGCCGCCTGGTATGCTAAACAAACAAGTCAATATTGCACGTGCCGAGGGCCAGCTAAAAGTCGCTGAGATTAACCGCGATATCTTTATTGAAGCCAGTAAGATGCAAGTTGATGCCTTAAGATTCGCAGTAGAGAAGGGCATGGCGCTTGAGCAGATGATCTACAACATGCACATGGATACCGTGAACCGCTTGTTTGAAGTGGCCAAGTACAATGTCGAAGCACAGTTTAGATTGTACGAGTACCAGTTCACATTATTCCAGGCGCAGAACGAAGGCTTTAAAATCCTAGTCGATGTTTACAAGACCAAGCTCGATGCCTTTATAACGCACATGAAAGCACAGATTGACGCACAGCTAGCTAAAGGTCAGCTGAATCAGATGCTACTTGAGCAGTATAAGACACGGCTTGCTGGCGTGACTGCCAATGTCGAGCTGTTCAAGCTTAAGATGCAAGGCGTGCAGATGCGCACCGACGTTATCAAGACGCAGTTTGACGCATACCGCACCGATATGCAGGCATACGCTGAGCAGCTGGGCGCTGAGCGCATCAAGCTAGAAGTTTTCGATACTCAGATGCGTGGCGAGCAGACTAAGGCTAGTATTGCTCAGACGCAAGCAGGCATTTATGCCACTCGTGTACAGGCTTATGGCGGCAAGCTTGAAGGCGAGCGCTTAAAGCTTGAAGCCTACAAGGCACAGATTGATGGTGAGCAGGCACGTCTTGGCGTTGCTGATACGCAGACTAGAATCTTTGCAGCTGATATCAACGCCTACACTGCTGCGCTTGGTAGCGAGAAAATGAAGGTCGATATCTACGAAGCCGGACTTCGTGGTGAGCAGATTAAAGCATCCATCATGGACACTGAGGCTAAGATTTACGAGACCGATGTTCGCGCCGCAGTGTCTAAGTCTGAGATTGAGAAGCTAAAGCTGGCAGGTTTCGAGTCTGAGATTAAAGCTGAGCAAGCCAAGCTTGCCGTAGCAGATACCCAGGCTAAAATTTACTCAAGTGAAGTAGATGCTTATAAAGCACAGATGGAAGGTCAGCGAGTTAAGTTTGACGCCTACGACAGCCAAGTTAAAGCTGAGGTATCAAAGGCTCAGATTTATGACAGTCAGGTTAAGGCATACGCCAGCCGCCTGCAGAGCTATGTCAATCAGGGTGACATTCAGGTCAAGCAGTCACAAATCAAGATGGACGTAGCTCGGGCTTATGTCAGTAAGTACACGGCTGATATCGATGGATTCAAAGCCAGTCTGCAAGCGAATCTTAGTGAAGTGCAGTACAACACTGAGGTATTTAGAGCAGGGGTTGAGGCATGGCGTGCGCAGTCTGCCGCCAATGTCGCCGATGCTGAGATGCAATCACGCTACGTGGATATGAATACGCGCACCAATATTGCCTATGCTGAAATGCAGATGGGTGAGTACAAGGCGAAGATGGAGTTGTCTATTCAGCAGGCACAGATTGCACTCGAAGCCGCCAAGGCGTCTGGTCAATACTCAGCACAGCTCGCAGCTGGGGCGATGAGTGCGGCGCACGTGTCGGCTAGTATTAGTGGATCGGGCACTGCTAGCGTTTCTTCCACTGAGAGCGTTGGTGAATCTACGAACTACAATTATGGCTATGGCTAGGAAGGTGATTGTTTTTTTAAAGAAGCCCTGCAATATGCAGGGCTTTTTGTTAGTCGTCAAAAAATACATAACCTATAAATATCGCGGTAGCAAAGAACACAAAAATATTCGCCAAACCCTCATTTACAAGAGATATGAATCGATACCCCCACGTGACAAGTACGAAATACCAGAAGCCATACATCACTACCATAAACCACCATTCTGGGCTAGAGGGCAGTTTCAAGAACCTACCTCCTTATCTGCAACGTCAGATGCAAACTTCTTAATTAAAACCAGTTCAAACAAAACCGCAACCCCCACCGTTCCTATCAATACAAAAATGCCGGTCAGATTGTAATTGCCAATAAGCCAAAGGTTAAAAAGAATGATAACCCCGCCGATTATTCTTAATTGTTTCTTAGTCATAGCTCCACCACTGTAAGGTTTTAAGCTATCAAGTATATCCATCATACTTGCCTAGTGTCTAATCAACTTTTATAGGTAAGGGTATGGCTGAGTATTATGTATCGCAAAAGGACCGTGGCGTTGGCCTTGATTTCTACAGAAAAAAGAAAGAAGAAGAAGCTCGGAATGCGCAACCGCGATTCGGTATATCGGCTGCAGGGAAGGCTCAAGGCAAGCAAATATTAGAGAATATGGGGCTGAACCTAAAGCCAGGAAACGGCATCTTAAAACCGATTGAAAAACCGGAAAGCATGATGCCGCCAGACGGCAAGCAAAAAGTCATGATTGACACTCCTCGTCCGCAGCCAGACCCCGAGCCTATTCCTGAAACCTATGTAGACCCAGCTCCTGCAAAACTTGGCTTTAACCCTGCAGGTCAGGCCAAAAACTATAACAACCCTGCAATGCCAATTGCACCCATGCGCAGCTCGGCAGATGAGGAGATGCGCCGCAAAGCCCTGAGAGACGCAAGTACGCCACACAAAGGCTCGCAGAACGGACAGCTAACCATAGGGCAGATGCAACTAAGGGCCGGCATTCTCGGAAGTGAGGATAAGATGAATACCGACCGCTACGGCGCTCAGCTAGGCGCCGCAAGTCAATTAGCGCAAGCACAAATGTCCCAAGATGGCACCAATGAGCGGCTAAACACGCAGCTAGGTTTTGATGCAAATAAATTCCAGCAAACAGCCATCCAACAGCAAGAGCTTAACGATATGAGTCGTGAGCGTTTAGGTATGGAGAAGGCAGCTAGCGAGATTCAAAACTACGGACCCAAGAAAATCAATTCTCTTTATGAGCAATACGATGCTGCTCAGAGCGATGAAGACCGACTCAAGATTAGCGAGAAGCTTAAGACTCTGCAGGGCGGTGACAAAGAGCGCTATGTGGCTATTAGCGGCGGTGAGTCTCTGGGGCCGGATGGCATGACTGCAACCAAAAATCCCGACGTGCTACTCGATATATACAGCGGCGTAACTAAACAACAGCCAAAAGCAGCCCCAAGTCTTAGCGACCCTGTAATGCTAAAGCTGCAGCAAAGTGGCAAATACTCACAGAAAGAATTGGAAGAGATAGTCGGCATACATATGGCCGGTGGTGATGTTTCAGGATACTTGGGATAAGGTAGCGGTCAATGAGCAATTTAGATACAAACATACAGCAAGACGAGCTCAAGCAATTCCTAGCCAATGCAAAGCCCAAAGACAAGGGTTTTGGTGGGCACATAGGGGACACAGCGCTAGGTCTTCTCAGTGGCGCAATCGCCGTGCCAGAAACAGTAGTTGGTTTGGCGGATATCGCAACTGGTGGGCAGGTCGGTAAAACTCTCGAGAATGAAGGAGGTATGCTGGGCTTTCGCCCCAAGGAAGCCAAAGAGGCTATTAATAGCTGGAAAACCGAGGCAGCTCAGCGGCAAATGCAAGAGTTCCAGCAGGCTGAAGGGCTTGGCGGAAAGTTAAAATACGCTTTGAACACCCCATCGCTAGTTACTGGTGCGGTTGCTGAATCCATTCCCTCTATGCTTGCTGGCGGCCTTGTTGGGCGTGGCGTGTCTGCAGCTACCAGCGGTGCGCTAAAGGGCGTAGCTGCTGGTGCCATCGGTGAGGGTACGGTTGGCGCTGGTCTTGCGGCTGAGCAGATTCGTCAGCAGACAGATGATGGATTGCTGAATCAAGAACAAGTCGGTCTGTCAGCTCTAACTGGTGCAACCACAGCAGGCTTTGGCTTTGCCGGCGGCAAGGTCGCTCAGAAACTAGGTCTTGGTGACGTTGATACCATGCTGGCTAGCGGCAGTCGTGCGGCTGGTAGTGGTGCGAACAAGAATGCCGTCAGACGTACTTTAGAATCTGCATTAACCGAAGGCTTTTTGGAAGAGTTGCCACAGTCAGTGTCTGAGCAAGTATTGCAGAACAAAGCGCTTGGACGACCGCTTGATGAGGGCGTTGATGAAGCTGCAGTATTGGGCGTGTTATCAGGCGGCTTAATGGGCGGCGGCGCTGGGCTTGCATCTAAGAATCGTGCTAACCCAACCCCCACTCAAATTGATCCAGTCACTGGCAGAGAGTTGCAGATTGTTGACCAACCTCGTGGTCGTGAGCCGCAGATTATCAATCCGCAACCTGGTAACGGTCGTGCGCCTGAGCCGCCACTTGGACTGCCATACAATCCATTAAAGCTTGGTGATGACTCCGCTGCAGCCAATCGATTTAACGTCACGCCCGATGGCGAGGTGTTCGCTGGCAGTCAGACCAATGATTACCTAGCCGCCCAGCAGCAGCAAGCTCGTGACAATCGCGATGCGCAACCTGGCATGAGAGACGTTACCCCCGTCCCAAGAGACGCATCAAGAGATGGTGGTCCTACAGGATTGCCTGCGCCTACCAATGACTTTGTGGTCAATCCAGACGGCACAGTACAAGGTCCTAGTGATACAACCGCAAGCATTCAGGCCCAGCAACAGGCAGCAATTGACCGCAGAGAGAGACAGCGCCGTGGTGACATTATCGATGCAACCCCTGTGCCTAGTGAAGCAAGTGGATTTGCTGGCGGATTCCCGCTAACGCCTAAAGCGTCTGAGCGGATGGGCCTTGACCCCAATAAAGGCGCGTTAAGTCGTGCAGCAGTCGTGGCGGTAGATAGCGGCGCCAGTCCTGCAGCTGCAAGCTTGCAAGGCAATCCAGAGCAATCGCCACTAGCAATCACCGAAAATTACGCAAGCGGCGCATTGGCCAATACTGGCGAGCAGACTGAGGCGGCAGCAGAGCAGCCAACACAAAGCAAGTGGCAGCAAGCCATGACTGAGCGCCTGCAAAATGTAGACACCAATGACTCAAGCTATCAGCGTCTCATGCAGAGCATTGAGAATGAGCCTAAGTCCGTGCCTGAAAAAACCCGTATGCTTAAAGAAGCTGATGCACTTGCTGTCAATTCTCCTGCACCGGCACCAGTACAAAGCCGTGTGGTTGACCCAGTAAAAGCCAAGGCCACAGCCTACACCAGCAAGGGTGAGGAAGTGCCGTACCAATGGGACCTAGTTGATGCCAGCGAGCTTGTTACCAGTCACACCGATACATTCAGTCCTAACTCAAAATTTCCTCAAGAGCTGCAGCCCCGTGACCGCAGCCGCCCAGCGGCACGCGCGCAAGTTAATGACATTGCCAACAACCTAAAGCCTGAGCTATTAGGCGAGAGCCCTAACGTCTCACAAGGCAGTCCATTCGTGGGCAGCAACGATAACATCGTAGAGTCTGGCAATGGTCGCAGTCTTGCAATCAGAAAGGCTTACGCTGAGGGCAATGCCGAAGAGTATCGCAACTTCGTTCAACAAAAAGCTGAGCAACTTGGGCTTGACCCAGCAGCAACGCAGCAGATGGAGCAACCGGTATTGGTCAGACGCAATTTATCTGACATGGATAGAGCGCAGTTTGCACAAGCGGCCAATGAAACTGACGTGGCTCGAATGAGTAGCACTGAGCAGGCGGGCGCAGATGCTAAGCGCTTGCCAAGTCCCGAGCTATTAAGCTTTGGCCAAGACGGCACGCTCAATCTGAATCAGAGCCAGAGATTTATCGGCAACTTTATCAGCGGTCTACCGCAAGCTGAGCAGTCCACAATGATTGACAGCAAAGGCATGCTGTCACAAGAGGGCAGGAAGCGTATTGAAAGCGCCATAATCCAAGACGCCTATCAATCCCCTGAGCTTGTGTCTGCCGTATCAGAGACGGTTGACGAGGGCGCTAAAAACGTTCTGCGCGTTATCACAGACAAAGCCCCACAGATTAGCCAGTTGAATAAACTGGCCCAAGAGGGCGTGCGCTCAGAGAACACGTTGGCAGAAGACGTTAAGCAAGCAGCTCAGAAGTATCTTGATATCACTAAGAGTGGGCAGTCAGTTGATGAGTACTTGATGCAAGACGATATCTTTGGTGACGACATTACTCCTACTGCCAAAGAGCTTGTAGGCTTGTTTGCACAAAACAGACGTTCAGCCAAGCGCATCGGCGAGCATATTCAAAATAAGATTGACGAGATCAATGGCAGGGGCAATCCAAAGCAGGCGAGTATTTTTGACGATGCTGATGCCGATGCTACCGCGCCCAATCAAACAGAAACCAAGACAGAAGGAATGGCCAATGACAGACAGTCGGTCAGCCGCACAAATACAAAAGACAATACAGGTGCTTTACCCGAGTCAGGCACTGACAATGCCGCAGCAGGAAATGAACAGGCTGATACTCAGAGTCCAAAAGGAGTGGAACCAAGCGACCAAGCACGGCAGGAATTGGGAGATAACGGAGGCCGTTCTGCAGTCAACACAGTACCTGAACCCCGAGTAACAGAGGAAGACCGACAGCCTGCGGCAGGTAAAAATAAAGTTGCTAGGGCGGCAAAAACCAAGGAGTCCGCCTCCAAGCCTGATATCGAAGCAAAAGCAAGCGAGTCAGCGCAAAATACTCAGGCCGAGCCAAAATTCAGCCGCATGGCCAACGAAGACGCAGAAACAAAAACAAACAATGGCAGCGAGCAAGTCAAAGGCACAGCCCAAACAACCAAACAGCAAGTCATCGACAAACTGTCCGAAAAGTTTGGCAAACAAGCCATTCAAAAACTAATCGACGATGGCACGCTTGAGATTAAAGTGCTAAGTGACTTTGTTGTAGATGGCAAGCTTACCATTCCAAGCGACGCTGACGGCATGTACTTAAATGGCACGGCCACCCTTATCGCAGACAACCTATCTGACGATATGATTATCCCGACATTCCTGCACGAGCTTGGCGGTCATGGCGGTCTGCAAACTTTGATGGATAAGAAAACCTACGATGGCCTTATGAGTGAGTTTGACACCATGGTTGCAAGTGGTGACCCACTAGCTATGCAAGCCAAGGCTGTTGCAGACAAGAATAGCCGCAGTCAGCAAGAAGCGGAAGACGAATACTTGCCATACCTAATCACCCTAGCATCTCGCGCCGCTGGCAAGCGCGGCAGAGTAGCGAGTCTTGTTAACCGTATTGCTATGGCTGTCAAATCATTCCTGCGCAATAAGCTTGGCGTGCCGATTAAGATTAACTCTAACGATGTGCTGGCATTGGCTGAGCGCATGGTCAATGAGTATCAAAAACAGTCGGAAGTTGCCGATGCGGTACCGCAGTTTAGTCAGCCGAAAGCATCAACCGAAGGGACTCTTGAAGACGGAAGCGCAGACACTCAAAGCACTGCCTTTAAAAATTGGTTTGGCGATAGCAAGGTAGTCGACGCTAACGGCGATCCGCTTGTTGTTTATCACGGGACCAATTCTGACTTTAGTATTTTCAACGTATCAGACATTGGCATCCACGTAGGCACACAAGACCAAGCTGATAGCCGTCAGTCAGAGAAGGGCAGCCAAGATTTTAGAGTCATGGAGCTTTATGCCGCCATCGAAAACCCATTAAGACTTTCCGACTCACCATCCTGGAAGGACCCGCTGTGGTACGTGAATAAAACAGGCATCGCAAAATATCTGTCAAAACCACTGATTGATAATATTCTGGATTTCCAAGACCGACTCACAGCTATAGACCTGAAGTCTGCCGAAGGTCAGCAAGAAGCGCTTGCAATGGCCATGGATATAAACGCCAAGGTTGCAGCTGAGCTAAAGGCGCAAGGCTATGATGGCGTGGTTTATAAGAATACGCATGATGGCACATCGCTTGCCAATAAAATGAAAGGCAAGGATGCTTGGATAGCATTCGACCCCAATCAGCTGAAATCAAAAAACGGCAACAACGGCAACTTTGACCGCGCCAATCCCGACATTAGATTCAGCACTCCTAACACTCCAAGCAAAGAGATGGACGATGTTCGCAGTCAGTATGAAGGTACTGATAAGTGGATGAAATCTCCAAACGGCAGTGATACGAATTTGAATGAACAACAATGGCTACAGGTTCGCACGCCATCTTTCAAGAAGTGGTTTGGGGATTGGGAGGGTGATGCTAAGAATGCTAGCAAGGTGGTGGATAGTAATGGTGAGCCGTGGGTGGTTTATCATGGCGGCTCTGTCGGCAATACTTTTGATAAAAATTACAATGGTAATGATAGCGGTAGAGAAAGCGCATTTTTCTTTACTCCAGATATAAGGCAGGCAAAAGACTACGCAGGCACGGGTGAGATTAAGCACGCATTTATAAACATGCGCGAGCCAGAGTTAACGGACTATCAACTCGATCCAGATGAAGCCATTAATGCCATGGATAACGGAAAGGATGGTTACTGGGTATCTGATGACCACTCTGATAGCCAGCTATTAATTGAAAGTGAAATCGCTGTATTCAATCCCAACCAAATCAAATCCGCCACCAACAACACCGGCACATTCGACGGCTCAAATCCTGACATTAGATTCAGTCGAGCCGCCAACCTTGACGACTTCGACCCACGCTCGATAGCGAAAGAAACAGCAACCCGTCTTCATGACTGGGCGAGCTCAGCACCCCCAGGTAAATTATCTTGGTGGCATAAAACCATAGGCACCATGTACAACTTGGCACAGCGCAACCCGTACTTCAAGCCAGTGTTTGAAAACACAGAGAAGTTCATTACCGATGTAAGTTACTACGCATCAAAGGCATCTGAGTTTGCACCTAAGCTACTGCCGCAATTAGATTCAATGCGCGATATCACTAAATCTGCAATCGGCGCTAAAGATAACGATGCTATTAGCAAGCCTATCTTTGAGGGAACGCTAATATGGGGTCGTGATCTTGATGGCAAAGCTGTGCTAGTTGAGGACTGGCGCGAGAAGACAATGGCCGCCTCATTACAGGACCGTCTTGAGATGCTACGAGCTGCCAACAAAATCACTCCTGCTCAAGAGGCGCAGCTTGCAACACTGACTGCCACTCAAGCCAATCGATTTGTTAATGGCATCATCGATGCAGAGGTGAGTGCCGGCCTTGTCTGGACAGATAATGAACTGCGCTCGAAGTTTGATTTAAGTCCTGAGCAAATCGGGTTGTACCGTGAGTTCCGCGCTGCAACTGATGCAAGCCTTGATAGCTTAACTCGTGCCGACATGCTGCGTCAGCTTGGTCAAGATGCTGCTGAGATTGAAAACGAAGTCATGGGCGCAAGCAGTTTACGCCGTGCTACATTCATCATTGAAGAGCATATCAAAGCACTATCTCAAGCCAATCCTAAAAAGGAGAAGGCGCTTAAGAAGTCGCTAAAAGATATCAAGCAGTCAGCCGGTCGCACAAGGCAGCTTATGGCAGACGGCTATGCGCCGCTATCACGCTTTGGCCAATACACTGTTGACGTGGTAGATGCTGATGGCAACCGTGAATACTTCGGCATGTTTGAAAGCGCCTATGAAGCCCGCAAGATGGAAGCTGAAATGAAGGCGCTGTATGACGATGGCACTTATCAGATTAGCCGCGGCGCATTATCTCAAGAAGAGTTTAAGCTATTCGCTGGCGTGACGCCTGAGACAGCAGAGCTGTTTGGCGAGATGCTAGGACTTGATGCAACTGGCGATAAGGCAGCAGACGAGGCGTTCCAAGAGTACCTGCGTCGCACAAAAAACAACCGTAGCGCCATGAAAAGACTTATACACCGTAAAGGTATCAAAGGCTATTCTGAGGACGTTGGGCGCGTGCTGGCGAGCTTTATTTACTCGAATGCTCGTCATTCATCCGCAGCTTTAAACATGGGTAATCTTGACCGCAGTATTTCTGAGATTCCAAAAGGCGAGGGCCAGTTAAAAGATGCAGCGGTTAAACTTGCTCAGTACATTAAGAATCCGCAGGAAGAGGGTCAGCTCATTCGTGGTTGGATGTTCGCTCAGTACCTTGGCGGCTCTATCGCATCGGCAGTGGTCAACTTAACGCAGCCTATCGCCGTATCATTCCCGTACTTAAGTCAGTTTGGTGGCGCTACCAAAGCTGTTGCCCAACTAAGCAAGTCATCTGCTGACTGGGCTAAGGCTGTGGTAAATAAGAATAGAGATCACTTTGAAGCTGACTTAAGGCAGGCGATTGAAGATGCCGAAGCTGACGGAACGCTGAGTCCACAAGAGGTTCACAACTTACTTAAGCAGGCAACCGGTAAGAACCCACTAAGCGCTGGTGACGGCACTAAGATTGGTAACGCTACGGCTGCCGCTAAGAACACAATGTCAAGAGTCAGTCTTGGCTGGGGCTCTCTATTTAGTTTAGCCGAGCAGGTCAACCGCCGTATGACATTCGTTGCAGCATATCGCATGGCCAAAGAGTACGGCATGGACAACCCTGCTGACTTCGCCACCAAGTCGATTAAAGAGACTCAGTTCGTTTATAACAAAGCATCTCGTATGAATTGGGGCCGCGGAGCCGTTGGCGGCACGCTCATGACGTTTAAGACCTACTCAGTGTCCTATGTTGAGCTCATGCACAGATTATGGTCGCAAGGCGAGAAGGGGTCGGTAGAGCGTGCAGAGGGTCGCAAGGCCGCCATGCTTATGATGGCAACGCTATTCTTGCTTAGTGGTGCTGGCGGACTGCCATTCATGGACGATATCTCAGACGTTATCGATGGCGCAGGTCAGATGCTAGGTTATAACGTATCAACCAAGAAGGCGCGCCGTGAATTTATAGATGCAGTGTTTGGCGAGCTACTAGGTGAATTCTTAGAGACGGGTGTTTCTGGCGTACCTGGCATGCCAACTGATATCTCAGGCCGCTTGGGTATGGGCAACTTAATACCTGGTACCGGCATATTCAAAGAGCGCACTGATCATACAAGAGACGTGCTGGAGTTAATGGGTCCGGCTGGTGATTTTGTGAGTCGTATAGGTGAGGGTTCAAAGCAAAGTCTTAAGGGCGCTATCAATGGAAGCCCAAGAGACGTAGGCACTGGCGCATTAACCATGGCGCCTGTTGCTGTTCGTAACTTAGCTAAAGGCGCTGGCATGTTGGCCACTGGTGCCTATAAAGACACCAAGGGCTATAAGGTCACTGACGCATCGCCGATTGACGCTGTGTTCAAGGCTGTCGGATTCCAGCCCAAGAATGTATCTGACATTCAAGGACAGGCGTATCTTAATCAGACGGCCACGGCTTACTACAATCTTAAAGCGCAGCAGATTAGAGCGCTATGGGCCCAAGGTGTTGCTGAAAACAACCCCGCTAAGGTGCGTGACGCTCGTGAATCCATCAAAGACTGGAACAAGAAAAACCCTGAGCAGCCTATCACTATTAAAGTGACAGACATTCAGCGCCGCGTTAAAGAAATGAGTCTTGAGAAGTCGGACCGTGTTGCCAAGCTTGCGCCCAAGTCCATGCGAGCTCAGATAGCAGCAGACTTTGCTAAGGCTCGCGGAGAGTAATCACTGCGTAAGGTTGGCGTAAAAGCATGAGTGCTGATAACTTGTGCTTTTACGTGCCACCTCACACAAATAACCAAGGATTAATATGACAGACCGTAAACCCAATACCGTAACTAAAGACGACCTTGACCACTTAGTAGCGCAAAGCAATGTGACATACACCAACCCTACTGGCACCTTGACGCATTGTGTAATTACCCTGCCTTGCAGATATACCGTAACCGGTGAGTCAGCTTGTGTTGACCCTGCTAATTACGACAAAGAACTGGGTGAAAAGTACGCACTAGAAAATGCCGTGAGCAAACTGTGGGCGCTCGAAGGCTATCTGCTCGCCCATGATTTATTCCGCAGCAACCCATCTAACAACTACTTCACCCGACTTGTCTTTGAACGTGCAGACCTAAAAGACCGTTTTGATAAGCTGAGCAACTTCTTATCCAAGCCTAAGCCAGACTTCATTGCCGATGACCAGTGGGCATTAATGCGAGAGCAGCAAGGCCACATGGCATCTTATCTTGACGTGCTAAACACACGTATTGACGCAACACCAGTGGGAGCTTAATCATGCTTAAAGCACAAGAGCCATCACCAATTATGAAGTTTTTTGCATACGAACATTTGCCAGAACACCTAAAAGAAACCTCTAAGCTGTGTCACGACTTGGCAAAGCAGGTGGATAGCACGCTGCCGCATGGCGCCGAGAAGAGCGCTGGCTTGCGCAAACTTCTTGAAGCTAAAGATTGTTTTGTTCGCGCAAATCTATAAGCAACTCACTTGCCAAACACCCTAAACGCAACCCGTCCAACAGGTTGCGTTTTTTTATGCCTGCTAATTCACCCCCGTAAGGTTCGCTTAACAAAGCCGCCACTGGGAAAATGAGACTTTGAAACTCAATCAAACAGGCGCTTGGAGACTCTACAGATGCCACAAAATATAGCTGCCGCCAAAGTGACCATAGGTTTAATGGCAGGCTCGTCAGCTAGCATAGTGGGAGCCGGAGCAAGCGCCTTCGCCCTCACTGAGCAGCTGAATAAAGGTCAGGATTTTATGCACATGAGCTTGCCGCTATGGTTCTTCCTAGCTGGCGTGCTCGTTATATCAGCGCTGGGCGCTATCGCTGCCTTCTTCACTGATATCTATATGGATGCCAAGACTGGCATTACCACAAGCTATCCTCGCCGTGTGGGCAATGCCCTCGTGGGATTCATGAGCGGCTTGGTCGGTACCTTTGTTGTACTACCAGCATTTACCACCAGCCCCCCAATGGCGATCCTATGGGTTACAGCACTGGTCATGTCATTTGCAGGATCGGTACTGGTTAAAAATGCTGCTGAGCTTAAGCGAGATGAAGACTTGCAGCGCTCAGTCAGAGGGCTGCTTAAGAATTATCTTAATAAGATGCTCGCACTCTTAGGAGGTGGCAAGTGAATAACATCGGTCATTATTTAATCTGGCAGAACTTCAACCTAGCAATACCAATGATTGGCTTATTGCTAGCCGCGTGGATGTTCTTTAGCAACAAGACTTGCACTGCAAAGAAGTCCGTATCAAGTCAGGTCGTATTCTTCGGTCTGACTTGGCTAGTTTTAACATGGGCCGACTTCGGTAGCGCAACCTTTATCCCCTCACGGCAGACATACATTGCCAGGCTATTAATTCTGATCACTATGATTATGTCAGCGCTATATGCCCGGTCAAACACCACTGAATCCACCAAGATGCGATCCGAGATAAAGACATTAAAGATAAAGCTGGCTGCTATGCAGCAATACATTGACGAACAAAAAGGCAGGCGTGATCATGAGTAAGAAACTAACGGAACAGCAGATTAAAGAAGTAGCACAGGCGAACGGCCTAGAGTATGCAGTGCTTCGAGCCATCATTGATGTTGAATGCGGCGGCAGCGGCTTTCTGTCAGACGGCACGCCCACGATTCTTTTCGAGCGCCATAAATACTACGAAGAGCTTAATAATATTCGCTTTATCAGCATCGCTAATGAGATGCAGCGACTACGGCCAGACTTGTGCCATAGAAACGTCACGCCAAGAGGCGGGTATGGCGCGGGTAGTGCCCAGCCTTCACGTATGGACACGGCCATCAATCTTATCTGGCGTGTGCGCAAAGATGCCGATACCGATACCTTTACTAAGGTGCGTGAGTGCGGCCTAAAGTCATCCTCTTGGGGCTTAGGTCAAATCCTAGCGTCCAACTATGCAGCCGCAGGTTTTAAAGACGTGCAGTCATTTATCAATGCTATGTATGACAGCGAGCGCTCGCAACTTATCGCCATGGTGAACTTGCTTATCAGCTGGGGTCTACGTGACGCCATGCGCAAAAAAGACTGGCGTGCGATTGCTCGTAAATGGAATGGGCCCAAGTATGAGAAATTTAACTACCATACTAAATTGGCTCATTCATACTTACGGTACTCTTAATATCTCAACGTATCAAAAACAGCACTACAAATATTCACGCCAGCGGCACGCTGGCTTTTTTATTTCTTTAAAGGGGAGTGTTCTCCAACGTCAGTTGCAGAGCGCACCCCGCATAGCGCACAGCCTTAAGAGTAGTTTTAAGCCTTGTTGCTAGTTGTTGTCTTGATGTTTGATACTTTTTTGATACGAGAGAAATATTGTCAAGCGTTTTTAGATATTGCTGATTGTTGCTCATTGTTGTTTGTCTAAATATAAAGCCTTGATTTATAAGGGTTTTAATTGCTAGTTGTCGTTTGTCGTTGCTCCTTATTGTTGTTTGTTGGTCACGGTTAAGGGATTTAAAATCCCTCGCTAGTAATAGCGTGCCGGTTCAAGTCCGGCTCCGGGTACCATTACATAGTCCTATACTATCTTATAGGATAGAGAAAGCCCCTGATATCAGGGGCTTCCCTGTATCTGCTATCCCATACTGTCCTGTACTATCTATCCCAATCCTTGCGTCTCGTGTACACTCTGATGTACACCAGTATTGGAATGTACATTAAGGGGATTGGCATGGGCTCGCACAAACATATTACTTCTGACAGAAGCATTAGCAGTCATAAAGCAGAAGATAAAGAATACTTAGTCTCTGTCAAAAACTATCCCAAACTTTATCTCATGATCAGACCAAACAACACAAAGTCTTGGTTGTATCGTTATGTCTCTCCTATTAATTCCAAAAGCCGAAGGCTATCTTTAGGCGTTTACCCAAACGTCTCCTTTGCTCGCGTCTGTGAAATTTGGCGAGAGTATGAGGATCTACTTAGTAAGTCTATTGACCCAAAAAACTACCGTGAAGAAATTAAGAAAAGTATTATTAGTAAATCTAATAATACTTTTGAGCACTTCGCTTGGCAGCAATTCAATACACTCGATCAGTCGCAAAAGTCTAATACCCTTATTCGCAAAAAAGGTCGTCTAGAGCTACTTTGTTCGTATATCGGTCAGGAGCCTATTGATAGTATCGACTCTCCAAGAATGCTAGAAGTATTATTAGATATTCAAGCCAACTCTCTCAATAAGAAGGGTAAGCCTACTGATAAGGCAGAACGCTGTGCAGGTATTGCTAGTGATATCTTTACTTACGCTGGAGCGAGGGGGTTTTGTAATACCAACCCGGCTGCTCTAATTAAAAGCCAATTGGCTAAGTCGAGCTATGGTCACCGTCCAGCCGTTACTAAACCTAAAGGTTTAGCTAAATTACTAAGGGCTATCGATACCTTGGAAGGTGATTTAAATACTGTAAATTCACTTAAACTCTTAGCCTTACTATTTGTGCGTAATGGTGACTTAAGAAGAGCTAGATGGAGTGATCTAGATTTAGAGGCAGGCAGATGGCAGCTAAAGCCCTTGAAGGGGCAGGGTAAAGAAAACATGGTTAGAGAGATGGTAGTACCATTGCCAAGCCAAGCTGTAGCTCTCCTACGTGAGCAGTATAAGATTAACGGGCATACGGAATATGTGTTCTATAGTGCCACTGCAAAAAAGCATCAGATTATTTCAGATGCGACAGCCAATAATCGTCTTAAAGATTTAGGCTATCAAAACATACATTGTGTTCATGGCTTTAGAGCTACTGCAAAGACCATCCTCCAAGAGCAGTTAAAGTACCCTCTGGTGCTGGTAGAGATGGCTTTAGGTCATACTACTAAAGATCCTAATGGAACGGCATACGGACGATTTGAGTTCATTGATGATCGTGCGGAGATGATGCAGAAGTGGGCGGACTACCTAGACGCGCTCAGAGAAGGGAAGAGCACTGAAAGATTTAAGGCCAACGCTCAAGCGCATACCGATCCTACTGTCCAGCTGCAAGCGTTGATAGCTCAGTTGGGAGAGGATACGGTACTTAAGATGATTAAAGGGTAAATAATCATACTAGAAATTATCAATTACTTTTGAAAAATTTTCAATAAAACTGCTTTTTAATCAGCGCTGTTATCAAATAATAAAGAAGATAGGATGATGTAGTTAAACAGAAGTTGATAGAGTTTCTGACAGACACTAGAATATTATTTTGAATGATATGTCATACAACACTAAACTATTTTAATAGTAGCAGCTACTATAAACCCTAAATTGCGAACTGAATCTTAATACATTTAAATATATATAGGAAAATTATGAATCAATCACAACAACTTCAACAACTAAAAAAGCAGCTTTGGAATATCGCCAACGATCTACGCGGAAAAATCGGTGCTGATGAGTTTCGTGATTACATCTTAGGGTTCATCTTCTATAAATATTTGTCAGAAAAGTTCGTACGCTATGCTAATGACAACATCTTGGCTGGAGAGGATGAAGGTTTTAATGATTTTGCGAAGTTTGATTTCGAGAACCCTGAGCATATTCCTTATATCGAAGAAGTCCAGAAAAATGCTATTGAAGAGATTGGCTATGCACTCGCACCTAACCAATTATTTCATCAATTAGCAAAACGTGGTAAGCAAAAAGATAACTTTATCCTTGATGACTTAGCGGCCACGCTCAAAGCTATTGAACAAGGGACATTAGGGGAAGATTCTGAAGAGGATTTTGCTGACTTGTTTGAAGATATCGATTTGAATTCAACTAAGATCGGCAACAGTCCTGATGATCGTAATGAAATGATTACTAAAGTTCTGAGTCATTTGGATGCTATTGATTTTGACTTGAGCAATACTGAAAGCGATGTATTAGGCGATGCTTATGAGTATCTAATTGGTGAGTTTGCCAGTGGTGCAGGTAAAAAAGCAGGGGAGTTTTATACTCCGCAGATGGTCTCAACGTTGCTTGCTAAGATTGTCACACAAGACAATGCTACTTTAGGTTCAGTTTATGATCCCACCTGTGGATCAGGCTCTTTGCTATTGCGTGTAAAGCGTGAGGCTGATGATGTGGATATGATTTACGGTCAAGAGATGAACCGTACCACATACAACTTAGCGCGTATGAATATGATTTTGCACAATGTTCATTTTGCCAAGTTTGATATCAAGCAAGAAGATACGCTTAAGCGTCCACAACATTTAGGCAAGCGTTTTAATGCGATTGTAGCGAACCCGCCGTTTTCTGCTAATTGGTCGGCTGACCCACTATTATTGCAAGACGAGCGCTTTTCAGATTACGGCAAGCTTGCACCAAAAACTAAGGCAGATATGGCCTTTGTGCAGCACATGCTACATCACTTAGAAGATAACGGCACAATGGCAGTAGTATTGCCGCATGGGGTGCTTTTTCGCGGATCTAGTGAAGGTGTGATTCGTGAATACCTTATTAAAAACATGAATGTTCTTGATGCAGTTATTGGTCTACCTGCCAATATTTTCTACGGTACCAGTATTCCAACTAGTGTTCTGGTGTTTAAAAAGAATCGTAAGCACAACAAAGATGTTTTGTTCATTGACGCCAGTAAAGGGTTTGAGAAGCAAGGCAATCAAAACGCACTGCTGCCTGAGCATATTGAAGCTATCCTTACCGCTTACAAGACGCGCCAAAATAGCGATAAATTTGCCCATGTGGCTACTTTAAAGGAAGTTAGCGATAATGACTACAATCTTAACATTCCGCGCTATGTAGACGTGTTTGAAGCTGAAGAAGAAGTAAATTTAGAAGCTGTTGCTGAGGCATTGCAGATTTTGAAGAAAGATAGCCTTAAAACTGATACTTTAATTGAGGGTTTTTGTACTGAGCTTGGCATTACATCGCCTTTTGTTTGATTGGTAGAGTTACTACCTATTTTATATATAGATTTATTGGCTCTAAAAGGCAAGGATACGATGTAATGGCTATACCTAAACTGCGATTTAAAGAGTTTCATAATTATTTGAAAAAGTTAAAAATTGTTGAATTAACTTCATGGGCTTCAGGTGGTACACCCGCAAAAAATGTTGAGAAATACTGGGAAGGAGATATTCCGCTTATTAGCGGCGCCTCTATGCATACGAGAAAAATATACAAATCAGAAGTAAATATCACTGATTTAGGACTAAAAAAAGGCTCCAAGCTAGCTCCAAAAAACTCGATACTTATTTTAGTTCGTGGAAGTATGCTTTTTAAAAGAATCCCAATAGGGATAGCTTTAAGGGATGTAGCTTTTAATCAAGATGTGAAATCTATTATACCTAAAGAGCCATTAGTTGCAGATTATCTATTTCAATGGTTGTTATCTAAAGAAAATGTTATTCAAAACAAAGTTACATCAACAGGAATTGGCGCAGGGAAATTAGATACTTCTGACTTACAGGGTTTAGAGATTTACTGCCCCGAACAGGATGAACAAACCAAAATCGTCTCTTTCTTCTCAGCAGTTGATGATAAAATCGCTCAACTTACCCAAGAGCACGAGCTGCTTAGCGAATACAAAAAAGGCATGATGCAGCAGCTATTTAGCCAAAAACTACGCTTTAAAGCGGATGATGGTAATGATTTTGAAGATTGGGTAGAGGTAAAGATTGAAGACGTATTTACAGTTACTAGGGGCAAAGTTTTAGCTACATCTAAAACCGAACCTGAATCAGATACTATATTTAAATATCCAGTATTCAGTTCGCAGACAAAGCAAAATGGACTAATGGGATTTTATTCTGATTATTTGTTTGAAGACTCTATAACTTGGACTACTGATGGTGCCAATGCTGGAGACGTGAATTTCAGAAAAGGAAAATTTTACTGTACAAACGTTTGCGGCGTTTTAATAAGTGATAAAGGTTACGCGAATGCTTGTATCGCAGCCATCTTAGATTCAATATCTCGTAAGTATGTTTCTTATGTTGGAAATCCTAAATTGATGAATAATATAATGGCCAAAATCCCAATTTACATTCCATCTAATGTAGAAGAACAAATCAAAATCGCCAACTTCTTATCTGCCATCGACCAAAAAATAGATAATGTTGCCGCGCAAATCGACCAAGCCCAATTATGGAAAAAAGGCTTGTTACAACAGATGTTCGTATAGGATTTCTTGATGAGCGATCAAAGTGAGTACCAACTTGAAGACAGCCTAATGACTCAAATAGAGAACTTGGGCTATGAGCGTGTCACCATTCCCAATGAAGCGGCGCTAATTGCTAATCTAAAGAAGCAGATTGTCCGTGCTAACGGCTTGAGTCAGCCGCTATCTAATGATGAATGGAAGCAAGTCATCAGTCACTTGGAGAGTGGTACGAGCTTTGAGCGTGCTAAAAAGCTGCGTGATAAGTTCAATATTAGGTTCGATGATGGTAGCTCACGCCACATTCAGTTTTTTTGGCCAAATGCCGATGATAATATTTGGCAGCTCAGCAATCAGATCATGGTTGATCACAGTAGCCAAAATGTGCGCACCAGCCGCTTTGACGTGACTATCTTGGTGAATGGCCTACCATTGGTGCAAGTCGAGCTTAAAAGACGTGGGGGTATCGAGATTGCCGAAGCTTTCCATCAGACGATGCGCTATTCAAAGGACGCTTACAAGGCAGGTCATGGCTTGTTTGAGTTCATTCAGTTGTTTGTGATCAGTAATGGTGCGAACACACGCTACTACGCCAAAGGCACACAGCATTTTAACTTTACCTTTCCGTGGGCAGATATTGAGAATAAGCCCATCAATGAGGTTGTTGATTTCACCAAGGTGTTTTTGCAGCGCAGCCATTTGAACGAGATGATCGCGCAGTTCATCGTACTCTATGAATCCTCAAAAACGATGATGGTGCTAAGACCCTATCAAGTCCATGCAACCAAACGCCTAATTGAACGTGCGACCAACTCAAACAAAAATGGCTATATTTGGCATACGACAGGTTCAGGTAAGACGCTGACCTCATTTAAAGCCAGTCAAATCATCATGCAGCTACCTGATGTCGAAAAAGTGGTGTTTGTAGTCGATAGAAACGACTTAGATACTCAAACAGCCAATGAGTTTAACGCCTATAAAGACGGTAGCGTAGACAGTACCACCAACACTAAAAACCTAGTCAAGCAGTTGGGCGAAACCCATGAAAAGCTTATCGTCACCACCATTCAAAAGCTGAATCGTGCGATAAAATCTGAACGTCATCAGGAAAAAATCAGCTACCTACAAGACAAAAAAGTCGTCTTTATCTTTGATGAGTGCCATCGTAGCCAATTTGGTGAGACCCACCGCAACATTAAGCGCTTTTTCCAAAAGGCACAGATGTTTGGCTTCACAGGTACGCCTATCTTAATTGAGAACGCTCACAATAAAGCAGGGTTGAAACTCACTACTAGCTACTTATTCGATGAGTGTTTGCACCGCTACACTATCGTTGATGCCATTCGTGATAGAAACGTCCTACCTTTTCAAATTGATTATGTCGGCAAGTTTACTAAGACTGACGAGACAACTAAAGAACAAGTTACCGCTATCGACACTCAGGAGATGTATAACAACCCTAAACGCATTGAAGACATTGCTAAGTACATCATTGATCGTCACAACATTAAGACCAAGCGCCGCATCTTTAACGCCATATTTTGTGTCAGCTCCGTTGATATGCTTACCCAGTACTATGATGCTTTTGAACGGCTACAGGTGCAGAAACAAGCAGACGACCCCACGTTTCAGCCGCTTAAGATAGCCACCATTTTTTCTTATGCAGCCAATGAAGCGACGGACGCTAGCTTTGCCCAAAACGGATTGATTGAAGAATCAAGTTTTGATAAGACAACGCAGATAGACGAATCTAGCCGTGACAAACTAGATCGCTATATCGGCCAATACAACGAAACCTTTGAGACAAACTTTGACTCAGGTAAGGGCTATTACCCTTACTACCGTGATATTGCAACCAAAGTGAAGCAGCAGAAAATCGATCTTCTTATCGTGGTGAATATGTTCTTAACAGGCTTTGACGCTAAGACATTAAACACCTTGTACGTGGATAAAAACCTAAAGTATCACGGTTTGGTTCAAGCGTTCTCACGCACCAACCGTATTTATAACGACAAAAAGCCCTTTGGTAACATTGTCTGCTTTCGCAACCTAAAGCAAGCCACAGACGATGCCTTGGCACTATTTGCCAACAAAGAAGCCAAAGATATCGCCGTTATTCCTAGTATGCAAACGCTGGAAAAAGAGTACAACCAAGCTGCTAAGAAGCTTTTGGATCTTTGCCCCGACTATAAATCTGTTGATGATTTAGAGACAGAAGATGACCAGCTAGAGTTCATCAAAGCCTTTCGTGAAGTGATGCGCTATAACGAGCAGCTCAATACTTTTGTAGATTATAGCCAAGCAAGCACCGACCTTGGCAGAGAAGACTTTGCTAATTTTGCCAGCAAGTACATCGATCTATATCGCCAAATTCGTATACAGAATAGCGGCAGTGAAGATAAAACCTCTGTGCTAGGAGATATTAACTTTCAGATTGAGATGCTACACAGCGATCGCATTAATGTCAGTTATATTATTGAGTTATTAAGGCAAGCCAAAAAACAACAAGGTACTGGAGACGATGAGGGAGCAGCACGCTATCAAGCTCAAGTATATGACTTGTTGATGAATGAACCCGCCTTTCATGACAAACAAGAACTGATCGACAAATTCATAAAAGAGCAAATGCCTAAAATGCCAAACGGCCAGACCGTTGAAAAAGCCTTTGCCAATTTCTGGGAAGTTGAAAAAGAGAGTGCTTATCAGAAGTTGTGTGAACAAGACAACCTAAAGGCTGATGTGATGCATGGTATCTTAAAAACCTATGAGGCGAATAAACGACTACCGAGCCGCCTCGAGATACAAGAGCTACCAAACTATAAGGTTAAATTGTTTGAACGTAATAATTTACATAATTCTCTTATTAATAAAACTAGGCAGTTTATACAGAAGTTTTACACTGATTTTTGATAGAGTAAAATTGATATGAGATTTTGCTTAGATACTTCATTTAACAGCTTGTCTATACGACGCTCATTAAGATCACAAAAGAACCTATCGCCATCTACTCGCTCGCTATTGCCGTACTTAAAGGACAGGTACATTACACCTTCTGGTTTTAAGCAGTAGGAGAGGGCGGTTACTATAGAAGACAGCTCAGCGAATGGAACGTGTAGCAATGAAGCACAAGCCCATATCCCACTAAACTGGTTTTTCCAGTTTTGCTTAGAAATATCTTCAAATAGTATTTGCTTCCATTCGATCGCATGGTCAGTACTTTCCTTAGCCAGACCAAGCAATGCTGGACTGCCATCTATAGCCGTTACTTTAAAACCTTTCTGTGCAAAATGAATGCTATCTCTACCGCTGCCACATCCTACGTCTGGTATGGTTTGTTGTGGTATATTCGGTAACTCATTTATAAATTTCTCGTAGATATCAGAGAAGCCTACTGAGTAAGTCTGCTTAAAGTAAGCTTCTGCGTGAGCGTCATAGTAGTCTAAGGTCTGTTTGTCATTCATTGATATCCTCAAAAGTCAGGAGCATGTATGAATTTAGGTGACCATTCAAAGTGACCTCTATTTATATCCTTGCAGACTTCGTAGCGCTTATTTAGAAAACTCTTTCTAGCTTGTAAGGTCTTGCCACATATCTCAATAATAGTTTCTCTAATAGGCAGATTACTTTCTACTAGATACTCATTACGATGAGCAAGTTTTTGTAAAAATATTTTAGCTGGCATATGGTGTGACTTTTCACCTTTGCCGTTGCATTCTTTGCAAGCTAATACGAGATTCCATATCTCATCTAAGTCCAATTTATAGTCTGTCTTGCACATTAAGGAATGGGAAGAAAAATGTTTGAGTTATGCTGAAGAAACCGTACAAATAAACTTGGTAAATTAAGCGTATTAATCGGAGTTTATCATGGTCAAGAAAATTAGAACTTATAGTTAAGAATTCAAAGCCGAAGCCGTCAAGAAGATATCAGACAACAACGGCAATATTTCAGCGACCGCAAAGCAGCTTGTTATCGCCATGCAAACCTTATCGAACTGGAACAACAAAGCTAATCAAGGCAAACTTGCAGGAACAGCTCAATATGATCCTGATCTTATGACGGCTCTTCAAGAAATAAAGTAGCTCAAGCGACAACTTAAAGTTGCCGAAGAGGAGCGAGAGATCCTAAAAAAGGCCACGGCGTACTTTGCAAATGAGGAGCGTTAAAAAACAGTCTGGGAGACTGTTTTAACGACGCAAGGCGAAGGGCTCTGCCCGAAGTGACAGTTAGTCAGGTACGCCTTTATCAAAGATAGCCAGCGCTTCTTTAGCATCACCACTATGTGCCGTGTGCTAAGTGTTAAGCCATCAAGTTATTACGACTGGCTGAGTCGTGATATTAGTGACCAACAGATACATCGTAATCAGTCTGAGCTACTGGTTAGAGCTGCTCACAGTGAAACTCGTGAGCGCTATGGTGTTGAGCGACTGCATGCAAAGCTCATAGAGCAAGGCCATGATATTAGCTTGTACATGGTCAGACGTATCAAAGAAGAACATGGCATCAAATGCCGTCGCCACAAACGCTTTAAAGTCACTACAGACTCAAACCATAATAAAATTGTTTATCCAAACGTGTTGGATCAGCAGTTTGATGCTAAGCGTCCTAATGAGTCTTGGGTCAGTGACATCACCTATATCTGGACAAATGAGGGTTGGCTGTACTTAGCAGGGGTTAAAGACTTATACACTAAAGAGCTGGTTGGCTATGCCATTAACAAACGTATGACCGCTGATCTAGTATGCAAAGCATTGAACATGGCCATCAAGAACAAACGGCCCAGCAAAGAGCTAATAGTTCACTCTGACAGAGGCAGTCAGTACTGTAGCCATGCCTACCACAAGATTATCAAACAGCATCAGTTTACAGGCTCGATGAGTGGTAAGGGTAACTGCTTTGATAACGCTCCGATAGAAAGCTTCTGGGGCGTGTTGAAGAATGAGCTAGTGTATCACCAGAACTATAAAACCAGATTTGCCGCCATCAACGATATCATTGGATATATTGAGTTGTATTATAATCAGACTAGGATTCAAAAAGGCTTGGGCTATAAATCGCCAAGACAGCTATGGTTTGACTTTTATCGTCAGGCTGCGTAATTAAAATATCCCAAGTTTAACTGTACGGATTTGACGGCAGGGGTCATTTTAGGAAAGGCTCTCAAACTCAGAAGGCGATACATAGCCCAATGCACTGTGTATACGCTTTTTATTGAACCGATCTACCCAATTCAATGTCGCAAGTCGTACATTCGCTAAACCTTGCAAATCTGCTTTCAAATACTCAATCACCTCTGTTTTGTATAACCTATGCCCTGTTTCAGCCAAAGCATTATCAAGGCCTAGTTATATATTTTTTCTTATGTTATCAAGCCAAGCTTGCATACTTGGTGTAAGCAAGCGATGACGGCGCCAAGCCATGACAAGCTCCCATTTTAACTGAGGTTGAGTTAGTGGCAAGCAGACTAATCCTGTTAAATCCAACTTTTGAGTATAATATTGAGGCAAAAGAGTCACGCCCATATCCAGTTTTACCATGTCAAGAAGCAAGTGCCACTGATTGGTTTGGCAAATAATATTAGGTTCAAAACCTAGTGATTGACAGTTTTCTATAATCATCGGAGTAAATGATGAATTAGAGGTAAATAAAATTAGGGGTGCATTTGATAGTGACTTAAGTGTTACCTTGGTTTTTTGCTTACCCATACGGTTTGTATTTGCTACGACCACCACTGGATAGCAACATATTGACAAGTAGTCAAAATCATCGTCAATCGGCTTCATCAATGTTGCCACATCAAGTTGCCCCTCTAGAAGGGCCTGCTTAAGTGACTCAGCACCATCTTCGATAAGTGAAGTTTCTATACTAGGATGCATTTGGTAAAAGTTAAAAATACCTTTGCTTAGTATTTCACTGCCTAACGGTGAAATCCCCAAACGCAATTTACCACCTATTAATTGCTGATAATCTACTACTGTTTGTTCAAGATTATCTGCCTTTTGTAAGATATCAACTGCTTGAATATAGAGGTGTTCGCCAATTTCCGTTAAATTAACTAGCCGCTTTTTTCTATGAGTCAAAGGCTTATCAAACAGAGCTACACCTAAATATTCTTCAAGATTACTAATAGATTTGGTAACGGTGGGTTGGGTTAAATTGAGTTGAATACTGGCTTGAAGAAACCCACCTGTTTTTACAACTGTCACAAAGCAGCGTAATTGTTTCAAAGTTATCATAAATAATAAACCATGGTTAGGAAGGATAATGAAATTTATTATAGAAATTGGGAATAAAAATAAAAATATAATTCATAATTTATGACTATGGTATTTTTATAATAGTAGTCTCTAATCAACAAACAACAATTATTATGCGTAATCCTAATATTCGCTTATCCCTATCTTTTGTAGATGAAAAAAAACTTACACTTCGACAGTTCTATCGCCAATCATGGCTTCATGTCCTTATGCAATGCTCTATTATCGCAGCTGTCTGGTATTGCGCTGAGATATTGGTTGAATTATTGCATTTACCCGTATCCTCAGGCGTTTTAGGAGTGTTTTTAATGCTGATATTATTAATGAGTGGTGCTATTAAGGTTAACTGGGTCAGACTGGGTGCAAAATTTGTTTTGGGTGAATTAGTATTAATGTTTATCCCGCTTATGATGTCAATACTTCAATATAAGGCGCTGTTTGTCAGTAAAGGATGGCAATTAATGCTGACAATTATCTTGAGTACCGCGATGGTGATGTTAAGCTCAGCATTAACTTTTATCATGGGGCGCCGTTTGCAACGTAGATTGTATCGTCATCAGACTCATAAAGCCCAATTGAACCTAAAAAATGATAATAATGCGTGAGGATTTGCGATGAATACTTGGTCAATCCTTTGTCTCATTTGGACATTAGCTGCCTATTATGTGGCTAGAGTAATCTATGTGCGTTATCGAAAATCTTGGCTAAACCCTGCTATCACGGTTCCAGTAGTAACGCTTTCATTAATGATTATTTTTAATATCTCTTATGATACTTATTGGAAGGATACAGCTTGGATTGTGCAGTTACTTGCCCCCGCAACGGTTGCGTTTGCTATACCTATTTATGAGTATCGTCGTTTAATACGTCAACATGCTTTGGCTTTGACCGCTTCCATAACTGTCGGGATGGTGGTGGGGGTCTTAAGCATATATATATTCGCTGGTTTGTTTCATTTTGATAAGACCTTGACCTATAGCTTGATGGCCCGTTCAATATCGACACCATTTGCGTTAGACTTATCTGAAAAAATTCATGGCTCTTCCTCTTTAGTTTCATTGTTTACTTTGATTACAGGGATGGTGGGAATGATTTTAGGGGATATGATCTTGACTTTTTTTCGTATTCGCTCCCATCTTGCAAATGGAATCGCATTTGGTAATGCATCACACGGTTTTGGTACGGCCCGGGCAAGTCAGCGCAATGAGGACGAGGGCGTTATAGCCAGTTTAACAATGATTTTAGCGGGATTATTTATGATATTCTTAGGTCCTTCATTAATACATGGCGTAATGTTATTTGGGCAAGTTTAAACAAATATATATAGACCCTAATCCATATTAAGAATAGATATGATATAGTCGTTCAAAATAAAATTGTTATGCCTTGGACAAATATTATAAAACAATTTAGATAAATCATTCTCCATCCAGCCTTGGCGTAGAAATTTAGCTTGTGCCCACTTCTTCTCAATGGGATTTAGATCAGGGCTGTACGGTGGTAAAAATAACAAGCGATGGCCGTGTCTATTAAGCAGCTTTTGCACGCGTTTATGAAAGCTTGCATTATCCATTACGATTACGCACTTGGTTTTTAGGCTTGGTATTAGGGTGTACTTGCACCAGTTATAGAATACATCTCCATTGATATTTTTCTCGAAGTAATCAAGTGCAAATAGTACTCTTTCGTACAGGGCACCAATGACGTTGGTACGTTTTTTACCTTGCCAGTTGTAGCGATCGATACAAGGTTTGCCTACCGGTGCATAGCCATAAGGCCTGATAGTGTCATGCTCAAAGCCACTTTCATCCATATAAACAATGGGATAACCCTGAGTCATATAAATACTCAAATGATTGAGATACTTAGCTCTTTTTATCGGACAAGCCTTTGGATGTTCTAGTGTCTTTTTTTTTGCTAATACCAATACGCTTTAAGGCTTTACTAATACCTGTTGGGCTACATCTGAAACGCTGGGCTCGCTTATAATGGTAATCGTCAGGGTAATCCTTAACATCTTGAGCTAAGGCTTCATCCTCTATTTTGTAGGGCTTGATGTCTCGAGTGATTTTGCTATGAATACGCTTTTTCCACTTCTGGATGGTCGTTGGACTGATATCATAGAAAACAGCAGCTTCAGCAAAGGTCATGCCCTCATCTAAGCTTTTCAGAACTTGTTTGCAATAGTCTAGGGAGTAAGTCATGGTCGTTTATACTGATAATTGTTTAGTTGATTTATTTTATAACACTTTTATGGTCAGGTGACTATAGCCCTGATTTTAACCCTATCGAGAAAAAATGGGCTCAGGTGAAGTTTCTACGCCAAGGATGGATGGAAAATAATCTGCCTAAGCTATTTCATGATATGGGCTGTATCAATTTTATATTAAACTGACTATATCATTACATATGCTCTAGTTGAAAATAAACTTATTCTGCAGTTTAAGGTTTAGCGAGTTTCTTCTTTGTAAATATTACTAATAATGACTAAATATGATGAGCTTTATTCCTTTTAAATTTCAACCTATTAACTTAACTTAACTTAACTTATCTTATTTAAGATCAGATAAAATAAATGATTATTTATTGAGGTTATGAGTCTTTATGAATTGTTGATCGGGATTTTCTAAATCATTATTTCAAACCCCTATAACAAATCATGATTTGATCTTTTGATAACAAATAAGGTAAAGAATTTTTTAATTACATTGGGATTCCAGCCATTCGCTTAATTTAATAATATCATCCTGATTATTCCTTAATACCTTGCAAACGAAGTAAAAGTTATCCCCTGTTAGAAATTCATGCATTGGAACTCTAACGATATTTTGTTTATAAGCGTCATTCTGCATCATATAATTATTGGTAAGAGTAATACCCAGATTGTACCGTGCGGCCTCTATCGCTAATAGTACATGACTAAAATGATTTATCTTTATATCGCTTGGTAATTCAAATCCGCCTGCCTTACACCATTGCAGCCAATCCTCCGCTGTATTCTCGCTCGTATCTGCATATCTCACAGACAATATTGGATGCCGCCACAATGCGTCAGGAAGGGGTTTATCTCTTATTTTCTCCCAAAGCTTTTGACCACAAACAGGATATAAAGTTTCAGAAAATAAAAACTTACTGATGAAAGCATGTGGAGGAGGATTGACTGTGATATAACAATCGGCCACTTGATTACTATGATCAGACGGATGGTTAATCATATCTAAAGTGAGTTCTATTTCTGGATACTGTCTATAGAAGTCTTCTAGTCGAGGAATCAACCAATTCACTGCGACTGAACTGTACAGAGCTAAGCGTATATGCCCAGGTTTTCCATGTTTAATAATCTGACTACTATCTGAAAGAAGACCCAATGCTCGACTCACATCTGTAAAATAACGCTCACCAACTTCTGTCAACGAAAAGGTCCGGCCTTGCCTGTAAAACATTGCTTCCCCAAGATACTTCTCAAGGATGCGTATTTGGTGACTCACGGCACTTTGTGTCACATTGAGGTTTTCTGCTGCTTTTGAAAAGCTGTTAAGCCGTGCAACGGATTCGAAGCATTGTATGGCACGCAATGGGGGCAAATCCATTATTACCTCAGCTAATACTAAATATGGTTTATATCATTATACATCATAGCGTTACTTGAATATACTGCCTGACAGATCGTTAAATCAGCATGAACCCGTTGGGGTTTTAACAGTTTCTGAATTTAGAGTAGGGCGGGAGGATAAGAATGCCAAAGATGAGTGTTGCATTTGCCATGGCGCTATTGGTACTAGGAAATATCATTGCGATCTTCTCGGACGCCTTGATAAAGGACTTGCCCTCTGAGACGGCGGTGTATCAGTTTATCCTGTTTCGTCAATTAACAGCGGTTTTAATGCTGTTGCCATTTTGTTTAATCTATAAAAAGAGCAAGTTATTCAGTAATCTGAAATGGCACTTTGTCCGTAGTCACGTTTGGTTGTTGGGTGTGATATTCATGGTACTGTCTCTTCAAGCACTGCCCCTCGCGACTGCGAATGCTATTTTTTATGCAGCCCCTTTGTTTATATTGCCGCTAGGTTTTTTATTTTATAAAGACAGATTAACCTTTCCAACTATAGCGGTATCTATGTTAGGTTTTGCTGGTATCCTCGTTATCGTACAACCGAAACAGATCAATTTAGGAGCGGTGTTTGCCCTTATAGTGGCAGTAACCATGGCGCTAAACAATCTGTTAGTGCGTAAACTCCCACAACATCATACTGTCTATCAAACGCTACTTTTGACCAATTTATTAGGCATCCCATTCGCGCTTGGTTTGGCTATTTGGGAGGGACAGCCATTTGATTGGCGCTCATTGATTACGGCCGCCAGTTCAAATGTATTCATTTTGATTTATGCAGGTATATGCGTACAAGTGTATCGACACATTGAAGCGTACAAAGTTTCTAGTGCGGAATACTCAGGTTTAATAGGGGCGGTGGTGGTTGGAATCATATGGTTTAATGAATTGCCAAATATGACTTTGTTAGTAGGGTCTGCGCTGATTATCCTACCTTTGATATGGCTAGCTACTCTCGAATCTACGAGGTTTAGACAAAAAACTGGGTAGGATAATAGCTTTTAAAACCTAATCAAGCTGATGTGCCGAGACTTTCCTAAACTTTGTGTAACTGCTTATAATCCATAGTAAAGGAGAATAAGCAATGACAAAAGAAACAGAACTAAAGAAATTAGCCGAACAAATGGCCAAACACGCTGGCAGCTTTGAAGATATTAAAGCATTTCAAAAAGAGCTCATGCAGTCATTTATTGACACTGCCTTAGAAGCCGAGATGGAAGAACATCTTGGCTACCCCAAGTATGAGAAGGCGGATAATCCAAACAAACGTAACGGTCACACCAAAAAGACAGTACGCAGCGACACAGGCGATCTTGAGATATGAACCGCCCCGACTTTATCGGAGAGTGTTTTACTTGAGTCAGGCAGCAATGCCTGACAGGGTTAAATTATCATAATACCGCTTTTCAAATTCAAAAGGTGACACATATCCAATCGTGCTATGCAAACGGGTTTTGTTAAACCAGTCCACCCATTCAAGGGTTGCCAATTCAACATCGTTCACGCCATGCCATTGTTCTTTTAGATACTCAATCACCTCAGACTTATAAAGCCCGTTAACCGTCTCAGCCAATGCGTTGTCATAAGAGTCGCCTGTTGTACCAACAGAGGCGATCACGCCAGAGTCAGCCATCTTATCAGTGTAGCGAATGGATAAGTACTGAACCCCTCGATCACTGTGATGAATCACATCTTTGGGATGGTTTCTATCTGCTATTGCTTGATTTAAAGCCGCCATCACCATATTCGTGTTCATACGATTAGATACCTTCCAACCAACGATAGCACGGGCAAACACATCAATAATAAAAGCGGTATAGACCCAGCCGCTTGTCGTCTTGATATAGGTAAAATCTGCAACCCACAGCTGGTTAGGACGATAAGCGCTAAAGTTACGATTAACCAAGTCATCAGCACGCTTTTGATCATCACGGCTGTGAGTTGTTATTTTGCCCTTACCGCGCCAGACACCTTGTAGGCCATGCTGTCTCATTAAACGCTCTATGGTACAACGAGCAACCTTTAACCCGTCAGCTTTCATCTGCTGCCATACTTTACGCGCACCGTAACGGCATTTGCTGTCCTGCCAGATACGTTTAATCTCGCTGATGTAAAAGTCGTCATGTTGACTGCGCAGTGAGCGTTTTTCAGGGTAGCTCTCCAAGTCTTTAGCACGGTGATAGGTTGATGGGGCAATCGGTAATACTCTACAGATCAGCTCGACCCCATAATTATTCTTATGATCGTCGATGAATTGAATCATGATTTTAGTCAGCGGTCGTGCTCCGCCTGGGCGAAAAAAGCCGCTGCCTTACGAATGATCTCATTAGCTTGCTTGAGCTCTCTATTCTCGCGTTCAAGCTCTTTAATACGTTGCTCTTGGCTTTGAGCTTGCACTGAAGCAGGAATGGTTTGATCGATGTGCTTTTTATGCCAAGACCGCAGAGTTTCAGGCGTGCAGCCAATCTTAGGGGCAATGGCTTGAATAGCTGACCAGGTAGAGGGATAGTCATTTGCTGCTTCAATCAGCATGCGAACGGCGCGTTCTTTAATCTCAGGAGTGTAGTTTCGTGTTTTCATTGTCGTATTCTCTCAGAATGTTAAGTCTCCGACAATCCCGGGGCGGTTCACTATGAGGCACACTTGAACTCATAGTGCTCTCACTGTGTATATGAAAGCTTAATTAATGAGATCCAATAAAAGAGAATAAATGTAACTGTCTAAAAATGCTTTTGTGCGAACTACAATATACCTAAGTTCAACAAGAAAAGTAACCTTCTGAATTTTAAGTAAAACAGTTGGTAGACTAATTAACCAGGTCTTGCATCAATCTTAGCAGTGATCCAGTCAGCGATCTCACTCGCTACCCACACTATCCTTACCTGTGTTAGTTGCACCTTCTTAGGAAATGTAGGATCGTAGCGGTCTGAATTCTCGTTAATCATCTCGTAGATGCTAGAGCGACTAAGGCCAGTGTAATGGATAACGTCTTTGATACTTAATAGCTGGGGGATGTAGTTGCACTCATTGATAGTAGGTTGTTCGCTGCTCAAGTTATTCATATTTAGCTCCTTGTAAGTGAATGAGAGCGTTTCCTCTCATACAGTTACCGAGTCCCATATTTTTTTACTGCATCCCATACAGTCCTGTCTTAGGTTTGACTGAGTAAAAACCCATAAAAAAAGAGCTGACATGATCAGCTCTTTTTATTTGTGTAAAACTATCGAGGTATCAGCTCACAGCGGTCACGCTTTGGCGTAGTCCTTGCTCAATGCTGCCAATAGCATGAGGTGATACTTCTGAGGGGGATTGATGTTGCAACTTACGATGGTCGTCGTTGTGTTCAGTAGGGTAAAACTCATCTATTACCTCTAAAGCTTCAGCGTCATTCATCTCGAAGATAGAATTGCCATAGCCACGCTTAGCAGTCGCCTCTAAAGCCTCCTGATCAAAACCGTGATGACTAAGTTCTGCATCAATAGACTGAGCGTCTTGTACTGCATCCTTCAATGTCACACCTTCCCGTAAAGTTAAGTCGACAAAGTAGATTGGCGTCCGATAGCTTTGAGTCGTACTTTTACCTCGCAGGGTCAGTTGCAGTGGTAAGCAAGACAGTTTGTTGCCTGATACTGCTGCAAAGTAACTTAGCCTAGCAGCAAGCGTTCTTATGCTATTAAAGCCAGTCGTACGAAAGATAAAAGTACCTAGCTCATCGTCCTCAGACAGATTGACGTACAGCCGTCCATAAGGCTTACAAGCGCCCCCTTGCGCTAAGGGACAGCGGTCAGGGGAAGGGCAGGGAAGCTGTTCAACACCTTGGCCAGTACGCCTTTGGCATTGTTCACCATCTCCTACGCAAACAGGTCTGCCAGTCTGCCTATCAAAGAGCGTGTACTCTGCTCTAAGATTTAGCTCTGGGTCATTGAACAGCATCCTTACAGGGATTTTTCTGAGCTTACCGTCGCTACCTTCACGTAGTGCGGCATCAAGAGGGTGATTGATCCAACCGTCTTTATTCTGGATCTGACTAGTGATGGTGAATTGATCGTCTTTACTAGGCAGACGTTTCCCGTTCTTTTCAACGACTCGCCCTATGCTAATACGACCTAAGACTGGTGGGGTAATAATGAGACCTTTAATCATGAGGGTATTCCTTAGATAAATTGGTTTAGACATAAAAAAGCCCACCTATAAAAGGTGGGCTATCTATGCGTTGAATTGGTTTAATGGATTAGGCGTCACTATGAATGACGAAGCGACGGCTGCCTTGTCTGACCTTGCTAAATTTGTCTAACAGCTCAGGTTGAGCTTTGAGTAATGCTTTGCTGTCTAATGTAGTACTGTCTTTAGACTTTTTCCAAGAGATACATCCATTGGCAAATACAGCGACTTCATGGTCTTGTATTAAGCTTTGTAGCTGGTGCTTAATTTGGTCATGACGCTCTTGTAGCTCTTCAATCGACTGACGGTGCTGTAACAATTTAGCGAACAGTGCATTAGCCGCTTTGTCAGTACTAAAGTCAACTTTACTCGCAGGTTTTGGGGTAGGGTATAACTGCTTTAGAGCATCCGCAGCAGATTGTGAGTGATCGGGAGGTGGCGGTGTATCCGTTGTCACGTATTGCCAGAATAGACGTTCATGCTCAATGATACTTTCAATCAACTTCTCATCACGTTCGACCTTATACAGCTTGGCCTCATGACCACAGATTAGTACACAGATATGAGCCGCTTGCTTACCTGTCACAGCCAACTGGTGCTGAACTTGGCAAGTCACGTAGAATGGCACACCTGATTTCCATAATTTCGCACCGTGTTCACCAGCGGTTTTGCACTCTAATATCTGTACCTCATCGCTACCCACTACCGAATAGTCTAGATTAGCCAGCATAAACTGCTTATCGCTATCAGGATGCTGCAAGATGGCATTGACTCGTCTGACTTTATTGCCTGTCTGACGCTGATAGTGTTTAGCGACCAAAGGCTCAAGGTTATTGCCCCAGTAAAGAGGGGAGTAGCCATCAGGATCATCGTTAAGATGAGAATGGACTCTACCTGTTTTTATCATCCACAGCTCAAGCATCGACATGTAAGGGTTAATGCCACAGCTAGCTGCAGCATCGCTACTACCGATACCTTGCTGACGGACTTTAAACCAAGCATCACGGCTTAAGTCTTTGGTATTAATTAAGCGAGTTGCTGTAGTTGATTGATTTGATTTAACCGTTAGACGTTGGTTAGCGCTATTCTGATGAGTAGTGTTTAATGCGATAGTGTTCATAATGAACTCCTTAGATGGATTATTAGTTAAATAAAGGGCATAAAAAAACCACGCTCTAAGACGTGGTTTAATTGTTGAGTTTCAATACAATAGGTTAAGCGAGCATGAGGAGTGATTCATCTAAGCCTTTTTGCTTAAGCTTAGCACCTGCACCAAACCAAGCTGAGTTTAGGCGATTGTCTGTGCTCATTGCGCGTCGCTCATGGTCTACGTACTCAGTAATGCTACAGAGCAGACCATAAGCAGTATCACGAGCCGCATCGAGATCAGCACCACGGCCTTGACCATTAAACATCTTCATGACTTGATTCATAGCTTTCGCATTCGGTACAGCATCTTTCTCCTTCTTAGCACTGTTAAATAAGATAATGTCATTGTCCAAATCATTAAATACACGGCTTAAGTAATTAGCCGCTTCGGCTTGGGTCACACGTCGCTCTGATAATTGCTTCATCTCATAGCAGTGTGCGTCCCATTGCTTAACCGACACGCCCAATTGCTGCTTTACCTTGTCAGCATCAAAGGAGGTGCTATGCGGAACTTTCACCATACCGCCGCTGCCATCAGCTAGGCTGATTGCTAAGGTGTTATTGCAGACAACACGGATAGAGGTGAACTGTGCTGTGGTCGCTAGAGTACCGTCACAAGCCGTTGCAAGTAAGAGATATCCGTTACTGACATCATTACCCTTAAGCGTTGCTGACTGGCCTGTACGGGCTAATGCCCATAGCTTACGCCCACCCTTTAGAACACCTGCGGTCTCAAGCTCAAAATGAGACTGCTCGGTTAAGTCACGATAGAATTCTAATATCTCCTCGGGTTGCACTTCCTGATAGCGTTGACTGACTACTGATAAGGGCTCAAAGTTATCTGAGCGGTAAAGTACCTTCTGCTCAGCAAAGGGCAATATGAGGTTATGCCCCTTCTCATTGTTAGCCATATAGCTGACATCCGATGACTCAATGCGCCAGTCCATACCGGCCTCTTTTGCCCATACCTCGATAGGCTGCTTCGGTGATAGCTCATTCCCTAAACCATGCCAAGGGGTTTCGCCTACGTAAGCCATACTTTCTACTAAATGTGCCATGATGATTTTCCTTTAATTAAATTAGTGAGCGAGTGAGTTTATAGGGTAAAGGCATGTGAGCAGTGATCGCACCGATACTGCTTTTGAGCGAGCTGTGGCAAAGCATGATTAAACTTAGTGATCTGAACTAAGGTTGCCAAAGCGGTTCCTGCGACAATACCAACAGCAGGATGAACTTTAAAAGACTTGCATAAACTGACGCTAAGACTGACTAGCACAGTAGGTGCAAAAAGCTCGTCAGCAAGACTTGAGTATTCACTGGTAATTTCCTGAACATTAGATGAGTGACAATTAGGACAAACGGTTTTCATAAAGGCTCCTTAAATTTTACGCGTAAAAAAGACCTGCGCTAAGGCAGGCCTAATTTAATTAGTTGGATTAGACTAAGAGCTCAAGTTACTAAGACTTAATCTCATGTGAATAATATATATCTGAAAAAACTTTGTTATTGGATTAGTCCTCGCCGTCTAGAGCTTCTATAACTACCGTGTCCAAAGGTTCGCATATTAGGTATTTTAACTTTTAAGCGCTGATCGTACTTTGTAGTATACGCTAAGTAAGTAGCCGTTCTTATTGCGTTTGCTACTGCCTCCTCATCGTTACGATGGATCATACCTACGCCAAGTGTACCCTGTCTCTGATAGTCCTGTAAGTATCTTGGATCATGACAACTAAAATAAGTTCCATATCCCTCAGTAATTTCTTGCCACTTCATACCTGCTTCTTTAGCTAAATACCAACCGTTATTACGTTTAGCTCCGTTATATATCAGCAGTAAATGGCAATGGAAACCATCCGTTTTACCTCCGTGTTCAAGAGCCCATGCAAAACCCTCTAAGCCCTTAAAACATCCTTTCTTATTGCTAAGCCGCTCACATAAAAATTTTATGTCATCTGCAAACTTACTAATACTAATATTGCTATCTTGTCTATAGTGTAAGTCCAACCTAACAAATAATAGTCGCGCATAATGATTGGTTAGTTGTGTTAGATACTCTTTGACTGATGCCATGTTTTTTGTTTTTTGTAAATTAAATTTCCACTTACTCAAACAATAATTATCTTGGTATTTTTGGACCTCTGAAATAAATTGATAAACTGAATCGTCATCCCAAATCACCTCTTGTGGATAGCAGTCACCTTTGAGAAGTTGCGTCACGCCGATAAAGCAATTAATTGTTTCGGTGTACTCAAAGGATGGATCGTATTGCCTCATGAACTGAACATATAATCTTTGTAGTTTTAACTTTATTTTTTTGAAACTAATGTTACCTGATAATATTTTACTAATTAAATTATCGACTTCTGTTAGGCTTGTATCTCTACAGCTAGTGTAGTTTCTCATTACTTTCTCCTAGTGGGGTTTAGTCTCATAAACTAAGGAGATTGAGTAATTTTTTAATTTCTTAGGTAACTAGGCTTTGGAGCTAGATACATGGATTTTGGATCTACTGAGCTGTATCTAAATAATATAAATAACCCCCTAATCTAGATGTAATGAATCCCCTTTAGAGTCGTGTATCTAATGTAGAAAACCTTGGAGTTAGCACTAAGCCGCAAGGATAGAGTTAGGTTGAATAGATTACTTAAGAAGCGAAAAAATATTCGTGATAGAATCATTCATGATAATATAATTATACAAATTATTTTAGTGAGATTTTCCGATAGACATCTTATAATATATGGCTTTATTGCACATAATTGATATATAAATACTGCATAAATGATCTAAAAAACCTATGTAGATGTTGCATAAATATTATTAAATTTCATTTAAATATCACGAGTGATATTAATAGATTAAGGACAATATAGATGTCTAGGAAGACAAGACGTAATAATAAAGTAGGTGTAAGAGGTAAAAACCATAATCAAATTTTGGAGGATCAACTATATTTTGAAAAATTTATTAAAGGATTATCTGAGAGAGAAGCAATATATTTAAGAGAGCAGTTATGCACCGATCCTGATTTTGTGCTTGTAAACGAAAAGTCTAATGTTCATCAAGTTCTTATAGAATCTTTAGCGAAAATTCCGCTAGCTCGAAACGGGTTCGATAGATTTCTGGCTGCCACTGAAGCGGATTTAGTTAAAGAATCCGAATTTAACTGGCTAAGAGGTTCATTAAGAAAGCAAATATTTGTTTATTATTTTATGAGAAATACTATCGATGTTAAAAGTAATTTTGGCATGTATGGTGACGATTTTTTGAGTAAAATTATGAGCTTTATAGACTATTCAAAGGTAAGTAAAAATATAGACCCTGATAAACGTAATGGCGATTTAATGAACGTGATGATATCTGAGGTTTTAAATAATAATGAACATAATGATGGTTACGTAGAGCCTTTGCACTTCGAAGATAAAATAAAACTTATAAACCAAATTAAGAAAATTAATGCACAAATTATAGCTTCTGAAAAATATACCAAATGGATAGATAACAGCAGCGGAAGAGAAAAAGGTATACATATAGTCGAATGGTCTTATGATTATTTACGCGATAAACAGAAGTCTTTGAACGGAGTTTATAGCCCAACGAGTATAGAAGAGAAAAAAGAAGTAGTATTAGCGGCTTTAGACTTATTCGATTTTAAGAGGGTTGTATTCGATCCACTATCCCACCAAAAAGATGCCAAATCAAGAAGCTATAGCTATATAGAAAGTGCTGATAAAATTCTATTTATAGAAAGGATGAAAAAATCTTGGAGTCAACAAAAATTTCGAGATGCAGGTAAGACAAAAAAGCCCTATCACTTGCCACTCACTAAGATAGCTAATGCTAGACTCGATAAGATGGCTTCAGTGCAGGGTACTACTTCCACTGCTATACTAGATATGCTAATTAATGTAGCATATGAGCAAGACTATATTGATGAGCATGGTAAAGATAAGTATTAATCTTTATCTTTATCTATTAACTGCTGTATACGCTTATAGCTTAATCCTTTGTCTAGTAAAGCTCGTATCAAAGCATCGCTGTCTATATCTGACAGCGATGCCTGTTTATGACTTAGTGACTCCTCAATTTGCCTACGTGCTGTTTGAAAGTCTACCACTTAACCTGTGTCCCGCCGTAAGTCTAAGAAGTCAGCTCAGACTTGCATGATTTTACGGCGCTCTCCTAAGTGCTGAGCATGGTTATAAATTATACGTATACCAATCTTCTTATAATGGGCCATCTGCTTCTCAATAGCATATTCCGTGTAACCAAGCCTACTATGATAGTTGGATCGGTATAATAGTTGCCTTGACCTACCTGTTTACTGACCTAGTACCCTACGGTAAAATGGAAGTAGAAGCTGCTCAAGAAGCTTTATTAGGCAAGCGTTATTTGGTAAGGTTCATAACCTTGCTAATAAATACGGAATGAGTAATGTCGATTTTTTAAAGTATTTGGTTGATGAGGCTAACGAAAACTTGAAATAACTAACACTGGTTACATATTTTATTTTGAATATGAGCTGCAATGTACACTGAGAGGTACATTATATTTTTCTCATAAAAAAATATATTTATGAATCAAAGGTTTATGATCTTGTATCGGTTCCGGCTCCGGGTACCATTACAAGAGAAAGGCCTTCAGATATCTGGAGGCCTTTTTTGTTGTCTTAAATTTAGTAGTGAGTTTAGTAGGTTTTTTTCTAACTAGGCATACCCAAAACAAAAAAGACGACCCAAATAGGCCGCCTTAATAAATAAAATAAGATTGTCCTAGATTAGATAATATCCTCATTATTTCGTTTGGCTTTTTTGATATCGCGATAAGTAGCGGTACATATTAGTATCAAAACCGCTAGAGTAATCACCGGCCAAATTAAGATATATAAGCTATAAGAAAATACGCTAGACATATTCTTCTCCTCTCTATCCTCACTGGCTGGCAGTGAATGTTGAATTCTTATGACGTTGTTAGCCGTTACTGTCATATTCTTATCAATCAGACTATCTTTCTGCCAAACTAGCTCATTCATCGCTATTACATTAGGATCAAGAAAAAGATAAGCTTATATGTGCAATGTACTCAGTAACTATAGAACGAAGTTTTTCAAATGCTTATGTTAATATTTATCTATTATTTTCCGTAACTATTGCTTAGAATTACACCTGATATATCTAAATATACTAAACTAAAAAAATATAAGGGCTTTAACAATGGCAATGGAATCAAAGTTTCGTGAAGACAAAGATTTAGCTTTTTTGCAATATGCTGACTGGCAAGACTTAAAAATTTTAGCAGAGGCGTTAATAAAAGACAGTAATGGTACAGAACAATGGACAGGACAACTTAAGAAAATACTTATCAAGAATATTGATATTTATAAACCAAGTGAAGAAGACGCTTATAAAAATAGTTGGAAAAGTATAGCTGCTGAGCTCCAACTTTTTGGTGGAGATACTATTATAAATCTTGCACGTCGCAAGGGAGTTGTTTACGAAGAGCTGCTACATGATGTAGCAAAGAAGGTGGGTGCGGATTTTCATAAAGAAACAACCTCAATAACAGAAGTAGAAGAAAAAATATTGAGAACACTATTTAAACGGGTAACAAGTTTAGATGAGATAGATGATATCTATAAGACTCTAGAGGTAAAAGGAATGTTGGGGCTTACTTCGTTAGAGTCTAACCCGTGGGAGACTATTAAGAGCGGTTTAGGTATCAATGTCGGTGCTGGTGTAGCAGGGGCAGGAGCAGGGGCAATTTTTGCTGGGATTAAAATGATACCTCAATTTGCAAAATCAAACCCTTTAACTGCTGCAGCTACTTTACCGTTTGCTGTAAAAGATTTTTCCTCTCCTGCTTATCGAGTAACCATACCTGCGGTTTGTATCATCGCAATGATGCGTAAAAAATATAATGAGAATATTACAGATTTTAATGAATTTTAAGGATGACTGTCTATGCTAAATAAAATATATGCTTTTGATGAAGATCTTTTTAGCCCAACGCTAAAAAAAGCTCTAGATAATAAACAAGTTGTTTTTAGAGATGGCGTTGCATACTGGAAAAAGGGCTTGGAAGCTAAAGGTATTATTCAGCACGTGCCTTTAAAAGAAGTTAGTGCGGTTAGTTCTGAAACTTTTGTTAAAACTCTTGGTTCGTTGCAGTCAACCTTACAAGGTACCATCGTTGCAGCACAGGCTATCTCATCAGCTACTCTTATGATTGCTGTAGTAGTACAGACACAGATACTCAGTAAGAAAATAGAAGCTGTAAGAAGCTCAGTATTACAAGTTTCTCAAACTATTAATGAGCAAAATATATTGTTTTATACAGATAAGGCTAGCGAGTATTTATCTGTAGTACATAATCTTAAGTTACTTCTAGAGTCTAATGAGAGCATACAAGTTATTGAGTCATTAGCTAATACAATGCTTGCTAACTCTATGCAACTTAAAAATCATTTATCATTTTTTATCTTAAATCTTATCAATTTGATAGAAGCAGAAAAAATTAAAGATAAAGAGCATGCAGGATTAGTATTAAGCTTCATTCAACAAATGATGGAGATTTTACCAGTCGGAATGCACTTAGAGCATCTTGTATCTCACAGACTTGGTCAATACGAACTTTCCCAGACACTTATTATAGATAGTCATAACAAATACTCTGTTTTGTTAGAGAACTATAGGGGCTATTTAAATAGTATAAATAATCGTATTAAGCTGTCGCAACATGAAGCTGAAAACCTGTCTTTCTTTAATAAGAATAAACAGTCAGCTCTAGATCTTATATCAAATAAAATACATATTGAGTTGCTCGAAAAACCAGCGAATGAGCAGTTATCTGTAGAGTCACGGGTATTAAACAGTTGAGATATTTATGTTCATTATTAGTTATTCTAAAAGCCTAAGTAAAAGATATAAAAATGGTTATTCAAGAATAAATAAGTACAACTTGAAGAATAGTTAAACTCAACGAAAAGACCGTTTCACGTTCGAAAGAGATGTCTCGCTATTAATTAACATCTAACATCAATCTTAGAGCTAATCCATTCTGCTATTTCATTAGCTATCCAAGCTACTCTTACTTGAGAGAGTTGCACCTTCTTAGGAAACTTAGGATCGTAGTGGTCTGAATTCTCGTTAATCATCTCATAGATGCTAGAGCGACTAAGGCCTGTGTAATGGATAACGTCTTTGATACTTAATAGCTGGGGAATGTACCATTGAATGGGTGGATTGGTTCAATAAGACTCGTCTACATAGCACAATTGGTTACGTTTCATCTTTTGAATTTGAAAAGCGGTATTATGATAGTTTAATCATGTCAGGTGTTGCTGCCTGATTCAAGCAAATAAGCTTCCGATAAAGTCGGGGCGGTTCAGTTATATTGGACACTCTTATCTGGCTTTAGTCAAATTCAGTTCTAGGTGCTCTTTTCCCTAAAAATTGCGTATCAAATAAACGCCAACCCGCATCTGGTGCATTCTGATACTTTAGCTTGTACTTATACCTTAGTGAGGCGCAGTTATTACACTCATCTTTATCGAAATCAGAGGAGATAACCTCAACTACATTGTTTTTGACGGTAACACTTTCAATAAATCGAGAGTTTATAGTGTTCTCATTTTCATATAAAGCGGTAATGATATTATAGTTGCTTGCGTCAACTAGGAATGGCCTAGTATCACTAATACGACTAACTGGTGTGACATAGTAAGAGTATGTACCTGACCCACCAGCACAGCCCTCATCTCCACCCCAATGCACTAAGTAATCTCGCCCACCAATATCAGTGCCTTGATATGAATCATCCCCTGTATTCGTATCCCACAAATTAACTTCATGAACATATTTTAGTGTCGTCTTAAAGTCCTCAGGCTTCTTATCAAAAGTTGTACTACAAGCGATTGAGGTTGCGTAGTTTTTAACGGCTGCAAGTGCTAATTTTTTATCTGCGGTTCCTGCATGAGCAGGGATAGCTGAAACAGCTAAAACGGCTGTTAGTAAAACCGACTTTGAATAAGTCATAAGCTTCCTTATTAAATATAATTACTTGTCTGTGTTAGGGCTATACCTATCTATACTTAGTTTCTGTCACTAAACTATATCCATGAGCTTTCATGCAGTAGCCAACCAACTTCTTAGCCTCTTCTTGTGATAACTTACTTGCACCAACCTCTGTTTTACAATATCCAAGTCGATCACTTGTATCAGATTTACTTACACTTTCTTTATACCAAGAAGAAACCTCATAAGATCTATGAATAGGGGCATGAGTAATTGTACAAGCCGTCATGAACAAAGAAACAGTAGTCAAAGCAATGATTTTATTTAAATTAAACATAATATTTTTTGAATCCTAAATAGATAGAATATTAATAGCTATGTTACGCAATGTTATCGTATTAGTTACCTAGAGTAAACCTTGAACTAGCTTTTTTAGGTTGTTCCTAATGTTTGTCTTACATATTGGCTATGAATATTAACTTAAATATAAAATTTGCCACACAGGCAGGTTAGCGCGATAGTTGTTCACTGAATGTTCTGAACAGTCGTATTGTACAGACACTAAAAAACGTACTTGGACACTAGGTAAACAATGATCATATCAGTGACGAAAGCGGTAAAAGAATGGAGAGTATGAAGAACCACTATATAAGTGATCAAGTTATGGTTCCCCATGTGGGTATCATTACAAGAGAAAGGCCTTCAGATATCTGGAGGCTTTTTTTGTTGTCTTAAATTTAGATTACTAACTAGATAACAAATCATTCATCGCATAAGTTTCAGCTGCTTCTGTATCTTTTGGGCTGCTACCGTTACAATAGCGCTGCTAATGGCTCATCCTTGGTTTTATATCTTATTAAGGTCGTTTGCTGCCTATTTTATTTAGTGAGCTTTATCTTCTGATGGGCTTGCTTAACCTTTTTTTATTGCCAGACTTTTCAATTAGTGCCTTTTGATTGAGATTTTTTATCGAAAGCTTCTTCGTATAATCCTTTTATCTAACAAACGTTGTTATGGAGTTTTTATGACCCAAGTATCTGATTCTACAACTGCTATTTGCCTAGATGGTAAAGCCCTTGCCAAACAGATTGAGCAATCACTGAGTGAGCGGGTAGCGGCCATTAAGTCTAAAACGGGCAACACCCCGATATTAGCGACGATTTTGGTCGGCGAAGACCCTGCCTCTGCCACTTATGTGCGTATGAAAGGCAATGCTTGTAAGCGTGTTGGGATGGATTCTATGCGCGTGGAGATGCCAACAGCGACTACCACAGAAGAGTTGCTAGCGAAAATTGATGAATTGAATAATAACCCAAACGTACACGGTATTTTGCTACAGCATCCCGTGCCTGCACAGATTGATGAGCGTGCTTGCTTTGACGCCATTGATTTAGCTAAAGACGTTGATGGGGTCACGTGTCTGGGATTTGGTCGTATGAGTATGGGTGAGCCTGCTTACGGGTCATGCACGCCACAAGGCATCATGCATTTGCTTGAGCATCAAGGTATCGAGCTGTCAGGTAAGCATGCGGTCGTCGTAGGTCGTAGCGCTATCTTAGGCAAGCCTATGGCGCAGATGCTATTAAATGCTAACTGTACTGTGACCATTTGCCATTCAAGAACGCAAAACCTAGCGGATCATGTCGCGCTTGCCGATATTATTGTGGGCGCGGTAGGGGTGCCTGAATTGATTAAACAAGCTTGGATTAAACCGGGTGCTGTCGTAGTCGATGCCGGTTTCCATCCTACTGATAATGGTGGTGTTGGTGATATCGAGTTGGCAGGTATCGAAGCCAAAGCTAGTGCTTATACCCCAGTACCAGGCGGCGTTGGTCCGATGACAATTAATACTTTGATTCGTCAAACGGTTGAGGCGGCTGAAAAAGCGGCAGGGCTCTAAGCTAATAGGGCAGCGTCTATTATTTTTAATTAAACGCTCTATTAAGCTTTTCATTATTTAGACACTATGCTAATTTAAAGCTCTAAGGATGACTACTGACCCCACGGGGCGTGATAGAGTTCATCCCGCCTCAATTATAGAGGCGACCCTTGAATGAATAACAGCAGCTGGCAACACCGAGTGCAAAATTTTGGCGAGTTGTTAGTCGATATAGCCCATTATATGGCGTTATTTTTGATTGTATTTGTGGTTATTTGGGGGGCAGGTACGGAGTTTTATGGCATTGTCTTCAAAGGCGAGGCAGCATTAAAAGATATTTTGATGTTATTCATTTATCTTGAGCTGTTGGCCATGATAGGCATTTATTTTAAGACCCATCGCCTGCCAGTACAGTTCCTAATTTATATTGCTATTACCGCCTTATCTCGCCACTTAGTGGTTGATGTACAGGCGGTTTCGGATACTTTCCACTTATGGCTGCTAATGACGATTACGGTCGCTATCTTTGTTTTAAGTATTGCCATAGTGCTATTAACGTGGACGGCAAAAGAGTTTGGTCGCCCCGAAGATAATGTGCATAAAGGGGCGCCCAGTACGCGCCGTGAATAAATAATGAAGATATGAACCAAAGAAAAAGCGCCTTTATTATAGAGGCGCTTTTTTTGATGAGCTTTTTCAGATTATAAGGTGGCTTTTTTGGGCTTTCTTCCCTATGTTAAAAGGGGATACAAGCTACTACAACCAACCCGCCCGTCTAAACTTATGATAGAGCACGACACAGACGACTAAAATCAAGCCCAGTACCACAAAGTAAGCATATTTATAATGCAGCTCAGGCATAAAGTCGAAGTTCATCCCATAAATACCTGCCACTGCGGTAGGGACGGCCAAGATACCGGCCCAAGCGGCCAGTTTTCTCACCACATCATTCTGACCCACATTGACCATCGTCGTATAGGTGTCCATCGCCACGCTGAGCATTTCATTGAGCCCATTGACCGCATCTAGCGAGCGCAGAAGGTGGTCATTCACGTCACGGAAATAAGGTTTCGCCGCACTAGGGAAGGAGGCGAGCATCTCACTTCGTTTATGATTAATAAAGAAACTACAGATGTCTTTGACCGGCAGCAATACCGCGCGCATATGGACCAGCTGTGATTTAAGCTCATAGAGACTTTGCAGCGTCTCTTTGCTAAATTCATAAGAGAAGATCTCGCGCTCTTGCTCACGCAAATAGCTGCCCAGACGGTCGGTAATCGGCAAATAGTTATCGACAATAAAATCCAAGATAGCATGCAGGACGAAGATGGGGCCCATGCGTAACTTTTCCGGATAACGATGACTGTGGTCACGCACTGGTTTATAAGAGTTGGAAGCCCCAGTACGAATGGTGATAATGTAATTTTTACCCAAAAACATCGAGGTGGTACCATAGCAGATTTCATTACCATCGAGCTTAGCCGTACGGACCACGACGAACACCGTATCGTTGCTATAGTTCTCTACCTTGGCGCGCTGATGCTCAGTGAAAGCATCCTCAATCGCCAATTCGTGCAAATCGAAGGCTTCTTGGACTTCAGAGACGGTCTCAAGGCTAGGGTTATATAAGCCTAACCAGATAAATTGGTTGTTATTAGTCAGCGTCTTGCTCACTTCATCCAGCGTCAGCTCTTCTATTGGCTCACCCGTTTTACGCGAGTATGAGTAGCAATTAACCACTTCATTTTCGACCGAATAGGTAATGTCCTCAAAGCGCTCAGCCTCAGGATCATAGACGGTCATAATCTCGTAAGCGTCTTCATCATCAGCGTTAACATCACCATAAATAAAGCTAGTGCCTGACATTAATTCAGAATGTTCAGACAACGGATGCTCGTAGGCACTATGACTGCTAGTCGCCACTGGGATAGTCATTTTGACGCTGCCCGTTTGCTGCGCACCATCAAACGTCTGTTTGTTGGTGTGAGGATCAGGTCGATTAGATGAGGAGTCGGGTTGGGACATAAAGGGGTCTCAAATTTAGCATCTTAAATAGAAAAATAGTGGCATAGCTACTAACATCGTATAGCCAGTTAATTCATATGCAAGTTACAGCGCATAAGACAGCAACGTCTCAAGGTCTACATAGTGCAATAGACTCTCATGGCAGGCCTCTAACTTAAGCGGTGCTGCAGCGTCATGTTGGTGTGCTTCCACCCAGCGCGTGGCACAGACACACCAATAATCGCCCGGCTGTAACCCAGGAAAGTTGTACTCAGGTAAAGGGGTAATAAGGTCATTACCGCGACTGGCAGAAAAGTTCAAAAAGTCAGCAGTCATTTTGACACAGACGGTATGCTGGCCAAGGTCGCGAGGGCCAGTGTGACAAAAGCCGTTGCGATAATAGCCAGTAATAGGGGCAAAGCAGCAGCTGGCAAGCTCGCCACCTAACACGTTACGTTGATTAATCTCAGGATTGGGATGCAGCTCAGACATAGCAGCGTGCCTTATTAAGTAGAATAAAATGAGGGGGTAGGAGCAAAATAGGGTGCAAACTCGGCTTACAAAGGCCATAAAAATAGCCATTATTCAGTAACCCGGTTAATGGGCGAAATGGTAGCATATTCCGGCTAAAATAACCGCAGTTATGCAGCCTTTATGCTAGGAGGTTGGCTGGTTACTTGTTTGGTTACTTGACTGACATACAAAAGCTCTGCTAGTGGAAGTTACAAACTATAGACGTTTTTTTGCCGCTATCTTAACAATGCAACTTAAGTTCAGTGGGGTTCAATAAGGTTAAGTAGGTAGGGGTAGTACGTGCCATTTCTAAGCTTTATAAATCCCCATACTATCAGTCGATACGGCAAATACGAGCCGTCGACAGGGTAAATATGAGTTTAATAAAGCGTGCTTTATAGCAGGGTAGTCGTCATAGAATAATGGCTTAATAGTCTATAAAATTGCAGTGACTAATCCGCCTTAACCCTAGTCGAAGTCCGTAGGCTATGGTAGACTAAGGTCTGAGCAAACCTAGCTAACGCTCGAATAGCCGATGACCTATTAATGACATTTCATAGTAGGTTTATACCGACCGTTTGCTCAACTACCAACCTTCATACTTTATTACTCTTTTTACCAACGTTTTGGCGAGATATTTAGCCACGCCAAACAAGGAATGATTGTGTCTGCTTGTTCTGATTCTGCAAATTTAAGCTCGTCATCACAACCGAATTCTAATGGTTCTGCCACACCTACCCAGCTCACTGCTGGCTCAGACATTGCCAATATTTGGCTATTGCCCGATGGCGTGACTGACTTGTTATCTAATGAAGCCCAGAAGCAAGAGATGCTGCGCTACCAGTTGACCAAGCGCCTAGTCAGTTGTGGCTATGAGCTCATCTGCCCGCCGATGATAGAGTATACAGAGTCCTTACTGAACAATGCCTCCGAAGACTTAAAAAGACAAACCTTTAAAATTATTGACCAATTAACGGGTCGCTTAATGGGCGTGCGCGCGGATATTACTCCGCAGATCTTACGGATTGACGCCCATCTTAACCAGCATCAAGGTCGCCAGCACATTGCTCGCTACTGCTATGCCGGTCATGTCATTCATACCTTACCTACGGGCTTATTTGGCTCACGTACCCCGCTACAGTTGGGGGCCGAAATCTTCGGTTGTGCCGATATCAGCGCTGATATTGAATTGCTCGATGTGTTGTTCGGTCTGCTTGACCGTGCGGATCTCAAAGCCAGCCGTCACGTCGACATTGGTCAAGTCAGTATCTTTAAACGGTTGTGTGAAATAGCGCAAATCAGTAACAGCGACTCGCAGCAACTGATGTCTTTATATGCCAATAAAGCCTTGCCAGAGCTCAAGCGTATCAGCACTGAGATGCCTATGGGCGCAGATTTCTACGCCCTAGCTGCCAATGGTCATGACTTAGCCACTTTAAAAGCCGCTTTGTCACCTGCGGCTAGCGAAGACTGCCAGATTAACGAAGCGATGAGCCAAATTGCTACTATAAAGCAGCATTTAGAGCAAAATTGGCAGTGTCATGTCAGTATCGATATTACTGAGCTGTCAGGTTATCACTACCATACTGGTCTCGTATTCAACGTCTATCTAAGCAATGATATTCAAGCCGTCGCTCGTGGTGGCCGCTTTGATGGCATGGTAATGAATGCTGATGCCAACGCTGCCAAATCTGACGCTAGCGCTGCACAAGACAAACGCTGTGCCGCTGGTTTCAGTCTCGATTTGACCCGCCTGCAAAGCCATATCGACTTGCCTGAGCAAGATTTAATCGTGGTTGATTATGCCGCTTGCCAGCAGTTAGATAGCACCGGACAGAGCGCTTTAAATAGCAAAATCACAGAGTTACGCGAGCAAGGCTACCGAGTGATTAAGCCGTTAACAGCGACCGACTCACAAAGCAGTCAATCGCAGCGCTTACAGTTACAAGACGGTATTTGGCAGTTGTCCAATTAAGCTTTAATGCTATCCAGTTTTAGATCATTGCCAGCAACCTTTTATTTTATAGTCAGTCGTTTATAGACTCAATTTCACTAGCTACACGCTTACTATCAAGTGTTATAAGGAATCATTATGGGAAAGAACGTTGTCGTTTTAGGCAGTCAATGGGGTGATGAAGGTAAAGGCAAGATTGTCGACCTACTCACCGAAAAAGCTTCTGCAGTCGCTCGCTTTCAAGGCGGCCATAACGCAGGACATACCCTAGTCGTCGATGGTAAAACCACGGTCCTACATTTGATTCCATCAGGTATCTTACGTGATGGCGTGACCTGCTTTATCGGTAATGGCGTGGTCTTGTCACCAGAAGCTTTGCTTATCGAGATGAAGAATCTTGAAGACAACCAAGTGCCCGTACGCGAGCGTTTACGTATCTCACCAAACTGTCCTTTAATCATGCCTTATCACGTGGCCCTAGATCAGGCGCGTGAAGCCAAACGTGGCAGCGGCAAAATCGGGACTACCGGTCGCGGTATTGGTCCTGCTTACGAAGACAAAGTGGCGCGCCGTGCTATCAAGCTGGCTGACTTGTTCCGTGCTGACTTAGAAGAAAAGCTACGCAACCTTATCGAATACCACAACTTCCAGTTGACCCAGTACTATAAAGTGGAAGCCATCGATTTTGATAAAACTTTTGCGCTATGCCAAGAGTGGAAAGCTGCGCTTACCGGTTTAGTTTGTGATGTGACCGAAGAGTTAAATCAACTTCGCCGTGAAGGCAAAAACCTCATGTTTGAGGGCGCGCAAGGGACACTATTAGATATCGATCATGGTACTTATCCTTTTGTGACCAGCTCTAGCACTACCGCGGGCGGCGTCTCTACAGGTACGGGTATTGGTCCTTTATACCTAGACTATATCCTAGGCATCACTAAAGCTTATACCACTCGTGTGGGTAGCGGTCCGTTCCCTACAGAATTATTTGATGATGTTGGTGCTCATTTGGCCAAAGTGGGTCATGAATTTGGCGCTACTACTGGTCGTGCGCGTCGCTGTGGTTGGTTTGATGCTGAAGCGTTACGCCGTGCCGTCGTATTAAACTCACTGTCAGGTATTTGCTTGACCAAGCTCGATGTCTTAGATGGTCTTGAGGAAATCCGTATCGGTATCGGTTACGACTTACCAGAAACAGAATGTGCTGGTGCAAATGACGCTGAGTTCTATGAGTCTGTTACGCCAAAGTATGAGACCTTACCAGGTTGGAGCGAGTCTACGGTTGGTGTGACCAATTATGACGACCTACCAGACAATGCTAAAGCGTATATCAAGCGTATCGAAGCGTTGATAGATTGCCCAATCGATATCATCTCTACTGGCCCTGACCGTGATGAGACTATCGTATTGCGCGACCCGTATGATGCGTAATTAGGCAGTAAGCTACAGGTTATTAGCTCGATTACATGATTAGCTCGCTTAGACCTCATACCTTGTTATGGGGTCTTTTTGATTTAAGGGCATGTTAAAGCTATTTATAAGCCAGATCGACTGACCAGATTAATTACCCGGAAAGAAGGATTGCAAAAGATGACACAAGATTTAGCCAAAAAATACCTAGAAGACATCACTGTTGGTGATAAATGGGTCAGTGACCACTATACAATGACCACCGAAGAGATTATTGCCTTTGCTAAGCAATTTGACCCACAAGTCTTCCATTTAGATACAGAGGCCGCTAAAGAGACTTTCTTTGAGGGACTCGCCGCTAGTGGTTGGCATACTTCAGGCATTACCATGCGCTTAATGGTCGCGTCTATTCCTATAGCTTCTGGGCTAATTGGGGCAGGCGGGCAGATTAGTTGGCCGAGACCGACCCGTCCGGGCGATACGCTGCAGGTGGTCTCTGAAGTTATAGAGGTCAAGCCGTCACGCTCGAAACCGGACCGCGGTATCGTAACGGTACAGATTGATACGTTGAATCAGCATGGCGAAGCGGTGCAAAACTTCACTTGTAATATGGTCGCCTTCCGCCGTAATTAGCCGTTTTATCGCAGAGAGATATGACAAAATAGCCTAAGTATACGCTACAGTCATTTTAAGGCACGATTTACTAATGGTGGGAGGTGAGTGGGTATAGGGCTAGCCTTAACGCTGGCTTAAGATAAATTGACCAAATTTCCCCTATCATTTACGCTTTGAATCATTATAATAGGCGACACTCAAGAGCTAACCGTCTTTCCAACTATTCAAGCGGTTGCTCATTAAAATTTTAGTTTCATTCATTAGGAGTCTATCATGGCTATCGAACGTACTTTATCTATCATCAAACCTGACGCTGTTGGCAACAATAACATCGGCGAAATCTACAGCCGCTTCGAAAAAAACGGTCTAAAAATTGTTGGCGCTAAAATGCTGCAATTGGATGACGAAAAAGCCGGCGGTTTCTACGCTGAGCACAAAGAGCGTCCTTTCTATAATGACCTTAAATCTTTCATGACTTCAGGTCCAGTTATCGTTTCTGTATTAGAAGGCGAAAACGCTATCGCTAAGCATCGCGAAATCATGGGCGCTACTAACCCAGCCGAAGCTGCTGAAGGTACTATCCGTAAAGATTTCGCTTCTAGCATCGACGAAAACGCTGTACACGGTTCTGATTCTGCTGAGTCTGCTGCCCGTGAGATCGCTTATTTCTTCAATGACGGCGAAGTAGTAGCCCGTACTCGTTAATCGAGCGGCCATACTATTTTTCTAAATAGATTGGGCTTGAATTAGCTATAGTTTGAACTCATCTAAAAACGGCTAGGCGCTTGCTTAGCCGTTTTCTATTGCAGAGCGTTTTTTTAGTACAACTGGTCTGCTTATGCCGAATTCCGAATCTCAAAAGAAATGCCTATCACGTCTATAGAGTAGTTTAAGAATAGGAGCTTAGAGCGCCAAGCTTTAGGGTCTATAATCAGGGCTAAGTTGCCCTTTTGAATCGATTATGACGAAGCGACCGTTATTACGTTATAATAGGCGCGAGCGTTGGTAAGGTTTTAGACCTAGTAAGCCAAAGCTATAGCCCTATTTTCTCCTGCTATGCACACTCTGTATATTCACAACGCATTGATGGTTTATACGCGCACCTTTATATTCACCGGCTTTTGCGAAGCTAATTTTTCGCGACCTCGAGCCACAGCTAAATTGATATCCTGCCATGACTAAAATACCCCTCGTACATACGCCAGAGCCACAAGATATACCTGAGTCACGCACCAACCTATTGGGCATGAGCCAGAGCGAGCTTGGTGACTACTTTAAGACTTTAGGCGAAAAGCCTTTTCGCGCGACCCAAGTGATGAAGTGGATTTATCAGCATGGGGTCACCGACTTTACCCAAATGACCAATCTGTCCAAGGGTCTGCGGGATAAGTTGGCAGAGCATGCCTGCGTGATCGCCCCAGAAGTCGTGCATAGAGAATATAGCGATGATGGCACGCGTAAGTGGGTGTTTAAAGTCGCCGGTGGCTCGCTGGTTGAGACGGTATTGATTCCCGCTGAAGACAGTAAAGTGAATGGCCGTAAAACTTTATGTATCTCTTCACAGGTCGGCTGTGCGTTGGACTGCAGCTTCTGTAGTACGGGCAAGCAGGGCTTTGAGCGCGACTTAACCGCTGCCGAAATTATCGGTCAGCTGTGGGTGGCGAATGCTTCTTATATGGAAGGGGTCGACAGTAGCGAGTGGCATAATAATGTCACGAACGTGGTCATGATGGGGATGGGCGAGCCGCTATTAAATTATAAGCCGGTAGTTGCCTCTATGAGTATCATGGTGTCGGATCATGCTTATGGTCTCTCTAAACGCCGAGTCACGCTCTCCACTTCAGGCGTTGTCCCTAAGATGTATGACTTGTACAAAGATATCGATGTTGCCCTAGCTATTTCGTTGCATGCGCCTAACGATGAGCTGCGTAATGAATTAGTACCGATTAATAAAAAATACCCGCTAGAGCAATTGATGGCGGCCGCTCGTGCCTATGTGTTCGATAACAATCCTCGTCATAAAAAACACGTGACTATCGAGTATGTCATGTTGGCGGGGGTCAATGACAGCGATGAGCACGCCGAGCAATTGGTAGCGCTACTGGGCGATTTGCCTAGCAAAATCAATCTGATACCGTTTAACCCGTTCCCGCATGCGCCGTATGGTCGCTCTAGCAATAATCGTATTCATACCTTTAGCAACATTTTAAATAATGCCGGTTTTGTGAGTACTATTCGTCAGACCCGTGGCGATGATATCGATGCGGCTTGTGGTCAGCTAGTAGGGCAGGTTGCAGACCGTACGCGCCGTTCAGCGAAATGGCAGCAAAGTGTGAAAGACCGGTTAGAGACTGCAAGCTTAAGCCTCTAACTGAATCACCAGTTCAACCCTTGAGCTTAACCAGTAGTGCGAATGACTTGAATCCTATCACGGGATTGCTTTACTATGGCAATGACTGGGCGATGTCTGGGCAATGCCTGAAATTGCAGGGTAATATGAAAAATTAGTGGCACTTCACCACGTATTCATATAATAATGTGCGGGGCGTCAAGCTATACCTTTAGGAATAGGCGCCATTCTTCTTGATTAAGACGACCGAGTATCAATATGCGAATTCAGTTGCAGTACGTTCCCATAAATATACCGGCCGCCGTAATACTAAGCATGACCATGCTACTGAATGGTTGTCAAACGGCTCCGGACAGCGGCATAAAAACTGCGCAATATCAGACTACTACCCAACCTAGTAATAATTACAATCGCGATAAAGGCGAAATTGCGAAAATACGCACGACTTTAGCTGCGGAATATATCCGTAAAAATGAGCTCGATGCGGCCAAGCGTGAGATTGATAAAGCCTTGGCAGCCGATAGCCGTTATGCGCCCGCTTATGATATGATGGGCACCCTTTTGCAGCAGGAAGGCAGCAGCATTAACCTGCAAAAAGCGGATGCAGCTTATAAACAGGCGATTGCTCTCGATGCTAGCTTTATGCAGGCCCGTAATAATTATGGCGTCTACCTCTTTCAAATGAAGCGCTATGCTGAGGCAGTGCAGCAGTTTGAAGTTGCGGGTGCTGAGCTGGGCTATGAGTCCCGTATTGGCGCCTTAGAGAATTTGGGCCGTGCCCAACTTATGCTCGGCAATAAGCCTGCCGCCACGCAAGCCTTTATTCGCGCTATTGAAGGCAACCGTAACAGTATCATTGCGCATATTGAACTGGTAGATTTGCTGATTGAGCAAAATCGCATTGCCCAGGCGCAAAGTCTCTATGAAGAGACCGGAGAGCTGTTACGCCATGAGCCAATGAGCCCAAGATTATTACTGCAAGGTATTAAATTGGCCGCCGCGCATGGCAATATTAATGACAGACAAGCTCTAGCCCAACAACTTTTATCAAGCTATCCCCTTAGTAACGAAGCAAAACAACTCAAGACTTGGCTGAACAATCCAGAGGCATCATGGAAATAACCAACCCAACCCCCAATGCACAATCGAAAAATTCGCAAATCACTCCGCCAACTTCATTTGGTGCGATGCTTTTGCAAGCTCGTGAAGCCAAAAACTTAACCCTTGAAGATGCAGCCGCTGAGTTGTTTATCTTAAAGCGTCACTTACAAGCCCTTGAGCAAGAGAATTTTCAAGCGCTGCCACAAGTGACCTTTGCCCGTGGTTTTGCTATTAACTACGCCAAGTATCTAGGTCTAGACCCGCATCGGGTGGCTGACAGCTTTGACACGGCTTACCCTAGCGAGTTAAGAACTAAAGCGGTAGGCGATATTGAATCTCCTTTGCGTCCTATGGGGACCTTGCAACGGGAAGGCCGCGCCAAAATTCGCTTTAATCCTTTATTATTATTAGCCATTATTGGCGTTATCGTTTTAGCAGTCTTCTTATTGCGGATGGTGACGAATGCTAAAGACGAGACCACAGAGCCGACGCCAACGATCGACACCATCAGTCCTGCGGAGCAAGCTGAAGGCGCTTCTGTACCAGGAGCCGCTGTTGCTTCAGGCGTGGCGATAGGCGCCCAGAATGCTGATGTTAGCGCTTCGGGCAATGCCCTAAATCTTGATGATAACGCGACTAACACCGCTACTGCTGGTGATGCTAATCTAGAGTTTTGGGTGAAAGGCAACACGGATATTACCGTCACAGACGCGGCGGGTAATTCGTTAATGTCGGGTACACAAAGCCGTGGTGGTTATAAATTATCGGGTAAAGCCCCTTTCCAAATTCAGATTAATGACGTCGATAAAGTCGATTTAAATTTGAATCAAGAAGCGGTCAGCTTAAGCAAATTTGCCACAAATAATAAAGCCAGCTTCACACTAGCGCCATAATAGTTCGCTACAATAGGCAAGGTTTTATACTGACCATAGGCTCCTTTTTTATTTGGCTACTTAGGTAGCCATTTATTCGTAGGGTGCCTTATTCAGTACAGGCGGATTCATATTTAGCCAGATTAAGCTTGGCCTTTATATAATCTAGTAGCCTTTAGGTACTATGACTTAGTATTGAGCTGCTTGAAATCGCTCAAAACCTGACGATTAATCTCAACCATGAATAATTTGTGTTTTAAAAGTTAGGCTATTTATTTACTGTTATCGACCCTATAAAATGAGTCAACTATAAGCTCTTAAGGACTGTATTATGTCAACGCCTTCTCCTATCAAACGACGCCTTACCAAAAAGATTTATGTCGGAGAAGTCGCGGTCGGTGGCGATGCTCCGATTAGTGTCCAGAGTATGACCAACACCGATACTTGCGATGTTGCCGCCACGGTCGCCCAGATAGAGCGCTGTGTGGATGCCGGTGCCGATTTTATGCGGGTATCGACGCCTACTATGGAAACGGTGCAGGCTTTCGGTGAGATTCGCCGCCGCGTCAGTGTACCGCTAGTAGCAGACGTCCATTTTGACCATAAGATTGCTTTGGCGGTTGCGGAAGCCGGTGCTGATTGTCTGCGGATTAACCCAGGTAATATCGGTAGCGATAAAAAAGTCCGTGAAGTCGTCGCTTGTGCCAAACACCACAATATTCCTATTCGTATTGGGGTGAACGCAGGTTCTTTAGAAAAAGAGATTCAGCGTAAATATGGCGAACCGACCGGTGAGGCCATGCTCGAGTCAGCTATGCGCCATATTGATATCCTTGAGCGCCTAAACTTTGATCAATATAAAATCTCAGTGAAAGCCAGTAATGTCTTTTTAACGCTAGACGCTTATCGTTTAATCTCAGCACAGATTGATAATCCCTTACATTTAGGGGTGACAGAAGCGGGGGTCTATCGTACTGGGACCGTAAAATCAGCCATTGCTTTGGGCGGCTTATTACTCGACGGTATTGGCGATACGCTGCGTATTTCGCTAGCTGCAGAGCCCGAAGAAGAGATTAAAATTGGCTTTGATATTTTAAAGTCATTAAATATTCGCGCCAATGGGGTCAACTTTATTGCGTGCCCAAGTTGCTCACGCCAAGAGTTTGACGTCATTCGAGTAATGAATGATTTAGAAGCGCGTTTAGAAGACATCCGTGAGCCGATGAATTTATCTGTGATTGGCTGTAAGGTGAATGGACCTGGCGAAGCGAAAGAAGCTGATATTGGTATTGTGGGCGCCGCGCCAAGATCGCTAGTCTATCGTATGGGCGAAAAGAGCCATTTGATTGATACCAATAATCTGGCCGACGAAATTGAAAAAATGGTCCGAGAGCACGCAGACACCCTCGCAAAACAACGCGAAAATGAGATTATTCGTGTTAAATAGGGTCTCCTAAACTGCGCTCTAAAACAGTTGGCTAAAAAATAGAAATTAAATTAATAAACATTATAAATTTGGAAGTAGTAGAGCACTTATGATCAAAGCAATTAAAGGCTTTAACGATATATTACCGCAGCAAAGTGGTCAGTGGCTGCACCTCGAAGCCGTGTTAGCGGACGTATTAGCACGCTACGGCTATCAGCAAATTCGTTTGCCTATCGTTGAGCAAACTGATTTATTTGCTCGCGCGATTGGCGGAGCGACGGATATCGTCGAAAAAGAAATGTATAGCTTTGCTGATAAGTCAGACCCGCCGACACCGCTTACCTTGCGCCCAGAAGGCACCGCTGGCGCCGTACGCGCTGTGATTGAGCACAATATGCTCCGTGGTGACAACCCTAAGCTTTGGTATACCGGGCCTATGTTCCGCTATGAGCGTCCGCAAAAAGGCCGCTATCGTCAGTTTCACCAAATAGGGGTAGAGAGCTTTGGTAGCGAGTTGCCAGACGCGGATGCTGAGCTGATTGCTATGACCTATCTGATGTGGCAACAGTTGGGTATTGACCACGAGTTGACCTTGCAGATTAATAGCTTGGGTGAGCTTGAGGAGCGCCGCGCCTATCGTGAAGCATTGGTGACCTATCTCACTGATAAAAAAGACCAACTGGACGAAGACAGCCAGCGTCGCCTGACCACCAATCCTTTGCGTATTCTTGACAGTAAAGACGCCCAGACGCAAGCTATTTTAGACAATGCGCCCGCCCTTAGTGATTTCCTCGGTGAGGACAGCCAAGCCCATTTTGATACCTTACAAACTTATTTAAATGCGTTGAATATTAAATTCGAAATCAACCCACGTCTAGTGCGCGGTTTAGATTATTATAATAAGACCGTGTTTGAATGGGTGACGGATAAATTGGGCAGCCAAGCTACCGTTTGTGCGGGTGGCCGTTATGATGGTCTGATAGGCCAGCTAAAATCCATGGGCCAAGACAATGGCAAGGAAGTTAAGTCTGAGCCTGCCGTTGGCTTTGCGATGGGGCTTGAGCGTTTATTACTGTTAATAGAAGCGGTCAATCCGATGGCGGAGATGACAGCTTGTGATGTGTTTATCGCCGCCCATCCTGAAGTTTATGGTCAAGGTATTGTCTTTGCTGAGACCCTACGTCGCGCGCGTCCCGATTTGCGGATTAAAATGGCCAGTGCTACTAGCTTAAAGTCGCAGATGAAAAGAGCGGATAAGTCGGGTGCCGTGGCTACCGTAATTTTAGCTCAGCAAGAGGTAGAGGCTGGGCAAATTAGTGTGAAAAATATGCAAACGGGTGAGCAGGGTTCGTATGACCAAGACTGGTTTACGACGGCTGATAACACCTTATTGCCTATGCCCCAATAATGGGCTAAATGCAAGCCTTTAGCCGGTGTTAGGTACTAAAGTCGTTATTCACTATATTTTGTGAGCCTGACAATAGTTATACTAACCCGCTATTTAAACTTATGTAGGATGCTAGGCTACGGCGGCATCTTGATTATTTCTGTTAATTAGGTAAGAACCATGGCGCAACCACAGCCCACTAATAATGTTCCTGACAATCAAATGGAATCTTTAAAAACCTATGGCGGTTATATTGTCACAGCGATTTTGTTGGCGCTTGCCGGCTATTTTGGCTGGACTTATTGGCAGAATAATCATGCGAAAGTGGATACGGTAGCGGCCGACCAGTATGCGGATATTCAGCAACTGAATGGCGAAGTGTCGTTAGCCGCGCAAAATCCTGACCTAGAAGCTGATGCGCAGAAAGTATTAGCGGATAAACAAGCGCTGCTCGATAAAGACATTAAAGCGCTAGTCGCCACTCATGGGGATACGGTTTACGCTTGGCAGGCGCTGCTTATACAAGCACGACAGCAAGCGGATGCGAATGATTTTAAAGGCGCTAGTGCTACCCTAAAGCAAGCTTTAGATATCAACTTAGAAGACGCTGGCCTAAAAGGCTTAACCGTCTTACGTTATGCGCAAGTGCAGCTTGCAGATGGGGATGCGAAAGGGGCTTTAGCCACGCTAAGTCAAGAGTTGCCAGGCAGTTTTGAAGCCAGCAAGCAAGAGTTGTTAGGCGATATCCATATGGCACAAGGCGATAAAGCAGCCGCTACGCAAGCTTATAATAATGCTTGGGAGCAACTGCGAGAGCGTCAAGAAAACCGCGCCGTATTGGCTTTAAAGATGGAAAGCCTAGGCATTACTCCTGACCCTATTGAAGGCCCAGCGAGCTTAGTGAACGCCCCAGCCGCTAGTGGTAACGAAGCTATAGCCGCTCCCATCACGGCTGATGAGGCCGCTGTAGCCAGTATTGAAAATGAAGCTGCGAGCGCCCCTGCTAATTAAGCAGTAGCGTAGCTTTACCGTTTATAACTATGACAGTATAGCGGTGAGCCTACTTTAGAGGGCTCAATAACGTAGGAGTAGGCGCATTACGCCGCTCTTATGGGTAGCCGCTGCTACCATTACTCTGTCTATTATTCTTTTTTTTACCTGTGGTGAGATCGTACAATGACTTTATTCCCTGCTAAACTCCGCCAGTCTACGCTGAAAACAACCTTACTGTACTCAGCGTTAATCGGTGTGCTGGCGACTCAGGTCGTTGGTTGTAACCGCGGCATCAAACCTGAAGTGAACGAGCCGGTCAAATTGGTTAAGTTGGCTCAACCACTAGCGGTGCTACAGCCTGTGCTAAATTTTGATGCGGGCAGTAAAGGCGCTAGCAAAAAAGATCCTTTAGATTTACAGCTAGGATATGGGGAAGCGGGTCTGATTGCGGCCTCACGTGGTGGCGTTTTGTCTGCTCACGATACAGCGGGCAAACGTCTTTGGTCAATAGACATCAAAGAGCCTATCACTGGCGGCGTAGCTTATGATGCTGCCAGCCAAACGGCTATCGTTAGCACCCGTTCAGGTCGTATTGTGGCGGTTGATGCCCAGACTGGTGCTCAGCGTTGGGTACAGCAGCTATCGGGTAGCGTATTAACCCCAGCATTGATTCACAATAACCGTGTCGTTTTATCTGCCAATGATGGTTTCTTACATGGGCTATCGCTACAAACAGGCCAATCTATTTGGCAGTTCGCTACCCAAGTACCTGCAATTAGCGTACGCGGTAGTGCCAAACCCACCTTATTAGACAATAATACAGCGTTATTAGCGACCGCAGATGGTCGTGTTCATGCCGTTAGTATTGAGTCAGGTGTGCCTTTATGGTCACGCCGTATTGGCCTAGGCATGGGCAGTAGTGAAGTTGAACGTATGAGCGATATGGACGCAATGCCTGTCGTTGATAACGGCCAATTGTATGCTATTAGCTATAGCGGTCAGATGCTTGGCGTTGATTTGGCAAGTGGACAAGTCATGTTCGTTAATGAAGCCGCTAGTACTCGTGCGCTAGCCCTAGCCAAAGGTATGGTTTTTGCCACGACATTAGACGGCGATGTACGAGCTTATAATCGTACTACTGGCCAACCTATTTGGGAAAGTAAAGCGTTGGCTTACCGTCAATTGACTAACCCTGTGGTCATTGGCAATTATCTTGCGGTAGGGGATTTCGAAGGGGTGGTTCATATCTTTGATGCGACTACCGGTGATATCGTTAGCCGTGTACAAACTAAAGGCGCATTGCGCAGCTTACAAGTGCAAGGTAACCTGCTGATGGCTCAAAGCAGCAGTGGCCAAGTCGCTGTTTGGCAGGTGGCTCGCTAGGTCATTCAGCAGCTACTGACACACGCTGTCATAGCGAGATTGTAGCAAAATGCCTTTTTAGTTAGGGTCAGCGCAGTGCTTTGAGCACTGCGTTTTTGCCTATAATCTTTTATAAATACGGCTAATATTTTATCAATAAAGTGCTCGTTCCTTATAAAAAATACCTATCTCACTATTATAAAGCCCGTTATTTTATAGGCTATTTAGCCTTAGCTAACTTAACTCTGTAGCGTCTTCTGTAGCTTACCGCAGTGTTAGTCATTAGATAACGGGCTATTCATGGTATTATTACCTTATTTCCAAAGCTATTGGGCAGTGCCCTTAGTTTTAATTTGCCCATTTTTGGCATAGCAAAGAGAGTTACGCATGAGTATTAAGCCTGTGGTCGCCTTAATTGGTCGTCCGAACGTTGGCAAATCGACCATCTTTAATCAGTTTACCCGCACCCGCCAAGCGCTAGTCGCAGATTTGGCCGGTTTGACCCGCGATCGGCAATACGGCGATGCCAATTACGAAGGCCGCGCCTTTATTGTCGTGGATACCGGGGGTATTGGGGAAGCTGATGATGGCAGTGGCAATATCGATGACTATATGTCCGAGCAGTCGCATACCGCTATCCATGAAGCCGATATTATCGTATTCGTTGTCGATGCTCGTGCCGGTATTGTCGGCTCTGATGCTGAAATTGCTAAATTTTTGCATACTTTAGGCAAGCCTGTCTATGTGGTCGCCAATAAAATGGACGGCGTGAATGAAGCGGCCATTACGGAGTTTTATGCTTTTGGTCTGGGCGAGCCTTATCCAGTATCTGCCAGCCATGGTCGTGGTCTCAGCAACCTGTTAGACGATGTCACTAAAGACATGCCGGAAGAGGAAGAAGAAGAGACGCCAGATGGCCTTAAGTTAGCTATCATTGGTCGTCCCAACGTGGGCAAATCTACCTTGGTCAATCGTCTCTTAGGCGAAGATCGAGTGGTTGTGTTCGATATGCCCGGCACCACCCGCGATAGTATCTATATTCCGTATGAGCGTGAAGGAAAAAACTACGTCTTGATCGATACGGCGGGTGTGCGTCGTCGTGGCCGTATTGAAGAAAAAGTTGAGAAATTCTCGGTTATCAAAACTTTGCAGGCGATTAAAGACTCGAACGTCACCATCGTCGTGATTGACGCGCAAGAGGGCATTGTCGATCAAGATTTGCATATGATTGGTTTTGCTTTAGATGCAGGCCGCGCCATCGTTATCGCTATTAATAAATGGGATAACTTGAGCGATGAGAAAAAAGACATGGTAAAAATAGAAATGGAGCGTCGTTTCCATTTCATTCCTTATGTCAAAGTTCATTTAATCTCAGCTCTACATGGTACTAACGTAGGCAATCTCTATCCTTCGGTGCACCGCGCCTATCAGTCAGCGACCTTTAAAGTATCGACCAGTCGCTTGACGCAAATCTTACAAGATGCCGTGTCTGCGCATCAGCCACCCATGGTTTCAGGCCGCCGTATCAAATTACGTTATGCGCATTTGGGCGGTCATAACCCACCGGTTATCGTGATTCATGGCAACCAAACTGAAGCCTTGCCAAAGAGCTATCAGCGCTACTTAGAAAATAAGTTCCGCGAAGTCTTTAAGCTAGAAGGCACGCCGCTAATGGTTGAATTTAAAAAGAATGACAACCCTTATGCGGATCGTAAGAAAGTACCGACCAAGGGCAAGCCAAAAGAGAACCCCACCAAAAAGCCGCAAAAGTATCGTCAAAATGATAAACGCCGTCGTCAAGGGGCGGAGACTACAGGAACTACGACCAATAAGCGCCGCTAGTTGTGAATGGTGGTATGTAAAATGGTTGTCTGTAAAAGGCAAAGGGTTACCAGCTACTAGTGACTTCGCTAGTGGCTATCTGCTGCGTAGCCGAGCAAACTTACTAAACAAGCAAGTTTATTAAAATAGTGGCTACAAACCGGAGGCAGTTTTTATATAAAGGCTGTCTCTATTTATTTTCTGCATGACGAATTCCTTATCCCTTGTCAGTGGCGCTACCAATAACCATGTTAATGGTTATCTTGATTGCTAATTTACCTATTGGCTTTTTGTCCTTACCTAGAGCACTTATGAGACCACACCGTCCTAAAGATATCATGACGCTGATGCGGACTTGGATTATCTCCATCATCGGTATCTCCGCAGTTTTGGGTTTAGGCATATCCATGACTTATGATTTGGTTCGCGATTATAAGACTAAGGTACATAATGTTGAGCAAATTGGTAAGCTACTGGCCAGCAGTGCTTCTTCCCCCGAAGGTGTAGATTTAGTGGCTGACCAAGTCAGTGAGCTGCTCAATAACGACCCTACTATTCAAAGTATCATTTTCTATTCTATTGATCATCCTATTGTGCGCGATAAGCAAGCCGAAGCAGATTGGCGCTGTGCATTATTCGCGGAAACAACCAGCATTAATCAGGCCGTCACCAGCCGTTATTTTATTTCTAGAGATATGACTGCAGAGGCGACGTCTAGTGATAGTTCAGCGAAATCTGCGCAGGTGGTCGAAGACAATACCTTGTTGGGCTATATCAGCATTACTTTAGATGTGGAAGAGCTGCGGGCGCAGTGGCTGAGAGAGTATCGTTTTATTTGGCTTTTGGCTTTAATTTTAGCGCCTTTGAGTGCTTACTTTATCTTAAGAGTCCTCACACGTCCGGTGCGTCAGTTTGTCCGGTTGGCGCAAATTAGTGAAGAGGTTACCCATAATCCTGAGCTGACTCAGCTGCCCATTATTCAACAAGACCGTGAGTTGCCTGAAGTCAGCAGTATTGAAGGGGCAATGATTAGCCTGTTCAAGCGCTTGGCTGAGATGAAAAAAGAGCACGAATCCCTCAAGGCTTATGAGCAGCAGCTCTATAGTAAGGATTTGTCTTTAGATGTGCAGCGGCATAGCTTTCAGAGCATGATTACCCATGAGCTGCGCACGTCGTTAAATGCTATTTTTGGCGGCTTACAACTGCTGAATAATCACTATCTCAGTAGCGAGCAGCAAGATGCGTTGACCATTATTCGTAAGGGCAGTCAGCATTTAGATTTTACCCTAGAGCAGATTATCCAACTCAATAAAATTGAAAAAGGTCAAATTGGTCTTACCCCAGTAGAGTTTGATCCGCTACAGTTATTGTCAGATTTGATGGTTGAGTTTGAGCCGCGGGCTCGGCAAAAAGACTTAGTATTGACCAGTCGTATCACCCATATTGGCTATAAGCTAGAAGGGGATATCAGTAAGATTCGCCTAATTTTAACCACGTTAATAGACAATGCGATTAAGTTTACCAAGAGCGGTACGGTTACTATTGAGTCGCACCTGAATCATTTTGATAAAAATACCCGTTGGCAGGTCAGTGTTATCGATACGGGTATCGGTATCGACCAGCATTATGTGGATGATATTTTCACCCCGTTTTTCCAGATTGACCCCTCCATCAATCGAGAGTTTGAAGGGGTTGGCGTGGGATTGTCAGTCGCGAAACAGATGGCGCATCTGATAGGGGCGGCATTAGATGTTGAGAGCAGGGCAGGTCAAGGCAGTAAATTTAGAGTCACGATGCAGCTAGACAACTGGCAGGAGCATCATAACCGTAATTTGCTTAGCGGTATTAATGCTTTGTACTATCATCAAGTAGACTACCAAGAGCAATCCTACACCCTACCTAATCAGCTGACTAACTTTGGCTTAACGCCTAAGTCCATACAGCACCAAAGGCTATTGATTGAATCACTGCGCAATCATGAGTTTGATTTACTACTAATCGCTGAAGATATTGTCCCTAAAAAAGCCATACAGATCGCGCAAGAGGTTAGGTCGATAGAGTCGACGAATCGCATCTTTATTGTTTACCTAGTGCATGCTGATGAAAAATGGCAGGATTTTGATGCAGACTTCAAAGCTGCAGGTATCGATAGCTATATAGAGGCCACTACAAGTGTAGAAGCCATCGCGGCTGAATTAAAGCAATGGCTGATGATTTAAACATCTAGTAATTCAACCAGTTAATAATTGCTATAGTTAATGATATAAAAGATTGTTAAACCATAAAAAACCCCCAGCGTAATAAGAATTATGCTGGGGGTTTTTTATGGCTAACGCTTTAAGCTAGCGTATGCTCTCTAAGTCGACTTATAAAAGCTGCCTAGGGGAGCGTATAGAACACTTAGAAGATATTTTTGACCCAATGCACAACATGCTGCCACATACGAGCCACAAAGCCTGCTTGTTCAACAGCTTGGGTTGCAACAACAGGTACGGTAGCAACGGCTTTACCATCAATCATAGCCGTCATTTCGCCAATTTTTTGGCCGACTGCAATAGGGGCTTCCACGTTATCAGGAATATTGACTACCGTAGTGATTTTATTCTTTTGCGTTTTGGTGGTGAGCACCTGTAGCGTATCCGCAGTGGCAACATCAACACTTTCGCCTTCGCCGTATAATACTGGCAGCTTGGCAATAAACTGATTTTTTGGCGCTTTTACGACGGTTTCAAAATGGCCATAACCCCAGTTTAACAATTCACGCGATTGGTCGGCACGATCCTGCATGCTTTTGGCGCCCATAATGACTGAGATTAAGCGCATGTCATTACGGTTGCTTGAGGCGACTAAGCAGTAGCCCGCAGCATCGGTATGCCCGGTCTTGAGGCCATCAACAGTAGGGTCTGTGATGAGCAGAGCGTTACGGTTACCTTGGGTAATACCATTATAAGTAAACTCTTTTTCTGAGTAGATGGCGTAGTATTTGTCGCTGTTTTTGATAATAGCTTTGGCCAGCTTTGCTAAATCCATAGCAGAAGCGACATGGCCTTCAGAAGGCATACCTGTAGCATTCTCAAAATGAGTATTGCTCATACCAATTTTGGCAGCTTCCTCATTCATCAAAGTAGCAAATGAAGTTTCGCTACCCGCAATATGTTCAGCCATAGCTTTTGAGGCATCGTTACCCGACTGGATAATAATACCGCGTAGCATATCGATGACGCTGGCCGATTGGTTGACCGGCACATACATACAAGACTCAGTGCTACTGCCGCGGCACCAGGCATTTTTGCTCATTAGTACGGGCTCATCTTCCTTTAAATCACCATTCGCTAAGCGCTGCTCAATAATGTAGCTGGTCATCATTTTAGTCAAAGACGCAGGCGGTAAGGGCTGGTCTGCATTCTTCTGAGCCAAGATGGCGCCCGTGTTGTAATCCATTAAAACATAAGCGGTACTGTCAATCTCAGGGGGCGCAATTTCTGCCAATGCAGGTAGTGAGACTACCGACAAGCCAGTTAAAGCGGCTACCGAAAGAAGTTTATGTTTTAAGCGAAGGTCTGTCATAACTGTCTACACCACATGATTAAAGCGTTCAAAGAATTGAGTCTTACACTGCAAATCCATAAGAGAATAGGAAGAAGTCGAATAAGAAGTTAGGGGCACTATATTAGCAAAATGACTATGGGGGATAAATAGCTAAATGTGCTAATTAAAAAACAAACTGCTTAGAGCTACGGGTTAAAAGGTCAATTAAGCGGTTCAACTTATAATTATGAGTAAACCGTGGCTAGCGTATGAGGAGCCATGAGCTCGTCGTACAAAACTGCGGCATAAAAAAAGCACGTACACGACGTGCTTACTAGGTCTGCCTGAGCAGTAATGTTTAACTGAATTCGTTAAGGACTAAGGCTCAATCATTCATTAAGCGGATTAAAAAGCACCGTTGGCCATATCTTGGCAAAGCAATCTATTGTCTCTTTTAGAGAATTGCATGGTCCACACCCGGATAGTTTGCAAAACTTCTCGATAGTCCTGCTGCGTAGATAAGTATTGAATAGCAGCTTTTGGGTCTGCTAAGCTCGGCATTAATTGATGCAGCTTAGCATTATAAGCATTGAAAAAACGCTGTTTTTGCGGACCGCGTAACATAGGCGGGCAGATCTCAGATAACACATGCATGACCGCAATTTCGTGCTGCGTAATATTAATACCTGACATGTCGACAGGGATAGTAGCAGAAACAGTATTCGCCGCTGAAGCCACCTGACTCATCAGTGCTAAGCTAATCAAAATGCTCGCCATGCTCAACTTAGAGAGCGACTTTTTATAAGACAGGCCAGTACCGAGCGCAGAAGATTTAGTCATAAAAAAATCTTTTATAGAAGGCATTGATATCTCATGTAAAGTAGACAAACCGTTCATTCAGTAGCACACTTGCTTGCAGTTGTAATAGCCCTATGGTAATGGCTGGAGCCCTAAATGTCACATAATATATTGGGCTAAGTGTAGCCATATTGTGTTCTAAACTCAAGATTCAGCAACATTTATGACCCTTCTATTCTGGGGGCTGACTTACGTTAAGGCAGTCTGTATGCTGTGTAATATTAGGTTATTAAGTTGCTAGATTAATTGACATCAGCAGCGTTCGAGTTAGGATAGACAAGGTATTAGTATAAGGGTAGGTTGGCGGATAAATTATTCATTGTAATGTGATATTTTCGTCATACTAAAAGTGTCGTATTACTTTTACTCGGCTTATTAAGCCGCTTTGCAACGGGCTATCGTATTTATTAGACCTGGTTGGGTTTATTTAGCCTAGTTTGAGCCATTAAACCTAACTGGATTAACGTCTTTTTAGACAGATAAACTTAAAAACTTAATAAGAGCTAATAACTGAATTTTATCATAACCATTGCTTTATTATAATCGTATTAATACAGTCTTAGCAGTCACATTGAGACCATCATGCTGTTAGGATAATGCCTTTTTAGAGTAGCTTAGCTATAGCACATCATTTACACTACACAGTTTTACCGCTCAGGATTGGCAGTAAATGACCGACTATATGGTCAGTTTGCGACGCTTATGCTCACGACCATTGCCTGAGATTGGGTACTGAATTCATGGCTTACACAGATAGGAAATATTATGAACACTAAGACAACTTGGCAGCAATGGCGTCCTCTAGCCGCAGTGGCTATTTTGGCAATAGGCGCTGTAGGGTGTGCGACTAAGCCCACTTACCAAGCAGGCGGAGCAACGGGTCCTACCATCGTCGCTAATGCGCAAGGCGTTCCTAACTTTTACCGGGTACAACGTGGTGACACAGTTAGCCAGATAGCCGCACGTTATGGCTTAAATTATCGCCATATCGGCGCTATCAATGGCTTAGACAGTCAATATACTATCTATTCAGGTCAGTGGTTAAAATTATGGCAAGGCGGTAATACGCAAGCTCGCCCGCCAGCGAATACGGGCTATCAGACCACGACGCGTCCGCAGCAGCCTACCACATCTGCGCCAAAACCATCGGCCCCTGTTTATGGCACCACAGCGACAGATACTCAAGGCTTTGTCTATCCTACTAGCAACCAAGTCATCCGCAACTTTGATGAACAATCAGGCGTCATGGGCATGTGGTTTGCAGGCCGTGAAGGCGATCCCGTGGTCGCCAGCCAATCTGGTGTGGTTTTATACTCGGGTGATGGCTTGCCAGAGTATGGCAACCTCATTATGATTCGTCATGATGACAGCTATATTACCGCTTATGCGCACAATAACCAGCTGTTGGTCAAAGAAGGCGATCAGGTACAGCGAGGTCAGCGTATTGCTACTATAGGCAGAACCGGACAAACGGATCAGGTCGCACTAGAGTTCCAAGTGCGCCAAAATGGCAATCCTATTGACCCGCGTGCGTTGCTAGGCAGATAACTGGCTTGAGACGATAATTGACCTGATAAAAAGTTAAGGGTTAATTAGCTTCAAAGCTCAAAATGATCGCCCAATAAAAAAGCCTCTAGTGATAGAGGCTTTTTTATTAGGCATATTTTTAAATAGCAGCTATTAGCTTAGCTGCTATTGGCCTTAATTTGTGGAGATATTGTCATCAAAGATTTTGACATAAGCACCCGCACGCAATTCTTGTAGCCAATCTTCTTGTGCTTGCGGCGCTAAGCGCTTATACAAAGTTTCCTGCGCCATCTTACGGCGATACTGCTCACTCACATCTTGTTGGCGTTCATCGTCCACTTTGACGATGTGCCAGCCAAACTGGGTTTGGAAAGGGGTAGAGTAATCACCGACTGGGGTCGCTTTCATCATCTGCTCAAACGGCGCTACCATCGTGCCTTCTTCCACCCAGTCTAAATCGCCGCCACGGCCTGCTGAGCCTGAGTCGTCAGAGTAGGTAGAGGCTAGGGCTGCAAAGTCAGCGCCACGACGCAACTGCTCATACAAATCATTGATTTTTTGCTTGGCCAATTCTTCTGATTGCAACTCATCGACTTTCACTAAGATATGACGGGCACGCCACTGCGGGATAACCATTTTATCCGCGCTTTTCTTATCCGCCAGTTTGACGACATCGATGCCTTCAGGGCTAATGATAGGCTGGCTAACTTCACCAACTTTTAAGTCAGTGATAGCATTGGCCAGTTGCAGCGGTAGGCCAGCGGCTTTGTTATAGCCCATATTGCCACCCTGTAGCGGCACCGGATAGTTGCCTTGTACTTCAGCCATGGCAGCATTAACATCAACATTTGGCGTATTTAAAGCTTGATAAAGTTTATTAGCGACTTGTAGCGCCTCATCACGTTGCTTTTCAGACAGACGGCTATAATCATCTATATAAGGCACGCGCACGTGAATAGTTTGGTATTCACTTTGATTCAGACGTTTGGCTTCAGGAGAGGCCAAAAAGGCTTCGATATCTTGATCGGTGATACGCACACGACTGGCTACCTGACGCTGCTGTAAGGCTTGAATCGAAGCTTCTTCAATGACTTGCTGACGCACGCGAGCATAGCTGCCCGGTTGCTCAGCATCAAAGCGTTGCTGTAGCTCAGCTAAGCTGCTCATACCTTGGCTTTGCGCAATTTGGGCCAAACGTGCATTGACCACATTGTCATCTGGTTTGATGCCCACACGTTTCACTAACGCCAGTTGTAACTCACGCAGTATCAAAGCATTTAAAACTTCACTCTGTAGCTGCTGACCTGTAGGGATAGCATCTCCTGTCAGAGCGGCACGTTGTTTCGCTTGAGCGACCGCTACGGCGAGATCACTTTTTAAAATAGCGCTTTGATTGACCAGAGCAACGATACCATCTTGACTGGCAGTGCGTGAGACTTGCTTTGGCGTAGCAGCTTGTGCCTGCTCGGTCTTATTGGTCTCTGCAGCATTGGCCACAGACGTAATGCTCAGACCAGCGACCACACTCAAGGTAAGTAAAGTGGCACCACTTAAACGGCGAAAAGATAAAACTGTCATGAAATTCCTCATTAAATTTGTTGCCACGAATCGTCGCATTTGAAGCTTTTAAAATCGTAATCTGTGGGCTAACCTTAAAGTCTATTATCTAGCCTTCAAGCAGTTAGGCTAATCTTTGGCATGCAAAATAAATGACTTAATCTTTCCAAGCCGTTTGCACCGGTTCGAAACCTAAAACTTTATCCGATAACAGGCGCGTCAGACGGCTGGTACTATCGCCAAGTCCGTTCAGACGAATTTCCGCCATAATGGCCTGATTAGGTTTGTCTGACAAGTTTAAATCATTGTAGTAGCGACGACCATATACCGCAAAACCAAAACAACAATCCTCAAAGTCTACCCCAACTAAGGCATCTAGCATTCTGTCACGTTTTAAATCGTATTGACCTTGCGCGAGCACTCGCCAATTATTATTAATAGGAAAGACACTAGAGGCGGTCACTGCGGATAAGGGCAGCTGGTTGGTATTCGGGTCTTCGCGACGCTTGACATAACCTACGTTAAATAAGCTGTTATCGGTAGGCTGATAGCGTAATTCTGTCGTTAAGTAGTTTAAATCGTAGCTGTTCGTCATCGCTCCGCTCAAGTCCACCCAAAAGTTATTATAAGGCTGGGTACTGGCTTCCCAAACTACACCAGAGGAGGCCTCGCTGAATACTTCGGCTTCTTCGGATAACGTGACTTCACCATTTTCAATATAAAATTGCTCAGCAATACTACCATCAAAACGTGTCACGCCCATTGCGTCGACGTAACGATAGTTTAGCCCTGGGGTGACAGCATGCAAATCCTGCAAACGGTCATGGCCTAAAAACCAGCTGTCAGCATACAGTTGCTTATAGTTAATAGACGCAATACGTGTATCAAAGTTCGGTAAAGAGTTCTGCTCTTTAAAAGGTGAATAGGTGTATTTCAGTCTGGGGCTCAGCAATTGATAGCCACCCAAAGTGTCGTCAAACCAACCAAATGGGGTGCCGGTATTAGAAAAGTGCAAGCCGGCATCGATACTCATTTGTGGTACAAATACTGACTGGCTACCATCATCGCGGCTCAAGTCATTGTCATCAAGACTGTCTTGGTCGTATGAAGCGAAGAGATGCTGCAAGCTGACCTGCGGGGTAACATAGCCCCAAGCGCTCTCTACCGGATAACTGGCGCTCACTTTGTTATACATACGCACGCCGCTTTTTTCTGCTTCTGAGCCATCATCGATAGACTTTTTAAAGTAAGCAGAGTCATGCACGCCGGTAATATCAATCTTATCGGACCAAGGTAATCTATAGTTTAGGTTGAGCTGTGGCAAGCGCGAATAGGGTTTGTCTTTATCCGCAATAGCCACATCATCACTAGTAAAGGCTTTTAGGCTTTGGAAAGTCTCAACTTTTAGCTCACCGGTGACTAGGTCGTTATAATAATTCAAGCGTGCCCGTCTCGGTAAGTTGATGTTATTGTCTGCAATGCCTAAAGTATCAAAGTCAGTAAGATAGTCTGCATCAGAGACATATTTATAAGTGATGTCGCCATCTAGATGGGGGATAGCTTCTGACGCCCAATAATGATCGTAAAAGAAGCTGCTACGGTCTTCGCCATCGTACTTTCTATCGCTGGGCAAATAGGAGCCCGTCAGCTGACCTTCACCGTAGTTTTCAGTCAGATAGCGAAATTCCCCAGTGAGCATAGGATTACGATTGGTATATAAATGCGTGTTCAATGTCGCATCATATTCGGGCGCGAGGTTAAAGTAATAGGGGATGTCTAACTCAAGGCCACTTTCGCTGCCGATACTAGCCCGCGGGGTCAAAAAGCCACTGCTACGGCGGGCATCAATAGGAAAGTTGAAGTATGGCAAATACAATACGGGCACATCGGCAATACGGAAAGTCGTATTGGTCGCTACGCCGCGGCCCGTCTCAGTGTCGATATCAATATTTTTAGCATCGAGCTGCCACTTACGATCGGTAGGAGGGCAGGTAGTAAACATAACCTCATCGAGCTCATAGCGAGTATCGCTAGGCTTATTCAAGCGTTTGGCATAACCATGAGCTTGTAACGGCACGCTAGCAAAGGCTACATCTTTCGCAGTCGATTGTCCGGTTTCTGTATTATAAGCAAGACTATCCGCTACCCCAATAATACCGCCATCCGTTCTCTGTTGAGACGGTTGCTGCCCGCCATTTGTGGCTGGAGAAATGGCCGCATCGGTAAACATGACTTGCCCTTGCGCCGCTGCAACACCGCTAGTCAGATTCACTAGGATTTTATCGGCTTCAATATGTTGCGGCCCTTGGTCAATGATGACATTGCCCGACAGCTCAGCGTAATCGACATTGTCATAATAGCCATAGTCAGACTCTGCATACAGATTCATATCTGGACGAACCACGCCCTCAGCATCAGTGATTAGCGCCGCTTTAGAGTTGGCTTTTGGATAAATCCAACGGCCTTCACAGCGGGCACTGCTGTTTAAGGTGTCATCTGTATTCTGTGCAGCCGTTCTAGAAGGCACATTGGAGGGGAGCAGCGTTGATTCTGTGGTTGCTGGCACGTTTTGGTCTAGGTTGAGTAAGTTCTCTAGAGTCAGGCCATTTTGCTTTCTTTGCTGCTTTTCTTCTTCTGGGATTAGCTCGTAATGCTCAGCGAGGCGCTCAAGGCTGCGTTGAATGCTGTCATCATCGGCTTGGATGGCGGGTTGGGTATTGGCAGAGGCAGTAGAATCTACGGACTCTGTAGTTAAAGGAGCAGCTGTAGATGCGGTAAGATTGTTAGTGGCCGTCTGAGCGCTCTCACTATCGATTACTGCACTCTCTGCGCTAGCCGCAGTCTCATCAAAATCAATATCCGTATCTGTGCTGATATTATTATCAAATAAAAAGGCATCTTTAGTGGCCTTGGCAGCATTGCTAGCATCGACATCAGGAGCTGAGTCAATAGCCCTATCGAGTGACAGATTTTCAGAGGGTAGCGTCGCCATGTCTGAAGGTACTGCGGTCTTAGCGGCCGTGGCACTGCTAATAACAGTACGTGAGCTAATATCATTGATAGCCGCATTAGCGCCTGCGCTCATGGACAGGGCAGTCAGGCTTAAAGCGCCAAATAAGATGACGTGAATGCTTTGGTATAATGGTGAGTATGGCAAGGGGATACCTATATTATTCGACAGTAATTCAGTCACTTAATGATGCTATGGCTAGCGACAGTGGCTTCGCTAGGTATTGTATAGCAGGCCAGGCGTTATCGGCAATCTTTAGAGCGCCACTAAGTATCTTTGGTTTATTACCACTCTTAGTGGCTGATACTTATAGCGGCAGGCTTAGCCTTAAGGTCAAGACGCTGCAGATTTTACCCTGTTGCTTAGCGCAATCATAGCATTATTAGTTATGAATCACCTCAGTAAAATACGGTTAAAAAGACAGGGATGCTCGCACTTGCTAGCGGCGGTATTTTTTAGTCACTCTGGCGTTATCTGCTGAAACAGGTGGCGGTGCGCATAGTCAAGCTGTTATAAATCAGCTACACTATCCGCCACTTACTAGGCATCATAGCGCCTGCCAACAGATGGTTTTATGCAAATAATAGTCTGAATAAAGTTGACCGTTTGCGTGCTTAATTAGCGGGTCTAGCTGCCCAACAAGGTAATAGACTAGTGCTTGATGCCCGATCACCCTACTAAGAAAAATGGATAAGACGAGTACTATGACTGCATCTACCCAAGCCCTTTCCGAGCGTGAGCTTACTTTGCACCATTGGTTGCACCAGCAGTTTAATAACTATGAGTTACAGATAGACAGTTTACCGGGTGATGCCAGTTTCCGCCGTTATCATCGGCTTTGTTTAACCGCAAAGGCGGGCGAGCAGGGTCAGGCCAATACGGTCACTGAACCACTGCGTTATATCGTGATGGATGCGCCTCCTGAGATGGAATCTATTGTCGAGTTCGTCGCAGTGGATGAGCTGCTAGCGGAGACGATTAATGTACCGACCATTATCGCCAAAGATATGGCGCAAGGGTTTTTGGTATTACAAGATTTTGGCACTACAGAGTTTGCCCATTTGGTCGCCGATGCACCAGCAGAGACTGTAGATCATTACTATAAACAGGCGATTGATACCTTATTACAATTGCAGACGATTGCTCCTGCTGAAGCACAACTGCCTCATTATGACGCTGCTATGCTGGAGCGTGAGATGGACTTGTTCAGCGACTGGTTTATCCCTTACGTTGGGGTACCCTTTGCGGCCCCTGAGCAGCAGTGCTGGCAAGCGCTTAAACAGGCCGTTATAGAGCAAGTCTTAGCGCAGCCTAGCGTTATAGTACATCGAGATTATCATAGCCGTAACCTGATGCAAGATTGCGCAGATGCAGAGCGTCTAGGCGTGATTGACTTTCAAGATGCGGTGATTGGTGCCTACTCTTATGACTTGTCCTCCTTACTACGCGATGCTTATGTGGATTGGTCAGAAGCGCGGATTGCAGGCTGGATTCAATATTATAGCGACCAGTTAGCGTCTGCCAATATTGCCGCAGAGGTCAGTGATATCACGGTCGAGCAACTGACTTATGACCTGATGGTTATGGGCATGCAACGCCATTTGAAAATTTTAGGAATTTTCGTACGCTTAAGCGAACGCGATGGTAAGGCCCGCTATTTGGCCGATATTCCTAAAGTAATGCGCGACTTATTAGTAGAATTGACTTGGCTGAGCCAACATAATGATAGCCCAATAGCTGCTATAGCTACGGAATTTAAAGCCTGGCTTGAAGACACCGTCATGCCGGCTTTTAAACAGAAATTTGCAGCATAGGTTCTAATGCATTTAAGCTTTAACGCTATATAAATTACCAATAAACAAGCTACTGACTCAATATTCAGGATAAATAATGGCAAAGATTACACAAGCAATGATTCTTGCGGCTGGTAAAGGTACCCGTTTACGTCCGCTAACTTTAGAGACCCCTAAGCCTTTGGTCGAGGTCGGTGGTCAACCACTGATTGTCTGGCATATCAAAGCTTTAAAAGCAGCAGGCATTACCGATATCACGATTAATGCCTCTTGGTTGGCTGACAAGCTGATGGCGCAGCTAGGGGATGGTAGTGAGTTTGGTGTCAAGTTGCATTGGTCCGTTGAAGAGGATGAACCACTGGAGACTGCTGGCGGTATTTTTAATGCGCTACAGCATAATAAGTTGCAAAACGCTCCGTTTATCTTAGTGAATTCAGATATTTGGACGACTTACGATTTTGGGCAATTGACCGACTATGAATTGGGCGCGGATCAATTGGCTCACCTCATTATGATTGATAATCCGCAGCATAATGATGGTGGGGACTTTGCTATTATGAATGGTTTGGCCAGTGAGCAGGCGATAGCTAATGCACAAAAACATACCTTTGCTGGGATTAGTGTCTTGTCACCCAGTATTGTTGCGGGTCTCGTAGAGGGACAAGCCGCTCCTTTAGGGGTACTGCTCAAAAAGGCGATGCCTAAGTTTCAGGTTGCAGCTGAAGTTATGGCCGACAATTGGATCGATGTGGGCACACCTGAGCGTTTAGCAGAGATTAATGAGTATTTGGCTGAGAAAGGTGTCGGCGAGCATTTAGGCGCCTAAGCGCTTTTCATTAAAGAGCTGACTGACTATTAAAAAGTTAAGTGATGAGCTTTATAGGTATGAGCTTATTGGTTAATTAAGTATAAGAAAGCGCAAGTGTAAAAAAGGGCTAGCCACTCTATTCGATGGTTAGCCCTTTTTCGTGATTGTCTTTTACTGTATGCCATGCTGATATTTAGCTTTGGCCTACTAGCGATGGCGCTCAGTCACTAGTCTTCAGTAGCTGTGGTGAGTCTATTCGAGGGTGCTTTTGATGATATGGTATCGGTATTTTCAGTTAACGGTGTTTTGGCGGCCGGTGTGCTGCTAGCTGGCTTGCTGCTAAGAGCCACACTAGGTCTGCCATTGTCTACGGCATGGGCATAAGCTTGCATAGCTTCTGCTTCTTCGATTCTCTTTTGAGTGCGATTTTTAATCTCGTTGATACCTGAACTCATCTTGGCATTCAACTCTTCTGTTTCGCTTTTCGTCTTATTATAGTCTTTATCTAGTGTGGTTTTGCCGTTGCTGTTCTGACTTGGCATGTCCATGTCTAGCAGCCCAGCATTCGATCGTTGCGTGGTCAATGGGTTGCTTGGGGTAGTAATGTCACTATCCGGGGTAGCCTTTTGAGTCATAGCTATATCAGCAACTTGTCCAGTGGATTTAGCGGTAACTTCACTATTGTCGCTAGTTTTATCTGCTGTACTTTTCGCAAGTTTATTATCATTACTGTCTGTATTCGCAGTATTGTCACTATCACGATTACCCTCTGTACTAGAGTTTTGAGCGTTACTTGCGCTTTGTGACTCTGTAGATTGATTAGGGCTGCCATCTACCACAGGTACTTCTCTAATTTCCGTCTCGCTAACGAGAGCGGTAGGCTGGCTAGTAGTGACTGGTTGGCTAGACGGTGCAGAGTTAATATTAGTTTCTGTCGCTACGGGATTATTCTTATTCGCATAATTGACATACAGGGCCGCAAATACGATGACATGCACTATGCCAGCCAATAGTAGGGCAGGTAACCATTTATCCCGTGATTTAGTAGTCATAATGTCGTCTTAGCTGAGTTGATATAAGTTAGATCATATAGCTGATAATACCCCGGTAGGGTCTAGAGGCTCATATTATCACGAGGAAGAGAAAATCTACATTGTTAGCGATTTTAGATTGCTAAGGTTGGTAATCATGACTTAAATATAGCGTATTAAGCGACAGATGTTGCGAGTTGCTTTTAAACATTATCGGCATTATTGCAATAAGTGCTTGGCGACGCTTGGGTCTAAATATCTGTTAAAGCTAATTATAATTTCTGCTATAGTGCGCTCTTAAAGGAGTAGTAAGTTATATTTAAAACTATTTATTTGATAGAAGCTTAGGTTGAGTAGTAACTCTATTCATTAAATATCTCTATTTTAAAAACCTGTTTCATTGTAGCTTTCTATAATAGTGCCTAGAAATATTTAACTCGTATACAGATCAATTTACTATAATTAGGAAATTAATAAACCCGAAAATAGTTGGTTTATATTCGTTATAAATAGTTTATAATCCATAAATATTATCTAAACATAACTATAGTAATATTGAATAACTAATTTATCCATCTGATACCATTATTGTTTTTATAGTGGGTAGCTAGCTTACTAGCATTAACGTGAAGTAAAACAATAAAATAGTAACTATATTGATAGGGACAGTCCAGAAATTATGTCACCAACCTATGAGAAAACTCATCATACTATCAGTCGTTTATTAGCGGCGTGCTTACTCTCCTGGTTTGGCACTTCGGTAACCGCCTATGCTGTCGTTACTGATGTACAGATTAACTCACTAATTTCTCAGGCTATTCAGACGCATCCGTTGGTGGGGTCTGCACGAGCTGAGCAACAAGCGACTACTGAAGGTATCAATGCGGCCAAGCTGAATTTATTGCCTACGCCTAGCATTAGCACAGGATATGATAGAGAGGATGATATCGTTTCGCAGATTACTATTCGCCAGCCACTGTGGACAGGTGGTAAATTAACAGCGAATGTGAATCAGGCTATCTTCGATGATAAGGCTGCGGTCGAGCGTATCTATGAGCAGCAAAACCAAGTGGCTAAAACTACTATTGATGCTTGGCAAAGTTATATCACTGCGGTGGCGAAACAGCGGGTTTATATTGAAAATTTAAAGCAGCTTAATGATTTTGAAGCGATGATGAAACGTCGTGTTGGTCAGGGTGTGTCTGCCCGTATTGAGCTAGAGCTTGCCACCAACCGTATCTTACAAGAACAAAATGCCTATCAAGCTGCCGCTGAACAGCAACGTATTGCCGCGGCCCGTCTTGAGCAAATCATTGGTCAACCATTATCACAGGGTACTGCCCTCAGCGTCCCTAATATCGAGATATTAGTAGATCAAGCCAAGCGCCAGTCTACTGGCTTTGAGCAAATGGCCTTTAACCAAGCCAGTTTCTATAATCCCACAGTCGTCAAAGAACACTTTCAAATTGAGTCTGCTAAACAAGAAGTAGAAGCTCAGCAGGCCTCACGCTATCCCACAGTGTATGCCCAATATGAACACGCCTATTATCACAAAGATAATGAAGATGACGGCAAGTTCTCCTTGGGCTTGAGTTATGATCCTGGCGCTGGATTTTCCAACTTATCTTTAGCCCGTGCTTCACAAGCCCGGGTCAGCAGCTTAGTGCAGAATCAAGAAGCTGCTCGTCGTAATGTAATGGAAGATATTCAAGTTCAATATCAGCAATTTGCGAGCGCCAAAGACCGAGAAGCATCCTTAGTGGCTGCCGTCGCCGGAGCGCAAATTGTGGTCAATTCCTATCGGCGTCAGTTTATCGCCGGTCGTAAGTCTTGGCTTGAGGTATTGAATGCTGTGCGTGAGCATAGTGATTATCAAATCCAATTGGTACAAACCCGTGCCGATATATTAGGGGCGTTTTATAAGCTGCAGGTAGAGTTTGGGGTGATGCCTTGGCAGCAGTTTGCCCACAATAGACAGCCTACCAAGCTCTTTAAACCTTTAGATCCCGTCAAGAACTGGTTTCAGAAGCAAGAAATACAGGATATCGGTCGCGACCTTGGCTATCGTAACGCATCTAGTCAGCCAGAATCTTATCTACAAGTTAGACTGCCCGCCGGAGCTCAAGCCAGTTTGGATAGAGGCGAGTTGGTTCGAGTCACCCGAGAGGATAACTTTATCGAAGTGGATACTGTGCTCGATAATGATACTGTCCTTACTGACAGCGATCTGATAGAAAGCGGTGATTTGCCACCCAATATTGGCTCCGCCCCCACAGATCGCTTTGCTACTAGCGACCGTTTCGTTGAAGAAGATAGCTTTCCTGAGACGGAGTAAGCTACTTCGTAGGATAAGGGTTTATAGTAAGGTCTTATAATAGGCTCTATAAATATAAGTGGCCTTTAAGCCTTTTGTTTTACCGTTAATGCTACGGTCTGTTTGATTTGATACTATTTCCGATTCCTAGCCAATTAACCAATGTCTAGCTAACTAATAAGTGACTAGTATGAGCGAAAATTTCCCTAAAAATCCGCATGCTGATAGTACCGCTACCCCTGAAGGCGGTTCAGACCTTGATAATGCCTTATTGGATGCTGTCATTGATGAGCCACCATTAGAGCAGACGCTTGCCGATGCCATTAGACATTTGCTGAGCCAACAGGGCTATCCAATTGATAATGTGCGTTTGCAGGAAATTATCCTTCGCCATATTAAAAAAGCTGCCGCTCATAAAGGTCCAGAGGTCAATACCTTGGGCGGGGTAATCTCGGTATTGAATGGGGTCGGCGTTGAAGATTTACCCGAGATATTAGAGCAGCCCGATGCCGCTTTCTTACCATTATTGGCTTTTCGCCCAGATATTGGTTGGGGCGTTATCGATACCCAAACCCCGCAAGGACGCTGGAATTTTAAACAGTTAGATCGGCAAACCCATTCTCGCGCTGATGAGCTGGCGTTAATTTTGCGGGTGCGCTTAAAAGACGATCATATTAAAAAACGCCGTTCTTCTTTTAGTGAGCTGCTAAATTCAGATCTAAAAAATTATAAAGGAATCGTGGTTGAGGCCGTAGTAGCATCCTTCTTGATTAACTTTTTAGCTTTAGCTGTCTCGCTGTTCTCTATGCAGGTTTATGACCGCGTTATTCCGACCCGTAGTGAATATACGCTCATTATCCTAGCCAGTGGTGTCGGTCTTATCATCTTGTTTGAAGCCTTTATGAAGTTTGCGCGCTCACGCATTATGGATAAGGTCGTCGTGGGTCTCGATCAGTATTTATCGCGAGAAGTATTTCAGCGTTTATTAAAAGTTCGAATTGACCAGATGCCAGGCTCCGTGGGCTCTATGGCGGCACAGTTACGCGGTTATGAGCAAGTCCGTAGTTTCTTTACCGCCAGTACCTTATTTGGGCTCGTCGATTTGCCCATGACCATTATCTTTATTACCTTAATCGCCTTTATCGCCTCACCGTTGGTGGCTGCTGTCCCTATTATTGCGGCTAGTATCGCTATCGTGATGGGCTTAACGGCTCGTAAACGTATCGATCAAATTGCGGCTGAAGGCGCCAGTGCTTCTTATTATAAAACGGGTTTGCTCGTCGAAGCGGTCGAAGGCGTAGAGACTATTAAAGCGGGGGCGGGCAGCTGGAAATTCTTATCGCGTTGGCTTGATGTGATGGATATCACTATCAAAAACGATTTGGATATGAAGCATGCTAATGACAATTTAAGCTACTTTACCCAGATGTTACAACAGGTCAGCTATGTGGGTATCGTAATTATTGGCTCCTTTGTGGTTATGAAAGGGGATATGACCATTGGTGGTTTGATTGCCAGTTCTATCCTAGGGGGTAGAGTGCTTGCCCCTGTCATGAGTATCCCTAACCTTTTAGTACAATATGCCCATGCGAAGGCAGCGAAAAAAAATATCGATTCGCTATTTGCGCTTGAGCAAGATAATCATGGCGTCAATTATCCGTTATCGCCGTCCCGCGTAGAGGGTCTGTTCGAATGTGATGATGTGACCTTTAACTATCAGGGTAATGACCGTCCCGCTGTCGTTGTCCCCAAGCTAGTGATTCGTCCTGGTGAGCGCATCGCTATTTTAGGGCCTATTGGGTCAGGCAAGTCCACTTTATTAAAAATGTTGTCAGGTTTATATGCGCCGACTAGTGGTCGTATCCTCTTAGATGGGTTGGATATTCAGCAAATTAGCCGTGAGACCCTGAGTGAGCGCCTCGGCTATCTGCAACAGGACCATCGTCTCTTTCAAGGCACGCTTAGAGAGAATTTATTGATTGGTATGGCCGCGCCTAATGATGATGTGATGCATGAGGTTTTGGTAAAAACAGGGCTCATTAATTTAGTATCAAGCCATTCCAGTGGTCTGGATTTGCCTATTAGTGAAGGCGGGCGTGGGTTGTCGGGTGGCCAAAAGCAATTGGTTGCTTTTACTCGTCTTCTATTAACTAAGCCCAATGTGTTTTTATTAGACGAACCTACGGCTTCTATGGACAACCGCCAAGAACAGCGTTGTTTACAAGTATTAAGACATGAGCTACAAGAGGGTCAGACCTTTATCGTCTCTACCCATAAGACAGCCTTGCTAGATTTAGTGGATCGCCTAATTATTATGGACAATCAACGCATTATTATGGATGGTCCAAAACAAGCGGTCCTGAACGAGTTGATGAATAATGAGAAGGCCAAAAAACAACTTACAGCCGAACAAAAGGCATTAGAAAATACAGCCGATACTACTGCTGGCGAGAATAATCAGCCTAGCCCTAAACCCAATACGCCAGCTGCAATGGCACAGCCCAATACCGCTATTAAAATTCAGCCTGTAAACTCAGGGCAGCAACCAGCCAAAGAGGATGGCACTAGCCATAATCATCCTAATAATAGCTATATAGCAGGTACACCTGAGAGGACTAATACGGCAGCCAATAGCATAGTAGAAAAAACGTCTGGTCCAATAAAAATTAATCCTAGAGGTAATGCTAGCAATCCTACAGTTACTAGTGCCAATGCCAAGCAAAATGTTGATGCTAATACCAATACAAATGCCTCTGCAAATAGCACAGAGACGCCTAAAGCAACGGCAATAAAAATTCAGCCAAGACGTACTACTAATACCTCAGCTACTTTAAATCAAGACAGCTCGCAAACAGGTACTCATGCAGAGGTCGCTAACCAGAATGTGGGTCCAGGTACGGGTCCACTAACTTCTAACAGTATTGATACTGGAGAGAGTTTTTCTGCTGAGCCACTCAACTCTTCGATTAAGCAGATTAGAATTAAACCGACCACGATAAAAAAGCCCTCAGATAATCAAAATAACCAGTAAGGTAAACCAGTATGTCAGACTATAAATATACGCCAACATCTCCCAAAGTAGGGCGGGCCAGGTTGACCATATGGATAGCACTCTTCGGCATCATTATCCTTATTGTTTGGGCCTCTTTTGCTAAAATCGACCAAGTTACGCGGGCGAAAGCAACGGTAATTGCTAGCGCTCGTACTCAAGAGATTCAAGCCTCTGAAGGAGGGGTGTTGACTGAGATTGCTGTGGTGGAAGGGGAAGAAATTAAACAAGGTCAATTGTTAGTCGTATTAGAAGAAGAGCGTGCTCAGGCAGCATTTGCCAACTCTGCCTCAAAATCCGCTGCATTAAAAGCTAAGTTGGCGCGACTCAATGCGGAGATTTTTGAAAAGCCATTAGTCTTCCCTGACGATGTCAAAAAGTATCCAGAATATGTACAAAACCAAACGGCACTATACAATCGTCGCCGGCAAGCTATTAATGAAGATGTTTCTTCGCTAGAAAAGATGCTAGTGCTCGCGAATAAAGAGTTGAGTATGAACGAGCCTTTATTGGCTTACGGTGATGTAAGCCAGGCGGATGTTATTAAGTTGCGCCGTCAAGTTGCTGATATCGAAGCGCAGATTAATAATAAGCGTAATAAGTATTTCGAAGAAGCTCAGGCAGATATGACAAAAGCCCAAGAAGAGCTAGATACCGAGCTTGAGCAGCTACGCGATCGCGCCCAAGTGTTAGAAGAAAAACGTCTGATGGCGCCAACCAACGGTAAAGTGAATAATATTAATGTCACAACTATCGGTGGGGTGGTTAAGCCTGGTGAGGTCATTATGGAAATATTGCCTACTAGTAGTGATTTGATTGTAGAGGCTAAAGTAAGTCCAGGTGATATCGCTTATGTCAAAGAAGGGCAGGACGCCACTGTGAAATTAGATGCTTATGATTACTCCATATTTGGTGCTATGAATGGTACGGTGACTTATATCAGTCCAGATACTTTGATAGAGAAGACTCCGAAGGGTGACGAGCCTTACTACCGTGTACAAGTGATTATCACTGGAGCTGAGTTTGCAGGACGTGGTGATGAGATAGTTATTAAACCAGGTATGACAGCTTCAGTAGACATCAAGGCTATGGAGAGAACCGTATTATCCTATCTAACTAAGCCTATTACCAAGACCTTGTCAGAAGGTTTGGGAGAGCGTTAGTCACACCATAACAGCACTTATTATTTATACAATATTTCTTTAAACGCCAAGCATTTTGCTTGGCGTTTTTTTGTTTAGAAATTGAGTTAATTATTTAGGAATAAATATTTTTCTATTAAACAGTGGCATATAGACGAAAAGTATATTTAAAAAGATAAAAGGTAATTTCCAATATCATTCTATAAAAAAATATAAAGAATAAATTTATATCGGGATGCTAGTACCAGTAATCAGAATTTCTCTACGGATAATGATTGCAAAAAAGCACTGTGCTAGAGTGATTGTGTAATTAATTTAAATTATTTAAGTAGTTTTATTAAATTAAAGAATTTAAATAAGTTACCACTCTGTAGGCGTGATGCCTAGGATTTTTGTATGGAGCAACCTATGAAGAGTAAGCCGCTCGCAGCTAATCAATGCCACTTATCCAATAGTACCTCTATTTCTTACCAAAAGACTTTTCTCTGTAATAAGCCTTTTCTGTCTATAGTTTAAAAACATGATATGCAAAGCGCGTGTGACTCATGGGGCAAACCATTGACTCTGAATAACTGCCTCTTTTATTTGTATCAATACTACTAAAAAGGACCCTGCTAAGAGCATCAACTCGGTGATGACTAAGCGTTTTATTAAGATTCAATATAGTCAAAACAGAGGGTAATTAGCCGTTGTGCTGCATGAAAAATACTGTTTTATCCAGTTTTATTCATTAAATAACTTTTCTCGTTTACGACCTAAATAAAAAAGGATTTTCTAATGAAATCAATTATTGTATCGGTTACCGATCAGTCTCAAACGCTAGATATGCGTGAACTTGTCACTCAAAGTGGCAAGCCGGTGGTTATTGAAGGTCTTAGTAATGTTAGTTATGAATTACTTGATCCGTCCTTGGGTCGAGCTCCCGATGATATTGTGACCAAACGTCAAGGTAATGATCTACAAGTATCTTTCGAAAATGATGCCAAAAATCCTGATCTTATTATCGAAGATTTTTATAACAATGATGGTAATAACACTTTAGTCGGCATGGGTGGTGACGGTCAGTACTATAGTTATGTTGATGCGACCGGTAAAGGTTCAGACTATGTTAATGCGCTGCAAGCTAGTGATAACGGTGCTGAAATATTGGAAGGAGAGTCACTGAATCAGACTTGGTGGCAAAGCTCAAGTCAAGGTGAGGGATTAGCAGGTATGCCTTGGTTAGCAGCACTAGGAGGGAGTGTTGGCTTGGCAGGTGTAGCCGCAGCTGCGGGAGGTGGTGGTAGTGATAACAGTAATGCACAGCCTGTCGCTGAAGATTTTAATGGCGCTGCGTTAACCACTTCGGATAAAGAAGTGGTGGCTTCTCAGGAAGATCAAAACGTTACTTTAGATTCAGTAAAAGGCTATGAGGTTGGCGGTTATGTCACGCCTAATGCAGATGAGGTCGAGATAAACTATAACGATAATGATGGCAACTTTATACAGCTAAGTGTTGGAGTAGTTGGCAGTAGCTGGACAGCTGACCTTACAGAGAGAGCTGCAGGACTATCAGATGAAACAGCTTTTGAAGTCGTTGCCTATGATGCAAATGGCAATGTATTAGGTACCGTAAACGATATTATAGATTGGTTAGACGATACCGACGCCGATGCCGATGCCGATGCCGATACCGATGCCGATGCGGATTGTGATGCCGATGCTGATGCTGATGCCGATGCTGATGCCGATGCTGATGCTGATGCTGATGCCGATGCTGATGCTGATGCTGATGCTGATGCTGATGCTGATGCTGATGCTGACGCCGACGCCGATGCCGATGGTGACGCCGATGCTGATGCCGATGCTGATGCTGATGCTGATGCTGATGCTGATGCTGATGCTGATGCTGATGCCGATGCTGACGCCGATGCCGATGCCGATGCCGATGGTGACGCCGATGCTGATGCCGATGCTGACGCCGATGCTGACGCTGATGCCGATGCTGACGCTGATGCCGATGCTGATGCTGATGCCGATGCCGATGCTGACGCTGATGCTGATGCTGATGCTGATGCTGATGCCGACTGCGAAGATGAAATTACTATCGACTTTATTAATGGCTACAACCTTGGAGGGAATGCACCATTAACTGCAACCGAAGTTGAAATTAGCTATACCGATACCGCAGGTAATTTAATTGCTATTGCTGTTCCAGTAATTGATGGTGGTTGGGAAGTAAGTCTTACTGATAGAGAGGCAGCTTTACCGGACGATACGGCGTTTGAAATTACAGCATTTGATGATGATTTCAATGTATTAGATACTTTAACTACAGAGATCAATTGGGCTGACGATTCTGACTCGGACGCTGATGCGGATTGTGATGCCGACGCTGATGCTGATGCCGATGCCGATGCCGACGCTGATGCCGATGCTGATGCCGATGCTGATGCCGATGCTGACGCCGATGCCGATGCTGACGCCGATGCCGATGCAGACGCTGATGCAGACGCTGACGCTGATGCCGATGCTGACACTGATGCAGACGCTGATGCAGACGCCGACGCCGACGCGGATTGTGATGCTGATGCTGATGCTGATGCTGATGCTGATGCTGATGCTGATGCTGATGCTGATGCTGATGCTGATGCTGATGC